>NZ_JACJSI010000004.1 GCF_014698065.1 Nostoc flagelliforme FACHB-838
AACGAAGAAAGTCAATTTTCAACATTCTTGTACAAACCTCAATCACCACTCCTAAAACTTAGGATAGTCCCATGCGTGA
Organism: Nostoc flagelliforme FACHB-838; assembly: GCF_014698065.1. Lineage (GTDB taxonomy): Bacteria > Cyanobacteriota > Cyanobacteriia > Cyanobacteriales > Nostocaceae > Nostoc > Nostoc flagelliforme_B. Next base: position 80 of record NZ_JACJSI010000004.1, read on the forward strand.
CAAAACTCCAGCTTTCAAAATGGACGAGGTTTAATATCAAATTGTAATATCAATGTCAGCGTAGGCGTAGATCCGCCGTACGCATCGCTACTATATCGTTGAATTATCCTTGGTAAAAAGACTTGGGGAGGGGAAGATCATTTCCCTGCCCAAGTCTTTTCATTGACACCTTGAGAGTACCGCCTAAAACGGACTCTGCCATAAAAGCTATTTGCTGGGTAAATTGGGATATAGATGCGGAAAAATTTTCTGTGTAAACTTGACCAGCAAATAGTAATGAAAAACTATTATCAAGATTTTTTAATTCGTGATTGGGTGCAAAGCGATCGCACGAGAGCCGCCGAGGTTATCAGTTATGTATTATCAGAATACGGTCTGGGTTGGGAACCAAAGGGCGCTGACCAAGATGTGCTGCGAGTAGAAGAATGTTATTTAGCTACTGGGGGAGAGTTTTGGGTAATTGAACACCAAAGCCAGCTAGTAGGTACTGGGGCATACTACCCCATAAGTCGAGGCGAAAAAGCTGTAGAAATACGCAAAATGTATCTTTTGCCCAGCATCAGGGGTTTGGGATTAGGGAAATATTTGTTACAACAGCTAGAAGCAGCGATCGCAGAGCGTGGTTTTAGGCAAATTTGGATTGAAACTTCCAGCGTTTTAGTAGAAGCAGTCAAGCTGTATGAAAGCAACGGCTACACTCCAGCAACGGGCGTAGAAACAACAAGGTGCGATCGCGTGTATGTTAAGTCATTAGTCAATGGTCATTAGTTATTAGTCATTGGTCAATGGCCATTAGTCGAAAGTTACTAGTCAAGGACAAATCACGAATGACAAATGACGAAGGACAATTCTAAATGCACACTTGGATTAAAAATCTCACAGGCTTACTCAATCTTTTTCTCCAATCCCATTGCCCCTTATGTCAACGTGCAACTTCCCAAGAATTCTGTCAGAACTGCACCAGACAACTGCAAAAATGTCAACGCCAAGACCCGATTTCTTTATGGCAAGAGCCTATACCAGTATTTGGCTGGGGGGAATATGGTGGCCCAGTTAAACGAGCGATCGCGGCAATGAAATACGAAAATCAACCCCAAATAGCTCGTCCTTTGGGTCAATGGTTAGGAGAAGCATGGTTGTTAAATTCACCGAAGCGAGATAGCCAACCTGTGGTGGTTCCCATTCCACTGTATGCTAGCAAACAGAAGCAACGTAAATATAATCAAGCCGCACTGATAGCACAAAGCTTCTGCGAAATAACTGGATTAAAATTAAAACTAAACGGTTTAGCAAGAGTGCGAGAAACGGAAGCGCAATTTGGATTATCGGTATCGAAACGAGAAGAAAACTTGGCTCAAGCTTTTGCTGTTGGGCAAGAATTTCGTCATTGTCCCCCAAATGCCCCAGTGCTGTTAGTAGATGACATTTATACTACTGGTGCTACTGCCAGGTCTGCTGTGCAAACACTTCGTCAGAATGGAATTGTGGTCTTAGGATTAGTAGCTGTAGCCACCGCCGTCAAAGACGGATAAATCAAGAATTAATGGCAATCTTTGACTTAAAAGCGCATTAATTGACCAACTTACCCTATTCTCGTGGAAAAATTTCTTAAAGTATCATGAATAAAGTTTTTGCGGCGGGTTTAAAACAACTCATCATTATTCCTGCCATGTTGCTGGGAATAGGCATAAGTACAAGTGCGGCTTTTGCTCAGAATAAGTTGTATAGTCCAATTCCTTTATCTAACAGTACTGAAATTAGTGATAGTCTCTCAGATAAAGATATACCCACAGGTCAAGGTGGGTTTGCCCGTGATTACACAGTGAAGTTAGAGAAGGGCGATAATTTAGCAGTTGACCTGTCGTCAGAAAACTTTGATAGTATCATCACACTATTAGCACCTAATGGTTCAACTCTGGCAGAAAATGATGATGGCCCTGATGGTAGTAGCAATTCCTTACTGTTTACTCGCATCGTAGAGACAGGGAATTATGTTATTCGTGTCCGGTCTTTTGGAGAAACTGGGGTTGGGACTTTTAAACTCAAGGTGACAAAGCTGCAACCGATTAAGTGAATTAGTCACTAGTCATTAGTCATTGGTCAGGAGTTAGAAATTATTATTCTCCCCTACTTCCCCTGCCTCCCCTGCTCCTCTGCTCCCTCATCTCCCTGATTTATTGAAAGGTGGTCAGCACGCAGAGAAATAAGGCTTCAGTCCACTCAACGACTGCGCCGTAGGTATCTCCTGTATGCCCACCTAATTTGTGGTTGAACCATGCACCAGTTAAAGTGGCGATCGCACTGCCAACAACTATCATTGCCAGTGTGAGAAACAGTTGCTGTTTATCTATCAGCCAAAGTAAACCACTTAAACCGAATAACAACAACAGCCCCGGTAACAAATCCTTGTAAGAACGAATGGCTTGTTTGTGAAATGCACCTTTGCCTGTTGGTTTCAGGTAAGGATATCGGGCGATCGCTAGCTGTTGTCCCCAACGTCCCCAGCCACAAGCAGCCATTAGCAACAACCAACGGCTTTCTGCTATATCCGTCAAAGCTGCTATTTTTAATAGCACCAAGGCGATCGCAGCCATTGCTCCGAAAGCACCTGTAGCACTATCTGCCATCACCTCCAATCGCCGATCTGGGTCGCCCACTGCCAAACCATCGGCAGTATCCATTGCCCCATCTAAGTGCAATCCTCCAGTGATGGCAATCCAAATACTTACTACTAAAACACTACGAGTTAGCACGGGCATCCCAATATAATCCATCCCCGTATCTACTAATCCTAAAATTCCCCCAATTATCAGCCCTATAAGCGAAGCAAGGCTTGCTACTCCCCGAAAATCTAATCCGTTCAAATACGGTAGTGGAATAATTGTGTAAAATATGATACTAGCTGCCAGCTTTAACAGCAGCTTTTCCCACCACTGTTGCTGTTTCGTCATCTGAATTACATTAATATTTGGTAAATGCAGGATAATTGTCTTGATATAGGTACAATCTACATGAGCAGACTTTAAAACTTTAGATAAGATTTACTTCTATTAAACATTCTCCTTCAAAATTTTGTTATGCTTGTCTAAGTGGTAAGCAAATAATAGTGGGCAATTTTTATACAGAAATCCATTGATTTTAGGAAATTAAAATTCCATCAGGGAGCAAAATTTGTGTTTTGTATTCGCTAACTAAAAACTTACTCTAAATTGTTAGACGATTGTTCCACAAAATTGATATTTTTTAAATGTAGGAAGTAAACAAGCTAATCAATTATGACTGTTTAGCTATGTTGCCACTCTCCTTAGCTCAATCGCTATTTTCCTATGAGTCACCATCTACCCGACACCAGGATACCAGCTCCGTGCATTATTAACACGGGCATCATTGTGAATAAGCTCGACATACGGCGATTGCTGACAGATTTAGGTCGAGTCCACTACATCTACACCCAAGAAGATAAGGTACTGAGCGAGGGTGAAGGGGATGTGATGGAGGTTTTTGCCAATCCGCAAAGGTCTACCTTAGTGGCTAACCATGCCCTATATTTGAATGTTTGTAGTTTTGATTACTTGGAACTAAAACAGTCGTCACAACAAGAAACCTACTTCGATTTGATGCAAGAAGGGGTGTGTCTGCGGTTGATTCCCCGCTCAACCCCCCTACAAGAGCGACGAGAGCGAAACTTGAATGTCAGCGCTATAGAAGCGATGATGGAGCAAGTACTCTCAGCTAGGTGGGATGCAGAAATCGACGATGACTGTTCTGATTCTTTCTAAAAGACCTACAACTATACCAAATTTATCTAAGACTGTACTTTATTGATGAACTAGGGGCAATTCCTGAATTGCACCTAGTTTATATAGTTTTGCTATTATTTGGTTTGATTGCACAACTACCAGAGGCAGAAACTCTCTAATATCTAATGCGTGAGTTCTGCATTTTGTACCTCACTTAAAAAGCAAACTGCTGGTTTGTGGATGATAAGTTATGAAAACACTCAAAAATTCATCACCAAGACTTTGAAGATTATTTACACATTTGCAGCGTGCGGCGATCGCTAGCAGTGATAGAATTTAACCGATAAAAGTCTTGGAGAGCCAGTGAGTAAGCATAAGAGTTTAACTCATCCTCACTAACCTTGGGTAGTCTATTACTTGTAGCTACCTGATTCGACTGCTCAGAGCTGGCTTGAGTTGATGAACCATTAACCGTCATCACCAACTCTCCTGATGGATTGATTGAACCTTGAAAACAATTAAACTCTGATTGGGGCATATACAATGCACCCGTTATCTTGGCCTGCTGCTTTTGAAATATGATATAACCTTGACCAAGCTCATTTGGTTTAGGAGATTGACCATAGAGGTAAATCCCATCTTTTGCAGGAAAATTTGCTTTTGGTAGAACTCCTGTGCTTTTTGTGGCTCCCTGACTATTTGGAACCAGCGCTGTAGTTGTAGATATTGTTTTTCCGCTCTTATGAGAAAAAACTCCTCTATCTCCAGAAGCCGCATTAAGTTGACTTCTCTGCTCTCGAACTTTTCTAAGTTGCGACAAAAGAGAGTTTTCGGAAGTTTTAGTTTTCTGAATCTGAGCCGATGATAATGGAGAATCTTTAACTGATATTACTTGAGTCTGCTTGGCTAGAAAGCCCAAACCGAGAAGTAAGCCTAAGCCCGCGAGGGAAATTCCCCACTGCCGGGGAGATAATAACTGATGAAGGTTGTTAAGCACCCTACTTCTCCTGTTACAAAACTAACTAAGTTCTCTAGAACTTACTCAAAGTATAACTAAGTCTTAATTGCCTAAGACTTTGTTAAAGACTTATATTACTATTGTCCAAAAAACAAAACTGTCAAAAACTAAAGTTTTTATTTAATTCAGCCCAATTATCTTATAGTAATCCTATTTGATTTGCAAATACTGACAGGTTAAAATACCAGACTTCTTGAAGAAGTCCGGTATCTCTTTGTTCGCAACTGCTGCAAAGATTGCTCTATACAGCAGATTTCAAGGAAGGTGAAGTACACAAGCTAAGTTTCTAAATTTAGATATAAAGCCTATTTGACTCCTGACTCCTGCCTCCTAAATTCTGACTCCTGAATTCTGCCGTATTTATGAAACTTGTATATCTTGTAGCTTGGCCACCATTTCTGCACGCGCCGAAACCTTCAACTTGCGAAACATCCTCTTCAAAGCTTGTTTGACAGAATTTTGCGTAATCCAAAGCTTTTCACCAATTTCGGCATTCGTTAACCCCTGCGCCACCAATTCGGCAATTTCTAACTCACGGGCTGTTAGAGGACTGACTAAAAGCGAATTGGATATTTTGGGTTTTGTCCGTAGGGTTGCCATTTTCGCTGATAAATGAATGCATAAAGCGCTTAAATCAGCTAAATCGTTGCCATTAAAGGCAGGATTTCCCTTGTCACGAGCCAAGTTCAGCGTTCCGACAAGACGACCATCGTAAACAATGGGCCCAGTCATTACGTGTTCGTGATCTGAACGCGAACAAAAATGCTTCCAGGCTGCTGGTGATAATAATAACTGCTCATGCGCGGGAGCATGACGCTCAACCACGTAGCGCCCCACTGGATTGCTTTCTAAGCATACTGCTGGGATGCCTGGAACATTAATCTCAGTGCTTGGCTGCTCATCTAGAAGATAAATGCCCCAATTTTGCACGCCAAAATGCTCACCAATTTTATCCGTGAGAGCTAGTCTTAATTCTTGCTCATTCTGGACATTGGCGATGGCATGAAATACAGCGTGGAGAGAATTAGTCATAAGTGTACCCAGTTGGGGACTATCCAAGCCTCAACAATTACTTCTATGCTAATACCAAGGAAACTAAAACGCTAATTAGAGTAGCGACTAGGAGAAGCACATGACAGTTACACAACTCTCTGCTCAGGAACTTTTCCGGGCTGCTTATGAAAACCGCTATACTTGGGACAAGAATTTTCCCGGTTATACCGCAAATATTACCTATAAGCATGATGATAAAGTGTTTACAGGCAAAGTTATCATCACTGCCAATCTGAAAGCCGAAGTTTTGGATGTAGATGACGAGTCAGCCCAGAAAGCAATTCATGGTCAAGCGTGGGAGATAGCAATTCACCGCGTCCGCCGCAGCTTTGAAGACACCCACAGTGCCAATACCTTTAGCTATGGCAAAACTGACGAAACTGGTGCAGTTGAGCTTTTAATGGGTGGTAAGGCTGAGGGCGATAAATATAAAGTCCGCAATAATGAAGTATGTCATGTTCACCGTTTAATCCACGGTACTTACGTGACCATTGACACCTTCAGCAGTCATGACACTGGGGAAGGCTACCTGTCCCACCGCTATGACTCTGTGTACCATGACCCTAAAACTGGGGAACAAAAGGGCGGTAGAAGCGAATTTGTTGATGAGTATGAAAAAGTTGGTGACTATTTCATCCTAAATCGTCGGGAGATTCGCACCGAGATAGCAGGAAAATTTTCTACTCAAGAATTTGTTTTCTCTGACATCAAATTGTTGGAACCTGTTGCTGCTTAAACTTTCTTCTGTAATATAAAAATTAGCGATCGCTCTTAATTAAAAGGGGCGATCGCTTTTAGTAGGGGCATACATCTGTACCATGTTCCCAATCTCCGGCTGGGAATGCCATCCTAGAGGCTGCCTCAAGACTTGCGGCACTGCTACAAGCAGCATTTTCAGCCAGAGACTGGAAACGAGGTTTTAAAGGAGTTTTAAAATCACGTTAGGATACTTAATTAGGTGTTCCTAATCAAGTGGTAATTTACTTATGAGTCAACTTGAAAACATTCAAGCTGAGTACGAAAAGTTTCCTGAAGCATTTGAGAGTGTAATCATTAGCACCGTGAGCGCACAGGCAATACCCGATGCTAGTTATGCTCCCTTTGTAATGGATGATTCCAAGAATATTTACATTTACGTCAGCGGTCTTTCGACTCATACCAAAAATATTTATGCCAATCCTCATGTTAGTGTCTTGTTTATCGAGGATGAAGCTAAGAGTAATCTAATTTTTGCCCGTCGTCGTTTGAGTTTTGATTGTACGGCAACTCTGATAGAGCGTGAAACTGACAATTGGAATCAAATTGTTGAGCAATTTCAAGGGCGCTTTGGTGAAATGGTCGAAGTTTTGCGCGGCTTGTCTGACTTTCGGATTTTCCAGTTAACTCCGAGTGGAGGCCGTTTTGTAGTTGGTTTTGGGGCAATATATCAAATCAGTGGTGATAACCTTGATCAACTTGTTCAAATCACAGGAGATGGTGACAAAAAGCAAGGTTAGAAATTCAAGATTTAAAATTCAAAGTTGTACCCTTATAAGGAAGCTAGCTACGCACAGCGTCTCGTAGAGAAGAAAGTTTCAGGCTCTTATTTAAACTTAAACTAAACTTTTTAATTTTATGCTTCAGTTTCAACCTCCTGGCTTTGGACATAAAGTCATCCATACATCCTTGGGGGCGATGGTCTACTATACCCAAACGAATGCACCTTGGGCAATTGCTGACACTGAAGATTTACCCCCACTACTGTTTCTCCATAACTTTGGTGGTGGGGCATCTGCGTATGAATGGTCTAAAGTTTACCCAGCTTTTGCCTCTAATTACCATATTTTAGCCCCCGATCTCATCGGCTGGGGAGAATCGGCCCATCCAGTCCGGGATTATCAAATTAAGGATTATCTCAGTACGATCACAGAGTTTATCATCCAAACTTGTCGCCAACCGGTGACGCTGGTAGCCTCATCTCTCACAGCCGCTTTTGCTATCCGCCTAGCTATTGTTCAACCCAATTTATTCAAAGCATTGTTTTTGGTTTCCCCGTCTGGATTTGATGATTTTGGACAGGGTGCTGGACGCAGACTTCCGCTTTCAGTAATTAATGCACCTTTGTTAGACAATTTTATTTACATCCTTGGTGCTGAAAATGAAATTGCAGTCCGCAATTTTTTACAAAGTTTTCTGTTTGCGAAGTCACAAAGAGTATCCCAAGAGATGGTGGAGGCTTATTTAACCTCTGCACAACAACCTAATGCCAAGTTTGCTGCTTTGGCATTTTTGCGGGGCGATCTTTACTTTGATCTAAGTTTATATATTCAACAACTGATAATTCCCACCGTTATTTTTTGGGGAGAAAAGGCACAATTTACCAACATCAAATTAGGGCAACGCTTGGCAAATTTAAATCCAACTGCAATTCGAGATTTTTATGCGATCGCAGATGCCGGAATATTGCCTCATTTGGAAATACCGGAAGTTTTCATTGGTTTATTACAGCGGTATATTGGCGGATTGGGGAGATGAGGAAGAATAATTACAAATTATCTTAATGTCTACCTAGAAATTAGATGCGCGTTCAATGCTTTAGTAATGCGATCGCCAGAAGCTTCTAAGTGGGCTAGGGTATAAATATCATCAAGCGGTGGAACCCCACCAAGTTGTTTGAGTCTGACATCAATGGCTTTTTGCAGTTGGCGCAATTTATACCAAGCCAATGTACGACCATCTTCAGGTGTATTAGTAGTACCCAAAATCATTTCAAGCAAAATATTTAGATATTCCCGCTGCAATGAACGGCGGATGCTTGAAATTGGCTTTGGTTCTCCTGGGATCAAAACTTCTGTCCAGATGCCTGTTTGCAGGGTATCGAATAATTCTGGAATGGAAAGCGCTTGACTAGGCAGAGTTTTTAATTCTATATCTTGTAGACGATTCAGGCGATCGCTGTCTAATAGCGATCGCAATATCGCACTTTGAAAATTCAGGATGCGATCGTGGATTGGATAATCAAGGCGGTTGTTCCGTGCAGAACTACCCCAGTGTTCCCAACGTGATGGTGCCAGTTGATTGAGCAATTCTGGTGAAAAATTGAAAGCATCTTCAGCAAATGCATATTTTTGCAGTTTTGTCAATGCTTGACGTTGTTTTAAAAGTGAAACTGGTACAAATGCCCAAGCAGCATCATCACTAGCATGGAGACGCCGAAACGATTGCCCACCAATGTATTTAGAAAGCAAAATGGCGTTCCGAAAATAATATTTAAGTACTCTATTGAATTTCAGGCGCAGATTACTATAGCTTTCTCCTTTCGATAGATAACCCTTGTCAAGGCGCTGCCAAATAAAACGAGCATTATCCATCTGCCACTGCGAATAAAGTAGCACATCACTACTCATATCCCAGACATTTGCCAAAGGATTAATGTCCCAGATATCTTCATCAGTTGCGTAAGATAATTCTGGTTGAGGCGACGCTAGGGCAATCTGGTCTAAAAAACTTTTTTCTGATTCTGGAATAATTGCCTCAAATGCTGTTGGTGGGGATCTTTTATAACCATACTCAATTGCCCATTCGTCATAAGGCCCAACAACTCCTGGAAAATAGTCACCCTGCTGTACTCCCTGTGGCGCTATATTCACAGGTAGATAGTCCATCACCGAACTTACTAAACCTTTGGTGTGAGTAATTTCAGTGTTATTTAATTCTTCAGGCGCTAACATGGTGCTGCCATGAAAGTTGTGGCGCAAACCAAGAGTGTGTCCGACTTCGTGAGCGATGAGAGAACGCAAATATTGATGCACATATTCCTTCATCGTTTCACTACTTGGTGTAGTATTTGGCAAAATTGACAACGCTAGCGCCCCTATAGCTGCTTGATTTGCAGACTCCATACCATAGCAAAACTCAGAGGAGAAAAAGAGAGCAGGGGAAGATGATGTGGTAACGCGGAAATTGGGTGACGCGGAGAATCTATCCAGCAACTTTCCCGCGTCCTTCTGTCCTTCTGCTTTTTCTTGACATGGGTTTGTACTCAGTGATGAATTTGCTTCCATCAACGCTTGATATTCTTGCTGAATTGATAGCACCATATTGGCATCCACGATGATATCTGCGTCCAATATTTCCCCGGTGAATGGGTTGACGCGCATTGGCCCTCTGGCAAAACCTGCATCCAAAGAATTGAACCAGCGAATAGTGTTGTAATGTACATCTGCTGGTTTCCAATCAGCATCATCTGGCATTTGCTGTACTTCAATGGCATTTTGAAATCCGGCTTTTTCAAATGCCTTATTCCACATCAAAACGCCTTCACGAATCGCATCACGGTATTCTAATGGCACAGCATTCTCAATCCAATACACAATTGGCTTTTTGGGTGGAGATAAGGAAGCATTAGGATCGGATGGTTCTAGATGCCAGCGATTGATGTAACGTACAAATGGCTCATGAGCATTATTATTAGAGAAATTTTGAAAAGCAGTAATAAAATATCCCACTCTGTCATCGGCAAGTCTGGGAATATAACCATTGTTTTCTCTCAGCTGAGAAAAACTATAATGGACTTTTAGAGTGAGTGCCCTGCTATCGGGTACTGTAACTAAATCTGCTCCTTCTAACGATGAAAAACCGTAAGTCGAATCAATTTCTACGTTTTCTGGGAAGCTATTAACATCACTAAAATATGACTTGTGTGCATCTAAGCGGTAATCAGCCTGTAAAGAGTATTTTAACAAGGAACTTAATCCGGGAAAATCCTGCATGAGCAGTTCATCCAGGCTGATCAGAATATTTTTACTGTTTGGATCAATAGTGGCTATTTGGAGTGAATAAAGAACTGAATCGCTAAATGAACGAGCAAGCGATCGCTGTTCTGCTTCACTTTCTGTACGGAATTTAACATTACGTACAACAAAATGCAATCTGTTATTTATTCGTCGGAAGTAGAAGAGAAAATCAGAAATAGGTAATCCACTATAAATCCCACTTTCTCCAACGCCCGATTCTAATGTAACTATAGCTAGGTAATCTTTATTTAGCTGCTCTGGTTGAATTTCTAAGTAAATTTTGCCCGAATCTTCACTGCAATAAAGTGTGAAGAGTCCCTCTAGTTTATCTATCTTATTAAGAATGCCATTAAATCGACAAAAATCTTCCTTTTCAATCTCAGAAAAATTTTTGTCAGCACTGGCTAAATTTTCAACTGCTGGGAGTGCATTTAATTGCTGCACATCAATATTAGAAATATTTGAAAGCTGGTTTGCTCCGGCGTAATCAGATGAGAGGAACAAGTTATACAATAATACTATACAGATTGCTAATTTAGTTATCCAGTATTTCATCCTTGGGCTTTTCACCTGAAGCAGTTATCGTGTAAAGGAAAGATGTGGATTAATTTGTCGTCTGTAAGCCCTTCAAATATCTAGGGATTACGATATAAATCCACTCGGTCAGATAAACAATACCTCTAGTACAGCATGCTGGAAATCCAGCTACTATCTCGATTAACCAGACAAGTTGATCGAGCAATTTGTGAAAATTAGGCAAACTTCCATTACAGTGTACTAGCCTAAAAATCGCGTGACTATTTGATTGTTATTAGTAACTCTTGAGAAATTACCTATTAACAATATATGTCTTAAGATAGATATATTTTACAACTAAAGATATATGTTTTTTTACATCTATCTGTATTAAAAACCAAATGTAGCATTAAAAATGTATTTAGTGCTACATTTGGCAGCCGAAGAAATCTTAAGCATGATTTATAAACAAAGAGCGAGACTTGTCAAAAAGCTGTTATTAAACAGGTAAACGCTTTTTTTGGGCTAATTGTGGAAGTTTATGCTAATCTCAACCTTTTCCTTACATAGTCAATTGGTTCTTCCCAATGTTCTTCAAAACGGTAGCCCAACAAAAAATCAGCTTTTTTGCCTAGTTCTTGCCCTTTCGCCAAATTGACGAAAATCGCTTTGATTTGTTGGGGAGCCAAAATTGGATAGAGCAATCTCGCTAACCACAAACCGATTTGCAGTGATTTGCTGTAGTTTTGTGTAGCAGCAAAAGCAAGTACCCCAATTTCTCCTGCGTAGGTGGTATCAAAATCAAGCAAGACGTGAAAAATATCATGGGTGACTAAATATCGCAGAGCAAATAGATTACGTTTGGCAATGTCTTCTAGTTCTGGGCTGATGTTTAATGGTTTTAGTTGATTTACCTGCATATAATTGGCATATTCTCGTCCAAAGGAGCCTTGAGGATATTGGCTTAATTGGTTCAAATCAATTGCGGGATAATATCCCACTACTGGTTGTAGTTTGGAAGCGATTGCTGGAGAAATTTTAGTACCAAAAAACTCAGATTTAAGAATGGCAATATCACCCAAATTTTCTGAGTTTTTGTAAGCCAGAATTGCTTTGAGTTGTTGTAGTTTTTTGAGCATAATAATTTTCCGTAATGGGCTAACCAAAGTTGAGACAGCGCCAGGTGTAGACCTTGATACAAAGTTATCTAACGTCGAATAACTGTTAAGGACACAGTTAGGTGAATAGGCGAAATAATAGACCAGAAATCTTGTTGTAATCAGTTTTTATAAATATAGGTGTAGCTTTAGTTAAGAAACGTAGACACAAAGCGGCTTCGCCCAGAGTAACCCAACGCCAAGAATCCTTGCTTTTGTTGGTTTTCACTTTGTTCAACCCAATTTACAAATATTGTATTTTTTCAAAGCCACAAAAGAGCGTAAATAAGTTTTCTCTTCCCCAGGGTTGAAGAAGCCTTTCTTTTTTATAACTTAAGATATGCCTTTTGCTAGAAGGATAATTGTCTTTTTATAGTTAGTCTTTACTAGTACCCTAAAAAATTAAGTTAATTGGCATGATAAATTTGATTTCTAGGACGATTAGTCACATCAATTCCCTGCTTAAAGGACTTCAGGTAAAAGGTTTTTTGGCTGTTGTCCTAGTTGGTTTTCTAATGCTGACAACGAATGTTAGTGATGGGCAAAATGACAAAGGCTTAAAAGAGAGAGTTCGTGAAAAGGTAGAGCAGAATGATGCTCAAAGACCGAAAACAGTAGGGCAGTGGTTTAAAGATGCTCGTGAAACAGAGGCTTCTCCTGGCGAACGACTTCAGAAGATTGGACAACAATCAGGAGAAGCCTTTAAAGAATTTGGATCTGGGTATGTAGAGGGCGCTCAAGAAACGGCTAGTGATGTAGGGGATAGTGCGGCACAGGCAGGCAGAAATATCTCAAACAAAGTTGCACGCTAAATGCGTCAGAATATCCTATTGGCAGCAAGTAGTAATAACTTTTCGCCAATAAATTAGTTACCCATAGAGACGTTGGTATTAAATCAACAAAGTCTTCAAATACTTCTTAGGTAACACGCTTACTTTTTTTGATGAAAGATTGTAGCGTTTCTCAGTTGCCTAAAATATAGGTCTTTAGTAGGGGCGCATAGTTAGCTATGCGCCTCTACTGCTGCATCCAAAAGACCTCATTTCCATTCCAATACTTGTCGGTTAAAGGGAAAAGGGGAAAGAGGAAAGAAAAAAACTTTAACCTTTCCCCAAATCCAATGCCGAGTTAAAAATGCAAAACCCGAGCAGTATTGACTTCCATTCCTCTCCTACGGTGTAACTTTCCATAACACTTAATAAATCGGTACAAATAAAGTGAACTATTAAGGCTTGTCATTTGTTATTTGCAAAAATGCTTGACGCAGAAATATCAGCACTTTTCCATAGAAATAGGAAAAATAGCAATTGATATAGTTATGTTTATTTATACCTATCTATCTAATTCTATTCAAGGATAAGTGTATATTTTTTTACTAACTAATAAACACTTTAAGAACGGGTAAGTAACTGTTGAATAACTGCTTAAAAACGTGAAACAATGAGGAGATAGCTAAGACGGTTAGAAAAAAAGTAGATAAATAATTAATTATATGAAGCAATCTAAGAGTACGCGAAAGCGGGGACTTATCTTAACGATCACAGGGCTGAAGCGTTTACAAGCAGCGATTTTGGCTATGGAAAAGGTACAAAACAACGGGCATCGCTTCACTTTAGAAGATTTAGGCGATCGCATGAATGTTTCTACCAAAACTCTAAACCGATTATGGTCGTTGAATACAGGCGTGGATCAAAAAACCCTGAAAATGTGTTTTAACGCTTTTAATTTAGAATTATATAGAGAAGACTATGCAGTTCTGAGTGAACCGAATCATATTGAAAGCTCTCAACCTCTATCAATAGCTTTAAGCACAAAAGAACAGAATCCATCCCCGTCTTTATCCTTAGATTCTTTGACTACTCAAGAATATAACCAACTCGAAAATCTTTGGTCATACCCGGATGGCCCCGTACCTTTAGATTCTCCCTTTTATGTCGAACGTCCCCCAATTGAGGAACTAGTTTATCGAGAAGTAATTCAACCAGGCTGTGTGATCAGGATTCGGGCACCAAGAGAGATGGGTAAAACTTCTCTTGTATTGCGCCTGTTAGCCTTTGCTCAGATGCAAGGTTATCGCTCAGTGAACTTGAATTGCAGCCAAATCGATTCTAATTGTCTGACAGACTTAAACAAGCTTTTGCGTACTTTTTGCTGGCAAATTGCAACAGAATTAGGCATAGACCCCAAGCTAGATGAGAAATGGGATGGAGAAATAGGTTCTAAGTTGAGTTGCAGTTTATATTTGCAATCTTATTTGCTCAAGCAGAGTCAAAGTCCAGTGGTTTTAGTATTAAATGAGGTTGATCGCTTTTTTGAATATCCGGAAATTGCTCAGGAGTTCTTTGGTTTATTGCGCTCTTGGTATGAGGAAGCACGACAAGATAACAACTTGCAAAAACTAAAGCTAGTGGTAGTTTATTCCACAGAAGTATATGTTTCCCTACATATCAACCGCTCCCCATTTAATATTGGACTTCCGATCCGTTTGCCAGAATTTACTGAATATCAAGTAGAAGATTTAGCCCGACGGCATGGGCTAGATTGGACTTATAATAACGAAGTTAAGCAGCTGATGTCTCTTGTGGGGGGACATCCAGCATTAATTAGAATTGCTCTGTATTATCTCTGCTGTCAAGGAATCACCTTAGAAGAACTAATACGGGATGCGATCGCTAACGGTGGTATCTATCGTTATCATTTATGGCGACACTGGGCAATCTTACAAGAAAATCCTAGTTTGGTAAAAGCTTATATTGGAGTTGTTACCGCCAAGCAAAACATTTCTTTAAATCCCATTGAGGCTCATAAACTCGAAAGCTTGGGGTTAATCACCTATGAAAGCGATCGCATCCTACCGCGTTGCGAACTCTACCGTGCTTACTTTAAAAAACAACTAAGTGTTGCTGAATTTGAATATCAATCATTGCAAAAACGTGCCTGAACTGAGGATTGGGGATTAAGGATTAGAGACTGGGACAATTTTGATGGGGATTCAAACCCCAACTAAATTGCGCAAAAGACTCTTTCCCAATCTCCAATAAGTAGCTGGGCAAAAATATTTACAGTCATTGCGTACTTAGAAGCAAGCTATGTAAAGCGTTTCTAATAGAATATTTGAAAATTCCTCTTCGCGGTAGCAAAACGTTTTAGATCCCCCCAAATCCCCCGATAAATTGGGGGACTTTGATTTTAGTTTCCCCCCCCCTTTTTAATGTTTTTAAATTGGAAGTACCTAAGCACTCCTGTAGCCTCACTTTTGCTGTAGTTTCGCTCTGATGATTTTGGTATTTACAACGAAAAATAATTAACTAGCTGACCAATAAAGCTGATAATATTCAATATAAAATGTTCCATTATTGGAAGGCATTTTAAAAAAGAAATAATAATCTCCTGGCTCCCAAATATTAAATTCTCGCTCTTGTTCTTGAACGTGTGCTCTTGAACCACTATTAGGGATAGCCATGCTAGCAGTTTGCGTTTCGTTCTGGACTCTCATCAGAAAAACTTCTAGCAGGCAGAAACCGCTTAATTCAGCGGAATAACGAATTTTAAAACGTATTTTTCCACCATTTCTTAGTGTCTTTTGAATAAAAAATTTCTCGGTTTGAATGGGATTACCAGAAAGATAAATGCCTTCACCTTGTGTCAATATATGGACTAGCTTGTTATTCAGCGAACTCATGATTTTCCTCCTTCAATAGAATAGAGTCTATGGAGATGATTGCATTGTTAACAAAAATTTTTCAATGTCGCGTTTGTATTTTCTCGCCATCGTCAATAAAATGCAATGACAGATAAGACAGTTAAAAAGTAAATTTTTATAGGCGATCGCAGTTTATTAGCCTAGATTGTGATTCACAATTTACCCATGAAGCCGATAATTTCTTCTAAAAAACTTGCAAACACACGTTTGGCATTGGTAGCATCATAGATTACAAAATCGCCTTAAGCGATCGCATCAACAATCTCCGAAATTACTTTTTCTTCTATCTGACTTCACTCACCCTGTCACCCTGGATAGTTGCATTGCCATAGAGTTGTTGGCGAATTGTATCAGTGGAGACAATGCGATAATTCCCCTGTTTTGCTAACTCAACCGCGAAGATCGTTTTCCCGCTACCGAGGACACCCATGAAAAAGTGACAAATCATCAGCTGTTTAAGATTAAAAGTTTTTGTAGTTTAACTTTTAGCTGTTATTTGTTCCTTGTTTAGAGTTTTCAAGCGAATGACCAAATAAAAAAACAAACTGGGGTTTGAATAAGTAAAATGGCATTTTGAGAAAGTAATTGCGGATTTTGCTTATTGAATCTAGCCCAAATATGAAGTTGATTTTATATTTCTATAGAATTCACTAAAAGGCGTAAAAGCTTGGTTTTAGCGTGAAAGATTGTTATCATTTTTGGACAAGTTAATAAATAAACCCAGGTATATGTTTTACTGAATTTTGCATAATTAGTAAACCACTAAATCTCTACAACTGATACGAAGCCGTCAAAGCCACCGCCAAAGCATCCGCAGCGTCATCCGGCTTAGGAATCTGATCTAAATCCAACTCCCGCGCCACAGCTTCTTGTACTTCCGACTTATCAGCATTACCATACCCGGTTAAAGCCTGTTTAATTTGAGCAGGAGTAAACTCTACATAAGGAAGACGACGCTGCCCCAACACTAAAATGACTATACCTCGCGCCTGTGCAACCAAGATTGTACTTGACATCCGATAGAAGAATAGTTTCTCGATCGCAACCAAATCTGGTTTAAATTCTTCTATCACGGTGTGTAAATCATCAAACAAGGTACATAGGCGTTGTCCCATTTCCACATCTGCGGACGTTTTAATTACTCCAAAATCCAGCATATTTACCGTAGTCTCTGGTATCTTGTTGAGGTTTTGTGTGCAGCTAATTGCCCCAAATCCTAAAATTGCCAATCCTGGATCTAATCCTAAAATTCGTTTTTCCATTAAATTCACTTTTACCAAGGCAGGGTATTGTTTAATTAGAAATGCTGGCAATCTTGACGACTTGCTCTTAGTCTAATGGGATTGACAAATATAATAGTTTCACGCCTAATGTTTTAAACCAAGTGGTGTAAATTTTCTGTTAATTATTGTTTGTAGCACTGCTCCGAATCAGGTATGTCAAATGGTTTTCTCAGACAAGCCCTCAACGCCCTGCAAAAGCAGTCGCGCTCCCGTACTTCCTATCGGGTTAGCCAGTGGTTCAAATGGTTATCGCCTGGACTATCGGTAAAACGTTGGTTGTTGATCAGTATTGGGGGTGTACTGCTGGCAAGCTTGGGATTAGCTATTTGGATTAAGCTGACCCCAATCTTTTTGATGATTGAGTTGATTAGAGGTTTCCTGGGAGTAATCACTAACATCTTGCCCAACTATATCAGTGGCCCTTTGGTACTACTTGGCGGCTTGCTATTAGTGCTTTGGGGGCAAACTCGCACTGTAGGCTCAATTACTAAGGTACTGAGAGCAGAAGGCGGAGAGGAACTCATTGATGTCTTGATGGCTCATCGTCGATTGTACCGAGGCCCGAAAATAGTGGTAATTGGTGGTGGTACAGGACTTTCTACGTTGTTGAGGGGACTGAAAACCTACAGCGCTAATATTACAGCTATTGTCACTGTCGCCGATGATGGTGGATCTTCTGGGCGATTGCGCCAAGAATTTGGTGTGCTACCACCAGGGGATATTCGCAATTGTTTAGCTGCACTAGCAGATGAAGAAAAGTTATTAACAGAATTGTTTCAATACCGTTTTCGGGCTGGAGATGGTTTAACTGGTCACAGTTTTGGTAATTTGTTTTTAACGGCAATGAGTGATATTACTGGAGATTTAGAACAAGCAGTTGCAGCTAGTTCTAAAGTACTAGCGGTACGGGGACAAGTACTACCGGCAACTCTCAGTGATGTTCGCCTCTGGGCAGAATTAGCCGATGGTCGCCGTATTGATGGTGAGTCTAGCATTCCTAAAGCTGGCGGTAAAATAGTTAAAATTGGCTGCGTTCCAGCTAATCCTCCGGCAGTGCCAGCAGCTATTAAAGCACTTAGAGAAGCCGATTACATTATTATTGGCCCAGGTAGCCTTTATACAAGCCTGATTCCTAATTTATTAGTACCAGAAATTGCCGATGCGATCGCTCAAACAGATGTCCCCCGTATTTATATCTGCAATATAATGACTCAACCAGGAGAAACGGAAGGCTACACTGTTGCAGACCACATCAGAGCAATTGATGCAGCTTGTGGGGAAAGACGGCTATTCGATGCTGTACTAATACACAAAAAATCCCCCTCAGAGCAATCACTCATTCGCTATGCCCAACAAAACTCCCATCCCGTTTTCTTAGATAGAGAAACCGTAACTGAGCTAGGACGAAGGATTGTTCCAGCTAATGTTTTGTATGAAGATGAAACAGGTGTGATTCGTCACAATCCGCAGAAACTAGCACAAGTGTTATTGCGGTGGTACGGTAGAGTTAACCACGGAAGATAAATTTGTCATTAGTCATTTGTCACTTGTCCTTTGTTTAGACTAATGACTAATAACTAAATAATTAAGTATGAAAATTTTTCTTGCAGATACAGAAGCGACGCTACGCTTAGGTATTACTCTTGGTGAATCCCTAACTCCTGGCAGTGTAATTTTACTAGAAGGTGATTTAGGCGCTGGTAAAACTACCCTAGTTCAAGGCATTGGCAAGGGTTTAGGAATTAATGAACCTATTGTCAGTCCCACTTTCACGCTGATTAATGAGTACACAGAAGGGCGCTTTCCCCTTTACCACCTGGATTTATATCGCTTAGAACCACAAGAAGTTGCAACCCTAAACTTAGAAAGTTATTGGGAAGGTATTGAAGTCATACCAGGAATTGTGGCAGTTGAATGGGCAGAACGATTACTCTACAAGCCAGATAGTTATCTGAGTGTAAGTTTAACTTATGGGCATGAAGGCACTCGTCAAGTCGAACTCACACCATTCAATTGTGCCATTAGCAAAGTCATTGCCGCAATTTAAGCTCATCTCCCGACTGAAGTACGAGGGATTTCACTTTTTTGATCGCAATACTAAAAAATTACTGCAAATAGTCGAGGAAGCACTTTACACTCGTTCTATCTGCCACTACCACGTTCGCCACTGTCAGTTATTAACATTGTTATCTCAACCAAAAAATATTGAATCAGCTTTTCTTCAATCGAAAATGGCAGTCAGCAAGCCGCCGTCTGTTCTTAGAGATTTGGAAAGTTGGCAACGCACTGGCTTTTTTTAAAGGGAGACTACTTTTCTCTTCACTCCCTTAAATCCAGGCGGGGTTATCGTATCCGAATAGTATTGAACCTAAAGTGATTCTTAACTAAACAGGATATATTGCATCTACTAGCTTTATTGCTGTAATAAGCAGTTAAAAACTGATTTAGATGGTTGGTGTACGAATCAAGCAAGTGTAAATAGACTGTTGTTGGGTTCAATAAGGAGAGAACTTAGTCAGCTTCGATTGAAACCGATTAGTTCCCTACCTCGTTCGGAGAAGCAATCTAGATTATTTAGCAGCGAATGCTAGTAAAAAAGTTAAGCAATAAGCAATTTCTGTATAATGTTTAACTTTCCTTACACTTAGTATGCCCAAGTTAAGTTCATAATCTATACAAAAAAATAAACTATTTTATAAATTTGCAAAATTAGTTTTAATAATTTTAACTAGCAATAAATTTTTAGATTCACATCTGTAATTAGCACTGATATTTAAAAAAAATAACTAAAAACGTTTCGTGTTTATACGATATTTAATTTGTAAGTACGAAACGTTTTATTATAAGTTGAAGTTAGTATGCTTACGTGGATGCACTACTGGTGCAATACGCTTGGCTTTGTGAAAAATATTAGGTTGGGTTGAACAATAGCGAAATCCAACCTACACCACTTTTAGTTTTTACCCTTAACCCAAGCGTATTGCCTCATAACTAATGACATATAGCATTAGTTATCTCGAATAAAAGAGGCGATCGCCTTTTTTATCGGAGAACCAGAGTCGTCTCTGGTATAGTACGTCAATCCTCGATCAATAAATGCAGAGGTAGTATCTATCAACTGCTGAACAATCTCAAAATTAGCATTATCTATTTCTTCAGTGATTTTTTCATTTGTAAATTTATTTTTTCGCTCTTCTGGAGGTAATACAATACGAGGATCTTTATAAGTTTCTTTTGGTTTAGGTTTAAATGTCTCATTTAAGTCAAACTGAAGACGTAAATAACGTTTAGACTCATAGCCGCCCATGATTTGTCGGCAAATTGTACTATCAATCTCAGATGACGGTTCCATAAAAATATTAGTAAGATTTTGAACCCAGTCTAAGCCTCTCCACTTGCTTACTTGCTCATATTTATATGGTTCACCAGTTTGACCTGTGCCAATAGAAAGGATAGAAATATCTTCCAATCGTAGATTATCCAGTTTATATTTTTGCTTGATTGTTGGAGAGATTGAAGACTGACTCACCCTCATAACTAAACTTAAAGCTGCCAAAGATGGGTTATTAGCAGAAACTCCTCCATCAATGTGAGGGAATTCCCAATCACCAAATTTTTCTTTATCTACAGGTTCCAATTTATATGGTGGAAAAAAAGTAGGTGCTGAAGCCGAAGCAGTACATATCTGCCATAAATAACAGTCATCGTACCATCTGTCTCCTAAATCGGGATGACAATTTGTAAAAAAGGTTGTGTTGCGATATAGCGTATCGTAAGCAAGAATCAAAATAATAGGTTTTTCAATATCCTTTATTCTTATAGATTTATAAGCATCTTTGAGGACACTAATAATTCCATCATGAGAATATCTAGATGCTGAAAAGACATCAACAATTGGTCTAATGAAGGACGGAATGTTTTTATAGCGCTCTTTTCTAGCCGTCGGAAATATATCTTTACCCCGATTTTGATACATTTTAATTAGTTGATCGCTCGTACTTCCTACAGCAATCCCTCCTGTTAGGATTGAACCAGTAGAAGTGCCAGCAATTAGGTCAAAGTATTCGTGTAAAAACTCTCCTTTCCCCTGATTTCTAATTTCTTGTTCTACTTGTTGAAGTATTCGCGCTGCAATGACTCCACGAATGCCACCACCATCTAAAGCTAGAATTTTGAAGGACATAGCAACTCTCTTTGATTATTTCTATGGTTATCTTTCTGGGTACAAGCATCATGGAATGCATCGCAATACGGTTCCATTAGCTTGTTTACTCTTATCCGGCTGGAAGATACCTAATTTTTTTTTACGAACCGCCTTTTCTATCTTTTCTATGAGAGGCTTCCGCCAACGCGCAGCATCTCGTTAGAGAAGGAAGTCAAGCAGGGAAAAAATAATAAATAGGTAATCTTATAGCGGGAAGAGAGTAGTTATTGAAGATTTGACTTGAAACATTTACAAATAAATTCAGAGTTTCAAGTTGCAATTCCTGATACAGAAACAAGTCAATACCCTTTGTTGAAAAGGGAATGGCACTAAAAAAACGCGAAAAGCTTATGTAACCTCGTTCCCAGTCGGAAGATTGGGAATGTATTCCAAATGGGCTGCTGCCTCCTCTTTCTTGACGAGAGGCGGAACTTCCCAGAATGCGTTCCCAGGCTCCAGGCTGGGAACGAGGCAACACAAAACTTTCGACTGATTTTAGTGCCATTTGGTTAAAAGGTTAAAAGAGGAAAAACAAGAATTTTCGCCTTTTAGCTTTAACCAAATTGCATTGGTTTAGTCTGACTCTGGATAGATGAAAATCTTGCCAGTTCAAATATTGGTTTGATGTATAACTATTTGTCTACTACGTAAGCTTAAATAAATATTTGCTATAAGAAAGTTAAAGCTTGACCCCGCACTTGCGTATTTACCTGGCCTTTGTCATAAACTATCTCACCGCCGACAATGGTGGTTTTAGCCCAACCGGTGAGGTTCCAGCCTTCAAAGGGACTCCAATGGCATTTGGTTAAAAGTTCTTCGCGCTGGACTGGACGGTATGTGTTTAAATCTACAAGCACTAAATCGGCATCGTAACCAGGTGCGATCGCTCCTTTATTCGGAATACCATAAGCCACAGCTACAGCTTTAGACATCCAGTTCACAACTTCAGCTACAGTACACTTTCCTTGCATCGCCGCAGTTAACATCAAAGCTAGAGAAGTTTCTACCCCAGGCATTCCCGAAGGACTATTGGGGTATTCTTGAGCTTTTTCTTCTAAGGTGTGTGGCGCGTGATCTGTAGCGATGAAATCAATCACGCCATCGCGCAAAGCTTGCCAGAGAACTTCGTTATCGTGGGGCGATCGCAAAGGTGGATTCATCTGTGCTAATGTGCCAATTGTTTCATAAGCACTAGTATTTAACAATAAATGCTGTGGTGTAACCTCAGCTGTTACCCAACTAGGTTTCTCCTGACGCAGCAAATCTGCTTCTTCGGCAGTTGACATGTGCAAAATATGCAAACGACGTTGATATTTTTGAGAAAGTTTTAATGCCAGTTGGGTTGCCAGCATTGCCGCTTGATTATCTTGAATTTGCGAGTGAACGGCTGGATCGTGAATATTGGCAAATTCTTGGCGGCGTTGGTTGATTCTAGCTTGGTCTTCGGCATGAACGGCAATCAAGCGATCGCCTTTAGCAAATATCGCCTCTAATGCTGTTTCGCCATCAATCAGCAGTTGACCATGCATCGACCCCATGAAAATCTTAATTCCCGGCGTTGGCTTTGCTAAAAGCAAATCTGGTAAATTCTCTGCTGTTGCCCCAATAAAAAAGCCATAATTAACCAACGACTTGTGTGAGGCACGTTCTAGCTTGTCGTCTAAAGCCTGCTGTGTCGTTGTCAGGGGGCGTGTATTGGGCATTTCTAAAAAAGAAGTGACTCCGCCTTTAGCACAGGCACAGCTGGCGGTGAATAAATCTTCCTTGTGTTCTAGTCCAGGTTCCCGAAAATGCACCTGCGGATCAATAACTCCTGGCAACAAAGTCAAGCCTTCTGCGTCAATTTCAGTGGCTAGTGCCGTTTGCGATATTTCTGGTGCAACTTCGACTATTTGGCGATCGCGCGTCAACACATCCCCAATCATTAGTTCACCATTGGGTAAGATTATACGAGCGCGGCGAATCAGTAAAGTTTTTGAAGATGACATAGGGATAACCAAGTTCTGACAGAGGACTATGTATTACAGGGGACTATGCTTTTAGGTTAAACTTATTCGCGATCGGAGTAACCAATTTTTTTTTGCCGTGCCTTAAAAAAAGTTTATTTTTATTTTATGAAGAACCCCGTCAATCAATTTTGGATTTTAGTTCTAGCACAACTTGGATTTGGGATTGATCTTATCTTAGAAGGGATTCAGCCTGTTCATTTGAGATTGATTTCGCCCACCAGAGGCGAGTCATGACCCAGAATAAACATCTTAATCCAAAATCTAAAATCTATAATCTAAAATTGGTAGTCAAGATGCAAACATGACTAGGAAATTAAAATTTTCTCGTTAAGATTAACAGATAAAGTCTCACTAGGTGGGTTGATTACCTACATTTTTTGTTAAATTAAGTAATTTCATGCAAAATCAAGTGCCTGATAACAACTCTAGTCAACAACCCGATAATTCTTGGATCGCAGAGCTAGGTAGAACAATTGTATTGAGCATTGTTCTCGCTCTGGGAATTCGCACCTTTGTTGCTGAAGCACGCTGGATTCCTTCTGGATCAATGGAACCTACTCTGCATGGTACGCCTAACCAGTGGGAGGCAGATAAAATAATTGTCGATAAGTTGAAGTATAAATTTACTGACCCACAACGGGGAGATATTGTAGTATTTTCACCTACGAAAGAACTACAGAAAGAACAATACCAGGACGCTTTTATTAAGCGTATTATTGCTTTACCTGGAGAAAAAATACAACTTAAGGATGGCAAGGTTTATATCAATAACAAACCCCTCCCAGAAACCAATTACCTTGGTTCTGGGCAAAGTACAGTCATTGATGTTTGCCAATCAGGGCCACAGCCACCTTTTTTAGCAAAACCCCAAACTATACCAGCCGATTCATATTTAGTACTAGGTGATAATCGTAACAGTAGTTACGATAGCCGCTGTTGGGGTGTCGTCCCCCGCCAGAATATTATTGGACGTGCTGTAGTTCGCTTCTGGCCCCTAAATCATGTTGGCGGAATTGATAAGTCGCCAGTATATCCATAAGTTAAAAATATTGATCAAGTTGAAGAAGGATTCAGAATCCAGAATTCAGACAATAAAGTGAGGGATTGCTAAATTACCAATCTTTAATCCAAAATCCGTCTTGAAAAGTGACGCTCGCTCTGCGCTAACTAAATCGCTGCAAGCTGGCGCTCCGACTTTTCGCAAAATCTAAAATCCAAAATTGCTATGATGCCTTACCTAGCAAAAATTTTACTGTATCCAGTTAAGTCACTAGATGGTGTTGAAGTTGAGAACGCTAGAGTTCTTGCTAGTGGGGCACTACAGCATGACCGCGAGTTTGCCATTGTTGACGAACAGGGTAGATTTGTCAATGGCAAGCGTCATGCTAAAATCCATTCACTAAGGGCGCAATTTGCACTCTTAAATAGAACTATCTCGTTGCAAATCCCAGATAGCGACTTCCAAAAAATTTTTCATTTAGATGAGCAACGGCAAGGATTAGAAGCAACTTTGAGCGATTTTTTTGGGTTTGCTGTCACATTAAATCAAAACTCTCTAATGGGTTTTCCGGACGATACACACTCACTTGGCCCGACGGTAATTAGTACAGCAACATTGGCAGAGGTTGCTTCTTGGTTTCCCGGTTTAAATGTAGATGAAATGCGCCGTCGAATGCGTGCCAATATCGAAATTGATGGTGTACCAGCATTTTGGGAAGATCAACTATTTAGTGAACAAGGTGATTTAGTCTCCTTTCGAGTAGGAGATGTACACTTTTTTGGGGTTAACCCGTGTCAGCGTTGTATAGTCCCAATACGCGATTCTTATTTAGGGGAAGCTTATCCAAACTTCCAAAAAATCTTTACAACTCAGCGAAAAGCAACTCTACCAAATTGGGTTACTTCATCGCCTTTTAATCACTTTTACAGATTGAGTGTCAATACGCAATTACCCCTATCGTCAGCCGAAAAAATTTTACAAATCGGCGATGAGGTTGACATAATTCAACAATAAAATTAACATTTATTTAAAATAAAAAATACTAAGTAAATTTTTTTTGATTTTTTTGTTTTTACTGTGTCTTTGCATGACAATTTTAAAATTGTTGTACTTAAACATAAGCTTTTGTGCAAAGCCCAAAGCTTTTAATACCAGAAAATCAAGAAATCAGCAATTATAAATTGAATTTAGGATTAGGTGCTAATGGCGACCTGAATTTTAGAATGGCATACTGGAGCTTATCGATTAAATATCAGTTTATCTAAGAACATCTGTTGACACATTGCCAGATAAAACTGAACAAATTCAGGCGTGATGGGATCTTTACAAGCTATAGGCGATGTCTATAACGGGCTACGCCTACGTAAATTTGGAAAATTAGGCGTTGGAAGAACTCGCTTTTTAGTACCAAAAACACGAAAAATGTCATAAATAAAATGATGAGTACCGTAATTATCTTGGTATTCAATGTAGCTAATTTAGCTAGTATGCACCTAGAATCTGCTGGGGAAGAATTAAACAACAATGTTATCCAAAGTTCAGCCCGCCAAATCTATTAATCGCTTAGTTGGCAAAGTTTATGCCAAGATGCCCCTGAGGTATGTTCTGATTGTGCCCTTTATATTGCAAATTTGTGGGGCGGTTGGACTTGTGGGCTATCTTTCGTATCAAAACGGTCAAAAAGCGGTAAGAGAACTTGCTACGCAATTAGAAAATGAAATCTGCGATCGCATTGAACAGCATCTCGATCGTTATTTAACAACCCCCAAACAAATCAATCAAATCAACTTAGATGCGATTGAGCTAGGTTTGCTTAACCTTTCCGATTTTAAAACCACCGGCAATTACTTTTGGAAACAAATGCAAGTTTTCAATGTTGGCTACAACAGCTTTGCCAATCCCAAAGGTGAATTTATCGGTGTTGAACGTCTAGATAATGGTAAGTTGTTGATTAATCAAGTTAGCGAAAAGAATGGTATAGGTAAACTTTATGTTTATGCTACAGACAACCAAGGAAATCGCCGCCATTTACAGGAAGTCAAAAATTACGATCCCCGCCTAGAAGCTTGGTATGCAGATCCAGTCAAGATAGGCAAACCCGTCTGGAGTCAAATTTATCAATGGGAAGATAAACCAGAAATTTTATCCATATCTTCCAGCTATCCTATTTACGATAAAAATCGCAAATTTGTTGGGGTAATTAGTGTTGATTTGCTTTTATCACAAATCGGCAAATTTTTAGCCAGCTTAAAGGTTAAAGAGTCGGGTAAAACTTTTATTTTAGAGCGTTCTGGGTTAATAGTGGCTTCTTCTACTAGCGAGCCATCATATACCATCATTAATGGTAAAGGAAAACGTTTATCAGCATTAGATAGTCAAAATCCTTTAATTAGACTTACAACACAATCTTTGATCAAACGCTTTGGCAATCTTAAGCTGGTTGTAAAGAAGCAACAGCTAAGTTTTACTGCCGATGGAATGCGTTATTTTGTGCAGGTAAAAAGCTGGAATGATGAACTGGGTTTAGATTGGCTAATTGTGGCGGTGATTCCCGAAGGCGAATTTATGGAACAAATAAACGCCAACACCCACATCACTATTTTGCTGTGTATGGTTGCTTTTTTAGTCGCTACCATAATTGGGATTTTGACTGCTCGCTGGGTTATTAAGCCGATTTTACAATTAAACACATCAGCGAAGAAAATTGCTCAAGGTGAATGGGAGCAAACACCAGAAATTCAGCGTTCCGATGAACTGGGGGAACTAGCTAAGTCATTTGAAATTATGGCAAAGCAACTGCAAGCATCTTTTAGTGCTTTGTCAGCAAAGAATGCCCAGATGCAAGTCTTAAATGAGGCACTATCTCACAGCCAAAGTCGGTTAAATCAATTTTTAGAAGCCATGCCAGTAGGTGTATTTATTATCGATGCTGAAGGTGAACCTTATTATACAAATCAAATTGGGCAGCAAATTCTTGGTCAAGGAGCGATCGCAGTTAGCGCCGAACAATTGTCAGAGGTGTATCAAGCTTATCTTGCTGGGACAGATCAATTTTACCCCAGCGATCGCTTGCCGATTTTAAGAGCATTACTGGGGCAAAGCACCAGAATTGACGATATGGAAATTCGCTCTTATGACAAGATTACTCCCATTGAAGTTTTAGGAAAACCAATCTATGATGAATCGGGGAATCTGGCTTTTGCGATCGCTACATTTTTTGACATCAGCCAACGTAAACAAACAGAAAATTTGTTAGCAGAATACAATCGCACCTTAGAAGATCAAGTAAAAAAACGTACTGAAGAATTTCAGCAAGTTATCGAGCAACTGCAAACCACGCAAGAAGAACTGATTCAATCGCAAAAAATCGCTGCCCAGGAACAACAAGTAGCCGTTCGGGAAGCAGCACGAAGCGCCGCTGCTAACCTCGCCAAAAGCGAATTTCTTGCTAACATGAGCCATGAACTGCGTACCCCACTCAACGCCATTCTTGGTTTTACCCAAGTCATGAGCCAAGATTATTCACTATCCACGGAACATCAAGAAAACTTAGCAATTATTAATCGTGCAGGCGAACATCTACTCAATTTAATTAACGACATTCTAGAAATGTCCAAAATCGAAGCTGGCAGAATCAGATTAAATTGCAGTAGCTTTGACTTAATTCATTTGTTAAAAAACTTAGAAGAAATGTTGCACTTGCGTGCTGCATCTAAAAATTTAGAATTAGTGTTTGAATATGCACAAGACATTCCTAAGTACATAGAAACGGACGAAAATAAACTGTCTCAAGTCTTGATCAACCTCTTGGGAAATGCCATCAAATTTACTGATACCGGGAGGGTGATATTACGGGTGAGACTGGGGAGCAGGGAGCAGCGAGCAGGGGGAGCAGGGGGAGCAGGGGGAGCAGGGGGAGAAGAATTAATAAGCAATCACCAATCCCTAATCCCCAAAATCCCCAATCTCCAATCCCTAATCTTCGAGATAGAAGACACTGGCTGTGGTATTGCCCCAGAAGAAATTAACTTGCTGTTTGAGGCTTTTGAACAAACCGAAATCGGCAGGAAATTCCAACAAGGGACGGGACTTGGTTTAGCGATTAGCCGTAAATACGTGCAACTGATGGGAGGAGATATTAGTTTCACCACTATGCTTGGTGTCGGTAGTACGTTTACCTTTGATGTTCAGATTGCTCTAACTTGCCCCAGAGAAATCCCGATAAATCCAATTAAATCCAAAACTTTATCTTTAGCACCTATTGACAAAACATACCGTATCTTAGTAGTTGACGACTCCACAGAAAGCCGTTTGTTGCTAGTTAAAATTCTTACATCTCTAGACTTTGAAGTCATGGAAGCTACAAATGGCACTGAAGCGATCGCAAATTGGGAATCTTGGCAACCACACTTGATTTTTATGGATATGCGAATGCCAGTCATGGACGGTTACGAAGCTACAAGAATAATTAAAGCTAGAGAAATAGAGCATGGGGCAGTCAATACGTTGCGGAGGTTCCCAAAATTCAAACAACTGGCATCATCGGGGGGGCACTACTTTGCGGGAGGAGTAACCGATTCCGGCAACTGCGAGGTTCTTGAAGCTCTATGCAAAGTGTCTCCTACAGAAGAAGCAACTGCTGTTATGGAAAATGATGTTTCTGGTGCATCAACTTTGCGATCGTGGATGCCAAAAGTCTTGGCTCCCACTTCCGACTTTTCTGAAGTAACACAGGATTGCTCCAATACACACACGATCATTGTTGCTCTAACAGCTAGCGCCTTTGAAGAAGAACGCCAGAAAATTTTGTCCATTGGCTGTGATGATTTTATTCGCAAGCCATTCAGACAAGAAGTATTATTGGAAAAATTAAGCCAACATCTGGGTTTAAACTATACCAACCAAATAGAAACCACAAACACAGCAGTTATCGATCAACCTACACAGATTTTTGTCAGTGTTGCTGAACTCCTGAGCCATTTATCACAAATGTCACCTGAGTGGCTCCACCAGATTCACTATGCCGCAGCCAGCTGTAGCGATGAACTGATTTTAGAGTTACTCAAGCAAATTCCATCAGATAATTATCAACTTTTCCAAGTTCTTAAGGATTTAGCAAATAACTACCAGTTTGAGAAAATAATGGAATTGACTATAACAAACGTAGAATGAATTACGATCATTTAGACCCTAATAAAAAAGATATTTTGATCATTGACGATATGGCAGACAACCTCCGGGTTTTATCCTCCATATTGACAAGGGAAGGGTATAACGTTCGTAAAGCCTTGAACTGGCAAATGGCACAGACGGCGACTCAAACTCTATTACCGGATTTGATTCTGCTCGATATTATGATGCCAGAAGTGGATGGCTATGAAATTTGTCAGACTTTTAAAGCTTGGGACTTAACAGCCGATATTCCGGTAATTTTTATTAGCGCTTTAGATGATGTTATTGATAAAGTTAAAGCTTTTAAGGTGGGTGGCGTAGACTACATCACCAAACCTTTTGAGTTTCAAGAAGTTTTAGTGCGCGTGCAAAATCAACTGGCATTGAGGTCGGCGCGATTAGAAATATTAAAACTAAATGTTGAACTAGAACATCGGGTAAAACAGCGGACTGGGGAGCTAGAAAAAACTTTACAAAAACTCCAAGAAGAAATTAATTCCCGCCAGAAACTGCAAAGTCAACTGCTAAATATAGCACTTCATGATTCCCTGACTGGATTACCAAACCGAGTTTTGTTTATTAGACGACTAGAAAATGCTCTCAATCGGGCAAAGCAAGAATATAGTTATCAGTTTGCTGTACTTTTTTTGGACTGCGATCGCTTCAAAGTTATCAATGATTCTCTTGGTCATCCAGTGGGAGACGAATTACTAATAGCCATAGGTCGCCGCCTACAAGCGTGTCTGATACCTATTGATACTTTAGCAAGATTAGGCGGGGACGAATTTGGTATTCTTCTAGAAAATATCACAGATATCAACATAGCAATCCAAGTTGCCGAACGGATTATACAACAGCTATCACTTACTTTTAAGCTGTCAAGATATGAAGTATTTATGAATGCCAGTATTGGTATTAGTTGGGGCAATAAAGATTATGATCGCCCAGAGTATTTGCTGCGGGATGCTGATACGGCAATGTATCGAGCTAAAGCTCAAGGAAGAGCTAAATATCACGTTTTTAATCCAGCGATGCATCAGGAAGCCATTCAGCTTTTAGAGTTAGAAAATGATCTGCGAAGGGCTGTTGAAAGGCGAGAATTCCTCGTTTACTATCAACCAATTGTTTCCTTAACTACAGGCAGAATTTCTGGATTTGAAGCCTTGGT
Source organism: Nostoc flagelliforme FACHB-838 (assembly GCF_014698065.1). Lineage (GTDB taxonomy): Bacteria > Cyanobacteriota > Cyanobacteriia > Cyanobacteriales > Nostocaceae > Nostoc > Nostoc flagelliforme_B. The sequence goes on from NZ_JACJSI010000004.1 coordinate 30,878, forward strand.
GAGGTGGCAACATCCGATTCGTGGTATGGTTTTTCCTATAGAATTTATTCCTGTGGCCGAAGAAACAGGTTTGATTAACGCCATCAATACTTGGGTATTACAGTCGGCTTGTCATCAATTAAGCATCTGGCAACATCATCCAGTGACCCCAGAACCCCTAACAATCAGTGTCAATTTGAGTGCAAGGTTATTTTTACAACCGAATTTCGTAGAACAAATTGACAGAATAATTTATGAAAATAAAATAGATCCTGAATACTTAGAATTAGAAATTACAGAAAGTGTAATTATGGAAAATACTAATGCAATTAAAATAACTCTTCAACAACTAAAGCAGCGAAAAATCAAGTTGATTATGGATGACTTTGGTACAGGATATTCCTCTTTGAGTTACCTGCATAGTTTTCCTTTGGATGCACTTAAAATAGATAAATCTTTCGTCAACCGGATGCAGGATAATAAAGAGAATATGGGGTTAGTACCAGCAATGATTGGCATTGCCAATTCAATGGGGATGAGTGCGATCGCAGAAGGTGTGGAAACACAAGAACAGTTAGATCAATTGAGAAGTTTAAACTGTAATTTTGCTCAAGGATATTTGTTTTCTCGACCAATAGAACAACAGTTGGTGCTTGAATTGCTTGCTGCATCACCTCAATGGTAGCTATTAAGTAGTACCTGGAAAAAATTAAATTTTTGATGCTCGGCGAATAATTTGAACATACTATGCATTATACGCCTAGAAGCAGGCTATTAGGTTCACAAAGCTCATCACTTACTAATAGCTTTGATAGTTTGTAGAACTCTCCAGCCACCGTGGGAGTTAAACTATAAATATAAATATTTTGGTGAAATTGACCAATAAATTTCCGAGTTATTTCCAAGAATAATTTACTACGCTCAATAACTATACGCCTAGCTTTTGATAATAATGTATTTTAATCAAACTAACCATCATAAAAAAAATATTTTGGTAGTCGATGATACCCCAGATAATTTGCGGCTTTTATCGGCGATGTTGACTGCACAAGGTTTTGAAGTTCGCAAAGCTTTAAACGGTAAAATGGCACTGACTGCGTGTCAAATGGTTTTGCCGGATGTGATTTTGCTAGATATCAATATGCCAGGGATGGATGGCTATCAAGTTTGTCAACAACTGAAAGCTGACGATAAAACTTCTGAAGTTCCAGTAATTTTTATTAGTGCCCTGGATGATGTTGTCGATAAGGTAAAAGCTTTTGATGTTGGTGGTGTAGATTATATTGCAAAACCTTTTCATGGGGCAGAGGTGGTATTGCGAATTGAAAATCAGATTAATTTACGTTTGCTGCAAGTTAAACTTCAAGAAAAAAACTTTTTACTCCAACAGGCTCTTGAGAACTTGCAAGCCTCCCAAGTTAAACAGATTCAGAACGAAAAGATGGTGGCGTTGGGACAATTAGTCGCTGGACTGGCTCATGAGATTAATAACCCTATCAGTTTCATTTATGGAAATCTCCAATATGCTGGTCAATATGTACAAGACCTAGTGAATATCATTGAGGTCTATCAACAAGAATATCCCAAACCTACACCAAAAATTCAGGAAATAGCTAAAGATATAGACCTGAATTTTATGATTAAGGATCTGCAAAACCTTATAGGTGCAATGTATAGAGGATCTGATCGCATTCGAGAAATTGTACAGGCGCTACAACACTTCTCTCGACATGATGAAGCACAAATGAAGCGCGTAAATATCCATGAAGACATCGAAAATACTTTGGTGATGTTACAACATCGGCTAAGGAAAGCAGCAAATCGCCCTGAAATTGTTGTAGTAAAAGATTATGGTAACTTGCCCCTAATAACTTGTTATGCAGGTGAATTAAACCAAGTATTTATGCATTTGTTGAATAATGCTATTGATGCAATAGAAGAGGGAGTGGGGAATCAATCTTCTCCTCTCTACTCTCAACTTTCTACCCCCCAAATTCGGATTCATACAGAGGTGACAGACTTGAATATGGTCAAAATTGCGATCGCTGATAATGGTCTTGGTATTGAAGAGTCATTGCGATCGCGTTTATTTGACCCATTTTTTACCACAAAACCTGTAGGCAAAGGTAGTGGGCTAGGATTATCCATTAGCTATCAAATTATCGTCCAAAAGCACCGAGGAAATATTACCTGCACCTCATCTGTTGGCAAAGGGGCAGAGTTTGCGATCGAAATTCCCATAGAGCAACCTGATATTTCATCACAAATTTCAAAATCTTAAAAGGAATTGGGATGAAGAGGCAGAGGGTCTGGGGGCTGCGCAGGCAGAAGGTTCTGTATTGCCCCCTTCCCCTTTAACCTTTACCCTTTTCCCCCCTCTTGCAAAAAGCACTTTTGCAAGAGGTCTAATAATGTTAATCCTGTAGCTGCAAGAGTGATCCCCAAAACTGCTCCCCGATTCAATCGAGAATCTGCTAACAAAGTCGTCCCTGTGTAGAGGTAGCCAAATACGTACTCAGATGGTGTCAAATATTCCAACACTACCACGATTGCAAAGGCGATCGCTATTATAGCGGTTCCCATTCAGATGCGGTATAAGATTATAATATTGCAAGGTGTAGGGGCACGGGCAGTGCCGTGCCCTTACGGGTGTACTATAGGCCATAAGTCTTCACGTTTATTTATAGCTTCTTTCATAGTTAGTAATCGATTTTAAGATCGTCATTTATGATTTACCAATAATCTGTATAACTATTTAATTCATCAATTATGATCTATATCTGCAAATGCCAACTTGAGAGTTATATCAAGTTAGCATAATATGATTTTTACAGCCATTGCACCCCTAAAAGCCTGCAAAGAGGGAATTAAGGGGAGCTAGTGCGGTCTTGAGTTCTCCCCAAATGGAGCATCTGGCGTGTGTGGTTTTCCGGATTTAATAAGTAATTAAGCGAACATGATATTAATCCTAAAATTAGGATAATCCAGATCCAGAAAAGGGAATTGGAGACTGGCGACTAGCGGCTGGGTAGTTGACCATAAGGAGCACGGCCTCTATCACTATATTTTCCAACCCCTAATCCCATTACTCAAACCCTGTCGGATATTTATATTCTTTGAAAGTAGCAAACTTGAAAAATGTATTGTATAAACAAATAATCCTAACTAGTGAGATAAATGAATTAAGAGTAAAAATTAAATATTCTTAACAAAAACTTTAACAAGTATTTGGAAAATAGTATTAAAGAAGAATTTAGAATCAAGACGCTCGCTGTGCGTAGCTTCCCCGTTGGGGTAAGCGGACTCGCTACCCCTACCCTATCAGTAGAGGATTCAGACCCGCTACTTTCTTGTTAACCTTAAAACAAAAAAATGCTGGTGATGTAAAAACGGCGAATATTCATTCGTCAGTCGGACTCCTGGCTGCTGAATTCTATTTAGGTAAATCCTTCAAAATCAAATATTCCTACAGTTAATCTGTTATTTCTAAGAATTGGCTTGCTAACACTTAAATTTAATTTAGCGCGAAATATATGGGACAAGGTTTTTTGCAAATTGGCTTAACGCTGTGTATTGTCATAGCAATCACTCCACTATTAGGAAGATACATAGCGCGTGTCTTTTTGGGAGAAAGAACACTGCTTGATTTTTTAATGAACCCCATAGAGCGAAGTATGTTCGTACTAGCAGGTGTTCGCAGGAAAGATGATATGACGGGTTGGCAGTATATTCGATCTGTACTGTTTAGCAACATCCTCATGGGTATCTCAGTATATTTATTGATATATTTTCAGAGACTCTTACCCTGGAATCCTAACGGCTTTGGTGCGCCCAGATGGGATGTATTGCTGCACACAACGATTTCATTTGTAACTAATACTGACCAACAACACTATGCTGGTGAGACAACCTTAAGCTATTTTAGCCAGGTAGCAGCTTTAGGCTTTTTAATGTTCACCTCCGCAGCCACCGGTTTATCTGTGGGAATTGCCTTTATTCGCGGCTTGACAGGTAGCAGACTAGGTAACTTTTACGTCGACCTTGTTCGTGGAATTACGCGAATATTGCTGCCGATTTCGGTTATTGGCGCGATCGCTCTGCTTATAACGGGTGTACCACAAACATTAGCTAAGACTCTAGATGTGAGAACCTTAGAAGGCGGGACGCAATATCTTGCTAGAGGCCCGGTGGCATCATTTGAAATGATCAAACTTTTGGGCGAAAATGGCGGTGGCTTTTTTGGCGTAAACTCAGCACATCCCTTTGAAAATCCCAATGGCGCTTCTAACTTGATAGAAATGATTGCCATGATTTCTATCCCAGCAGCCTTGATTTATACCTACGGTATATTTGCCAACAACATCAAACAAGCTTGGCTACTTTTTTGGATGGTGTTTGTGATTTTTGTAGTTCTGGTGGGAATAACAGCCGTAGGAGAACTGCAAGGTAATCCCCTTGTTAATAACGCCTTTGGATTAGAACAACCCAATTTAGAGGGGAAGGAAGTTCGATTTGGCTGGGCACAAACGGCATTTTGGGCAGTGATGACTACTGCTACTATGTCTGGTGCTGTGAACGGGATGCACGATTCTTTGATGCCGCAAGGAATATTTTCGACTCTCTTCAACTTATTTATCCAGGTTATCTGGGGTGGTCAAGGAACTGGAACAGCTTACTTATTTATTTACTTAATTCTCACAGTGTTCCTAACTGGACTAATGGCAGGACGCACCCCAGAGTTTTTAGGACGCAAAATTGAAAAGCGAGAAATCGTCCTTGCCAGCGTGGTGCTATTGATTCACCCAATTCTAGTTTTAATTCCTAGTGCGATCGCCTTAGCTTATCCCATCTCCCTATCTGGAATTAGCAACTCTGGCTATCACGGTATTTCTCAAGTAGTTTATGAATACGCCTCAGCAGCAGCAAATAATGGCTCCGGCTTAGAAGGGTTGAGGGATAACACCCTGTGGTGGAACTTGAGTACTTTGGTTAGTTTAATCGGAGGACGCTACATTCCGATAGTTGCCATTCTGCTGTTAGCTGACGGTATGTCTCGCAAACAAAAAGTACAAGAAACTCCTGGTACCCTGAGAACTGATTCTCTGGTATTTACTAGTATCACGGCTGGAGTGACGCTGCTTTTGGGAGTATTGACTTTCTTTCCCGTTCTGGCTTTAGGCCCCATAGCTGAGGGTTTAAAGCTAACATCTGGCAGTTAGAAAATTTATGAGTTATGAGTTATGAGTTATAAGTTTGGAATTAAGAGAATACTAAAAAATAAATAAACTATCCGGTTTTGTAGGTTGCGTTACTAACACACCCTACAGCTTGGACATTTTTTATTAGAAGTTCCTAATAACTCAATACAGTCCAGTTAAGCCCAAAATCCTGCAAAATTTGACCGGGCTGAGTTCGCGCCACTACGTTAAGGCCGCGTTGCGCTAACGCATCTTTACAGGTCTAAAATCACTAACAAAAATTCTTAACCCAAGCGTATTGCTTAATAACTCTTAACTCCTAACTTCTAATTCCTAACTCCTAACTTCTCATTCCTAACTATATTTATGAATCCAGTGGCAACTAACTCCAAAGCTAGACGCCCAAATTTTCGTTCTGGCGATCGCCGCCAAGTACGTAAAAAGGCCAGGGCAAGTAATAAATGGCTGTACTTAAGGGCAATTAGAGATGCTTTTGTCAAGCTAAACCCTAAGTATGCAATCAAAAATCCAGTGATGTTTGTGGTTTGGGTGGGAACAATCATCGTTCTATTGCTAACAATTGATCCCAACCTATTTGGCCCAGCTCTCCAAAAGAACCCGCAACTTTTCAACGGTTTTTTGTCGGGGATTTTATTCTTTACAGTTTGGTTTGCCAATTTTGCCGAAGCAGTGGCAGAAGGACGGGGTAAAGCTCAAGCCGATGCTTTGCGAGCAACCAAATCAGAGATGATCGCGAAAAAACTTGCTGCCGATGGCACACTGAGTGAAGTTTCATCTACCAGCCTCAAACAGGGCGATACCATCTACGTTGTTGCTGGCGATATCATCCCTGCCGATGGCGAAGTAATCATGGGTGTCGCCTCGGTGGATGAATCGGCAATTACTGGTGAATCCGTACCAGTATTAAAAGAATCAGGCTCCGACGTTGCTAGTTCCGTTACTGGTGGGACGCGGATTATCTCAGATGAATTAATTATCCGCATCACTAATGACCCCGGCAAAGGCTTTATTGACCGGATGATTGCCTTGCTAGAAGGGGCAGAACGCAGTAAAACACCCAATGAAATTGCCCTGACAGTATTGTTGGCAGTTCTCAGCTTAGTGTTTTTGTTAGTCGTGGTAACTCTGCCGGCACTTGCCTACTATGTCAACAGTCCAGTCAGCATCCCAATTTTGATTGCTTTATTAGTAGCATTAATTCCTACAACCATTGGCGGCTTACTAAGTACCATCGGCATTGCTGGTATGGATCGAGTTGCCCAATTTAACGTCATTGCTACTTCAGGACGAGCAGTCGAAGCCTGTGGTGATGTCAACACTTTAGTTCTCGATAAGAGAGGTACAATTACCCTCGGCAACCGTTTGGCGGAAGAATTGATTCCCATCAACGGCCATTCAATGTCAGAAATTGCTAATGTTGCCTGGGCAGCTAGTGTCTTTGACAATACACCAGAAGGTAAATCCATTATCCGATTGGCAGAAAAGTTAGGCGCAAGGTTTGATTTCGACTCCAACCAAGCAGAAGGAGTTGATTTTTCTGCCAAAACACGGATGAGTGGTACTAACTTACCTGGTGGGTATGAGGCTAGAAAGGGAGCAGTAGAAGCCATTGAAGCATTTGTTCGTTCCCGCAACGGACGCGATACGCCAGAATTGGATGCTGTGTACGAACAAGTTTCTCGCCTCGGAGGTACACCTTTAGCAGTCAGCCTAGATAATGAAATCTATGGGATTGTTTATCTCAAAGATATAGTTAAACCTGGTATCCGCGATCGCTTTGAGCAACTGCGACGGATGGGAGTGCGTACCATCATGCTAACTGGAGACAATCGAATTACAACTTCTGTTATTGCCCAAGAAGCAGGTGTTGATGACTTCATTGCCGAAGCTACATCAGAAGATAAAATCAGCGTCATTAAGAAGGAACAAGCAGCAGGCAAACTAGTTGCCATGACCGGAGATGGAACTAATGATGCTCCCGCATTAGCCCAAGCGAATGTCAGCGTTGCGATGAATACAGGAACGCAAGCTGCAAAAGAAGCCGCCAACATGGTTGATTTAGACTCCGATCCCACAAAGCTGATCGATATCATTAGCATTGGTAAACAATTGTTGATTACTCGCGGGGCATTAACAACATTTTCCATCGCTAATGATATTGCTAAATACTTTGCAATTATCCCAGTGATATTTGTCGCTGCTAACCTGCAAAGCTTGAATATTATGAATTTAACTAGCCCTAAATCTGCTGTACTATCAGCGCTGATTTATAATGCTTTGATTATTCCCGCTTTGATTCCTTTGGCATTGAAGGGTGTACGGTTTAGACCGCTGACAGCTAATCAGCTACTCCAACGTAATATTTTAATTTATGGCTTAGGTGGGGTGATTGCGCCGTTTATTGCCATTAAGTTGATAGATGTACTGATTACAGTTGTGGGTTTGGCTTAACAACAGCAAAAGTAGAGACGCTGAGAAACGATGGCATCTTGACCAAAGTAAAATAATCAACATTTTTACTTTTACCTGTTGAGAAAGGTAACAACAAGAATATGAATAAACATCGTTTTCACTCAGCAATGCTTCGGCAATGCCCTTTGTTTGGTCGCAATGGCGTAAACAACAACTACCACTCGCTATTTTTATCCTGCTGTGCTTGAATGTGGTAACTGCCCCAGTTAGTTGTTTATGCTGTTGCTAACAGCGCTCTGGAACGTCGTGCTGGGTGGGAAAAACAATTAAAAATTAAATAATTAAAGATTAAATTCTAGGAGCAATTGGAAAACTTATTATGGCTATTATTCGAGAAACCATCAGAGCAATTTTCATAACTCTAATGCTTTGGTTGTTGACTGCAATCATCTATCCTTTGATAATCCTTGTAGTGGGTCAAGTTTTTTTGCCCTATCAAGCTAATGGCAGCATCATGCTGAATCTAAATAATCAACCAATTGGTTCGGCTTTGATTGGTCAGCTGTTCACATCTGAGCAATATTTCCATCCTCGTATCAGCACTGTTAGATATAGCCAAGGGAAAAAAGCCAAGCCAACTGGCATATCTGGAGCCAGCAATCTCGCTGCTAGCAATCCAGAGCTACTAAAGCGAATTTTAGAACAGGCAAATGAATTGCGAGACGAAAATCTTCAACCGATCGCCGATATAATTTATACCTCCGCTTCTGGTTTAGACCCGCATATTTCCTTGAGAGCAGCACGGCAACAATTGACGCGGGTTGCTGGTGCGCGGGGGGTAAAAGAAGATGAGATCCTACGTTTAATTAATAAGTATACTGATGGCAGATTTTTATGGACTTTTGGTGAGCCGGGGGTCAATGTTCTCCGATTGAATTATGCTCTTGACTTGCAAGATTTTAATCGCCAGCAAAATCAGTAAATTGGGGATTTGACATGGGTAAAGCGTCATTTTGTGATGAACAGCGAACCTCCTTCGGAGGCGCTATGCTAACGCGCTGGCAAATGTTCCTCAAAGTATCTTTGATGCAAAAATTAGTGCGCTTGCTCAAAAATATTGATTTGCATATCATTGCCAGCGAAAAAATGGTTTCAGCGAAATAAGAGATCAAATTTCCCCAAAAACCTCAGAAGTAAAGCTTCCATGCAGACCATAGGGGATATGATGCTTCAGATGTAGCCGTGCGATCGCTCCTTTAGAGAAATCACTAGCATCTAAAATTACCAAATCTGAGCGGTGATGGGCAGCATCATAAACTAAAGCTAATACCCAACCATCATCTTCCTTTTCCGAACCTGGACGCAAGACAAAAATCGGTTCACCGACAAAACCACGGGGTGCAGCACTCCAAAGTTGTCTTTCTCCAGACTCTAAATCAATTTTCAGCAATGCTTGTAAAGGAGCATTACCACTCTCTGCATGAGCCGCACCTATATATAGATATCGATAAGGGTGTCCCACATTCGCCGGATGTATGCTGGGAAATTCACAACATCGGCTCTCAATCAATTCCCGCCGGACTGTCCCATCCTTTAGATTCAGATAAAATCGCCAAAGTTCTCCAGGTGAAAGCGCCTCAAAATCAACTTGTCGGAAATCGCTTTTGGGTTCCACTTCTGGTAAATTTTGGTAACAAATGGAGTCAACCAAAACTTCGTCTCCTACCTCAAAAGCATTAACATGGTGGAAGACAAAACCAGACTGAGTTTCTAAAATTTTTATCTTTTCTTGCCCTTCTTTGGGGAAGCGGGGAATAATTAGAATTTGAGTTGGCTGATTTGGCTGAAATTTAATACATTCTCCTGCTGCACGTATTCCTAAAGCGAAAGGTATGGGATTGAAGGTGACAGGATTTTGAAAGAAGATGCAGTAATTGGGAGTAATAACAAAATCGTGAATGAAACAGAAACCTGGAACACTATGAGCGTGTTGTCTGACAATTTCACCTGCTGGGTTTAGCTCAAAAATAGTAATTGTGGTAGATAATCCTGGCTTAATTGAGAAGTTTACCAAGCAAGGTGCGCCCCCATCTTGATCACAATTCTTTTCCACACGGGGATGTGCAGCGAAAGCTTCACCTGCTGACAAAGCACCATTAAAATATTCATTCCCCAAGGTTTCAAGAGTATAAGGATCAAGGCGATATGCTTCAGCCGCTTCCCACAGCGCTAGCAGTTTACCGCCCCAATAAATAACATTTGTATTGGCGATATTTTTAAGGTTGAAGTCAAAAATGTTAGCTAGCCAACCGCCGGGCTTTTGAGTACCAAAAGTACCGCGATAGAGAATTTTTCCCGCCTTTTGCTCTGCCAAATAGCCAGTTGTGCGAACAAAGCGGTTGCGAAAATGGGCACGACCATTGGTAAAGGTAATTTTGCTAATCATCCCATCCCCATCAAATGGGTGATGAAAAGGTTGGCCATTCACATCCAGCAAACCGGGGCCATTTCTAAACAGCGTACCTTGTAACTCTGTGGGAATTTGCCCTTCTATATCATCAATCCAATAATCAAACTCTTGGGTAAGAGATTGATATCCTCCTTGCCAGTCTGCACAAGTGTAGGATTTTTCTGCGACTAAGCTCTCTTGACTTTTAAAACTCTGCATATACTTTGTTATTTATTGTTACTTTGCACGAAAAGATTTAGCCGCTAAAAAGAATTTTTTTCCGACTCTGGTTCTCTCAGTACCAACTCGGACATCAAATCTGGCAAAAACGCTTGTTCCCCATCTTCGGATGTCTCAGTTTGTTCCTCAGCAGCAGGTAGCCAATTGATAAATGGTAGAGGTAACAACGTGCTGAGATTAGTAATTAGCACCAATAGCCAAAGTGATTCAAAGTTCGTTGCGGTGATCCCCAGCCAATAGGTGATTAATGCCCCAAATGCATGGGAAACCGTTGATGCTGAATTAAACACCGACATTAACAAGGCAAATAATGTCGCTTCCACGCCAGAGGGACAAAGCCTTGCAGCTAGCACCATCACTTGCATAAAAGCAATTTTTCCCATTACAGTGAGAATCAGGCTATCACCCAAACTAAACCAGTGGTCATCTATACCTAACCGCCTGTTTGTGTGAGTCACTAACAACAGCATCGTCATTCCTAAAGCTGACGAAAGGACTGTACTCCAAGCAAAAATCACGCGAAAAGGGATGCTTTTGAGGAAACGTTGAAAAATCCAAACACCTGCTAAAGAAGCGAAACTTGTCACCAAGTGTACGCGCCCCAAAAATTCGGGTTCAAAGTGTAGTTCGTTGGTAGAGAAGTAGAAAAAGGCTGAGTCAGCATTTGGGGTAGCTTGCCAGATGAAGACAAACACCGTTGGTAGCCAGATTCTTTTTTGGCTAATGGCTTGGCGTAGCTGTCCCAGTTGATGTTTGATTGGTAAAGAGTTGGTCTGATTACTATCTTGAGCATCTTTGCTAACGGGGGACTCAGCAATTAACCAAGCTACCCCTGAGACGATGAGAGGAAATAAGGCGGTAATTGCAAAGACGGTACGGGTAGTAAAGTATTGGAGCAGCAGACCACTAAAGTATGCTGTTATTAAACCTCCGATCGCAGAAGCACCCCAGCAAAGAGATTGTAGTGAACCGGCTTTTGCTTGCGATTCCCCTCTGACTCGTTCCACAACCAGCGAGTCAACTATGACATCACTCATGGCTACAGACAGAGAACCCAGAGCGATCGCTAATGTAGCTGCCCAGCTAGTATGAACTATTGTGGCCAGACTTACCCAAGAAGCAGTTCCCAGTATCCCCGATAAAATCAAGTATGGACGCCGACGATAGCCAAATATAGGCAGGCCATCAGAGATAAAACCAAACACCGGCTTGATCATCCAAGGTAGAAAGACAATTCCCAACAGCGCCGACACCTCGACTGGACTCAGCAGCAGTTCATCTTTAAGGAAAAAGCTCACGGCTAGACGCGATAATCCTAAAATTCCTTGAACAAAATAAACGGTGAGAATTGCAATTAACTCTGCATTAGGTTCATTACCCAAGAAGATTTTTTGTGTTAACGAGTCTTTGACCTTGGCCAAGCCAGATGATTGAAGCACCATTCGATAAATATTTTTTAAGTTTTATCTACTTTTCTATCATATCGATTCTGAAGATGTGGGCAGTTTCTCCAGCCAACTATGCCACCTGAGTTTTTTTGACATGGGTAGTAACATGAATTAGACTACCTCTTGCAATCAACAAAAGAATCTTGCTCAATGCATCCGACTGAACAAGCTGCTGTACCTACTCGCGTTATCGGTTTAATTAGTGGCACATCCGTAGATGGCATAGACGCTGCGTTGGTAGAGATTTCTGGTACAGAATTGGATCTCAAAATTGAGTTGTTAGCCGGGGCAACATATCCCTATCCAGCCGAACTCAGGGAAAGAATATTGGCAGTTGGTGCAGGCGTTGCCATCTCAATGGCAGAATTAGCAGAAATAGATGATGCGATCGCTATTGTCTTTGCCCAAGCTGCCCAAAATATTCAAATTGGTCATCAGCCAGCCACCCTCCTAGGCTCCCACGGTCAGACGGTTTATCATCGACCACCTGCGGGAGTGGGGAAAGCAGGGGAAGCAGGGGAGCAGGGGAAGAAAGAAACAGAAATGCTCACCCCTTACTCAGCAGAGGCTAAACGTTTTACTATCGCTAACAGTACTCCCTTAGGTTACAGTCTTCAACTAGGGCGCGGTGCGTTAATTACTCATCTTACGCGTATTACAACTGTGAGCAACTTTCGCGTTGCTGATATTGCTATTGGTGGTCATGGTGCGCCTCTTGTACCCAGAGTAGATGCCTATTTACTTAGCCATCCTCAGGAGGGGCGTTGTATTCAAAACATTGGTGGTATTGGTAATGTTGCTTATATTCCACCTCGATATGGCGACTGGCTTTCAAAAATTCGCGCTTGGGATACTGGCCCAGGAAATAGTCTGTTGGATCTGGCGGTGGAGCATTTAAGCGCTGGTGCTAAAACTTACGATGAAGATGGCAATTGGGCAGCGAGTGGTACTCCTTGCGATCCTTTAGTAGAACAATGGCTCAACCAAGAATATTTTCATTTGCCGCCGCCGAAATCCACTGGTAGAGAGTTATTTGGCGTGGCTTACCTGCATCAGTGTTTAAAAGATGCCCAAGCATACCAACTCAACGCTGCCGACTTACTGGCAACTCTCACGGAACTTACAGCTGCTTCAATTGTTCATAGTTACCGCACTTTTTTGCCGGAAATGCCACAACGAGTATTATTATGTGGCGGTGGTAGTCGCAATCTCTATTTGAAACGTCGATTACAGTTGTTGTTGACATCAATACCAGTCTGGACTACAGATGAAGTTGGTTTGAGTGCAGATTTTAAAGAAGCGATCGCTTTCGCCGTTTTAGCCTACTGGCGAAATTTGGGCATTCCTGGCAACTTACCTATTGCTACTGGGGCATCTCAAGAAGTGCTTTTGGGGGAAATTTACCAAATTTAGTTCTGAGTCAGGAATAATAAAAAAGTTTCTTCATTCTTCACGGGCTAAACGCCCCGCTATCGCTAACACAATTCAGCACTGCTATAACTGTAGTCTTGGCGGCACTCGATCGACAGGGAATATAAAAGGTGGCTCATACTTTTTTATTGGAACCAGGACGCTGGACAATACAAGGAAATTGGTTGGAACGTAATGGTTTGCCAATCAGCGTCAAGGGTATGACCTTGGTAGCTTGGAATCGAGATAACTGGTTCACTATGGCCACAAAACTGATATTTCCAGGTAGTGATCGCTCTGAAATCTCTCTGCAATATAAGGGGCGGCTACATGATGGAGAGCGTCAGTATACTTTTTTACTACAACATAATATTTTGGGGCAGGTTGAAGGTGAAGGCTGGATTGGTTTAGATACTATTGTGCAGCGTTACTGGGTAATAGGCGATCGTCAGCGTCGTAGTGGCTTTGAAAGCCTACACCGCATTTCTGAAGATACATACTACCTCAGTAGTGGTATCTTATCTGGTCATTTTTTAACTAACACAATAGAAGCTAGCCTAGAACGTCAATAAAATAGAACTATATTTACTTGCTGAAAACTTGGACTTGTTAACGTCTGTTTACCATATTTAGGTTTTCTAAGCAACTGAGGTACATCCAAATCTTATTTAACAAGGTTAATAATTTCGAAAGCGAATTTTACCAGATTAGGAACCACAACGCATCAATCCTAAGTATGAGTTGTAAAAGTTATTTGATTTAATGAATCGCAAAGGGCACGAAGTATAAAAATAAAATATTTTACAAATTATTTAGTACTGGTATAGTAAAAAATAAATTATTCTCAATTTATTAAGATTTTAGCATTCTCATTTAACCGTGTAATCAATAGTCAGGAACTCAGTTTCATGAATCCTAAAGTCTCTGTCATTATCCCTGCTTACAATACTGAAGCTTATATTGCAAAGGCAATAGAGTCAGCCTTAAAGCAAACGCTCACTGATATTGAAGTTATTGTGGTCGATGATGGTTCAACTGACAAAACTATAGAAGTTGCTAATAGTTTTACCGATCAACGTCTCAAAGTGATAATTAATCAACAAAACCTTGGGGTTTCTGCTGCGCGTAATATTGCTCTCAGAGCAGCCGAAGGAGAATGGATTGCTGTTCTTGATTCAGATGACTGGTATGCTCATGAAAGATTAGAAAAGCTTGTGTTGCTGGCAGAAGAAACAAATGCAGATATGATTGCAGACGATATTTATTTTATCAAAGATGGTGCAACATCTCCTTGGAGTACATTAATTCAAGAAAGTGGAGAAAATATAGATAAAATCATCCAAATTGATCCCGTTTATTTTGTAGAAACTGATGTTTATGGACAAGCAGGGTTGCATCTTGGTTTAAGCAAGCCTGTATTCAAACGAGAATTTCTGGTTAAGTACGGCATTGAGTATGATGAAACCGTAAGCATAGCTGAGGACTTTTGGCTTGACATGAAATGCTTAATCAATGGCGCTCGCTTTTTCCTAGTACCAGAACCCTATTATTTCTACCGTTCACGCTCCATTTCTCTTGTACGTCAAAGCCAATTGTCACGTCTAAATCAATATTGCCTAGCTACTTATTCTTTCATGCAACAAAAAGCTGTGGAAAAAAATCCAGCTTTAATGCGTGCTTTGTCTTATAATCTTGCAGTATTTAAGAAAAATTTAGCTTATGCCCAAGTTTTAGTGCCTATAAAAAAAGGAGAATGGTTAACAGCATTAAGAGAGATAAGGAAAAATCCGGGCTTTTTTTATGATTTTATTTCTCGACTTTCTACTCTAATGGAACGTCGATTCCAATATTATGTAATGGGTAATAAATTAGTTTTTGAAATGTCTTACAATCTCCAGCTAAAACGAAGAAAAACCAATTAGCAAATTCACTATAAATAAAATATATTCCTCTACTATGGCGATATTTATTTATATCTGCTGAAAATACTTTTGTATAAGATTAATTATACAGTTGCGATCGTAATGTTTTATAGCAGCAGCACGAGCTTGATTTCCTAGCTGTTCGCAAAGAAAATCATTTCTAAATAATTCTAGGCAAGCTTGGGCAAAATCTTCAGGCTGATCTCGAAGTATATATTCTCTACCGTCTATCATTTCTAGTCCTTCTGCTCCAACAGTAGTTGAAACAATTGGTTTTCCATACGCTGCTGCTTCGATGATTTTAAGTCGAGTACCACCTCCAGATAAGATTGGGCAACAAACCACGCGAGTTCGGTCATAAAGAGCATTTATATCTGTCACAAAGCCTGTAAATTCTACTCCAGGAATATTATCAGTATAAGTACGAATATTATCTGGACTCTTGCCAGCAATAATTAAACGTGCTTCTGGCTGCTGTTGATAAATAAGCGGCCAAATCTCCTCTATTAAGAAATTAGCACCAATAACATTATTAGGCGATCGGTCATAATTTCCTAAAAATAACAAATTTGGGTTGCTAGGAAGCGAACTTTTTTCCGTCGGGATAGTCACAGCATTCGGTACTATTTTAACCTGAGAATCATTAAAGTTTTCTGAAATATATTTCCGGTCGATCTCAGAACAAACAAATGTTAAGTCTGAAATTGCAACAGCACGAGAAAGTAGTAATTGTTTGTGAAGAACCTGAAAAAAGAAAAAAGGAGATGATTTAATGCTTTCCCAGGAATTACCTAAATAACGTAGCTTAGAACTCCATAGCCTCTTATAATAATCAGTGTGCGAAACATCATCAATATCAAAGAAAATAGTGGGAAATTTATATTCAGATTCAGTACCTAATGCTGAGACAATTGACAGTAATCTACTAAAGAATATTATGTCAGGTTTTATTATTTTAATCTTCTCTTTTAAAACTATACTTTCTAATGAGTTTCTGCTAGAAAAAAACCTTTTTTTATCGTAAGAAATCAAAAGTAAATCTATTATCTTTTCTACTAAATTACCTCTTATTTTATAAGGATAAAGATACAAACTAACCTTTTTATTGATTCTGCTGCTTAGATTTGTTTCTATCTGAGCAGTTTTTTCTAAGGTTAAATCGTCTTGCCCCTCACTAAGATAGTAAAGGATATGGATCTCAGCAATATCCTTGAGTGCATCGATAAATATTTCTAGGCGTTTAAACCATCCATGTTTATCAGTTTTATTATCAGTTGGTAAGTGACACGTAACAATTAAAGCTTTCATATATCCACCTAAAATAGTTCTATGTAAAGAATATTTTTCTCTAGAGTAAGCGTCTAAACTTGAAAGTAAATATGTATTTTGTTAGTCTAGATAATTCACTAAAAATTCAGAGATAAAGGGCAATTTAACTGCTAAAAATCTAAAAAATTTTTTATGAGTAGACTTTATTTTTAGTTATTCACTTTTTTACCTAAGAAAATATAGCATAAGTAGCAGAAGGTTCGATTATATACAAAAAACTTTACGCTCATCCGGAATTCCAGAAAGTTAGAGAAAACCAACAGCCGATTGTCTATAAATGCGGTTACAGACTAAGAGTAAGCTCATTTAATTTTGTATAATGTGAGCTTAAGCAATGAAAAAAATAAGCATAAACAACAGTATAAAAAACGCATTTGAAAAATAAGAAGACAAATGAGATTACTTCAATGCGGTTGTCAAAAAATCGTCATGAGTCAGGCTAATGTTACAGGATTTTGAAACTAAATATGCTGATGCTCTTTAAAATTATCGTGGTCAGCGAGAGCTAAAATAAGTGGCAGATATTGGTAGTATTGAACAGAGTATAGTGGAGTATTTTGCGGATATCAATACCCCAGGGGAGAGCGAACCAAGAAACAAAAAAATTATGATCAAGCAAAACTTTAGTTAAGGGTTATTGACCATTAAAATAACAGTTATAACTTCTAATAAGTTAGAGCATTATTTACGAGACATAAGGGCTTGGAAATTATAAAATATGCCTAGCACGGTTTCATGTCACCGCATCAGGCTTTATTTATATTCAAAACTCTGTACTCACGACTCAGTTATCCGAAATTTGCCAAAGTTATCTTACTCCCTAATTAAAGTTTTTGCCTCATCCTAGAGTTATATATTTAGTCAAAATTGGGCAAACTAAAATTACATCACAATTAAAGTGCCAAATGGTCAAAAGCGTCATTATAAACATAACCCTTCTAGTTTGTTTGATTTAGTATGTTGCAACAGTTGTAATAACCGTCTTGGTTACAAACTGGCAAATCGTGGTTTAAATCCTCTTTTAAAGGACTGAAAAACGCTAGTACAGCACCGGCCAAACAAAGCAATTATTGGAAATCGCACAAAAGCTTATCCGATAAGCTTTTTGCCCTCCGACTTCTGCCTTGCGGTACGAGTCTAGAAAGTCATTTATAGGCGCAATAATTCAGATATCAGTTTGAATGCACTTTTCCTCCCAAATACTTACAATCTGCTTTTGGATTTAAATTTTCTATGTCAGACCCCAATATTGGTCGCTTACTCAGCAAACGCTACCAACTCCAGGAGTTAATCGGTACTGGAGCAATGGGTCGGGTTTATCGTGCTAAAGATACTTTGTTGGGAGGTGTACCTGTTGCGGTGAAGTTTCTCGCTTTATCAATCCAAAATGAAAAGATGCGATTGCAAGACCGCTTTGAGCGAGAAGCAAAAACCTGTGCTTTACTAGGGCAAAAAAGCATCCATATTGTCCGAGTTATGGACTACGGCGTAGACGAAAATAACACCCCGTTCTACGTCATGGAATACCTACAAGGACAAAGCCTGAATAATATTATTCGCAAGCAACGACTGCCTTTACCAAGATTCCTCAGCATGGCGCGTCAACTCAGCCTGGGTTTACAGTGCGCCCATGATGGCATCCCAGTTGAAGGCAGTATTTGCCCAATTATCCATCGGGATGTCAAGCCAAGCAACATGCTGGTAATTCAAGATCCCAGTTTTGGAGAATTGGTCAAGGTTCTAGATTTTGGTATTGCTAAGTTATTACAGTCAGACGGCGATCATACAAAATTCTACTTGGGGACATTAGCTTATTCTTCTCCTGAACAGATGGAGGGTAAGGAATTAGACAATCGTTCTGATATTTATAGTTTGGGCATCATGATGTTTGAGATGCTCACAGGCAAAATGCCATTGGTGGCACCAACTCACTCTTTTGGAGCATGGTATAAAACACATCACTATCAAAAACCACGTTCTTTTGCTGAGGTTGTGCCTGGATTAGAGCTACCAAAAGAAATCGAAAATTTGGTGATGAGTTGTCTAGCTAAAGTAGCACGCGATCGCCCGCAAAGTATCACTGAAATCCTTAAAGTTTTAGCATCTCTAGAAAAACCTGAGCATACACGCAAAATTAAGCAAGACAGCCATGCCCTAGTTCCTGCGACTACAGCGAGCAATGAGCTGGAACAAAAGACAAAAGTCGATTTGCAGGTATCCTTGTCAAATGATGAAATCGCTCGTGCCATTTCCTGGCCCCAAAATAAACCAATTGCCGATATTGTTTTTCCTCAACCCATTCATAGCAATGGGCAGGTGTTACCAGCTTTGTGGGTGATGCTACCGCAAGAAGAAATTCAAAAGCGCTTACTCTGTAACCGCTATAACCAATTTCTGTTTATCTCTATTCCCCATCCCATGCTGCTATGGATTACTGTTATCCACAACCGCAGGCATGGCGCTAAATGGTTGCCTTATTACCTTGATCTCAAAACCAGTCTTGGTCAAGAAATTACCCGATTACTACAGCACACAGGTTACTATCGCCTGTTATTCTTTGCACGAGAAACACCAAATCGCTGTTCTCATATCTTACTTTCCAGTGTTGCTTCTGCCCAGCGCCAACGACTACAAGAGTGGGTCGCAATGAGTAACACGTTGATGTCCTCTGCTGACCCGCAAATGAGTAAAAGCTTACTCAAAAACGAGTATGAAAAGATTAAGCCTCAAATTCTGGCAAAACTGGAAAGTATTGATACCGATTCTCCATACGATCTTTCCAGCTAAAAATAATTTCCTAGTTTTATCTATTTTTTAGATGCAACTCAAGGGGCGGTCACTCCCCAAATGTAACGTTTTATAAACAAAATATATATAAAGATGTAAGTTCTAGTTATATGTATAAAGAGTGAAAACACTAGCTGCTAAGGCAGTGCTATGTAGATTCTCTCTGAATCTCCCTGTGTACATATTCAAGTAGATTGTAAATTTATGCAGGTGTGGTTCTCAGACTAGACGAAACAAAAAGAAGTTTGGCTAAAGCAAACAATAAGTTTAGCTTACGAATATAAAGTCAAGTCTAGACTCCAACAGATATGCCGTAGACAATGTTTAGTCATTCTTAGCTAATTTCGTGAACTGAACTTTTACACCACTTTTGTGGGATTACTTATCGAAGTTGACGCCCCGGCATCCCCAGCTCTTTTCCTCCTTGGAAACAAGCAAGAGAAGGAGGTCGCCCACTGCGACATTAGAACGACTCTATGCCATAGTGGAACCTGAATCTAAGCCCCACTGGTGCTTGAGAAGCTCTTGATAAGTTGCCTCGCGGACGACCATTTGCTCATAAAGCTTGACTAAAAAGTCTTTAGCTTGGTCGTGGCTCATGTATTGTACCTGAGTAGAAAATGAGCAAATGCTGAATTGCTGTTCCAAGGATAGCTTCATAGGTTGATTCATAATAAACTCCGAAAAAACAACGCGTAAAGTTTATATCGCTCACAGAAGTCCAAATGGGATAATATTTGGGCTTTTATCTGTCCAACATTTGTTCCTCCGTATTAAGAAAGATAACAACTGTTTGACATGATTGACCACATCCGAAATGTGGACTTTTTCTGATTTGATTTCTTGCACCTAATCCTACTGATATACCACTCAAGTTAGCCAAAGCGTATTCCGGAAAATAGGCTTTATTTAACTTTAGATAGTTATAACTATCTCCCTAACTCCTTCCTGCTTTGCACAACTCTCGTTTTAGGACAAGATTAGGTGCTATGCTTAACCATCCTAGTTTTGATTAAATAGAAAACTAAGAGGCTGTCTTCCCCAATGTGGAGGAAGCTTTGCAGCAGAAGGATTTTCAGGAAGTTAGGAAATGAATGGTAATAAGCGTGAATTATAGTCGCTCTACCTTATTACGTGCAAGATGTCAAATTTACCAATTTATTCAAATTTAGCCTCTTTAGGTCATTTTTGAGGTTAAAAATATTTGTATCAAATTGTAAAAAGGAAAAATGCTCACGCTGAACAAATTACTGAGTATATTTACCAGATTTGTCATTTGTCCTTTGTCTTTTGTTCTTTGACAATGACTAATGACTATTTTCTTCGAGTGAGACGATGACAACCGTGATGTTATCGTGTCCTCCATGCTCTTTGGCAGCCTCAACTAGAGAAATGGCGGCTTTATCAACCCAAGGAGTGTCTTGGAGGCAGCTAGCAATCTTTTGCTCGACAAGTTCTTCCGTAAGACCATCACTACATAACAGCAAGCGATCGCCAACTTTCACATCCAGCGGTTGCACATCAATTTGATGCAAGTCTTCACGCCCTAAACAACGGGATAATACATGACGAAAAGGATGTAACCGTGCCTCATCTGTGGTGATGTCACCGATTTTGATTGCCCGTGCTACCCAAGTGTGGTCTTCTGTTACTTGTTCTAAGTGCGACTCTCGGAAGCGATACAGCCGAGAATCGCCAACATGAGCGCACCAGGGGGATTCTGGGGCGCGAAAAATTACTGCTACAACTGTTGTACCCATGTCGGCGCGTTCGGGATGATTTTGCTGATCGTGCAAAATCGCTTGATTGGCACCCCACAAAGCTTGCTCTAGCAATTCTTGAGAAGATTTAGGAGATTCCCAATTTGCTAGCAAATACGCCTGGATTTCTCCAGTGGCAATCCGACTTGCTTCTTCACCTCCCGCATGACCACCCATTCCATCGGCGACAACGAAAAATCGTCCCTCTGGGTCGATATAGTAAGCATCCTGATTATTAGAACGAATAAGTCCCGGATCGCTAAAACCCGTGAAATTAAGTTTCATAATTTTTTTTTGCAACAATTAATACATACGATCGTAACGGTCGAGGCGTAAAAGTAATCTGATCAGGATCACTGAAAGCCCTAGTGCAATTAAACCAGGCAGCAGTGCCAACCAGACATAATCTTTAACCACTAGGATAGTAGCTGAAAGCGTGAAACCGCTTATTAACAGAGAATAGCTTATTGAGAGCTGAATACTGCTCTGTCGCCGCAGCAAGCGTTCAGTTTCTATAGACCGAACGCGCAAACGCATATCTCCCTGCTCTAGCTTCTCTAGCGTATCTTCTAATCTACGTGGTAGACCAAAGGCGGTACTACTTACCTGAGCTGCTTGGCGACTTAATTCGTTAAGAAAGCTATTCCCCTCAGAACCATTCATGTCGGTCATAAGTTGCATTGCATAAGGTTTAGCAACTTCCATAAAGTTAAACTCTGGATCTAAGCCTTTGCCTACCCCTTCTAGGGTAGAAAAGGCTCGCATCACAAAAGTAAAAGTTGCTGGAAATCTAAATGGCTGATTATAAGCTATTTCGTAAAGGTCGTCACTGATTGCCGCGACTGATTGGTTTTCAAAGGGCTTATCCATGAAATGATCGAGCATATACTGGACGGAGCGCCGTACTGGCCCCATATCATCCGTTGGTGCGATCGCGCCTAACTCAATGAGAGACTGTACAACGCGATCGCCATCTTTTTGAGCGATACCAAACAGTGTTTGCATCAGTCCTTCGCGGACGTTGGACTTAATCCGCCCCATCATGCCGAAATCATAAAATATCAGGGCACCATTTGCACTAACGGCAATATTGCCTGGGTGAGGATCGGCGTGGAAAAAGCCACTATTGAGTAATTGTAATAAGTAGGCTTGAGCGCCTTGACGAGCGATCGCTTTTCGGTCTAAACCTGCCGCTTCTAAAGCTTCGTATTGGTTAATTTTAATTCCAGGGAGATATTCTAAAGTCAGTACTCTGGAAGTGGCATAACGCCAGTATATTCTGGGGACGTTTACCCAATCGTAGCCGCGAAAGTTCCGGCGAAAAGTATCGGCGTTACGACCTTCGTTGAGATAATCAATTTCTTCCCAAAGAATGCGACAACACTCTTCGTAAATACCCAACCAATCTCGCCCTCGTCCCCATTTGGGATGGTTTTGAAAGTAGCGGGTAATTCCCTTAAGAATTTGTAAATCTATTTCAAATAACTTCTTTAGTCCAGGACGTTGCACCTTGACGACAACCGATTCTCCAGTATGGAGTATAGCTTTATGTACTTGCCCCAAGCTAGCAGCAGCCAAGGGAATCGGTTCAAAATTATGAAAGAGTTCAGGAATTTTCTTGCCTAGTTCTTTTTCAATGGTCGCTTCTACTTGCTCATAGCTAAATGCGGGTACTTTATCTTGTAACTTGGCTAGTTCTTCTACATATTCACCAGGGAATATATCAGCACGGGTGGAAAACAGTTGGCCAACTTTAATAAAGGTTGGCCCTAAATCTAGCAAGGTATTGCGAATCCACACCGCTTGGGTTTTGCGTCTTGCAGCTTGCTTTACCTCAGTCACACCACCTGGATAACTCCAAGATTTGTTGTATAGCCAAAGTTTGAACAATAAGGTCAAGACAAAAGACCAAATGTCCACAAAACGCCGTCTGCTAGAGTATTTTTCCCGATTCCAACGGTATGCTTTATCTGAATAACCTTGTTCCATATACTTTGTGTACCGTTGGTTTGCGACCGAATCTTTTGGAAGAAAAGACACTCTGATTCCTAAACTGTTTTTTCTTAAGTGTCTTTTGTCATTTGTCATTTGTGCATAATTTTTGACCAATGACTAATGACCTATGACCTATGACTAAATTTATGCAGAAGTTCTGCGATAATGTTGCAATTCTGTTCGTAAAAGGGCAATTTCTGCCCGTAATTCATCTACATCTGCTTGCAAGTCACCGGAATCAGGGCTGGCTTGTCTAGTACCGGTGGTAGCTTGACCGCTATTAGCCGCTTCTGCTGCTCGGTTTGCCCGCTCTATGACTTCTTCTGTAAACTGACGCAACTGCTCTTTAGCTTCCGCATCAAATTTGCCCAGATCACTCAAAGCATCGGTCAAGGCGACCTCTAAACGCTCATTAACTACTTCAGCTACTGCTCTGCCTACGAAAAAGGCTTGCACAAGGGGGTTACTCATAAATTTTTGTTACGTTGCACCGCAAGAGAATTATAACTTGCCCGTATGCTTTACGGCTTCTGTTGTAGAGTTAGAAATTTACGTGGCAGGATGGGTGAGTTTCAGCCTTAGTGAATAGAATTTACAAAGTTTACGGATACGTAAGCAAGAGCTACAACGATCTTGGGTCAGAGATGTCGAGTAATTCTTGATAATATTGCTCTGGTGTATTGGGTAAATAGGTTGTCATTTGCAAGGCTTGCTCTCTCAACTTAAAACTTTGAGTAATGTTAGTTCGGCACAGGAAGTCTAGATCGTGGGAAATTACCCAAAGTGCCCCTTGATAGTCATTGATACCTACTACCATTTGTTCAACAGTTTCAATATCCAGGTTATTAGTTGGCTCATCGAGAATCAGCAGATCGATTTCTGAGATACTGATCATAGCGATCGCTAATCTTGCTAATTCACCCCCACTCAGCACAGAGGCGCTTTTGTGAACGTCATCATATTTAAAGAGAAAGTGTCCTAGTTGTTGACGCAAAAGCTGATAGCTGAGATTAGGATTGGCAGCTTGCATATTTTCCAAAAGTGTGCATCGGCGATTTACCAATTCGTAGGTTTGATCGAGATATACAGCTTTTATCGCTGGTGCAAGCAAAACCTCACCTGAGTCTAAAACTGCGGTTTGGTTTTCCATTCCTAAAATTGCTTTTACCAGACTCGATTTACCAGAACCGTTTGCGCCGATAATGGCTATGCGATCGCCTGATGATACATGCAGTTGAATATTTTGAATCAATAGACGTTCTGATACCCTAAGATTTGCACCCTGGATATTAATGAGATTTCGGCGCTTTTGATTTTTTTCTTCTAGCAGAATACTTGTTACTTTTGTAGTTTTGACCTTCGTCTCTGCAACCTTTTGATTAGCCTTTACTACTGCTGCTTCATGTTTCTTTTTCGCAGTTCCGGTAGACACCTCAGCTTTAGTTTTAATCAGCCCTGCTGCCATTCTATCAATACTGCCATTAAGAAACTTGGCGCGGCCGTTGCGGCTAGATTGGGCTGCGCGTTGCTGCTCTTGCATAGCGGTAGCTTGGGTACGTTTGAGTTCCTTTCTGGCGGCTTCGTGCGATCGCAATGCCGCTTCTAACTCGATTTCTTTCTGTTCTTTATACTGAGAAAAATTGCCTCCATATACCTTTATTCCAACAGGTGTAAGTTCCCAAGTTACAGATGTCACTTGGTCTAGGAAAAAAGGCTTGTGCGAGACAATCACAAATGCGCCAGTGAAATTTTGGAGAAATTGCCTTAAACTTTCTAACGCTTGCAAATCCATGTGGTTGGTTGGCTCATCCAGCAACAGCAAATTTGGTTCTTGAGCTAAACCGATCGCTAGAAATAGTTTTGTGAGTTCTCCTCCACTCAAGCTAGTAATTGGTAGAGACAAATCAATATTTGTATCAAATTGTGTTTGCAAAATATCCTCAATCTTCCACCATTCATCAGAGGTGGAAATCAAAAAATTAAGTACTGTATCTGCTGTTATTTCTTGTCTGATAGTGCTGATTGGTGGCAAATAATAGACGACACCATTACGCCAAACTGATCCTGTACTGGGGCTAGTTTGACCTGCAATTATCTTGAGTAGGGTTGATTTTCCTACACCGTTGCGACCGACTAAAGCGATGCGATCGCCTGCTTCGATACCCACCTGAATTTTTTGAAACAAAGTTCTATCCAAGCTGAGTTCGTAGGCTAAATTCTCAGCTAATAATATTGATTTTTTCTGCATTCTTCTCAAACCTCAATTCGCAAAGTTCCACCCGTGTATTCATAAGAATTACGGGTAGATTAGACACAAAAACTTAGCCGCAGACACTTGCCAAGCGGTTCAATCTAGATAGGAGTGATGACAATATTTTTAGTACATGACTATGTGAAGTAACCCTGTCAAACTAATTGCGTTTATTCTTTGTTGACATTTGTTGCTTTGGCGCAACAGGTGTTTGGTACTACTTCATTTGTGCTATCTCGTTGGAGTTGTGATGAGGTTTATATTGGCTACAGTGTAGCATGAAGGTATTTCGGAAGGCTAGCGATCGCTTTTTTCTTCTCTGTGCCCTCTGCGCCTCTGTGGTTAATAAAAATTTTCCACCGCAGAGACGCAGAGAACGCAGAGGTTCAGGAGGAATTTTGATAAAGATGCCTCGTACCTATAACTAAGCGATCGCTAACTACAACACTGCTAAAATAAATCCATAACTACTTGATGCCGTATCCATTCTATGACCATAGCTCAAGAATTAGATTCTCAAGAAGGCATCTGTCAAGATGTTATATTTCCCCCTGGTGATTTATATAGTGATGAGCCTCCCTTGGAAAGCGAACTGCATCTACGGCAAATAATCCTATTTTTGCAATGTCTGGAATGGCTGTGGCGAGACAGAAATGATTTTTATGCGGCGGGAAACTTGACTGTTTACTACAGTCCGCACCAACGAAAATCAGAATTCTTTCGGGGACCAGACTTTTTTGTAGTGTTGGGAACTGAACGCAAAACCCGAAAAAGTTGGGTAGTCTGGGAAGAAGATGGCAAATATCCCAATGTAATTGTAGAAATTCTCTCTGACTCAACAGCTAATACTGATAGAGGTTTAAAAAAAACAATTTATCAAGATACCTTCCGCACACCCGATTATTTTTGGTTTGACCCTTACACACAAGAATTTGCGGGATTTCATTTAGTAGATGGAGAATATCAACCTCTACAAGCAAGTGAACAAGGATATTTGTGGAGTCAACAACTAGGGTTATATTTGGGAGCTTATCAGGGATTATTGCGGTTTTTTACACGAGATGGTCAACTAGTACCAACACCTGAAGAAACGGCAGATCAAATACAACAACAAGTTGAACAAGCTGAACAAAAGGCTGAACAAGCTGAACAAAAAGCTGAACAAGCCGAACAAAAGGCTGAACAAGCTGAACAAAAAGCTGAACAAGCCGAACAACAAGCTGAACGTTTAGCAGGAAAACTACGGGAGTTAAATATCGATCCAGATACAATTTAGACCAGAGCTATTTCATTTAGGATAGTGTTGTGCTAAAAACTCCTCAGCTTCCGTCCTATCTTTAATCACTCCATCTAAGGTAGCAGCAACTACATCATCTAATATTTGCCGATACTGGGGCCCTGGTTTGTAACCCAGTTTTTTTAAATCATTGCCATTCAATAGTGGCTGCACATTAGCCAAAACAGTTAAATATTCCCAAATCTGATGTCTAAGCGATCGCGGACTTTGCAAAGCAATTAAAATCAGCATTGGTAAATCGTACTGTCGCAACAACTGCACTACTTGACTGGGACTTTGACACTTAGGCAAAAACTCCATCACCTCAGTTTGGGCAGAAGCCAAGTTTTGCAAGCGTTTAATAGTATCCTCTTGCAGTTGCAGATTCTTTGCGACTTTCGCCCGATATTGTGATGTTAAATGGGCGATTAACGCTTCTAAACGCATTTCCCAATGG
The DNA here is from genome assembly GCF_014698065.1 of Nostoc flagelliforme FACHB-838. Lineage (GTDB taxonomy): Bacteria > Cyanobacteriota > Cyanobacteriia > Cyanobacteriales > Nostocaceae > Nostoc > Nostoc flagelliforme_B. The sequence continues at coordinate 57,812 of NZ_JACJSI010000004.1, forward strand.
ATGAGAGTTTGTTCAGCGTCAAATTGCCGCAAGCAGCGTTCTAGCAAACGTAATTGTCGCAAAAGTTCTGCGTCTAGGTTGAGGGTAGGATGGATACATTGCAACGCTCCTAAATTATCGAGTAACTGCAAAGCCGATTTCCAGTAGGGGGCTTCTAGGATGTGTTTTAATTCTGTTTTCAGGCGAGTTTGCAGGGCTGGAGTTTTGCTATTCTCTTGAGTAGTGCGATCGTAAACACCACTGTTGATGGCATAGCGGATAAACTCTTCAGTTTGCGGTTCAATTTGAAATCCGAAGCGCACAGCAAAGCGCACGCCACGATAAATCCGGGTGGGGTCTTCGATAAAGCTGTTGGGGTGTAAAACCCGAATTTGCTTGGCTTGTAAATCTATTAATCCGCCAAAGAAATCGAGTAGTTCACCAGCACGGGGAGTAGTGAGGCGTAAAGCAAGGGCATTGATGCTAAAATCTCGACGATATAAGTCTTGACGAATAGAACTCGCCTCAACTTCTGGATTCGCTGCTGGATATGGATAGAATTCTGTCCTCGCGGTGGCAATATCTACCCATAAAGAATCTAATTCTGGGTCTTTGTGCCACAACAAAGCCGCAGTTTGAAAAGCCCCGTGGATTTCTAAGCGGGCAGCAGGGTAAAGTTGTTGGAGTGCTTTTGCTAATTCCACACCAGCACCAACATCTGCTGATTTGTGAAAGCCATCAACTACAAGATCAATATCTTTAATCATCAAAGTGCCTGATGTTGCATCAGCTAACAGTAAATCCCGCACTGCACCTCCGACAAGATAAAGATGCCAACCGCGTTTTTCAGCTTCTTGTGATGCTGTGGTGAGTAATTGCCACAATTGGGGAGCAAGGCGATTTTGCAACTCAGTGCTGAGAGGAATTTTGAATTTTGTTAGCGCAGCGTTAGCGTCATTTTGAATTTTGAATTTTTGTCCCTCTTCATCTTCATCCCTTTCTTGATGTAATTCCCGCAAGACATCAGTACGAGTAACTAGACCAACTAACTGCTCATTCTCTAATACTGGTAAGCGTCCGATATCATAAGTCACCATCAGCGCTTCAATTTGTGGCAATGTCGTATCTGGTGCGATCGTTTTAAGATTCGTCGTCATATAGCCTTTAACTGGCGCATGACTAAATCCGTGGTGCAGCGCAACATCAAGATCCCGGCGCGAAATAATACCAACTAGTTGCCCTTGGGCATCGACTACAGATAAACCAGAGTGTCCATAGCGTAATAAGATGCGCTGGGCTTCGGCAATTGTGGTTTCAGGTAGAATCGTGCGAACAGGAGAGGACATCAAGTCCCTAGCGGTGAGGGGATGGGGAATTTGTGCTTTTACCCCGTCAAGGAGTTGTTTTAATATTGCCTCTGAATCAACTCCTCTTAAATTTAGTGATGCGGCTTGTGAATGACCACCGCCACCTAGAAGTTGGAATAATACGTTAAGATTCGTTTTGGGAATTTGCGATCGCCCAATTACAGTTAACCGTGAATCACCTTCATCCAAATCATATTCATTAGCCAACAGTAGGGCATCAATTTCGGTTAGTTCCACGAGTTCCGATGCCAAACTCGATAACCCTGGCACAAAACCATCTGTTTTCAGAGTTACCCAAGCAACCGTATATCCATGTAGAGAAAAATATTCTAAATTTTCCAGCGATTCAGTTAATAACTGCTGCAATTGCACAGACAAACCAGGGTCACGGTAGGTGGAAATTACCGATAAACTCGCACCTTGTTGCATCAACCAAGCCAAAGCTAAGGCATCCCGTGGTGTGGACTGGTCATAAGTCAAAGAACCAGTGTCAACATGGATACCCAAAGCCATCACAGTTGCTTCGGCAGGAGTTAGGGAAATTTCCTGTTGTTGCAATTGCTCAACGATTAAAGTTGTAGTTGCTCCTACTGAGGAAATATATGATTCGGTAGCCGGAATATTTGATTCTTGTCCTAAGTGATGGTCATAAATTATAATCTCTCCAATATGCGGTAAATCTAACCACTCAGCAGCTTTACCCAAGCGATCGCGCTGTTGGGTATCCACCACAGTCAGAGAACGAATTTTTTCTGGATTCACCGAACGGCGTTCAATTAACGGATATTCATCCCGATGCAATGCTAAAAAATCCCTTACAGGAGGGTGAGAACCGCCACTCAGCACAATCTTACTTCCCGGTAGTAGGCGCGTTAACCCTACCGCAGCCCCTAGTGCGTCAAAATCTGCTGTTGTGTGGCAAAGAATTAAATCCATAGTACTAAGAGTCATTGGTCATTGGTTCTTAGACAAAGGACGAACGACTAAAATATTGTATTTGGTAACTGAAAAATAAGAAAAAAATATCAGTGTTCCCATTTAGCTAAAATGGACAGAAGCCTCACCCTTTAACCTTCAGAGTCAGCGCCCTAATTGTCAAATATTCTGAAATACGCGATCGCGGCGTTGTATGATTTAAGTAGTTACTCGCCACCACGGTTATTGATACACCTCGCTTACTGCCCTCTGGCAAACCTACGTGAAACGTTGGACAACGGGAAACGAGTAGGCATCCTTTCAAAGAATGCAAATTTACCATTGGTTGACACATCAGTGCAAAAGTCATAAGCAATTCATCCTGTGTCGTAAAATTTGTGGGGTACGAAAGGAAGAAAAAATCAAATTGTTGACCGTGGGGGATCACGAGGACATAAAACCAAAGCTTCTGGCCAGAAGCTTGTGGAAATGTCCTATGCAATAGCAGGAGTCACGCTCGTTGCCTACACTGTACACCTTACTGTTAGTGTAAGACATATCACTATTTCGCTGTATTGGGAGAAGCAAAAATGACCATAATATTTCAATTCGCTTTGATAAGCCTAGTTCTATTGTCTTTTGTCCTGGTTGTTGGCGTTCCCGTAGCTTATGCCACTCCCCAAAATTGGGTTGAATCTAAAAAACTGCTCTGGGTTGGTTCCATCGCCTGGATTGGTTTGGTATTTTTAGTTGGTTTGTTAAACTTTTTTGTCGTGTAGGCGACGGCTTCACTCTGGCGCAGGCACATAATATAAGAACTAGAGGAGCAGAAAAGCTAAGGTCAAAGACCAAAGGAGAAAAGGAGAAATTTTTTCCGATTTCCTTTTTTTAACCGTGCTTTCCTGCTCCTCTACATTTAAATAAGAAATGTATATTGGCCAGAACTATAGTTGATTAAGAGGCAGTCATGGCAGTTTTCGAGGGAACTTTTACCCAAACGGAGCCTTTGCGGTTTGCAGTGGTGATTGGTCGATTTAATGACCTAGTTACCGGAAAGCTGCTAGAGGGATGTCAAGATTGCTTGAAACGCCACGGTGTAGATCCTAACCCCCAAGGTAATCAGGTAGACTATGTTTGGGTTCCGGGAAGTTTTGAGGTACCTTTAGTAGCTCGCCAACTAGCACTTTCCCATCGTTATGATGCTGTAATTTGTCTAGGTGCAGTCATTCGAGGACAAACACCCCATTTTGATTATGTATCCGCCGAAGTTTCTAAAGGTATTGCCGCCGCTAGCTTTCAAACTGGAGTGCCAGTAATTTTTGGCATTTTGACAGTAGACACTATGCAACAAGCCTTAGAACGGGCAGGCATCAAAGGTAATCATGGCTGGGATTATGCCCTGAATGCCCTAGAAATGGCAAGCCTGATGCGGCAACTGCGTTCTAACCTGGCAGAGCCATATTCTCGTAATAGCCAGTCTTTGCCAGCCTCTTTTCAAAGTGCCAGCATCGGCAATTTAACTGCGGAATCAGAAGAACTCGGCTAAATGAGTCATTAGTCATTTGTCCTTTGTTATTCACTAATGACCAATGACTAATGACCAATGACCAAATAACTAAATTAAGGGGTTGACAATTAGGAATAAATCTGAGATATTAATATATAGTGATTGATTGCGGGTATAGCTCAGTGGTAGAGCGTCACCTTGCCAAGGTGAATGTCGCGCGTTCGAATCGCGTTACCCGCTTCCAACTAAAGCCTCTTGCAGTTTTTAACTCCAAGAGGTTTAGTGTTTTTAGGGTGCATTAAATCAGTGAACAGTTAATCATTGGAAGTAGTCGGAGATTTGATCCCGACTGAAGCACGCCACTTATATTTGTGGGAAACTCTGACTCCCAACGGACAAATTAACTGATAACTGATAATTGATAACTGTTGAAGTCTTAGGCGATTCGCACTACACTCTTGTGAATCACTCCTAATGTGGACAAATCAAGCAAGCAAATCGTCTACTGTCTCAATTTGAATATCGCTCACAAAAAGAAGCGTTACCCACTTGCTAAGAAATATAAAACCCAGCTTTAGACTGGTGTAGATATAGATTAGCTTGGCTACAATCTTTGTGTGTCATCGCAATAAATGCCCAAAAACGCAACCACATTATCTTTAAAGCGACAAATGAAAAGAAGGAAATTTTTAGATAAGATTGCCAGCTATGGGGAAAGATTACAAACAGAGAACCTCGTACTGATATGGCAATTAGGATATTTAGAGTCTGCTGCATCTACTGTTTGCAATGATGGCGATATTTGAATCGCCTGTTTATTTTCATAAAAAGAGAAGCCTTTAAGGCATTTACCAAGGAATCATATTCTCACAGGTCGTGTAAAACACGCTCAAGTTACTAGAACGCTTGTGCAATCTCAAAAACCCGAAAAAATAGACTTCAATACCGAATACCCCTGTCCCTGTCGTCGCCGGGGTCAGTTAATTCCGATTACGCTGACAGAAGCATTTGGTTGCGATCGCTGTCAGCAAATCTTTGTAGTAGAAGATAATGGTCATGTCTTAGAACAGCTTTCTACCACCTATCCCTACAAACGGGCTTGGCGTTGGATGGGAAATAGTTGGCATGTTGTCCATCCGCGCTTGGGAGAAAGCTATCTGCCTATAGCACTTGGCATTATTTTCGTGCTAGTGATTATATGGCTGCCATTAGCACTGCGATTGGCAAATAGTTCCAGCATTGTTGCTTGGGCAATGGTGGCGGTACTATTGGCTATTCTGCCAGCACTAATGGTTTGGCTTACCTACAGACGTTAACTCAATGACTGTTGAAGTTTTGGATGATTACCCCGAACCAATTACTAGTGCCCAACGCGCCTATCATGCTTCCCTAAAATTGGGGATCACAAAGGGAGCAGACCGGAGTCGTGCAGTACTGGCGATGGCACAAGCCATTGAGCGCTCATTTGACGACATTCTAGAAGCCAATACCTTGGATTTAGAAGCCAGTCGGGAAATGGCAGTGCCTGAGTTGATACTGGACTGGCTGAAGCTGACTCCCACAAGGCTAGAGATGACCGTGGACATTTTGCAACGGTTGGGGGAATTATCAGATCCACTGCGGCGCGTCAGAACTGCTGATTATCAACTGGAAGATTCCCAGAGTTATACCCAGTTAATGCCCTTGGGAGTGATTGGATTTATTTATGAGGCGTTTCCAGATTTAGGAGCGATCGCAGCAGGTTTTTGTATCAAAACTGGCAATAGTATAATTCTCAAAGGCAGTACTGAAGCTAGCCATTCCAACGCGGTCATAGCTGAGGTACTGCAAAGTGCGATCGCTCAGGTTGGTCTAGCTCCTGGCTGTCTAGAATTGATTACAGCAGAACATGGTGCTTCGGTTCGGGATTTAATCACCCAAGACCAGTACGTGAATCTAGTGATTCCTTACGGACGTTCTAGTTTGGTACAGCAGGTAGTACGACAGTCAACTTGCCCAGTCTTAAAGTCAGCGATGGGTAACTGTTATCTCTACTGGTCGCTAAATAGCAGTTTAGAAATGGTGCGCTGGATGATTCTTAATAGCCATCAGAGCGAACCAGATCAAGTTAATGCCATTGAAAAAGTACTTATTCATCGCCAAGCCTTGCCATCATCTTTAGCCGTTCTGTGGAACAGCTTGATGGAAAAAGGCTTTGAAATTAAAGGGGATGCAGAACTAGTAGAAGCTTTTCCCCAGTTGCAGCTCGTGAAGGAGAGCGAATGGGGAAACCCTTATTTAACGAGGACAGTAGCTTTTAAATTGGTGGATAGCTTAGAAGCTGCGATCGCCTGGATTAATGAACACAGCAGTGGTCATGCTGACTCTATCGTTACTGAATCTTACCAAGAAAGTCGGCAGTTTGCTTTAGGAGTGACCAGTGCTTCTACCTACATCAATACTTCTCCGCGTTTTTCCCGCAACCCCTCGCGGGGAGATTCAGTGTTTCTCGGCATGTCTAACCAAAAAGGTCATCGCCGGGGATTTATCAGCCTGGAAACCTTGACTACCGTTAAGCACATTGTTCAGGGAAATGGCAGGTTTTAAATAATTCGTAACTCGTAATTAGAAAAGGGTTTGATAATGCAGGTAGTACCAGTTTAGGACTACCCCTTTCAAGGTGCGTAAAAATTTTGGCAAATAGATTCCTCTTTAAGCTCTATACTCTGTGTCCTCTGCGCCTCTGTGGTTAAAAAAAATACTTTTAAACCGCAGAGGCACAGAGATCGCTGAGAAAAAATAAGATATTTTACGAGTCACCTTGAAAGGGCTAATCCCTTATTCGTAATGCCCCAATCCAATTTTAAACTTAACAAAATCTTAATTACTGCTTGATCCTGGTTTGCTAGGCTCCTTGTGTTTGGTTGAGCAGTAATTAGGAGACAAGTCAAATCAAGCCACTGTTTGTGCTTTTTCCAAATGACCCTCCTAAATGCCAACTGTATTTACATCTAGGTAGGGGTGAATATGGAACTTATGGATGCTACGCGCCTGCTAGCAAATCGGTGCAGACGGCGGAATTTTTTGCTGGGTGCAGGATTCTTAACGGGGTTAACAATCGCTAGCCAATGGCATCCAGTATTGGCTAATTCAAGGTTTTCTGGCTATCCGTTCAGTCTTGGTGTTGCCTCTGGCGATCCTTTGCCGGATGGTGTTGTTATCTGGACACGACTGGCTCCAAATCCCCTCTCTGGAGGTGGAATGCCACTTGTAAATGTGCCAGTGCGGTGGCAAGTTGCCCTTGATGAAAACATGAGGCAGGTGGTGCGGCGAGGAACAGTGCTAGCGACACCAGAGTTAGGTCACTCAGTTCACGTTGATGTCCGTGGACTAGACCCTGACCGTTGGTATTGGTATCAATTTCAAGCAGGTAGGGAAGTTAGCCCCATTGGACGAACTCGCACAGCACCAGCATTTTATGGTTCTATCTCACAACTGAATTTTGCTTTTGTCTCTTGTCAAGACTGGCAAAATGGCTACTATACGGCTTATCGGCATTTGGCTGAGGAAGACCTCGATCTTGTGGTTCATCTGGGTGATTATATTTACGAATACGGGCCACAACCCGGTGGGCCCCGTCAGCATAATAGTCCAGAAATCATCACTCTTACAGACTACCGCGATCGCCACGCCCTATACAAAACTGACCCGAATCTCCAAGCTGCTCATGCTGCTTTTCCCTGGATTGTCACTTGGGATGATCATGAAGTTGATAACAACTACGCCAACTTAATCCCCGAAGATAACCAAACCCAAGAAGCTTTTAGGAAACGGCGAGCTAACGCGTACCAGGCTTACTACGAACATATGCCTCTGCGTCGGTTTTCATTGCCTAACGGCCCAGATATGCTGCTTTATCGACGGTTCACTTTCGGTAATTTGGCTGAGTTCAATCTACTAGACACGAGGCAATACCGCACTAACCAACCTTGTGATGACGGACTTAAACCTCGCTGTCCTGAAGCTTTTGATACAAATGCTACCATGACTGGTTCAGAACAAGAGCAGTGGTTACGAAAAGGGTTAGATCAGTCGCGATCGCGCTGGAATGTGATTGCTCAACAAACTATGCTAGCCGAGTACAATTTTAATGGTAGTCCAGGTTCGGGTGTCTTCAATTTAGATCAATGGGACGGCTACGTGGCTGAACGTAATCGGCTCTTGAGTTTTCTAAACCAGCGCCAACCTTCTAATCCAGTGGTGATTACTGGAGACATCCATTCTAGTTGGGTACATGATTTGAAGCTTGATTTTAATAACCCAAACTCACCTACGGTAGGCACTGAGTTCGTAGGAACCTCAATTACCTCTGACTTTCCCACACAATTCATCGCTCCAGTTCAAGCTTCCCTACCCAACAATCCCCATACTAAGTTTTTTGATGGAGCCTTCCGGGGATACGTCCGGTGCAACCTTACCCCACAACGCTGGCAAACTGACTACCGTGTTGTATCAAGCATTATTGACTTGAATGCCTCTATCAAAACCCTAGCTTCTTTTGTAGTCCAAAACGGACAACCAGGAGCGCATCTAAGTTAAGGGAAGTTCGATAAACCCTCCCTGAGTCCAACTAAAGTTCAATTCTCTCCCTCTCCGACTCGGAGAGGGACGGTTTTACATAGTAAAACCAGGGAGAGGTCTTTATAGTACCTCAACAAATAAATTTCCTTAATCCAAGCGTATCGGCTTACAGTAAATAAATCTTTTTGAAGAGTTATTTTGGCATTTCTTTGCAATACTTAACTAACTTCTAATTAAAAAAAGTGAATATAGATAAAAAATGATAACTAACATCATAATTGATTAAGTTATCCAAGCTAAATTGAGACTATGCTTAATAATTCAAGTCTAGTTGATCATTTTTAAGTAAATAGGTGCAAATGAACTTAAACATTTGTTGAGCTTTTTGTACTTTGTCATTTGTTTGAGTGTTAAATACTAAAAAAGAAAGTTTATTTGTGCCAAGTTACTAACTAGGTTGTTGAGCAAGGCAGTAGAAATCTGACCTTAGCCAAGTAATAACAGCGACAACTAAAGTAAATTTAACAACAATCACGTAAAATGATAGAAAAAATTTTGCTGGCTGTATCGGGATTGGGACATGCAGAAGAAATGCTCAAAACCCTGAGACAAATTCCTTCAATTCAATCTGCAAAAATAACAATTTTGCATGTTGTTCAAGCACAAAATACTGCTGCTACCATGACAGCTAAATGGGAAAATGGCGGTAAAATTTTAGCTAATGCCATTCAAACTTTGAATTTAGATCCTAGCCAGGTTTCTTCAATTTTGCGCGAAGGCGACCCGAAAGATGTTGTTTGCCAAGTAGCTGATGAAATCGACGCTGACTTGATTATTATGGGTTCACGCGGACTGAAGCGGCTACAATCCATTTTATCAAACTCAGTCAGTCAGTATGTTTTCCAGCTATCTTCTCGCCCAATGTTGCTGGTAAAAGATGATATTTATGTCAAAAGAATTAAGCGCATTATGGTGGCAATAGACAACTCTGAGTCAGCAAAAAACTGCTTGAAGTTGGCACTGTTTTTACTGCGAGATATTCAGGGTGGTGAGTTAATTTTGGCAAATGTTGCCACAAATTTAGGCGGAAAAAAATCTGAAATAACTGAAGTTAGTTCAGATAAAAATCCAGTTTTGGCAGCCGCAGTTGCAGAAGCTAAAAACCAGGGCATCCAATCTCGTTGTTATATCAGTAGTGGGAAACCTGGTGAAGAAATTTGTCGGTTGGCAGAGGAGTTGAATATAGACTTATTATTGCTTGGTTCTCCAGATCGTCGTCCATCCATCGCTAAGAGTTTTGTTGATATAGACCGACTTATTGGTTCTTCCTTGTCTGACTATGTTCGAGTCAATGCTACTTGCCCGGTATTGTTGGCGCGGACGATCGCTTAAAGTCAAAATAGAGTTAGTGGTTGATAAATAAAAACCCCTGCACCAGTAGTGTAGGGGTTCTTTATTTGATACACAAACTCTTAATTATCTTTTCCACCTTCGCGGCTAGCAGTTTGGATGTAAAGAATTAGTAAAAACACAGTGGGGACTAGTACGAACAAAATGCTCGCTACGAACCCCAGGTCATTAACTTGCATGGCAAGAAAACCTCTCTTAAATTTCCAGTCAACAAGATTAGGATAGCATTATCGATGACAGAGTTATACCAATTCAAAATTCAAAATCAGGAAACTCTACTTTGGTAAGTATTTTGACTACTGACTGGATACAAATTGAAGCAGTGGCAGATTTAACAACTTAAGGCTTGGTGACTACACTGACTGAGCCATTAACTAAAGTTTGACAGGCAAGGCGGTAATTTTCCGGCTTTTTTTTGAATTTGCGATTTTCTACATCTGTGCGGGGGGAAAGATTTTCTAGTCCTTCGACTATCTCGACAACGCAAGTACCACACTGACCATTACCACCGCAATTGGTCATCTTGCCAATGAACTTATATATATCAATGTCATTTTGCATCGCTTTGAGCCGGAGATTGGCACCATCTGCCGCCACTACTTCTTTATTCTCTTTAACGAATTTGATATTACCCATAACCGATTCCTCCTTGACTCTAAGCTTGGCTTTCAAGGCTTTATATTGACATGGCTTGATTCACATCTTATTTATTATATTAAATCATTACAAAATATTAATAAATATTAATTTATAAAATATAGTCCCGCAAAAAAATAGAACAGGTATATTACCTGTCCTATAAATTGAAAAATAGATTAACTTACCTAAATCCCACGGCTGCTTGCCAAACGAAAGCAAGCAACAAGAAGAATACGGGAATGACTGGGAGAACGTCCACCAAAGGATCAAAGATTTGGTATGCTTCAGGCAGTTTTGCTAATAAAAGTGCTGCTTCCATGTTTGTTTAAATCCAACTATCCAACACAGCGTTCATAATTGAGAAATATCTTAACATGGTTTGAGTCTTGGTCATTGGTCAATAGTTATTTGTCATTTGTAATTTCCTCTTCATCTGGTACTGATTCAGATGAGTTTAGCCAGTGACCAAATTCTGTAACAAAGCGATCGCTTAATATTGCTTCTCTAATCTGCTGCGTAAAGCGAATTAGTTCGGTAATGTTGTGAATGCTCAACAAGGTATAAGCCAAAATTTCTTGCGATCGCACTAAATGAGATACGTAAGCCCGGCTAAAATTTTGGCAAGTGTAGCAAGGACAAGTTTCATCTAATGGCGTAAAATCTTCACGAAACTTAGCATTTTTTAAATTCCAGCGTCCGCCCTGGACTATTGCCGTCCCATGTCTCGCCCAACGAGTGGGAATTACGCAATCAAATAAATCTACACCAGATGCGATCGCGATCGCCATTTCTCGATAAGTACCGACACCCATCAAATAACGCGGCTTTTCAGGCGGTAGAAGCGGTGCTGTCACTTTCACAATCTCAGCCATCATTTCAGGCGGTTCTCCCACACTTACGCCACCAATGGCATATCCGGGCAAATCCAACTTAGCCAAAGCTTCCGCCGCACGGCAGCGCAAATCCAAATATACGCCTCCCTGTACTATTCCAAACAACGCCTGTTCACTGCGTTGATGAGCCGTTATGCAGCGTTCTAACCAGCGATAAGTGCGCTCAGTTGCAGTTTCAACCTCTTGGCGAGTTGCTGGGTAGGGTGGACACTCATCAAAGGCCATAATTACATCGGCCCCCAAAGTATTTTGAATCTCAATGGAACGCTCTGGTGTCAAATTAATAATTCGTCCATCATGGGGTGAGCGAAACGTTACACCTTCTTCAGTAATTTTTCGCATCTCACTTAAGCTGAAGACCTGAAACCCACCCGAATCTGTGAGCATTGGTCCATTCCAACCCATAAATTTGTGCAATCCACCACCGCCAGCCACGATTGCTTCCCCTGGTTGTAGGTGAAGATGATAAGTATTGGATAAGATCATTTGCGCCCCAGTATCTCGTAGCTGGGCGGGAGTAATAGTTTTGACATTTGCCAGCGTTCCTACTGGCATAAATCTAGGGGTTTCGACAAGACCGTGAGGGGTGAAAAACACTCCTGCTCTAGCTTTGGTTTGGCTACAGCAAGCAAGACATTGAAAAGAAAAATTCGCACTCATGCTATTTTGGATTTTTGAAGATGCGCCTGCCTATAGGACTAACACTTTCAACACTAACTAAAGAACTATTAAGACAGAATCACTAAAAGCCTACCCTATTACCTGGAATGGCGGAAGTGATTAAGATATGCAGATTAATCAGTACGAAACTACATTACGGTGCAGTAGGTTTGTTAGACTGCGATCGCTTTGGTTAGCTTGCACCGTTAATCCTCTCTGATTTCGACTAACGCTTCACCAGATCGCAAAAGCTCTAATGCTTCTGGCAATGTTGAATTCAGAATCTCTTTCAATCGGGCATTTGACGTATTGCCACATATCAACCAGATAACTTGTGGCGGTGTTCCAAGACGATCAACTAAGTCAAGCTTTGTCACTGTCCTTGGTAATGAAGATGACTCCTTTAGCCTTTGCTGCCTCAAAAATTTCAGGATCTTCGGTATCTCTAAGCCCAACATCACGCAAAGCTAATGCGGTTATGCCGAATGTGGTGGTGATCCAAGTTGCAATTGCGGGTGACAGATGTGCATCTACCCAGATTGTCATGCAACCAAAACGGGATGATTGAGCTTACGTGAAGCGTACACAAGTGCTGCTTTAAGATCATCCGCTTCTAAATCGGGCATTTCTTCTAAAATTTGTTCGGCACTCAGTCCCGCCGCCAACACGTCGAGTACATCTGATACTCGAATTCTCATGCCCCGGATACAGGGACGACCACCACATTGTTTGGAATTAACTGTAATTCTTCCAAGTAAGTCTGACATAAGGTTTCACTCGGAAATAGTCTTTAACCCAGTATATAAAGTAGGCGCTTCTTAGTTGCAATCGTTGAATTGCTTGGTAATCAGGCAATTTGAAGCGTGCTAGGTTCAGGAATAGATTCACCTTCTACTTGCCAAGCTTCCAAGTACATTTCAATCACTTCTTCGCCATTACGAATAGCTTCTTCACGAGTTTTGCCATGAGTACAAGGCATAATAACGCGATCGGCAAACTCTGGAATAGTGATTAGGAAAAGCTGATCTTCATCAGACCATTGAAGAATCATACTGTATCGATTCATGAATCCTCGTCCTCCCTTAACTCTTGGAGTTTAGTCAATAAACTTGCTAACTGTTTTTCTAGATAGATTGGCACATCATCTCCATCCTTACCGGGAATTGTTAGTGTTTTTTTGAGCAAAGGATGTAGCCAACGCTCATGACTACCTTTGCCACGCTTAGGCAAATAAACGAATCCTTCACGCGCAATCTGAGCTTTTAATTCCCGAATTTTCCTGGGCATGAATGTTATCTATTTTTCTAGCTTATTTTCTCACTACTAAACTATCTCAAGCCTTTCTAACGCTTCATCCAGGTCAATTGTATTAGGAATCTTGCCAGAAGATATTTTTTGTTTTACTTCATTGACTCGCCCTTTAAAAATAAATTCTGGTAAACGACGGGAAAGACGTTCTTTGAGAAGCAATAAAAAGTCAAAAAATATATGCAACACACCATACTTGTAGCTACTTATATTTATATGTGTAGCGCTGGAATACTCTCTAAGCACATAGGCTTCATTAAAAAGTTTACGGAACTATACCAAAAAACAACGACGTTGCAACGTTTGCTTAAGTAAAGTTTGATATTCTTCATCCTCAACCCGATAAGCCCCAAACCTCTCTAAATGCGGATTCATCATTTGGGCATCGAAAAACACAAATTTCCTCTGGCGCAATCTTTCCACCAACTTTACCATCGCTACCTTCGAGCCTTCAGGAATGCGGTAAAACATCGACTCGCCAATGAAAGCCCCACCAATAACAATCCCTAAAATTCCCCCAGCTAATTCGTCACCCTGCCAAGTTTCAAAACTAAAAGCATAACCATTCTGGTAAAGTAGCCAGTAAATCTTTTGCAACTCCGGTGAAATCCAAGTTGTCTCTCTGTCAGCACACCCAGCCACCACCGCTTGAAAGTCCCGATTAATAGCCACACTAAAACGCTCTTGATTCAGGACACGCTGCAAAGACTTAGGATAGCGAAACCGTTCATCCAAAGGAATAAAAGTCCGATCGCGACTTCCGTACCAACTCAGGCGATCGCGCTCATCAGCCATGAGAAAATAGCCTTGTGCATAACCCTCAACAATAGCCGCGATATCATATTCCATAAATAAATATAAAAAAAACACCAGAGAAACGCCATTTGATCCTATCAATCATCCTCCGCGTTCCTCTGCGTTTCCCTCCGCGTCCCTCTGCGTTTAAAATAAAAAAAATGACTCAACCAATTCCACCCATTACCCTACCACCACCTGAAAATCCGTTGCTCGAAGGTGAATGGTTACGAGAACGCCTACAACGGTGGCTAGATACAGAATTTATCCCCGAAGCAGTCAACCAAAATATTGCCCAACGAGCTGCACAGATTTTTGTGCGTCAACGGATGGAAGGAGAAAATGACCTTGGTTCTCTGGTAATTGCCATTGTCACAGAGATGCAGTCCTATGATTTTTCCAATAGCTTTTATGGAGAGTTTGCGATCGCCAACGCCGTCAGCGATCTACTCTTAGAAAGTCTGGGAATTGATAAGTGTTGTGGTCAATAATTTTTGTCATTAGTCCTTTGTTATTTACCAATGACTAATGACTAATGACTCTTGACTACCAGCTAGACTTAACGACTCCAGGCAAAAGACCTTCATGCGCCCATTCTCGCAGTACGTTCCGAGACAACCCAAAATCGCGGTAAACACCTCTAGAACGACCAGTCAACCAGCAACGATTGCGGTGACGAGTGGGCGCACTATTCCGGGGTAGCTGTTGAATCTTCCGGTGGATTTCCAATTTATCTAGAGGAGATGCTGCACTTCTGAACTCTTCTAAAAGAGCTTCCCGTTTGTCAGCATACTTTTCTATCAATTTGGTGCGCTTTTTCTCGCGCTCAATCATGCTCTTTTTTGCCATATATTCTCTAACTTATTTAAAGACACCGTTTTCCATTCTACAGTCTCTCCATCAATTCTGGGGTTACTTGTGTCGCTTACCCTACAACCACTGGTTTATTCGCAGCAGGACATAAATCAGCAAGTTCACAAGCAATGCAGACGGGAGAACGTGCTTTACAAATAGCACGACCATGATAAATCAGCCGAATTGACCAATTTTCCCAATCAGGCTGCGGCAATAAACCCATTAAATCTTGCTCAATCCGAACGGGGTCTGTATGGTCAGTTAAACCCAAACGTTCGCTAAGGCGCTTAACGTGAGTATCTACCGTCACTCCAACATTAATGCCATAAGCATGACCCAAGACTACGTTTGCTGTTTTCCGCGCCACACCTGGAAGCTTTAACAACTGTTCCATTTGGTTGGGGACAACAGAGTTAAACTCAGTCACAATCATCCTACAGGCGGCTTGAATGTTTTTGGCTTTATTGCGATAAAATCCAGTTGAACGCACCAAGTTTTCTAACTCTACTAAGTCAGCGATCGCTAAACTCTCAGCATCAGGAAATCTATCGAATAAAGCTGGTGTGACTTTATTCACCCGCTCATCAGTACATTGAGCAGAGAGAATTGTTGCCACCAACAATTGTACTGGTGTTGAGTAATTTAAAGAGCAAGTAGCATCTGGATAAAGACGCTTCAGACGAGCTAAAATTTCTAGCGATCGCTCCTTTAAAGTTAAAAGTTTCTTTTCCCCACTCCCTATTTTCACTGGAATAATTTTTGTACCCATTCCAATTGGCTAGTTAATTGAGTAGTTTCTTTGACTATTAGAAAAATTCCTAAGCCTAAGAGTAACACCAAACCCGTTTGCATTACACCTTCTTGAATGCGGGCGGGTACAGGCTTACCGCGTAAACCTTCAATCAGCAGAAAAGCAAGTTGTCCGCCATCCAAAGCGGGTAAGGGTAAAATGTTGATAATAGCCAAGTTAATGCTGATAATTGCGGCAAAAGACAACAGATTTGCGCTATTATCTTCAGCTAATTTTGCACCTATTTTGACAATATTAACCGGCCCAGAAACTTGTCCAGCAGTTTGTTGAAAGTTGGTAATTAACTGGCCAAAACCGCTTAATGTCCCAACAAATAATTGTTGAAATCTGTTAGCAGCAATGCCGAAAATTTCAAAAGGACTATTAGGACGGCGATAAACTGCTGTAGCATTTGGGCTTAGTGCCACACCAACTACACCTTTGCCATCGGCTCCCAATTTTGGCGTTAATTTCAGAGTTTGTTGTTGGTTGTCACGCAGAATTTTCAGTTCGATTTGCTGATTGGGATGAGTTTGAATTTCTTTTGTCAGCAAAGGAGTTGACTTATCAGAAGCCGGGAGTTCTTGACCGTTAACAGCCAGAATAATATCTCCTTCCCGAATTCCTGCTTGATAGGCAACAGATTCCTGATTAACAGGCTGTACGGCGACACCAGCTTTATAGTTTAATTCCTTGGGAATGCCGACGATACCCAATTGCAGAACCAACACTAAATAGGCAAATATTAAATTTGCGATCACTCCAGCACTGATAACGATCGCCCTGTCTAAAACTGGACGGTTACGCAGCAGATTCGGGTCATTGGGTGGAACATCGCTATCGGGGTCATCATCGGGAAAGCCCACAAAGCCGCCCAAAGGAAAGGCGCGGACAGCATATTCGGTCTGCTTTCCTTGATACTTAAGAAGAACTGGGCCAAAACCCAAAGAAAAACGATTAACGAGAATGCCTTGAGAACGGGCTGCAACAAAATGTCCCAACTCGTGTACCAAGATCAAAACAGCCAAAACTGCGATCGCTGCTAAAACTGACATAGAGTAAATTAGTGAAGATATTAAGCTATAGTTATCTCCATTCTAATTGGGCATTGGGTATTGGGTATTAGTCATTGGTCATTGGTCATTGGTCATTGGGTATTGGGTATTAGTCATTGGTAAATAACAAAGGACAAATGACTAATGACAAATTATAAAACTTCACGCCCCAAGTAAGGTTGCAGGGCTTCTGGTATCCTCACTGTCCCATCCGGTTGTTGATAATTCTCCAAAATTGCTGCCATAGTCCGTCCCACAGCCAAACCCGAACCATTGAGGGTATGTACGAACTGAGTGCCTTTCTTCCCCGCCTCTTTGAAGCGAATATCAGCCCGTCGCGCCTGGAAATCTATAGTATTGGAACAGCTAGAAATTTCGCGGTATTTGCCAGAAGAGGGCAACCAAACCTCTAAATCATAAGTTTTGGTAGAGGCAAATCCCAAATCTCCAGTACTTAAATTGACTACTCGGTAAGGTAACTTCAACGCCTGTAAGATTGCTTCTGCATTCCCTACCAATTTCTCCAGTTCATCAAAAGATTTACTGGGTTCGACAAATTTCACCATCTCCACCTTGTTAAATTGATGCAGGCGAATTAATCCCCGCATATCGCGCCCATAGCTACCAGCTTCGCGGCGAAAACAGGGAGTAAAAGCACAGTGGTAAATAGGCAAGTTTTCAGCAGCGAGAATTTCACCCCGGTAGAGATTTGTAACTGGAACCTCTGCCGTAGGAATCAGCCACAAGTCATCATCAGCACATTTAAAGCTTTCTTCAGCAAACTTGGGTAACTGACCGGTAGCTGTCAAAGACTCGGTATTAACTAACAGAGGCGGACTGACTTCCACATAACCCGCTTGAGTATGGAGAGACAGCATAAATTGAATTAATGCCCTCTCCAATGCCGCACCAGCACCTATCAATGTCACAAAGCGACTTTGGGCAACTTTTACAGCTCGTTCAACATTGAGAATACCTAGCTTTTCGCCAATTTCCCAGTGAGGAAGAATATTCGGATTTTGGGGAATGTACTCATCACCCCAACGCCGCACTTCTACGTTATCTTCCTCATTTTTACCAAGGGGTGTAGAGTCGCTGGGCAAATTGGGAAGTGCCAACACAAGTTGGGCAATTTCAGCTTTGAGGTCTTTTTCCTGGGGTTCCAGTTCACTCAACGTAGCTTTGACAGAGTTACCTTCATCCCGCAAAGCTTGAATTTCTGGGTCTTGAGGATTCATCCCAGATTTAATCTTCTGCCCGACAATTTTACCGATTTCGTTGCTACGGGCTTGGAGTTGACTACGCGTCCCCTCAAGTTCCCGTTGTTGCCGATCTAACTGTAATATCGGTTCAATGTCATATTTACCACTACGACTATTCAATCGTTCTTGAACTAATTGCGGATTTTCCCGTATTTGCTTGATATCCAGCACAAATTTTTCTCAGTTTTTAGCCTATTATTATCTACCTGTCAACATCTCAGCAGCATATAGCCAATTATGTACCCAAGTCAAAAGAGGGGGATAAGGGAGACAAGAAAAGAAGAACAACCTCCTAATTCTTGACTTTTGATTCCTAAACTAAGGTCGGCTAATGCGATTGAGTAGCCAAAGTGATGCTAACAGTCCAGCAAAGTGGGCTTGTAATGTCTGGATATTTGCTAAAACCACAAACATATCTAAACCACTGATAATCGCTTGATTAGCTTGGGCAGAAAATATCAATTGACCTTGAGACAAAGCCCTAAGGGTAAAACTACCTACAATTGCTTGCGCCCCTAATAGAGTTAACAATATTCCCGCCAAATTCACCCATAATCCTAAGCGTAACACTTGTACAGTCTCACTTTTCCGGGGGCGGTTGCTGGGATTAGAGGATTGGAGTTGATTGCCAATTCTGGTGTAACGGTAAGCTAAATAAATGCCTCCACCCAATGCCAAAAGTCCACAAACTTCTAATAAGACACCAAAACCTGTTCCTGCATTATTAGTACTACCAATATTCCGACCAAAAAGGCTGTTAGCCAGCAAAATTACGCCAGAAACTACACCTAAAGCTAACTGAGTCCAGAAGCTACTCCAACCTAAGAGACGAAATATTTGGGCAATTGCCCGGAGAGTTGAGGAAGATGATGGGGCATCGGGGGTTTGTGACATAGTGATCACCAATTTGCTGGGCGCTTGATTAAGGGGCACGGAAGAGGACGTAAAGACACGGAGAGTTCTTTTCCGAGGTCTTTCGGTCTTCTTTCTAACTTTTCACGGTATATAGAAAACCTTTGTCTAAATCTCTTCTCCTTCTAAGAGAAAGACTTTGAATTTTCCCCTTTCCCGTGACGGAAAGGAGGTTAGGGGGTTAGGTTAATCGTTAGCTTTTCCATATAACGTGAAAAGTTAGGTTTTCTTTCCCCCTCCTTTAGGTCTTCTTTGATAAATTTACTATCACAATTGCCATAAGAGACAAGAGATTCTCTGATGGAGGAAATCAGTAATGGTGACTGCTTAAGTGTTTTCACTGCCGTAGTAGCTTTAACCCAGACATATCCCTTAGCGTAAGCTTTGAGAATTTGCATGGGGAAAATCACTGTAAAACAAAGTGTTTATTAACTTTTACAGACAAAATAGCATTTTACCTGTAAAATTTCTTCGATGGCATTTTATTGCTTAAGCAGTTCTAACTAGTTTGGCATCACTTAATACTAAGATCGTGACTTCTCCACTGTCTTTTTGCTTCTCACTACACCGTATCGAGCTTGAGTAGAGTACATTATTGTGTGCCCTTAAAACCCGCAAACTCGTCCCACAACTTCACAGGCGTGGATAATTATTTGGTGTTTACGCAATGGATATCTAGTCTAAGTAGCTTTATATGTATTACTCACTTAGCAGTAGCACTGTATACTGGCTATAAGGATTATAGACCTTACCCTAAGGCATTTTTTTAGCCATTCATTAACCATGAAACTTGAGGATATATATCAATTCTTTGAAAATCCTCCGCCAACTTACCTTTGTCAGGAACTAGCAGTTTGTTACATACTGTCTGTTTTATTACAAGGTGAATCCTACGGAACCGAGTTGATCGAGCAATTAGAAACTGAATATCCCATTTATCGGCTTTCAGATACCGTGCTTTATAGTGCAATCAAATTTCTGGAAGACCAAGGGGCAATCACTGGATATTGGAAGAAACTCGAAGGACGGGGACGCCCCAGGCGGATGTACCAAGTTTCTCCCGAATGGCAAGTTCAAGCTCATGACCTAGCTTTTCTTTGGCAAAACTACATTAACAGGAGGACAAAGTAACAAATAATTGATAATGAATAAGTCTCCTACAGTCAAACACTAACAATTAGTTATGGATACTGCTATTCTGCCATCTACGTTCCTGCTAACCTTGTTGTTATCGGTTGGGCTGTTTTTCTTTATTCGTGCCTCGACTAAAGACCGCACTGAAATAGCGCAACTGATATCTGAGCAAGACGAAGCTGCTTTAATGTCTCAATTAAAAGAGTATTTTCGATCGCGGTCTTACCGAGTGGCAGCGGTAGACCGAGAACAAAACCAGGTGACTTTTGAAGGTAATGTTCGCCCCAGCTGGTTCTTAGCTATATTTCTAACTTTATTGGCAGCTACCGGGATTGTTTGTCTATCTCTGGTAGTATCCCTGCTTTTTCCTAGCTTCAGTACCCTTGTTCTGGCTATGGTGCTGCTATCGCCTTTAAGTGGTCTATTTTATTGGAAAAAATCTGGAAGGCTTGAGAAGGTGTCGCTCAAAGTAGAAACAACTCAGAGCGAACAAACCCTCTCAAGTAAGATAACCGTAGTTGCCCATCGAGATGAACTCAGTGAGTTGCAGAGGACTCTACAGCTAAAGCCTGGGAAATAATTGTTGCTTTTTGTGACCATCTCTTAACTATGATATGCAAACTTCTGACCTGACCTACTCTTTAGGCAATGGAAAGTAGGAAGGAGGACATCAAGACGGCTGCTTTGTCAGTTTTCCCCACGACACAAGTCATGGGGAAAAAATTTAAATTCATTAACTTAAATTCATTGACAGAGCTTGCTTAACCATCTACGGCATAAGAGCGCAACTTCACTAGCGCTTTTTGAAGCACTTGGCTCTATACCCATTCCCTTCTGCATCATCAAAATAGTATCAACCCATGCAATCTAGCGTGGTTTGAGACAGGTTTACTTTCCAACTACCTGGACTAGATTTACTGGCAAATCAGCTACAAACTAAAAAAAAATTAAATTTTGCATAAACTTAGCAATTTTGCCAGTTAATAATAGTCAGGAGCCACATTCAATGCCTAAGATGACCATTTATGGTTCATCGACTAGCTAAGGCAAGAGATTCTTGACCTGGTGAAGGTTCTAACACCCTCAAGCTAGGAAACAAGAAATGGTTTTCCTCTACGTATTGAGCACCAAACAGTCCCTTTTCTGCCCAGAAATAACGATCTGTGGTGTGTTCATTTCGCTTTACGAGTAGTAAAGCCGGTGGCAAAATCCCTTCAGCTTGAATGAATCTTCTCGCTGCTGTCACAGGCTTTTCTTCGCCACTCTCAATGCTATATTGAGGTACATGCTCCAAAATGCGCCGTCCTTCCTGACGACGACGACTCTTCCTTTTGCGTCTCCTTGCCAATCTATTGTCCTCCTCTTTCAAGCTATAGATTGTAGTGATAGCTACAAAATCCGTCGTCATTATATAGGTTCTAGTTCAAAATATCAATAGTTTTTAACCTTTTAAGATAAGAAAGTTAATATGTTTGAACATAGAAAAAATAAAGTCACCTAAAAATATAATCCCCTAGTAGAAACCATCTCTAAGAAAATTTTAGTTAAGCTTTATTACATGAGTGAGGTAAAAATTAAGTATCCTCTCTTACATCATGCCTCAAAATCTATAATCTTGAGCAAGAGCTAAAAAATGTTAATGTCTTCCAGTTCCGATTTTCTTGCTCTGTGTCGAGAGCAAATAGCGCTACTAACCCAAGGGCTGGGAGCAACTTTAAGTATTGTGTACCTGACACAAGAATTGGTAGAAACTCCTTCAAGCGATGCAAAGCTTATTCCTGTGGTGATTTACCCGGAAACAGCATTATTATCGCCAGGAGAGGAAAATGCTGAGGGGACAGCATACAAGCAGCTTCAAGTTGGAAATGCGTTTATATTACCCAATCATCAGAGAAGGTTATTGACAGCAGGTTCAGAATCTCCAAGCTCGTCAGGGGAGTCTGAGACACCAGATTCGTCTCCACCCCATCTAAAAGAGGAATACTTACTTAGTGGCAACCAAGTTGTTTTACCTCTGATTTATGAGGGTGTGATGATGGGGTTGCTGGTGACAGGTAGGCAAGACCGGGCATGGAATGAACACGAGCAAAGTCAGATTCAACAGATAGCTCAAACATTAGCGATCGCTTGTATTTTAGATCAACGCCGAGCATGGGTTGAGCAGCAGTTGCATGAGCAACAAATTCTTCAAGAAAAACAGCGGGATTTGCTAGATAACCTGTTGCATCAGTTTCGTAACCCATTAACGGCGTTGCGGACTTTTGGCAAACTGCTATTAAAACGACTACGGCCAGCAGACGCTAACCGCGATGTAGCAAATAGTATTGTGCGGGAAAGCGATC
This sequence comes from Nostoc flagelliforme FACHB-838, assembly GCF_014698065.1. Classification (GTDB taxonomy): domain Bacteria; phylum Cyanobacteriota; class Cyanobacteriia; order Cyanobacteriales; family Nostocaceae; genus Nostoc; species Nostoc flagelliforme_B. Next base: position 80,195 of record NZ_JACJSI010000004.1, read on the forward strand.
GCCTTCAAGAATTGCTACAACAATTTGAGCAAGTAATTGACTTGACTGAAGCAGATTTAGCGCCACTACATTTGGCGGAAGATGAAGTATTTGTAGAAGCAACCATCCAAAAAGACGCTAAACCGCTGCTATTATTGCCAGGAACGGGAGATAAAGCAGTTGACTGCTCTCTAGCAGATATATTAGAACCATTATTAATATCAGCCAAAGCGATCGCCCAAGAGCGAAAGCTAAAACTAATAACTGAAATTCAACAGAATTCATCCCTAGTGCGTGCCAACGTCAAAGCATTACGAGAGGTCTTAACTAATATCATCGATAATGCTTTGAAATATACTCCCACTGGGGGCAAAATTTTGATTCAGGCGGGGCAAGAAAAAGGGAATTTTCAGGGAATTGTCATCAGTGATAATGGGCCTGGGATTCCACCCCAAGATTTAGAACATCTTGGAGAACGGCACTATCGGGGTGTACAAGCGCAAACAGAAATCCCCGGTACAGGTTTGGGGCTAGCGATCGCTAAACAATTAATAGAGCAAATGCAGGGCGAAATCGAGGTTTTCAGCCCTGCAATTAACTCTAAGCTAACTTCACCCGATGCGCCGGGAACTACGTTTATTATTTGGTTGCCAGAAGTTTAGAATTTGTTATTTGTCCTTTGTAAATACTAATGACCAATGACCAATGACTATCTTAGTGAAACCAACAAGTTTTGATTGATGGTCATTTGTAAATCGGTATCTGGGTCAATAGCGATTAAGTCAACGCTATTTCTGCCGAAGAAGAGACCAACCAACGCACCAATACCAGCACCACCCAAGACTTCTTCTGTGGCAATGGCGCGATCGCCTGTAACAGCAGATACCGCAGCGGCTGCACCTGCACCCAATACAGTATTTTGGATGATTGAACCAGTACTAGTACCCTTGTTGACTCTTTCAGTTTTGGTAATCACGTCAGAACTAGCATTCAGTTGATACTCTTGACCGCCGGTCAAAACTAATTTCTCGGCAATGAATTGAGAACCGCCTGTAGCAGGTTTGAGTTGACCAATAACCTGACTACCAGCAGGAATCACTACAGATCCGTCTTGCGTAACCACATTTTGGGATACTGTCAATGTCAAAGGCGCTGTTTCATCCTTTGTAACCAGAATTTTTTCTGCCTTGTCATACTTCACAGGGATAGCAGTCCCTTGAGGAATTGTCACAGCTACAGGTGTTGGGGTAGTAGACCCAACAGCCACAACATAAGGCGAGTTAATTGCCGAGGCTTGATTAGAACTAACCAATGCTTGGTAGATAAAAGCTGCTACCTGGGCGCGGGTGGCGGTTGCAGTTGGATTCAGGAACTTCACATTAGGATAGTTGACCACAATTTGCTTTTCAGTTGCTGCTGCGATCGGGCTACGGGCATAGCTAGCGATGTTAGAAGCATCGTTGAAGTATTGCAGAGTGCTTTCGGTATTGCCCCTGGGACTATATTCCAGACCATTGGCAAGGGAAACTAAAACCTGTTGGCGGGGAATAGCTTGGTTAGGCTCAAAGCGATTACCGGGATATCCTGATAAGAAACCAATGGTATAAGCTTGCTGAATCGCACCCGATGCCCAATAGTTGCTAGGCACATCAGTAAAACTGATTGGCGATCGTTGCTGTGCTTTTTGGAAAGCTTTGTTGACCATCGCGGCAAATTGAGCGCGTGTCACCGGTTCTTCAGGGCGGAAGCTACCATCAGGAAATCCGGCAATTACACCTCGCTGTGACAATTGTTGAATAAATTGTGCTGCCCAATAGTTAGATGAAACATCAGAAAAAGTAGTTTGAGCAAAAGATGGCGAAGCTGTAATGAAAGGCGCTACAGTACCGACTGTGACGCTCAAAGCCATGAGTGCAGCTGTTCTAGATTGCCAACGATTTAAGTTAAACATTATTTTTTTACTCCAGTTAAATTATTTTTTTACTGTTAATTAATTAGACATTTACTGAAGTATTAGGTTCCCCAGTTTTCTGCATTTAGTAAAACCATTACTTTAGTAATACAGTCATAATCAAAAGTCTGTTTCAAACGAAATAGTAGTATGTCAAGTCTAAATTTATGGGTAAGGAAGTTTGTAGTAAGGAATTTAATACTTATTTTTTAACCACTTTGGTGCTTACTATAAATCTTTATAAATAGCTTGAAAAATTAGTAGTGAAATCACCCTATTACCTGTTAGTACAATTAAACAAGGATTCCAATCAATATCAATACTGAGTAAGACGATACAGAGATGTAATAGTTCCAGAAAAAGACAATTTAAAAGAAAATTTATAGGGATAAAAATGAAGACGATCGCACACTATAGTTAAAGTGGCGATCGCCTATCAGGGGTGATTAAAGTCACGACTGGAATAGAGTTAAATCTAGTAGCGGGATTGTGGTACTAAATTCAAGTTAGAATTCAGTGTGAGCCTTAAATCTTGTGCAGGTCTGAGGACAAAGACATTTGCTTCTTTCTTTCGCAACAGCACACTCGCTCCTGCACCCGCAGCCGCACCGATAACAGGTTTTAAATCGTCAATTCTGTTGTTGCCAGTAATTAGTGAACCTAAAAGACCAGCACCGCCACCAATAGCTGCGTCAGTTAAAACCTGACCTGTGCTGGGCCCTTGTGAAACTCTTTGAGTTGTGGTGTATGTCCGAGAAGTTGCATTAATCGACTGACGCTGACCGTTAGAAAATTCTAATTCTTGAGCGACAAACCTTACGCCTTTTCTTCTCTTATCATCTGTATTTCTTGAATAACTATCTAAGTCAACAGATTCTAGCCGTCCATTTACTTTAGTACCAGCAGGAATTAAAACATTTCTATTTCTGTCGATAATGTCATTGGCTATTCTCAAGGTTAGAGATTTACTTTCTCCAGGAGCAATAGTAATTGTCTCTTTTTCGTAGGTGACAGGAAAAGCGACCCCAGAAGGAATGGTAACGTTTCCGTATTGCCCAGTTCTGTTTTGATCAATTCTGTATTGAGCATTAGCAGGAGCCAAGCCCAATAACGGGCTAATGACGCTTGTAGTAACGGCCATTGCCATAAGTGCAGCAGTTCCAGATTTCCATTGATGTAAGCGTGTCATAAGAGGGTTATCCTTTATGTATGTGATGTATTTAATGACGAGGATTCACTGAGTTTGTTTCTGACTGTTTTTGAACTTGTCTATAAGCGTATTCCGAAGATACAAGTACTTATTATGATAGGAAGTGTGTGCGATCGTTTAGGCGTAGTCCGTCGTAGACATAGCCCCTCAGAATTTGTATCCTGTTAATGTGCATCACTGAAAGTAAGAGGCGAAACACTCATAAGACGCAAAATGAGTGTCATTCTGTTCCCCAATGTTCTTTTATTCCTTATGTTCACATATCTTCAGCCATTGAATAGAGGCGAATCGGCTGACTGCGAACTCATTACTTTCATTATAAATTTATTTGCTAGAAATTGGAAAATATTTTCGCTTTCTTAACGAATGATTTAGTATCTGCTTTGTATGTATTTAAGATTGCTGCTGACGCTCTTTAATCTCTGCGATCGGTAATAGCAAGGTATCTTCTATTTGCTGTCGCACTTCCCGGCTGACATAACAATCACTATGTAGACACTCGACCAGTAATTCATTAGCTTCGTAATACTGCTTAAGCAATTCCTTTTGCTGTTTACTGAACTGCCAGTTATGGCCAATATTGCGATACTGAATAATCAAGCTTCGGAAATTTTCAGTCCAGGCTGAAAGCTTCTCTTCTTGCCATTTATGAAAGCAGATTTCATCTTTCCAATTTGGAATTTCCTTTTCGAGTTTTCGTAATGATTGTTGCAGAACAGAATCAATATCAACACCAGCAATAAGAGGGATAATCAAATCGGAGTCAATACTGTCATCTAGAGCATGAGCAACAGTGGTAGCAAAACAGAAATCGAGAGTCAAGTCAGCAGGGTTGAGTTCTAAGTCTCCTTCAAAAATAAAAGTAGAATCAAGATTAAAGGCAAGGATCGGATAAAAATCTAGATCAGGAGCATGTTTGGAGGCAGGAGCAAGAGTAAGGTCAAAGTAAAAGACTTGAATTGCTTCTAGCTTGTGAAGAACCTTAACTGAAAGAGATTTCTCGTTGACCCACTTTAGAAATTGCTGCAATTTCTCATCAGCAGCAAAAAGCGAATCAATTTTCTCTTTTATCAAAAGTAACAAACAGTCTGCACTTGGTGACATCCCAACCGCCAGCAAAAAGACCTCTCGCCAGCGTTTCTTAGTAATATGGCTAACAAGATTTTGCAGCGCTTCCTCTGATGACTGTCTCACAACCACAAATTCTCTAGCTGTGAAATACTCATGAAATGTCAGGTGAGAAAATGAGTAAATCCTTTTGGCTCTTGCGACAACTAGCCCATGATGATGCTCAATTGAACGCAAAACTTGCTCACTGTCAAGTTGCAATGTTTCTTCGTCAGTATTAGCACCGGGTAAATTGCGAATGTATTCTGTAATGTAGTGTTCTGCTACTTTCTGCTTGAAAAAATATTCACTCCCCTCAAAAGTAGTCAAAGCCATTTTGCTGAGTAAATCTTCTTTACGCTGGACTGATAGCTTTTTGTAAATCTGGTCGCGTTGAATTCCCCGCTTGGCATCCCATTTTTTCAATAACGCATCTAGTCCTTCTTTGTATAACTCAGAACGATTTGCAGGGAAATCTCCTGACTCTTCAAATGCTAAACAAAGCAACGTTAGCAGCATAGGACTTGCAGCAAGTTCTTTAATTCGGTTATTGTCTTCGAGACGTTTGATAAAAGCCTCTGGTTTTACAGCTTTATCCTTAAACCAGTCATTGGCAAAGTTGGAAATTTGGTCATCATCAAAATCAGCAACTTCTACGTCTGTGAACTTCTCAAAGGTATACTCCCGTGCTGCAATACGACAAGTCATCACAAACTGATTGTTTGGGAAACGGTCAGAGAACTCACGAATTTCCTTTAAGATGCGATCGCTATCCTCTTCTCTAACCTCATCCAACCCATCAAGTAAAACTAATGCCTTGCCATAAGTTATTACATCTCGAATAGAAGAGATAGGATTTATCGTCTCTTCAGTGATGTATTGCAATAATCCAGGTTTGTTTGCAGCTTCCGCAAAGCTTTTGAGGGTGACAAAAATCGGTACACGTTCAGCCTGAAACTCACCTCCAATACACTGAATCGCTAAATACTTCAAAAATGTGGTTTTACCTGCTCCTGGTTTACCTAAAATCATTAGCTTGGAATACTTCTCAACCGCTTGCAGTCCTGGCACTCGTTTTTCAGTAATTCTGTTAAGTCCAAAGAGGTCAAAATCCTGGCTACTAGACTGTTCTAATAATTCATCAATTCCTAACCGTCGCTGTCCAGTGATTTTCTCTAATATATTGACGCTAGTGTAAATGTCATTCAAGCCGATGGATTGAGGCGTATCCAGCACTCGCACTGTGCCACAACGTTCTTGAATGATGGGTTTTATCTTTTCGCGTACCTCTTGGACGATCGCATCAATATCAATGCTGTTGTCTTGGCTTACCTCTGGTTCAGTAGCTGCTTCAGCAACTATTTCTTCCCACTCTAGGTCTAGCCTGTCGCAAATCTGCACAAAGAGATTGCGGTCAACAGGTTTACCTGTAAAGAATTTTCCGATCGGCTGGCGAGTTACTTCTAACTCTTCAGCTAATGCCTTTTGAATTAAGGAATAACGAATTAAAGCTTTTTTTGCTTTTTGGATACCTTCTGGAGAACAAGAAAGCGATCGCCCGGACATAAGCTAACTATTACACTTTTGCTGATTCTAACTGCGAATTTGGCAATTCATCCTCATCGCATACACAAGTCACTCATATCGCAAGCCTGTCTTTAACCTTACAACAAACACTCACCTGTCAAAGTATGGATGTAGTGATTCAAATGATTTAGGAGTGAATCGATGTTATCCAAAAAATTTCCTTCAAGAGATGAAGTGCTGGCTGTTGTAACGCTAATTATGGTAATTGGTTCTCTCACTCTCGCAGTTATCGACGACAAAAGCCGCCCTCAATTTCTAGATTTAACAAAATTTGCTGTCGGTACATATATTGGATTGTTGATACCTCGGTCAAGGTCAAGCGATCGCGATGTCTAAGACGGACTACGCCTACGCAACTAGCCAATGACAATCCTAAATAACTTCTAAGAGACAAGATCCCCGATTTATTTGATAAGTCAGGGATTTGTAACTTTCAATTCCCACAAATCAAATAAGAATGTTTTCTTCTCAGTTAACACAAAGAAATAATTAAAAGCCTCCAGATGAGTTTCGTTTTTCTCCGAAGATAGCAAAAGTTCTTTATGGAACAAGAAAAATTGACTCATCATATTGTTAATTTTTGTAAAATTGATGTCTTCAAGACTAGAAACCTGATATCTAGATAGCTAAACTAACAAACAGTGCATCTGTACTGTTAATTATTAAAAGTAGATGTGGCGCTATAGCCTGAATGATCCCAGTACAACTTATCCTCAAAAACTTTCTCAGTTACCGTGATGCAACTTTAGATTTTGGCGGTTTGCATACGGCTTGTATTTGTGGTTCCAATGGTGCGGGTAAATCCTCCCTTTTAGAAGCAATCACTTGGGCTATTTGGGGTGAAAGCCGTGCCACTGCTGAAGATGATGTGATCTATTCTGGTGCTAAAGAAGTTCGAGTTGATTTCACTTTCCAAAGCAACCAGCAAAAATATCGGGTGATTCGTACCCGAATTCGGGGAGGTACTAGCGTTCTTGAATTTCAAATAGAAATACCATCTGGGTTTCGCTCACTCACTGGCAAAGGGGTAAGAGCGACACAGGATTTGATTTTAGAACATATCAAGCTTGATTATGATACATTTATTAATTCTGCCTACTTACGTCAAGGTCGTGCAGATGAATTCATGCTCAAACGCCCGACGGAACGCAAAGAAATTTTAGCGGAGTTGTTAAAACTCAATCAGTACGATGATTTGGAAGAACGGGCAAAGGAGTCTTCTCGTCAGTTCAAAGCGCGAGCAGTAGAGTTAGAGCGTTCTTTGGAGTCGATCAAAATTCAGCTGCAACAACGTGAGACAACCCAAGCGCAAAGACTAGAGTTAGAAGCTGAACTCAACCAACTGCAACAAGTGCAAGCTTTTGATAATATTCAATTGCAAAGTTTGCAAGTTGTCCAGCACCAGCGCCAAAATTGGGAACAACAACTCAATTTTATAAAGCAGCAATACCAAAATCTTACCCAAGATTGCGATCGCCTCCAACAAGAACAATCAGCTATTGGCTCTCAGCTATCAGATTTAGAAAAAATATTACACCAAGAAGATGAGATTAAAGCTGGATATGCCCAATATCAAAGTCTACAATCTCAAGAAGAAGCTTTTGCTGTCAAATTTGAAGAACACACCCGCGCCCAACAGAATCGTCAACAAAAGCAACAACAACTTACCAAACAAATCCACGAAATCGAACGACAACTGCAACAAGCCCAAGCGCAGCTAGAAGCTTTGCAACAGCAAGAGAGAGATATTCAGCAAACTCTGACTAAATCAGGTGAAGTAGAAGCCGCTTTGTCACAGCTAGCCGCAGCCCGTCACCATGTTGCTCGTCTTGATCAGTTGCAAATGCAAGTTACTCCCTTGTTGCAACAACGAGCAACTTTACAAAGCCAACTCGATCGCACTCATGCTGGTTTAGTAGCGCGACTCGAACAACTCCAAAGTACTGAAAACCAGTTGCAACGCCAGCATCGCCGCCAACCGCAACTGCAACAAGCGGTGATGGATGTAGCGATTCAGATTGAGGAACTGGAGAAAAAGCGGGTTTATCTACAACGAGTCCAAGAAAAAGGGCAAGAAAGGCGGCACTTTATCGAACGTCTGCAAGCTCATCAACGGGACTATGAAAAACTGCTGGGAGAATTAGAGCAGAAATTGCTTATGCTCCAAAATCCTGAAGCACTTTGTCCATTATGTGAACGTCCTTTAGACGAACATCACTGGAGTCGAGTGGTGGAAAAAACCCAGGCTGAGTTAGAGGATACTCAAGGGCAATTTTGGGTAGTCAGAGAACAAATGGCTGTGTCTGACAGAGAAATTCAGGTGCTTAGACAGGAATATCGGGAAATATCCCAACAATTGGCAGGCTATGATGGTTTACGCGAACAGCGGGGACAGTTGGCAGCACAGTTAGAAGCGACAACTGATGTGCAACAACAGTTACAACAAATTGCTGCCGAAAAACAGCATTTAGAGCGATCGCTCCAAGGTGGTGATTACGCTCCCGATAAACAAGCCGAACTCCGGCAGCTAGACCAATATCTGCAACAAGTTAATTATAATGAACAAGACCACGCCCTCGCCCGGAGCGAAGTTGAGCGGTGGCGATGGGCAGAAATTAAACAAGGGCAAATTAAAGATGCAACTAAGCGACAAGCGCAACTATTAGCCCGAAAACCAGAATTACAATCCCAAATTGCTCAATTACAAGCGAGAATCCAGCAAGATCAGATTGATTCTGAATGTGCTAAACAAATCGCCGCTCTTGAGCGTCACATTACCGAAATTGGCTACAGTTCCGAGCAGCACAACAATCTGCGTATGGCTGCAAAGAAAGCTCAATCTTGGCATTTGCGGTATCAACAACTGCTATCAGCCCAGCAGCAGTATCCGCAACTCCAGACGAGATTGCAAGAGTTAGAGGAGTCTAGAAGCGCCAGAGTAACGGAGCGGCAAAAACTTGGCGGACAAATCGAAAGTATTATTCAGCAATTACAAGCAACAGCTAACCCCTCCGCCCAAATTCAAGCTTTAGAGCAGCAGCTAGCAATACGCAGACGGCAACTCGATGAGCAAATTACAAAGTTAGGGCGTTTAGAACAGCTGGCGCATCAACTAGAAACGCTGCAAATTCAGTATGAAGAACAGCAACAGCAATTACAATCTTGCAAGCAAGAATATCGTGTTTATCAGGAATTAGTGCAAGCTTTTGGTAAAAATGGCATCCAAGCACTGATGATTGAGAATGTCTTGCCCCAACTGGAAGCTGAGACAAATCAACTACTTTCGCGGTTGAGTGGTAATCAGTTTCATGTACAATTTATTACTCAAAAAGCTGGGCGCAGTGCTAAATCAACCAAGAAAAATGCCAAGCTGATAGACACTCTAGATATTTTAATCGCCGATTCTAGAGGAACACGAGCTTATGAAACTTACTCTGGTGGGGAAGCGTTTAGAATTAACTTTGCCATCCGTTTGGCTTTGGCGAAACTATTAGCGCAACGGGCGGGGGCGGCGTTGCAATTGTTGATTGTGGATGAAGGTTTTGGTACACAAGATGCGGAAGGATGCGATCGCTTGATTGCCGCGATTAATGCCATCTCCTCCGATTTTGCCTGCATCCTCACCGTTACCCACATGCCCCACCTCAAAGAAGCTTTCCAAGCCAGGATTGAGGTGAATAAAACTCAGGAAGGTTCGCAGTTGAGTTTGTCAATTTAATTAAATTTAACCCGTGCATCAAGACCTAATGAGCGAAGCTTTTTCGTTAGTGTTTCTGCTTGTGCGCGATCGCTAAATGCTCCAGCATTCACATAATCCCCTAGATTGGATTGCTCTGTGATAGCGTTGGGTATATATTGTTGCACTCTGCTCAGAGTATCATTATTGGAAATTGGAATTATTACTCTGTAAGGGTTATTAGCAACTAATGTATTGCCATTGGGAACAGGTACTACATCATCATTTGTAGGAGGTAATACATAGCGAGTATTCTCAATATAATTGCCCCCAGTTGAGCTATTCAACCCTAAAGCTTCCCAAGTTTGCCGATCTACATTTCCAGTAGAATTCAATCGAGAAGATTGCTGGAATGCAATTACAGATTGTGTGGTGTAATCGTTGAAAAAGCCATCAGGATTGGTATTAGAGAAACCTAATTGCCACAAACGCTCTTGAACTAATCTGACATTCTCTCCCTGATCGCCTACAGTTAGATAATCTCTGCCTGATTGTTGAGTACCACCTGTGGAGGCTCTACGCACTGAGTCCAAAACTTGAGCATTGGCAATGCCATCAACAGGTAAGCCATAATTTCGCTGGAATGCCATTACAGCTTCTCTAGTCATTGGGCCAATATTCCCAGTGGCATCAGCATTTAAATAACCTAGCTGCCGCAAACGTACTTGTAGTTCTCTCACTTGTTGAGTAGAGAGACGGGAGCTAACTGAAGTGGGAGAGGAACCCATTAATGCATTCCAAGTTTGTCGATTCACAATCCCGGTAGCGGGTATGCGATAATTTCGCTGGAACGCAATTACAGCATCTTTAGTAATTCGTCCAAAATTTCCAGTGGGATTAGTATCAAAGTAGCCTAACTGCCGTAGACGCTGTTGCAATCTGGTGACGGCTGCACCAGTTTTGCCTTGAGAAAGAGTAGGGTATTGGCCAACAGGCGATGCCTGCGGCGAAGTGCGCCCACGCAATGCGCCAGTGCTATTAGAAGTTATACCTTGACATGTTCGTTGCAAGGCTCGTTGAGTACTAGCACCTACGACTCCATCAGCATTTATTCTATTGGCTTGCTGGAATTTGATCACAGCATTTTGAGTCAAGCTAGCAAACTTACCTGTCACTGGCCCGTTAAAGTAGCCTAACTTTTTTAAACACCTCTGGTTTCTGCTAACTTCAGGCCCATTACTTCCTACTTTCTGAAGTGCTAAAGCTTGCCCAGCTATACTCAGAAGCCCTGTGATCAGTGCCAGAGACAGAAGACGCATCGCCGTACCGCTAGATAACTTTTTCCAATTCAAAAATTTGAAATCAGCTACGGTAGGAACAACCTTGATACTTTCGGATGTCTCGCAGACTGAGGCGAGCTTGGTTAAATAGCTATCTACCCCTGTTTTCACTTGCTTTGTTCAAGTTGTTATGGCTATAAGAAAGTATACCACTTTCTCTGTGTGATAAAGAATTGTCGTATGATTCTTTACAAGTAATTGACCTAGCCCTAATAGTAAAGGGAATTGGGGACTGGGGAAGATTAATACCCAGTACCTTTGACTGTGATGGGTTTTTGGCTATAAAAGTTGTAAATTTAGGGACATTTTATCAAGAAAATAACGGGTGCTAGCTATTAGCAGCCTGCGTTGCATCTCGATTGTTATTGTTCTTACTGTGGTTGTTCTGTATTTTCTGGTTTTTCAGGTTGTTTTTCATCAACTTTTTCAGTATTACCTGCTTTTACCCAACCTTCTTGTTCACTACCTTCCAAACGAATCTTTTGCCAGGCTTTATCTTCGCTTTCTTCCAGGATAATAATTTTTTGATTAAAACCTACCCCACCAATACGTTCAGCTTCTTGATTTGGTTTTGCTCGTAAACTCAAGCCTTCAGCCCAATTAACACGTCCTCGATAAGCTCCCGATGGTAATGGCTTTGTTGATGGGGTAGCTTTAGGCGATACTGTCGGATTAGAGGTTGAGCTTGGAGAAGATTTAGTATTTGTCCCAGGTGTAAGGGTGGGTTTAGCTCCTCCAGGCTCGGTTGCTTTTGGAGCTTGAGCTTTCACCGAGGGGCTATCATTGGAATAAATGGGTTTGGCAGGGGGTATGCCAGTACGATTCATGAAATAGAGTGCAATTGCAGCGCCGCCACCTATTAACACAGCGATCGCTAAGAAAAACCCCAGTATAAACTTTGTTAAGCCAGACAACATAATTAAAACCTGATTATCAAGAGTCAAACAATTTTGGATTTTAGATTTGCGATAGCAACGAACGAGCGTATTTTAGTTCGACTACACCCACTCCTGGGTTGCAGCTTGGGGATTTTAAATTTGTTCCGCACAGAAGTGGAGGGGTTTGAACCAAAAAACCAATTCTATTATCCAAAATCTAAAATTGGCACAGTTAAGGGTGAAGGAGAACCAGTCATCTCCGTATTTTCCCCATTGAGAGGAGTAGCGTTAAACTGGCTCTCTAGGGTTACGAGTAGAGAAGCAAGTAACCCATTGTGTATAAGAAATCAATAGTCCATAATAATTCATCATTAACTATTGAATATGGATTTTTGACTAACTAATTATTGTAGCTACTGCTGAATAGACATCAACCGAATTTAAATATGCGTTATTCATAACCCTTATAGAGACGTAGCACTGCTACGTCTCTACTTTGTCTAATGCGTTCACGTACTGCGCCGGAGGCGATCGCTCAAAGGACTGTGTTTAGATGCTAAACGCGCTCTCCCAGCAGCAGCCCATTCTTGGAGTTGCTGAATTTGCTCTACAGCAGTTCGCGCCAAGGGGATGATCTGACTGGCTGCTTCTAAAATGTCGTCATTAGCAAAGTCTCGATTTTGGCTAAATCCAATGTGCATCGCTTCAATTAAAGTTTGCTCAATCTCCGCCCCAGAAAAATCGGGTGTCTCATAAGCTAATCTGTCGATGTCATAACTTTTCAAGTTATGGGGGCGCAGTCGGGATAAATGAACATCATAAATTGCTTTTCTCTCTTCTTGGGTGGGCAAACCCACAAAGAAAATTTCATCAAATCGCCCCTTACGAAGCATTTCTGGCGGTAAGGCTTGGATGTCGTTGGCGGTGGCAACGACAAACACGGGTGAGGTTTTTTCGGCTAGCCAGTTAATAAAAGTGCCAAACACACGGCTGGCTGTTCCTGCATCACCTTTGCTACCAAGTCCGGCAAAGGCTTTATCTATTTCATCAATCCACAAAATACAGGGAGCAAGGGCTTCAGCTACTTGGATCATTTGCCGAGTGCGAGATTCTGATTCACCCACCAAACCACCAAATAACCTTCCTACATCCAGACGTAGCAAGGGTAAATGCCAGTGATGAGCGATCGCTTTTGCTGTTAACGATTTACCGGTTCCCTGAATACCCACCAACATTAAACCACGGGGGTGCGGTAATCCGTACTGTCGCGCCTTATCAGTAAATGAGCCTCCTCGACGAATCAGCCAGTCTTTCAAGTTATCCAGTCCGCCGATATCAGAAATTTGCTCAGTGGCGGGGTAGAAGTCCAGGATTTGAGTTTGGCGAATAGTTTGGCGCTTTTCTTCCAAAACGAGATCCACGTCTTCTGGTCGCAATTCTCCGTGGGTAGCGATCGCCTTTGCTAACACCCGGCGAATCCGTTCCATCGAAAGCCCTTGACAAGAGCGCACTAAGTTATCTAAAACTTTGCCAGAAAGTGAGTTACCAGTACTTTGTAGCAAGCGTTCCACCTCAGTTTTAATTTCTGGAGCGGCGGGTAAGGGAAACTCCACGACTGTCAACACTTCGGTCAAATCGTCAGGGATGGCGATGCGGGGCGACAGTAGTACAATATTTTTTGGTTGCGATTTGAGAAGTCGGGCAAGGTTGCGGAGTTTGCGAGCGATCGCTACATCATCTAAAAAGCGATGATAATCTCGTAAAATCAAGACCGCAGGTGCGGAAGCTGGTAATTTTTCGACAAATTCTAAAGCTTGCAACGGGTTACGCCGCCCAAACCCAACATCATTGGGGTTTCCTTGGTAGCCATCGACAAAATCCCAAGTATACACTGGGCGATTACCCTGGTTGGTTGCTTCTTCCCTGATAGCTGCTTCTACCCGTTCTTCTTCATAAGTGGGAATATAAATTAAGGGGTAACGGGCACGTAGCAGCAGTTTAAACTCTTCACGAAAGTTCATATATAGCTGTGGTTATTAGTTCTTCTCTCATTGTTCAGGTTTGTATCACCTCTCACAACTAAAAAACCAACATCAACCAAGTTCATAGCGGTTGCGAGTGCGATCGCTCTATGTGAGATATTTTTTAAAGGTGAGCGCTTTTTTACAGCAGAAATCATGTATTTGAACCACACGGTAGGAGCGCAAGGTCTTGCGCTCCTACCGTGTGGTCTATTCACCTGAAAATAGCTGTAAACTAGAAACCCGACTTCTTCAAGAAATCGGGTTCTATATAAATCTCATAAATTAACTGAGTAAAGTACTAAATACGTTACTAGCCTGGAAGTTGCTTTTTCAGTGCTTCCAGAGAAGCCCAACGGTGATCGACTGGAGTTGCAGGACTATCAGAACTATCAACTGTATTACTTACAGAAATACCTGGACAATTGCGATCGCACAGCTGGCGCAGGGGTACTGCCAAGCACATCTGCTCATACAGCCATTCGTTAGGATAAAAATAACCATCGGGCGGTAAGCTTTCAAGCAATTCTTCCATAACCACTTCCCTTTCTAAGGGCAAGTCATTTTGCTGATTTGCAGTTTCGTCTAACCAGATGATTTCCTTAGTATCAAGCCCTAAACGTCGATTGTATTGCTGCAAACAGCGGTTGCAGGTACAAGTAATAATTGTTTCTGCCTGACCGGAAACTTCCAAGTAATTGCCATGATGCTGCACGCGCAGATGACCGCGAACTGGTGTCAACGTTTCCAGACCAGGCAGAAATTCATTAACCTGAACTTCCTCTGTCCGCTCCGATGCTCTAATTAGCTGCGGAATATAAATTGCGTCCATAGGATTTGTGAGACATCCTCACTAAAATTTATCTTGATTATCAGCAATTAATTATACTGATATTACATCTTTACTTTATCTCTTAAAAACAAGAGAAATTTTGAAATTATATGGTTATGAGTTTTCAATTAACTCCAAACTCATAACTCCTAACGTACAAACGCGATTAATCGCCTCTCTCCTAACTCCCAACTCCTTCCAACGAAGTTGGACGAACAACCAAATGACGATGCGGTTCTTTTCCACGACTAAAGGTTTCTAAATCTCCAAACTCCTTCAAGAAGGTATGAACTTGACGCCGTTCAGCAGAACTAAGAGATTTGATTTCCACTTCTCTACCAGAAAAGCGCACTTCATCGGCTGCTGCTTCTGCTAATGCGCGAATTTCTGCTTCTCTTTTGACTCGGTAGCCATTTAACTCAATAGTGTAAGAGGCTTGTTCTTCTGGTGGTTGGCTTAGGTTTAAAACCGAATTTGCCAGATACTGAATTGCATCTAATACAGAACCGTCAGCACCAATTAATATTTGGATTTGTTCTGATGTCAAATTGGTTTGGTCAATTGTCAACCAGTAGTTATCTGGTTCTGGGGAATCGCCCTCTTGAGATTGAGAAGTTTCTAAATTACCCTGAATCTCAGCAGGTATTCCAGTGAGCTCTAGCAGTGTTTTTAACCACTCCTGACCTCGCTGCATCAGAATGTTGCTCATGATCCCCCTGCTGCTTTTTTCTTAGCACTTTTTGGTTCAAAGGGCAGTGCCTTTTGTTCTGTGACTGCTGCTTCTTTCTCCTGGGTGGCTACGATTTTTTGCAGTTCTTCTGGTAGAGGTTCGCGGGAAAGAAGATAAGTTTGTGCGGTTTGGAAAATATTACCAATCACCATATACATCAGCACCCCAGCTGGTAGGGGAAAGAACAAGAACATCCCAGAAAAGATAACGGGGGTGATTTTGTTAACTGTATCTTGCTGCGGATTGCCACCACTGGAATTTTGCCCAGAAAGCAGTTGGCTAACATAAAGGCTGATTCCAAAGAAGACGATCATAGCGACAATATCCCAGTGGATTGTACCATCTGGATCTTGTGCGCCAACCCTTCCTAAAGCATCAATGAATAAAAAACCTTTTTCTGCTGCTAGTCCAGGAATTGTTCCTTGAATACTAACTTCTCCAGGTTGCAAGGCTTCTACATTCCCATCTGCATCAATTTTTATCCGATCTTCCCCTTTGGTGACTTTCCACTCAGGAACTAGCTTATTTTCTGGGTGTTCTGCTAAGAGTACCTGAAATGGTTTGCCCTGAACGGTCTGATATTGGATCTTAGTTTGTTCTCCCACCGCTAGTTTGTTACCACTAGGAAGGATGGCAGCTACTTTAACGTGTTCTCCATCAGCAATATAAATATTTTGAGGAGCAGTGGCAAAGGCTTGCGGTTGAATTTGTTCGATTTGTTCTGCAGGAAGAATTTGCAGGTTAACGCTGTAGTTCGCACTTGCAAAAGGCGAACCCCGCAAAGTAGCAAACAGTGCTAATAAAACCGGCATTTGCACTAGTAATGGAAAACAGCCTGCTAAGGGGTTGCCAAATTCTTTTTGAACATTGACCATTTCCTCCTGCTGCTTTTGCGGTTCATCCTTATAGCGCTCTTTAATTTCTGCCATCCGCTTCTGCATCAGAGGTTGTACAATTCGCATTTTCCGCATATTGCGAATTGAGCCAGCACTCAGGGGATAGAGCGCGAAGCGGACTATCAGGGTCAAAGCAACGATCGCTAATCCGTAGCTAGGCACAATACCATAGAAAAAATCTATGATTGGCAGCATCACGTTGTTCGAGAGAAAGCCGATACCAAAATCCATTATTCTGAATTCAACCTGAGGTACTGTAAACTGAATCTAATTTATCTAAATCATCATTTGTCGGCGACTATCTTTCGCTACGGATAGCCGCACATTCAAATTAGGCATTGGGCACTTGTACTGAGCGATTTGCCTTGACTTGTGTCGAGCAAAGTCGAGGTAGCGAAGTCGAAAGGAGCCATTGGCGCAGCCTCTCGTAGAGAAGTATTGGGTATAGAGCATTGGTTCTTCTCCCCCTGCTCCCCTGCTCCCATCACTTATTGACAGTGGCGCTATATTCAGGATTTTTCGCAGCAATTCTTTCGTTGATGTAGTCATAGACTTCCCTAAACTTGGGAATTGCACGCAATTCAAGGCGACTGCCGTTTTTTAGGGTTAGTACCATATCTCCCCAAAAGCCGATGCCACGGGGAACTTTGACGACTTTGACAATTTCTGAGTAAATTACGTCAGTGCGATCGCGTCCTTGCCAACCTCCAATCACAGTAATTCGGCGATCGGTGATGCGGAAACGCAGCCACAATGCCCTGACAATTGCCCCAACTGTCAACGGTATGCCGACAACGGTTAGCCCAATCAGCAGGTTGACAATTAAATCCCCACGATGGGGGCCACCTTCATAATAAACATCTTCACGAATTCCCATCGAACACCTCAGCTTGTGCCAACAACTGCTCTAATTCTTGCAGAAATTGTGGGCTTACGCACTTAGATTCTGCTGCTGTAGGTTTAACAATGAATACTAGCCGCCATCCTGGTGATAATTTTGGCAGCAAATTATATAAAGCAGAAGTAATTTGCCGTTTGATTCGGTTGCGAACTACTGCCCTTTTGCTGACTTTTGTACTTATAGAAATGCCAATCCGCGTGCTGGCAAGATGTACTGAGTCATTTGCTTGTATAGCTTGGGTGGCAGTGTCCAAAGGAGGTTTTGGTGAATATAACGGCTTTAAGGCTCTCAGTGTTAGATAAGAGCCATTACGCCGAATTCCTTCCCGGAAAACTGCCTGGAAATCCTTTCGGGATTTTAGCCGATTTGCTTTAGGCAAAGCCACAGATGCTTTGATCTACCCTAAACGCTCAAACGGTGACGTCCCTTTTTTCTCCTAGCGCTAATTACGTTTCTGCCGTCTGGTGTCCGCATTCTGGCGCGAAAACCAGAGGTTCTTTTTCTCTTACGGCTAGTACCGCCCAGTGTTCTTTTCATACTGTTCTCCTCTTAGGTGATTTTTATAAAAACTCACAATCTCCAATTGTATCACTTTATTAGGGAATTGTAAATTGGGCCTTGATAATAGAGAAAGAGGGGAGGAGCGTTGAGTTACTAGTTATTATCCCTCCCCAGTCTCCAGTCCCCACTCTTAGTTAATGCTCAAAATCCATGTTCCCATGTAGCGCAGTAGTGGCACATCGCCAGGAGAAAGCACTTGACAGTTAAAATAGTAAACTCCGCCGAAGGCTGGGTTTTTCACGTTAGATAAGACTACCTCAACTGCACTACCTGCCGGTACTGGCTCTTCGGGAAAAATATTAATTAGCTTACCTTCTTTGTCCCACTTCACCTCAGAAAGCGGAACTGCTTTGCCTTTGACTCGGACTTCAATGTTTTTCTGGTCAAAAGTTCCTTTGTAATAATCAGGGTAGGTAATGGCAAATTGACCAACTGCTAATTTCATTCTTTTGGCTGGAATCCTTAATATGTATCGATCCCAACCATTAGCTTGTCCACCAAAATCTAACCTAAAGGGCAGCTGATTTTCGGCTTTGACACCGCTAAACAGCGTAAATCCAGGTAAACTTTGTGCCCAAGTCAGGGCTGGTAATCCAGTAACCAAAAAGCTAGTCACGGCTAAAGCAGAAAGTAAACGTCGCATAATCAGGCTTCCTCTACCAAAATATAAATCTGTTATCTAAAATAACTGTGTGTTAGTATTCTCTACTAAACTTTATTACTGACTTCCTGACAATGGACGCTTAATTGCCATCAAAAGTGCCATCAGTCCTGAATTTTACCTGACAGTAAGATTACTTAGTAATAAATTTAATGCGTAGCCTTAAATTTACTTGATTACCCTTGTAGAGTCCTGAATTGGAGTACTAAATTGGTCAAATTTGAAGTAGATAGAAACACAGTCGGGATTAGATTGTATTGCCAAATATGTATAAGTGTATCTAAATTTGATGATTTTGTTATAAAAATTGAGCCGCACCCTCAGCGATCGCCAGTTAAGTTGGGCTAAATTGATTAAAATAAGTTGGAATCGAAGTCGTAATCATTAAAATTTGATTTGGAAATTATAAAGCTTTCAAAATTTGGTCAATATTACTCTATAAGAAAGGAATACCAAAATTTCTCAATCCCGAAAACAAGCTGAAGATAAAGATGCAAAATTTGGGAATCGACATAGGATGTGCAATACGTAACCCTGTTTGCAACTATCTTAAAATATGACATCTGCGAACGGCAAAGTCAGGCTTTGCGTGGACAGCTAACAGTGGGAGAGAAAAGTTTCAAGGTTCAATCTACAAGTAAAAGTCATGGCTGATTTTGCCGCCTAAGTACTATAGAGTGCGGAATACTCTCATCTAGACAATCGCTTACTTGGCAGAGATTAGGTATTTATCTTCAGGAGATTTCATGAGAATAGCAGTTGCTAAAGAAATTGAAGTTTGTGAACGTCGTGTGGCATTAATTCCTGACACCGTTGCTCGATTGGTAAAACAAGGTTTAGAAGTTTGGGTAGAAACAGGTGCAGGAGAACGATCATTTTTCAGTGATTCTGACTATCAAGGCGCAGGAGCCACAATAATCAGTGATACTGCCAAATTATGGGGCGAAACAGATATTCTGCTGAAAGTAAGTCCACCGCAAGAACGAGAAGATGGACGCTCAGAAATTGACTTGTTAAAGGAAGGGGCTGTTTTAGTCAGTTTCCTCAATCCTTTGGCAAATCCTGTTGTAGCACAGCAACTAGCAAATCGGAAAGTCACAGCCTTGAGTATGGAAATGATTCCCCGTACTACCAGGGCGCAAAGTATGGATGCTTTGTCCTCGCAAGCTTCATTAGCCGGTTATAAAGCAGTATTAATTGCCGCAGCTGCATTACCGAAATATTTCCCGATGTTAACCACAGCCGCAGGCACGATCGCTCCAGCGAAAGTATTTATTATGGGCGCTGGTGTAGCCGGATTGCAAGCGATCGCCACCGCTAGACGTTTGGGAGCAGTGGTAGAAGCCTTTGATATTCGTCCCGCCGTCAAAGAAGAAGTGCAAAGTTTAGGGGCAAAATTCGTTGAAGTCAAATTAGAAGAAGAAACCGTCGCTGCTGGTGGTTACGCCAAGGAAATTTCCGAAGCTAGCAAACAACGCACTCAAGAAGTTGTCGCCGAACACGTCAAAAATTCTGATGTGGTGATTACCACCGCCCAAGTTCCTGGGAGACAAGCTCCACGGCTAGTTACAGAAGAAATGGTGGCACAAATGAAACCAGGTTCAGTGATTGTGGATTTGGCTGCTGAACAAGGTGGTAACTGCGCCTGCACCGAACCCGGTAAAGATATTGTATGGAACGGTGTGACAATTATCGGCCCCATCAATCTCCCATCATCGATGCCAATTCACGCCAGCCAATTGTATGCCAAGAACGTTACGTCATTGATGCAACTGCTAATTAAAGACAAAGCTTTGCAGGTTGACTTTAGCGACGACATCGTTGATGCAGCTTGCGTTACCCATGCTGGTGAAATTCGCAATCAACGAGTGCGGGATGCTCTACAAGCTTTGAATACTCAACAATCGGCGGTTAATTAGGGAGATGAGGGAACTGGGGATTAGGGACTAAGGAAGAGTTTTCCCAATGCCCTATGTCTATTTATACAAGGAGTTTTGATTTCATGACAGAGGCATTACTTGCTGCTTTGTTTGTATTTGTTTTGGCATCTTTTATCGGCTTTGAAGTCATCAACAAAATCCCACCGACTCTACACACGCCGTTAATGTCAGGCTCAAACGCGATTTCTGGGATTGCAGTACTTGGAGCAATAGTTGCTGCTGGTGCAAAAGACACAAGTGTGTCAGTAATTCTCGGTTTGATTGCTGTAATACTGGCGACAATCAACGTTGTGGGTGGTTTTTTAGTGACAGACAGAATGTTGCAAATGTTCAAGAAGAAGGAGATTAAGGCGTGAGCGACTTTTTACCAACTGGCATTCAGCTGACGTACTTAGTCGCTGCATCATTATTCATTCTGGGCTTGAAAAAGCTGGGATCACCTGCTACGGCGAGAAATGGTAATATTGTAGCGGCTGTAGGGATGCTACTGGCGATCGCAGCGACAATGCTCGATCAGCATGTGTTGAACTACCAGATGATATTGTTAGGCTTGGCAATTGGATCGGGAATTGGTGCGATCGTTGCCTACAAAGTCCAAATGACTGAAATGCCCCAAATGGTGGGTTTACTCAACGGTTTGGGTGGTGCAGCTTCGGCATTAGTAGCCGTTGCCGAATTCTGGCGATTATTAGATAGTTCTCAGGCGATACCCCTAGATGTGAACATTTCCATGCTATTGGACGTGTTAATCGGTGGTGTTACCTTCACAGGTAGTTTTTTAGCCTTTGCCAAATTGCAAGGTTTAATTAGCGGTTCCCCGATTACATTTCCATTCCAGCAACCATTTAACCTCTTGCTTTTGGGTGCTTATATAGTAGGTAGTGCTTACTTAATCATCACACCAGATAGCTTACCCATATTCTTGGGAGTGGTTGGCGTTTCATTGGTGCTGGGTGTGATGTTCGTCATCCCCATTGGTGGCGGCGATATGCCAGTAGTAATCTCGCTGTTGAACTCGTTGTCAGGTGTGGCGGCGGCGGCGGCTGGATTCGTGGTGATGAACAATATGTTAATCATTGCTGGTGCTTTGGTAGGAGCATCTGGCTTAATCCTCACCGAGATTATGTGTAAGGCGATGAACCGCTCCTTATTTAGTGTGCTGTTCAGCGCTTTTGGTACAGGTTCTAGTTCTGGTGGTGGTGCTGCTAGTGGTGGTGCAACCGATCAAAGTGTCCGCAGCATCGATCCTGAAGAAGGAGCGATGATGTTGGGTTATGCCCGTTCTGTGGTAATTGTGCCAGGTTATGGTATGGCAGTTGCCCAAGCGCAACATAGCGTCCGGGAATTGTCAGATCAGTTAGAAAAAATGGGCGTTGATGTCAAGTATGCCATTCACCCCGTTGCTGGGAGAATGCCGGGGCACATGAATGTGTTGCTGGCAGAGGCAAATGTGCCTTATACCCAGTTGTATGACATGGATGATATTAATCCCCAGTTCGATCAAGCGGATGTGGCTTTAATAATTGGGGCAAATGATGTAGTAAATCCGGCGGCGCGGAGTGATAAAAATAGCCCGATTTATGGTATGCCGATTTTGGAAGTAGATCGGGCGAAGCAGACGATTGTAATTAAGCGCGGGATGAGTACGGGTTTTGCCGGTGTAGATAATGAGTTGTTCTACAAGGATAAAACTACGATGCTT
Organism: Nostoc flagelliforme FACHB-838; assembly: GCF_014698065.1. Classification (GTDB taxonomy): domain Bacteria; phylum Cyanobacteriota; class Cyanobacteriia; order Cyanobacteriales; family Nostocaceae; genus Nostoc; species Nostoc flagelliforme_B. The sequence continues at coordinate 102,167 of NZ_JACJSI010000004.1, forward strand.
TTTGGTAGTGCAAAGGATATGGTGGCGAAGTTGGTTTCAGAAGTGAAGCAACTTTAACGAACCGCAGAGGCGCGAAGGGCGCGAAGTAAAGAAAGAATGTAGAGAGTTAGCTTGCCTTGGGAGTGTGATGCTTCTGAGGCAAGTTTTTTTAATGAATGGAGCTAGTTTTCTCAAATTTAACTGGATCTATCTAACCAGATCCGAAGTTCATCGTACAATTTTTGTACCAGATTAGTTCGGGAATCTGAAGTACAAACCTTATTATCACTCTCAATAGTTTGACTATTAGAAGTAGCTAGTGATAGTTGTGATTTTATCTGTGCTTGATTAGCACCTACGGTATATGGCTCTAGAGTTTGATAATTCAAACAGTCATCTGAAGTATTTTCTGGCAAAGTAAAAGGTTCTGAGGGAATAGCAGCGTTAGGAGTACTGTAGTCCCAAAAATCATAGTAATGCTTTACAAGCTGTTTGTGAATTTCTTCAAGATTTCCCTCAGTTACTATAATATCTTCAGTCACTACAACATCTGGCATTATTTCTTTCAAAACAATACCCTCTATTAAACGTATTTCTCTTCCAAATGAATCTTTTAAAATTCCATTTCCTGCAATACCTGTATCTTGCACAGTTGCTTCGATAACCCGAAAAACCAGAGTAAGACTCTCAAGTTTAGGGTGGTCAATTTTACGATATAGGGCAGAACCTTTTTGAGTCAAATCCCCTCCTGCGGCCTTAGCAAGTACGCTAGATGTACCAGATTGACACATGAAGTTAGGAGCTACAACTGTCCTGTAGTCAAGATATTGATTACGGCTTACCAAGAACCCCCAAGCTTGAATACTTTTCATAGTAAAGTAATATCCGATTCTGGAAAAGTATGATCGAGTTTATTTCTGATAGATAAGAAGCAATTGATTACATGCTTGAGCGCAGTTTCTTCATCAGACACTGCCTTAAGGGATGCTGCTTGTTCACGACGAAGTTCATCAGTTTTTTTGACTGCTGCCTCTTGTTTCTTCTGTGCTGGTTCTTCAGCATACTCAATCATTTTTTTTAAAATGTCTTCGGCAAATTGATACTTTTTAGGCAAAAGTTGCTGTATGTTTTGTAGAATTTTTAGTCCCCCACCAAAAACTTGACCTAATTTATCCCAAAAACTCAGGTCTGCTTTATCTTCAAGTGGTTTACTAAGTTCTTCTTCCTTCTTTCTCATAAGTTCCTCTAACTGGCTTTGTATCATATCTGGCAAAATACAAGCTAAAGGTACTTCTACATGAAATGGTTGCGGTAACTCCCCAGTTATTGCCATACTGCCATCTGGTTGCAATTTAGCAAAACCCATACCTACTGCACTTACTGGAATTAAGCGCACTGGTGTACCCTTTTTGTTACGCACTTTGACGAGATTGCTAAATTCCTCAATTTGTAGCAGGCGATCGCGTATTTGCTCTAATGTAAAGTTTCCTTGTACAATATCCCACTTACTAATAACAAAGTGAATTGGTTTATCATTATTCTGCATTACATGAAGCATATTGGGTAAATCGTTTATAGCCCAAAGTTTTCCTAGCTTTTCGTTACGCATTAATGCAGAAAGCCTTTGACCATCTAACAATCCCAGCATAGTTTCAGCTTCTTTAAGCTTGCTCTCAAATGCAGCGTCTTCTTCTTCCATTTCATCTGTTAGCCTGCCACCAGCATAATCCAAATAGGCAAATTTGCAAGCTGAGTAAATTGGCAGGTTTTCTGTCTGAACACGACAAGTGAAAGTCCATTCTGATATTTCGCTATATGTTGTCCCTTTTGGCCATTTCTCATCAACAGCAATTTGTGTATAGATGTTGTTCAGTCGCTTTCTTTTTTCTGCTCCATCAATTTCTAAAAAGAAGCCATGCTCTCCCTGCGTGGATAGCTTCTTATACATACTTGCCAAAAAGACTGTCTTGCCAGATCCAGATGGGCCTAGCATAATTACTGTGTAAGTATTCAAGACTATCTCCAGTTAGATAAGTGCTTTTTATTGATTGACAAAATAATCTCGAAGCTTTACCTAGTAGCTAAATAAAGATATTATTGTCAGCCATGAACCATTTTGGGTCAGACAAGGGCAAAATGCCTCAGCAATTTTACTTAGTAATAATAGAGTGTAACCATACTAAATCTTATGTGACTAGAAAAGAGTGATCGCTCTCTTCATCCTCTGTGTTCTCTGCGCCTCTGTGGTTCGTTAAAAAGTGCGATCACAAAATCTCCACACTGCGATCACTTTCTTCCGATTCTGTATTCTCTGAGCCTCTGTGATTCGTTAAACAAGGCGATCGCCTGAAAAATCTCCACACTGCGTAGGCGTTCGCGTAGCGTCTCTTAGAGAATCCCGCCAAAGGCATCGCCTGCAAAATCTCCACCGTGCGATCGCTTGGTTCATTTTCTAAATTTCTTGCCATTCTCTAGCATCAATAAAAATAGATAGATGTTTTTTATTGCTTGTGGCAATAATAACCTCATGCCCATAATTAGCAACTAAAATAGATTGAGATGCCAAAATTACATCACCATCTAAAGCTTTATTATCTGCTGTCGATTTACCTTGATTTCTGACTTGTGCCCATAACTCTGCTGCTTTCAACATCACTTCTGTTGTAATAGGAAGATAAATAATTTCTGACTTTAGTTGATTAAGTTTTCTAATTCCTGATAATTTATTTGCCCTTAATAATTCCCGTCTAATTTCATAATCTATAATTTCTGGTAAAATTACTTCATATCCTCTCTCAAATAGCGTATAAAACCATTCTTGACATTGCGCAGCTAGAGGCGTTGCTTTTGGATTAGTAATTAATCCTACTGGTGCAGAATCTAAGATAATAACCTTACTCATCCTATTTTAAATAGAAATACCTTTCATAGATTCAATAATTTCTAAAATTTGTTGTTGTTCTTCTTGTTCATCTAACTCATTCCATGACTCAAATATTTTTTTGATGTTTGTTTTCCTTTCTTGTTGTTTGACGGCATCACTCTGATTAATTTCATGAATAGCATCTTCCCAGTTATTTAATAATGTCTGTTTCATCGTCACGCTTTGACGAAATAGACGGACAATTTGTAGTAATTCTGGTACATATTCTTCTGGAGTTTGTTGAATTTCTAATAAGAGTTCAGCGCGGGGTGTAGTTGATGATTGTGCTGTGATCGGTTGATTATTGCTCATAAATACCTTGTAAGTAGATAAGTTAAAAACACGAGTAGATATTAATCAGTTTTAGCACTAGTAGTTATATTATATTTTAGCGTGAATAGCTATTTTAGTTTACTGAGAACGTCCCGACCCTTACATGGTATTCAACCGATCAAGAATCGGTTCCTAATCGAGTGTGCCTATTGCGTGAGATAAAAAAGCGATCGCTTGCTTTTTCTTGAAATGCTTAGGCAAAGCCCGCCGTAGGCATCGCCTTCTGTGTTCTCTGCGTCTCTGTGGTTCGTTAAAAATAGCGATCGCTTGCTTTTTCTTGAAATGCGATCGCCTAATTTCACTTTTATAACAAATGCGATACTCCTGCGAAGTCACTTCGCGATCGCATTAATCTTTCAGTTGAAAACTGAGTCGTATTCCTTCGTCAAGTCAATTAACGATAAAATTTGCATATAGTCAAGTTAATAGAGTTATTTAGAATGAATATTTCCCTCAAACCTGAGCATGAGCAGTTTATTCAATCCCAAATTAAAGCTGGGAGATATGCTAATGCAGAAGAAGTTATGAACGAAGCATTCAAATTGTTACAAGCACGAGAACAACGTTTGGAAGAACTTCGGCAAAAAATAGTGATTGGAAAGGAACAAATTGCTAGAGGAGAGGTTATAGATGGTGAGATAGTATTTGCTCAACTACAAGAAAAAATCAATCAAATTGCTGAGTCTCAAAAATGAGCAACTATTCTTTTTCTGATGAAGCAGTCAAAGATTTAAATACTATTTGTGAATATATTGCCCAGACTAGCCCCAGCGCTGCTAGTAAACTTTTTGATGCTATTCGCCAGAAATGCAAATTAGTTGCTGGATTTCCCAACATGGGAAAGAGTTATGAGCAATTATCTACGAATATACGAGGATTTAACATTGAAGAATATATCATCTTCTACTATCCCAGAGAAGATGGAATTGATATTGCCTGTGTCATCAATGGATATAGAGATTTGGAGTCACTATTTTTAGAATTAAAGTGAAATAGCCATAGCCTAATTGCACCTTCACAATAAAAAGCGATCGCATAACCTACGTCATTGGAAATGCGATCGCCCTCTTCTTTCTCTGTGTTCTCTGCGCCTCTGTGGTTCGTTAAAAAGAGCGTAGGCGAACGCGAGTGCGTCTCGTAGAGAAGCCCGCCCTTGCTACGCGTAGCGTCTTTAAAAGTTGGCATCGCCTAGTTTCTTTCTTAACTAACTATCGTTTTATCGGGATTTCTATCCAGAACTCACAACCATTACCAGGTTCAGAAACACACTTAATATTACCGCTGTGTTTTTCCACAATAATTTGGTAACTGATAGATAACCCCAAGCCAATACCTTGTCCAGGTTGTTTGGTGGTAAAGAAAGGTTCAAAAATGCGCGATCGCATCATCTCTGGAATCCCACAACCATTGTCGGCGATCCAAATCAGAATCGTATTCCCTTCGATTATTTCTGTACGAATCCAAATTTTAGGAGCGGCAATTATTTTTCCACAAATTGCTGAGTTTTCGAGTGCATCGATCGCATTGTTGAGAATATTCATAAACACCTGATTCATCTGCGCTGGATAGCAGACTACTGGGGGCAATTTACCATATTGCTTAACTACCTCAATAGCAAAAGAATTAGTTTGTGGTTGCAGTCGATGTTGTAAAATTAGCAAAGTACTGTCGATGCCTTCATGAAGGTCAACAGGCTTTATTCCTGCTTCGTCAAGTCGAGAAAAAATTCGTAATGACAAGACGAGTTGAGAGATTCGCTCTGCCCCCATTTTTATTGAATTCAGAATTTTGGGCAAGTCATCACTAATGAAATCTAAATCCAATGCTGCTACTTGCTTTTGAATTTCTCCTGTTGCCTTAGGATACTGTTTCTGATAAAGACGCAGTAATTTAAATAAATTTTCGGTATGTTCCGTAACATAGGTAATGTTGCCGTAAATGAAACTAATTGGGTTGTTAATTTCATGTGCTACTCCAGCAACTAACTGCCCTAAGCCTGCCATTTTCTCACTTTGAATTAACTGGCTCTGAGTGTACTGTAATTCTTTAAGAGTCTGGGTAAGTTCTTCTTTTTGACGTTGAGTCTGTTTAAGTAATTCCGCTTGCTGAAGCCCTACTCCCAGCTGAGTACCAATCTGCATCAGCAAATCTACCTCATCTTCTTGCCAATCACGCGGTTTGATATTTTGATAAGCTGCTAATAATCCCCAAAGTTTTTCACCCTGGAAAATCGGCACAATTATATATGCCCTAGCCTCCATTAGCTCAAGTAAGGCAATATGACAGATAGAATAATTGGCGCTGTAAATATCTTTAACAACAATACTTTTATCATTAGCAAAATCTCCACCTTGGGTTTCTTGCAAGTAATCATCTGCAAATACAGGTACAATTTTCCTTATTGGTGTCCAACCTTGGGCTAAAGACTCAGCAACAAATTCGCCACTCCAATCAGTCCTGAATCGATAGATTGTTACTCGATCAACTTCTAATAGCCGCCGGACTTCTTCTGTACTGGTGGCAAAGATGGTATCAATATCAAGGGACTGGCGAATTTTCTTCACCGTTGCTGCTAAAGCCTTTTCCCTTTCGGCTGCTTTCCGTTCTCGTGCAGCAGCTTGAGCCAATTTCTGGGTTTGCACCTGCATCTGCTTCAAAGACTCAGCTTGCTGTAATGCTACCCCCAATTGAACGCCAACTTGCGCCAATAAATTGATTTCCTCATCTTGCCAATAACGGGGTTGGGAATTTTGATAAGCTACTAGCAATCCCCACAGCTTTTCGCCCTGAGAAATTGGGACAAAAACTTCATTACGTGCATACTTACCTGCTTTTGTTCCCTGGATAAGAATGCGTTCCGTCACAGGCTGTGGTTTAATCACTGGTGTCCAGCCATCAACAATAGAATCAGCGACAAATTCGCCACTCCAATCAGGATAGAAGCGATAAATTGCTACTCGTTCAACTTCCAACAACCGACGGACTTCTTGAGTTGTGGTTTTAAAGATGGTTTCAATATCAAGAGACTGACGAATCTTTTCTACGGTGTTCGCCAATGCCCTTTGCCTCTGGGCAGCTTTGCTGATCTCTGCTGCTTGGATTTGCATTTGTTGGATAAATTCCGCTTGCTGTAAAGCGACACCTAGTTGAGTGCCGACTTGGGTAAGCAAGTAAACCTCATCTTTTTGCCAATCACGGATTCTGGCGTTCTGATACACTGCTAGCAGTCCCCAAAGCTGCTGACCGTGGTAAATGGCAATAATCACATAAGCTCTTGCTTGATATATCTCTAAGATTTTAATGTAGCAGTTGCTAAAACCTGAATTGTAAATATCATTACAAACACGGTACACTTCACAGCGACTGAAGCTACCACCCTCTGTATCTTGTAAGTAGGTATCAGCGACTGGAGGTTTAGCTAAATCTTTGGCGCTACATTCACTGACATTTTCACTCACTTCCGGCCGCTGCAATTGTTCATCTATAAGGGAAATCCAACCCTCTGCCACTGATTCAAAGACGAATTCACCACTCCAATCAGGATTGAAGCGGTAAATAGCCACACGATCAGCATTTAGCAGCTGCCTAAGTTCTGCGGTGCTGGTGCGGAAAATGCTTCCCAAGTCTAAGAATTGACGAATTTTCTCAATGGTTATGGCTATTGTTCTTTGCCATTGGGCTGCTTTTTCTCTGGCTTTTGCTTGTGCTAGTTCTGCTGATTGCAGTTTTACTTGTTCCAGGTAATCTGCTTGCTGTAAAGCAACTCCTAGATGTTCAGCGATTAATTGCACAAACTCAATTTCTGATGCTTCCCATTGCCGAGGACTACTACACTGATGAATACACAGCAATCCCCATAAATTTTTACCTTTTATCAAAGGGGCAGTTATATTGGCACGTACCTGAAATCTTTCTAGAATCTGGATGTAGCAATCACTAGCATTAACTTGATAAATATCAGCTATTGCTCTAATCCGACCTTGCTGGTATAATTCTGCAAACTCCTCACTAAAGCAGTGGTCGCGCAGTTTAGCTGCTAGTGCCGAATCCCATTCTGTTGCCACATCTTCATAGATAAATTCCCCTTCCCATGCCAAATCGGGATAAAAACGAAACACACTAACCCGATCGCTTTTCAGAAGCTGACGTACTTCAGTGACTGTAATTTTGAAGATGGTTTCTATATCTAGAGACTCGCGAATGCGGGCAATAACTCCAGATAAGGCTTTTTGTTGCTCATTCTGACGCAAGGAGAATGTCACATCTGAATGAGGTTCTTGCTGTTTTGAATTTGGTTCTATGGGTTGAGTAGTAGAGGAGTTTTCCATTCCCAGTGGGACTTTAAATATTGAAAGTCTTCTATCTCATGATTCCCCTTGCGATCGCAAAGGTAACAGTTATTGCCTAGGAATGTCATAAAAAACAGTGTAGGGACACGATATTATCGTGTCCCTACAAAAAGATTTTTCAACCACAAACTAATTATCGCCGCTTGGGAGTGGCGCTGCGGGTGGTGCGTTTTTCTTCTTCTCGGCGACGGCGATCGCGCCAATCTGCCACGGTTAAATAACCAATACCACCAGTAACTACTACCAGTAGCACTGCGGCTACTATTGTTAAAATACTCAAAAATGGACTTTCCACAATGCCTCTACAGTCCGTTACGTCCCCACACTACCATTGCAATTGACCAAGTGAACACAACTAACAGCGATACCCAACCTAGTGTCAAAATCTCCATAGTCCCACTTTTCAAATAATTACAAAAGGTTTCTAATATTTATCATACAGGGATTGGGCGGACTGAGATTTTTTTATCAATGACATTAGTTTTGCGTAGGCGTAGGCCACCGTAGGCATCGCACGCGAAGGATACACCATTTTTTCTTGGTACGCTAGTACATCAAGTATTAATAAAGACGAATGTAAAAAAGTAGCGATCGCGCTTTCCCTCTTGATAGTTTGGGAATACTAGGATTATGCCTATATATTCCAAATCCAGCAACCCCTAATATCATGCCGACATTTTTCAACTATCCTTTCCACTCCAATGGTTTTATTCCCCACGGACATTGTTATCTTTGGCAAACTGGATTGGTTTGGCTCCACATTATTTCTGATGCCACGATCGCTCTAGCCTATTATTCTATTCCATTCCTACTGATTTACTTTATTTCCAAGCGTAAAGACGTTCCTTTCAATGGAGTCTTTTTATTATTTGGTGCTTTTATCATTGCCTGCGGTACTGGACACTTGATGGATATTTGGACGCTTTGGCATCCAGACTATTGGATTGCAGGTGCTTTAAAAGCTTTAACTGCCATTGTTTCAATATATACGGCATTTGCATTATTTTATCTTATGCCTCAAGCTCTAACACTACCTAGCCCTGCCCAGTTAGAAGTTATCAATCGAGCGCTTTCAACTGAAATTGTAGAGCGCAAGCGCATCGAAAAAGAACTACGTGTTGCACAAGAAGTCACTCAAAACTCCAGCCAAGCGAAGAGTGAATTTCTTGCCAATATGAGTCATGAACTACGCACACCTCTCAACGGTATTCTGGGCTATACACAAATTCTCCAACGCACAGAATCTTTGAGTGAGAAAGGACGCAAAGGAGTTAGCATCATTTATCAATGTGGTTCTCATCTTTTAACCCTGATTAATGATGTTCTGGATCTCTCCAAAATAGAAGCCCGGAAGTTAGAATTATATCCTGTTGATTTCTACTTGCCTGCTTTTATAGATAGCGTGACTGAAATTTGTCGCATCCGGGCAGAACAAAAAGTTATAGCATTTCACGTCGAACTTGATCCTGATTTGCCAACTGGCATTCATGCCGATGAAAAACGCTTGCGGCAAGTACTGATTAACTTGCTTAGTAATGCGATCAAATTTACAAATCAAGGTAGTGTCACCTTCAAAGTTCAGGTTATTGGTCAAGAATCAAACGCCAACGGAAAAACTAACTACAAAATTCGCTTTCAGGTAATAGATACTGGCACGGGTATAATCCCTGAACAAGCCGAGAAAATCTTCCAGCCCTTTGAGCAAGTGGGAAATCAGAAACGACAATCTGAAGGTACAGGCTTGGGATTAGCAATTAGCCAACAAATTGTTTTGTTGATGGGTAGTCAAATTCAGGTGCAAAGTACCTTAGGCAAAGGTAGCACTTTTTGGTTTGAGGCAAAATTCCCAGAATCTAAAGACTGGGCAAAGGTTTCTAGAGTGATTGAGCAGGGAACCATCGTTGGTTATCAAGGAGAAAGGCGCACAATTTTGATTGCAGATGACAAATGGGAAAACCGATCAGTAATTGTAAATTTACTAGAGCCTGTTGGGTTTACTGTTGTAGAAGCTAGTCAGGGTGAGGAAGCATGGGAACAGGCTCTACTCTACAAACCAGACATGATTATCACTGACTTAGTGATGCCTGTATTGAATGGGTTTGAGTTGATCGAACGTTTGCGTCAGCCTGGGCCATTTAAAGAGATTGCTGTCATTGCTTCGTCAGCCAGCGTATTTGCAATCGACCAGCACAAGAGTATTGATGTAGGTGCAGATGCATTTCTACCAAAGCCTGTAGAAGCTGAAACGCTACTGGAAATACTACGACAATTTTTGCAACTGGAATGGATTTTTGACGTTAAGGTAGACGCAACCAAAAAAACCTATACAGGTGATTTGGATCAATCAAATGAGATGATTTATCCTGCCAAAGAGGTTTTACAAGAGTTACTCGATCTGACACAAGACGGCGATATTCAAAAAGTTTTAGAACTTGCTGAGGAACTTTCTGCATCTGATGAGCAGTTAAGCGTTTTTACCCAGCATATCGTCCAACTTGCTAGTAATTTCCAACTCAAACGTTTGGAAACTTTTATTGTAAGTATTCAAGAGTCAGAATTCAGGAGTCAGAATAGATGAGACAACCTGCAAAAACATTTCAATACTTGATGATTTAGCAGAAAGTGTATCAGTTTTTTTATTTGTATCCTAATTGACTAATGACTAGCTTCAGTAAGTAGTTACTAACTTACTATGCTGATTCGATTCTGTTAGCGGTAGCAGGGCGTTTAGCCCATTCTGACTCCTAGCTCCTGAATTCTTTTATTCAAGAATCCATCAATTAATTTGAGTTAAATTTCAATTTTAAATTCATCATGAGCAAAACTCAAAATAACGGATTTATTTTGATTGTGGATGATAATCCCACAAATTTATCTGTCCTGTGTGAAGCGCTCAATAGTGAGGGTTTTCGTTTCCGTGTTGCAGTCGATGGAGAAAGTGCGATCGCTCAGGCCGAACGCAATCAACCAGAGTTGATTTTACTGGATGTACAAATGCCCGGTATTGACGGGTTTGAAACTTGTCGCCGCCTCAAAGCTAATCCTGTTACCCAAAACATTCCGATTATTTTCACCACTGCTTTAGCAGATACAGAAAGCAAAACGAAGGGTTTTTCTCTTGGTGCAGTAGATTATATCCCTAAACCGTTTGCACAAGAGGAAGTCATTGCTAGAGTGCGTGTACATTTACAACTCAAACACTTGACTGAATCTTTAGAACAACAAGTTAGCGATCGCACCAAGGCTTTGCAACAAGCTCAAGTCAAACTGGTACAACAAGAGAAACTATCAACACTCGGAGAGCTAATCGCTGGTATTGGCCATGAAATCAATAACCCCATCAATTTTATTTCCAGCAATATTCCACCTTTGCAAGAATACATTGCAGGAGTATCCGAGTTACTCCTACTGTATGAACAAGAATATCCAAACCCAACAGCCAAAATTACTACTGCTATTAAGAACTTGGATCTAAATTTCGTTCTCGAAGATATGGGAAAAATTTTGAATTCACTCGAAGTAGGAAGTGAACGAATTCAAAACCTTTCTAATTCTCTCCGCAACTTCTCTCGCTCGGATAGCGATACAAAAATACCTGCCGATTTGCACCAAGGGCTAGATAGTACATTAATGATTTTGCAACACCGCCTCAAGGCTAATGGCGATCTTCCCGGTATTGAAGTTATTAAAATTTATGGAATATTACCAGAAGTAAACTGCTATCTAGGGCAGATGAATCAAGTATTTATGAACATTCTAGCAAATGCAATTGATGCCCTTGATGAAGCTATAATGCAAGGCAAAATGAGCAATCTCATTCCTCAAATTAAAATTACAACAGAAATAGATTCTGAAAAATTGGTTGTAATTCGGATTGCTGACAATGGGATTGGTATTCCTGAACGGCTCAAACAACGCTTGTTTGAGCCGTTGTTTACCACAAAAAGTGTTGGTAAAGGTACTGGGCTTGGCTTGTCAATTGCATATCAAATAGTTGTGGAGAAACACAAAGGTATATTAGATGTGAATTCTCAACCTGGTATGGGAACCGAGTTTATAATCAAAATTCCCACATGAGAGCAGCATTTAATTACAATTGTTTGAGTAAGTTTATCGAAACAGTGAACGCAACTTTAGATCCTCAATTAATGGCAGAGCGCCTAGAATCTCTCAAGGCTGGAATAGTTGGGAGTTTTTCACTATTTTTTACTTTTGTGATCGCTGCTCTTTTGAATACTTTCGTACTGGCAAAGTATTTTCAGACACTCGCAAGTCTGCAAAGTCATCTTAACTGGCACTTGTGGGTGAGTGGTGCTGTTGCAACTTTTACTGGTTTCCTATTTGGTGTCACCTACCGCTATATCATCCGCTCAGATCAAAATCCCCAACTCAAAGCTGGTGGTGTGCTGGCTTTTGGCTTGGTGCGGGGATTAACTCAAATAGAACTGGGGTGGAATTCTCACAGCACAATTTGGCCTTTTTTAGTATTAGCGGGAGAAAGTTTGTCGTGGTTTGTGTTTGCTGCGATCGCTCTTGATATTGCTATTCAACTCCGTTGGGTTAAACCTTTTTCATCCGTCTAAATTCCCTATATCCTTAGGATCAAGTATAATTTATTACTAATATATAATATGGAAACTAAAATATCCCACTATTATCTGATAGTCGATCTGGAGGCTACGTACTGTAACAATGGGACTATTCCGCGTCATGAAATGGAAATCATTGAAATTGGTGCAGTCATGCTCAATCGAGAAACGTGGGAAATTGATTCAGAGTTTCAGCAATTCATCCAACCTGTAAGACATCAGCAACTGACAAGTTTTTGCACCGAATTAACTAGCATTCGGCAGCAAGATGTTGACGAAGCACCCAAATTTTTAGAGGCAATTTCTCGCTTCAAAGAATGGATTTATTCATTTCCCAATCATATTTTTTGTTCTTGGGGTAATTACGACAAAAAGCAATTTATTCAAGATTGTGCGTATCATAATTTTTCTTATCCTTTTATTTCAGAACACATAAATATCAAAGAAGAATTTTCAGAATATCTTGGCGTGTCTAAAAAATTTGGCATGGCACAGGCTCTCACGGAGTTGGGAATAGAATTAAAAGGTACACACCACCGTGGTATTGATGATGCCCGTAACATTGCCACTATCTACAAACAGATTAAAACTAAAAAACTAAGCTGAATAATAGAAAATTTGTAGTCGCGTAGCCTGATAAAAAACTTCACATCAAGCCAATCAACGTTTCTTTTACTGGGGTTGGGGAAGGGAAGAGAGGATAGTGGGGAAAAAAGGGAAAGATATACTACCCCCATTACCCGTGCCCGATATCCTTTTTCACAAGGTTCATCGTATCTTCAGAAAGAAAAAGTTTGAGTGGGGTTCTGAAAGAGCTAAAGTTTTGTTAAGATGCAATGGCTAGCACTTTTTCAACGAAATACACCTGTCGGGGTGTGGAGAAATAGAAAGTACTAGCAGCACAAAATTCAAAAGGTGAAGCAATGACCACCTATATTTTTTCTGATGAAGCCCTAATGATGCTGACCAACGCCTATTTGATATCAGTAGTACTCTTAATAGCAGCTTCTGGTATAGGTTTGGCGGTAATTGAAACTATAGAAAAGACAGGAGAACGCTAAATATATAAATGGCAATCTATTATTTTTGCCAAAAACCATTGAGTGCAAGTGTTCGCTGTGCATAAATCCTGGGAACACTAAAGTATGAAAGTCTCATAGCGCTACAGTCTTACCTGTAAATCTACCAAACACACAGGTAACTTTAGCGCCATTGGGACTCTAACTAAGGAGCTACTACAATGGGTCTATTCGACGCTGTTTTGGGCACAGAAAGCCAAACCCAAGCAGCACTCAATTCAGCCGAAGCTTTTGCTGTCATTATCTTGACTGCAACAGCCTCAGACGGTTATCTTTCTATTGAGCAAGCAAATTCTATCACTTCTGTGCTGTCTCGGATGAAACTTTTTCAAAGTTATCCCCATGAGATGATCAATAGGCTGTTTGACATAATCTTGGGCATTCTCCAAGGTGATGGTTTTAATGCTTTATTTAATGCAGCAAAAGATTCTCTATCTCAAGACTTGCGAGAAGCAGCCTTTGCGGTAGCCACCGATTTAGTCTTAGCTGAAGGTGTTGGAGCTGAAGAAGAGAAAAACTTTTTAAATGATTTATACCAAGCTTTAGGGGTTTCTAGTGAAATTGCAATACAAATTGTGCAAGTAATCTTAATTAAAAACCGGGGATAGGGCGATAGAAGACATACTTAATTAAAGTATACAAATAGCTTATAAATAAAGCGTGCCACAAGAGTTGAGATTCTTTGGCACTATTTTTGGTGTTATTGTGATTGTGTCATAATCCGATTTTATAACTTTGAACTTAAAATTGTAAATTACTTATGCCTTGTTCTGCCACCCTAACCCAACTGGTTGAAGTTCTTTTGGCTCATCCTGTAAACTTATCTGAAACTGCTTTAACACAAGTAAGTAGCGGTATACAAACAGATAGCCGTACCCTCAAGCCGGGTGAAGTATTTGTCGCTTTAAGAGGCGATAAGTTTGATGGACATGAATTTGTGCCAACTGCGATCGCAAAGGGTGCTTTAGTTGCAATTGTAGATTTTGAATACGACAATCCGGGATTTCCTGTATTACAGCTAAAAGATACCCTCAAGGCATATCAAAAAATTGGCAGATGGTGGCGCGATCGCTTTAACATTCCTGTAATTGGCGTAACAGGTTCTGTAGGCAAAACTACAACTAAAGAATTGATCGCCGCAGTTTTAGGAATAAAGGGAGTAGTTCACAAAACTTATGGAAATTACAACAACGAAATCGGTGTCCCGAAAACTCTCCTAGAACTTGGCGCAGAACATGACTACGCCGTGATTGAAATGGCGATGCGGGGTAGAGGGCAAATTGCCGAACTGACGCAAATAGCCCGTCCAACAATTGGAGTGATTACCAATGTGGGGACGGCACATATTGAGTTACTGGGTTCGGAAGAAGCGATCGCTGAGGCAAAATGTGAGTTATTAGCCGAAATGTCTGCTGATAGTGTGGCAATTCTCAACCACGACAATCCCCTATTAATGGCCACAGCCGCAAAAGTTTGGCACGGAGAAGTTTTGACTTACGGCCTTTCTGGTGGAGATATTCAAGGGCAATTAATTGATAACGAGACTGTGGAAGTCTCAGGAATCCAACTGCCTCTGCCGTTGCTTGGTCGTCACAATGCGACTAATTTCTTGGCAGCTTTAGCAGTAGCAAAGGTGTTGGAGATCGATTGGGCATCCCTGAAAACAGGTGTGATGGTGAATATGCCTACAGGGCGATCACAACGATTTACCTTACCCAATGATGTGGTAATCTTAGATGAAACTTATAATGCTGCACCAGAAGCTATGATAGCAGCGTTGCAATTATTGGCAGACACACCCGGAAAACGGAAGATTGCCGTATTGGGTGCAATGAAAGAATTGGGAGAGCGATCGCAGCAATTGCACCAGCGAGTGGGAGAAACAGTACAAAAATTGAATTTAGATGGCTTATTGGTTTTGATAGATGGACAAGATGCCGAAGCGATCGCTCTTAGTGCCGAAGGTGTGCCATCGGAATGTTTTGCAACTCATGCTGAGTTAGTAGCTAGGTTAAAGACATTTGTGCAAGCAGGCGATTGTTTATTGTTCAAAGCCGCCCATTCCGTTGGATTAGATCGAGTAGTCAATCAGTTACGTGCAGAATTTCCCAAATAGACATTTGGTGAAATTAAATATGCGTTATCCAAAAACCTTGTAGAGATGTAGCACTGCTACGTCTCTACATTCTATCGTGGAGAGTCGCTGTAGATTTCAGACGTTGTTGGAAAAACTAGGACTATTACTGTAGCGTCTTTGAAAAAGAATTGCTGCCAAATTAGTCACTAAACAGGTGATTGCTAGCCACAGCAAGATATAAGTAGGAGCCATCACCACGCCAATCTGGAACCAAGTATAAACATGCAGTATCATTACAGAAGCGAAAAAGCTAGCAATTCCAGCAGATTGCCACACTTGATGCGATGGGCGACGTAACGCTACCAAGCTCATCGTTAAAATTGTGACAAGCAAGTTAGCTGGTACGAGAAATGTACAAATACTTATGCAGTTGCCACGAGAAAACTCAGCTAAGGTGTTTAAATCGAGCATTAATTTGTTGGGATAGGTGTTAGCTTTTTAGACTTTAATTTATTTGATTTGAAAACAACAAAATATAAATTAACATATATGTGAGTAATCACATTGCAAATATAACATAAATTAAACTATTGAGTTGCATTTTGATACTACCAATAGTTAGTTAATTATAAAGATTTTGGATAAGTAGGGTGGAAAGCACCCACCCTAGCTGAATTAACCCGGTAAAATCACCGTATCGATAACGTGTACCACACCATTATCAGCTTCAATATCTGCTGCTAAAACTGTGGCATTTTTAACTTCAAAACCATCAGAAGAATCAATTTTGATAGGTGAACCTTCTACAGAATGAACCGTACCGAGTTGCGCTAAATCAGCCTGTAGCAGCTTTCCGGAAACGACATGATACTTTAAAATCCGTGTTAGCTGAGGAATATTCTGTAACAGAGTTTGAATAGTTCCCGGTGGTAACTTGGCAAAAGCATCGTCATTTGGTGCAAAAACAGTGAACGGGCCAGGACTTTTTAATGTTTCTACTAAACCAGCAGCTTGCACAGCCGCCACCAGTGTTTTAAAAGACTCAGCCGTAACTGCAATATCAACAATATCAGCCATAAATTTTACCTAAATTTCTGAAAAAGATTTTAAAGGATAATAAACCTATTTTAAGTTTTGTGAAACAAAATAAATTTAAAATCAAGTGTTGAATAAACTACACGTAGACACGTACTACCTGTCAGACATCACCTTATGATGTTTCTAGGAAAATTCCGTTATAAAAGAAATGTCCGATCGCACGTATGCCATTCTAGGAACTGGAGCATTAGGTGGATTCTATGGTGCCAGACTACAAAAAGCTGGGTTGGATGTCCACTTTTTGCTCAAGAGTGATTACGAACAGGTAAACAAATATGGTTTAGTGGTAGAGTCCAAAGATGTCGACTTTACTCTTCCCGAAGTTCACGCCTACAACGACGTTGAAAAGATGCCACAATGCGATGTGGTGGTGGTGGCACTGAAGACGACGCAAAACCATTTACTACCAAAAATGTTGCCATCTGTGGTTAAAGACAATGGGATAGTATTGGTATTGCAAAATGGACTCGGTGTAGAAGAGGAAGTTGCTGAAATTGTTGGTAATGTAACTGTTATTGGTGGGTTGTGCTTTTTATGTTCTAACAAAGTGGGGCCAGGGCATATACACCATTTAGACTATGGGCAAATTGTTTTCAGTGAATATACTTCTAATTATCAGCCTTCTGGGAAAACCAAGAAGAGGCAGCAAATTGCTGATGACTTTGAAAGTGCTGATATTTCAATTGAATTAGCCGAAGATTTACTACTGGCACGTTGGAAAAAGCTGGTGTGGAATATCCCCTATAATGGGCTTTCTGTGATTCTCAACGCCAGAACAGATGAATTAATGGCATATAGCTACACCCGCCAGTTAGTTGAACAGTTGATGTATGAAGTGGCAGCGGGAGCGAAAAGTTATGGACGGATAATCAGCGATCGCTTCATTCAAACAATGCTCGATTATACTGTCAAAATGAAGCCTTACCGCCCCAGCATGAAAATTGACTACGACGAACATCGCCCTTTGGAGGTAGAAGCAATTTTCGGCAAACCATTACAGAAAGCCCAAGCAAAAGGTGTGAATTTAGTGCAGATTAGCTGTTTATACCACCAGTTGAAGTTTTTGGACGCAAGGGGAAAAGAAGGGGGATATTGAAGGAGGCAGAAGGGGACGCAAAGAAATTCTTCCCTTGCGTCCCCGACTCTCTACACGAATAGTACTAAGTTAAGATATACACCTTGCCTCTTAACTCAACTTCTTTAGTACTTCAAGTAAACTAATCACTGCTGAAATTGTTGCTTGAAGTTTTTCTGTACGATCGCCTGAACTTTAATCAATAGTTTTAACAAACTGTTCTAGTGCTTGAGTCAAGTTTGCTTGAGATTGCTGAATTGCAGATGTATCAGATATCTGAGGTTTTGCTGGTGCAGATGGTAAATTAACGGATTCGACCACAGGGCGATCGCTTGTCGGATTATCATTAACAATCAGCATCAAAAGCAATTAGGTAATAATCTAAAGAAGCAGCAATAGTATCAATGGTTACATTTCAATTAACGTGTATAAATCCTTACCAGGCTTGATTTTGATATATTGTGCTAACTGTTAGGAAGATCGAAAAAATAAAATGCCTTTCTTGCAAAAACTACGAAATTTTGGTGCGGCAGCCTGAAAGCCCGTCAATGACGGCTGGGCATTTTATTACTTGTAAGCGCCTTAACGCAGAGTCACAATTGCTGGCTGCATCAGTGAACTACAATCTGAAAGAATCATTTATTTCAAGCTTGCAATTCACTTGTACTTAGAAAAATGGAACTATTTAATACACAACATTTATAAAAACACTGTAAAAAATCAGTGATAATACGATGATTTTGCCGCAATCTGTAATAAACAAGCAATACCTTCATAAAATAGTTGTAATTTATACATAAGATTTTTATCAGTAGAGCGAGATACCAATCATTTATTGTGTGTCATTAAATAGCTATCAATGTAGTTAAGAATCGGATTACACTAAGTTAAGACATAACCCTTGCTCTAACTGGTTAGCCTCGTTCCGAGCCTAACGAGACTACACAAGACCTTTAAAAAAGAAGATTGTTTGGTTGTCTTGCCAGAAAACTGCAACACCTGATGAAAAAATAAGACATTCAATACAGAGCGATCGCCATTTGATTGGTAAAAAGCTCGTTAATTTAGATGCAATTTTTTTGAGTTCACAGGCAATGAAAGTGTTATGGGGCATCAGGTAGAAGGTCATCACCTCAAAATACTTCTAAAAGCCAGTCCTTCTTTAATAAGTTTTGTGTAGAATTTGGTGGTGAGGTTATTTACTTGATTCTCAATTGCAGCAATCCAGGTTTCATTTATGAATCAGTCTTTTTCTCAAAACCAAGCAAGACGAAATCGTCAACAAAAGCTGTGGCAACAAAAATGGAGTTTAAAGACTAAAGCAATAGTTTGGGCACTAAGTATCAGTGCCTTTCCTGTGGTTGCAATTGGAACAGCTACTTACTATTATGCTAATGATTTAATTAACAAACAGATTTCGCAAACCAGGCAAGAGAATGTAAAAAATTCAACAGAAACGGAAGCTCTACAGAGACAACTGTCGGTGTTGGTAACTGGTATGGGAGTAACAGCAATTTTTGCCGGTGCGATCGCTGTTTTTGTGACTAATCAAGCTATTAGTCGACTCAGGAAAGCTGCGGCAATGTCTAATAGTATCAAAAATAAGCTCCGTCCAGACAGTGAGTTTACTCAATATTTCATCGCTAGCGAAGATGAATTAGTGATGTTAGAGAGAAACATAAACTTATTCACAGAGCTGCTTTCAGTTTTGGTAAAGGAGAAAGAAACCGAAGCTGATTACTCCCAACTATTGATGAAAGTTACGCGCTGGGTTCGAGAATCATTTAATGAAGAAGATGTTCTTAAGACTACCTCAGAAGAAATTCGTAAAGCTTTAAGCATTGATCGCGTAACCATTTTTTGCTTTAACTCCAACTGTAATGGAACCTTTATCGCCGAATCAGTAGCACCTGGTTTACCAAGAATCTTAGGGGTTACAGTCTCTGAGCCGGGGTTCGAGCCAGGGTATATAGAAAAATACCAGAATGGTTCCATCCATGCTATTGATAATATTTATCAAGCCGATCTCAGTGATAGCGATATTGAATTGTTAGAGCAATTTGCTGTCAAATCTAATTTAGTAGCACCTATTCTCAAAGGCAAACAGCTATTCGGTTTATTGATTGGACATCAGTGTTCTAGAATTCGCTTTTGGCAGCAATCTGAGATTGATTTGTTCGCTCAGATTGCTATACAAGTAGGATTCGCCCTTGACTACACCAAGCTTCTAGAACAGGTTGATACGAAGGCAGATAAAGCTCAAGTATTTATCGAAATTACCCGTAGCATTCGCCAATCACTCAACGAAGAGGATGTCATCAAAACCACCGTGGAAGAGGTTCGCAAAATACTGAGTACTGATCGAGTGCTAGTTTATAGCTTTAGCGCTAATTGGTTTGGAACTGTGATTGCAGAATCAGTAGTTCCAGGTTATCCCAAAGTTTTGCGGGCTGAAATTCAAGACCCATGTTTCGCTCAGGGTTATGTAGAAAAGTATCTGTCTGGTCGCGTTCAAGCCACAAACAACATTTATGAAGCTGGTATGCGTGATTGTCATATCAACCTGCTCGAATCTTTTGCTGTGAAAGCAAATCTGGTCGCACCGATTCTCAAAGATGAACAGTTGTTTGGCTTATTAATTGCACATCAATGCTCTAGACCCCGTGATTGGCAACAGCCTGAGATTGATTTATTTGCCCAGATAGCAATGCAAGTGGGATTTGCTCTTGACCATGCAAGACTCCTGCAACGAGTCGAGGCTGAAGGTGTGCAAAGTCAGTTGCTGGTGGATACTATCGGCAGCATTCGTCAATCGCTCAACGAAGAAGATGTCCTAAAAACCACTGTAGAAGAGGTTCGTAAGGTACTGGGTACTGACCGAGTGATGGTTTTTAGCTTAAATGGTGATTGGTCTGGAACTGTGATTGCCGAATCAGTTGTTCTCACCTACCCAAAAGTTTTGCGATCTGAAATCCAAGACCTATATTTTGGTCAAGGCTACGTAGAAGACTATCAGTCTGGTCGCGTTTTAGCAATAAACAACATTTATGAAGCTGGTTTAGCTGATTATCACATTAACCTACTCGAATCTTTCGCTGTGAAAGCAAATTTGGTAGCTCCTATTCTTAAGGATGAACAGCTATTTGGCTTATTAATTGCACATCAGTGTTCCAAACCTCGTGAT
Source organism: Nostoc flagelliforme FACHB-838 (assembly GCF_014698065.1). Lineage (GTDB taxonomy): Bacteria > Cyanobacteriota > Cyanobacteriia > Cyanobacteriales > Nostocaceae > Nostoc > Nostoc flagelliforme_B. Next base: position 122,853 of record NZ_JACJSI010000004.1, read on the forward strand.
TGGCAACAGTCTGAGATTGATTTATTTGGTCAGATAGCGATGCAAGTGGGATTTGCGCTCGATCATGCAAGACTCTTGCAACGAGTCGAAGCTGAAAGTAGGCGAAGTCAGTTACTGGTGGATATTACCCGCAGCATTCGCCAATCGCTTAACGAAGAGGATGTCATCAAAACTACTGTGGAAGAGGTTCGCAAAGCACTAAGTGTTGACCGAGTATTAGTTTATAGCTTTTACGCTAATTGGTTCGGAATTATAATTGCTGAATCAGTAGTTCCAGGTTATCCCAAGGTTTTGCGGTCTAAAATTTACGACCCCTGTTTCACTGAAAACTATATAGAAAAGTACCAGTCTGGTCGTGTTGTCGCCACAAATAACATTTATGAAGCCGGTTTGGCTGATTGTCACGTTAACCTACTCGAATCCTTTGGTGTAAAAGCAAATTTAGTCGCACCCATTATCAAAGATGAACAATTGTTTGGCTTATTAATTGCACATCAGTGTTCTGGCCCCCGTGATTGGCAACAGCCTGAGATTGATTTATTTGCTCAAATAGCGATGCAAGTAGGATTTACTCTCGATCATGCTAGGCTCCTACAAGCGTATGAAGCTGCTGAAGGTAACTCTGGTGAATAGGGGGGAATCAGTCGCCTGGTCGTAACCAGAAAATCACTGACAAGGAAAAGTTTGATTACGGTTTTTTACAAAATTTTATAGTTGTAAAAATCACAATATAGGGGCGCACATCTGTGTGCGCCTACTGCGTGTTTTATTCATAGACTTGCCGTCAAAAATCCTGTGCGTTCAGATTGAGAAAAAATTTAATGAAGGAACTGGGCAATTTTTTCCACAGCAGTTTCCAACAAAGGTGGCTCATGCACCAAAGCAAAACGGACATACCCTTCTCCAGATTTGCCAAAGCCAGCACCAGGGGAAGCGGCTACACCAGTTTCTTTGACTAGCTGGGTGCAAAATTCTATGGAGTTGTGACTCCAAGCTGAGGGCAATTCTGCCCAGATGTACATTGTCGCTTTGGGAGTAGGAACATTCCAGCCAATACGGTGTAAAGCAGTGATGAAAGCATCACGGCGCTGCTGGAAGGTAGCAACAGCAGATTTTACCCCAAGTTGAGGGCCAGTCAGGGCTGCGATCGCACCATTCAAAATTCCCCGATACTGATTAAAATCAACGGCGGCTTTTACCTGGCGTAAAGCTTTAATTAACTCGGCATTACCAATGGCGTAGCCAATACGGAAGCCGCCCATATTGTAGGACTTGGAAAGGGTGAAAAATTCAATTGAGACGCTTTTTTCTGGATCAGCTTGCAGAATTGAAGGGGCTAGGGATCGGGAAAGATTTTTTCTAGTTCCTAATTCCCCGTCCTCAGTTTCTCCAAATACTAAATCTACGTAGGGGAAATCGTGAACCAGGACGAGATTGTGTTGTTGACAGAAGGCGACAGCTTCTTGGAAAAAAGATAAAGGAGCGATCGCAGCGGTGGGATTGTGAGGATAACTTAATACCATCATCCGCGATTGAGCCAAGACTGGGGCAGGTATATCAGCAAACACTGGTAAAAAAGCGTTTTCTGCCTGTAGTGGCATTGGGTAGATTTGACCACTAGCTAGGTAAACTCCCCCGGCATGGGAGGGATAACCTGGATCGAGCAATAGGGCAAAATCTCCGGGATTGAGTATTGCTAGGGGTAAATGGGCTGTGCCTTCTTGAGAACCAATTAGAGGTAGTACCTCAGTTTGAGGATCGACTTTGATGCCAAATTTTTGTTCATACCAATTGGCTGCGGCTTCGCGAAAGCCTTGGGTTCCGTTAAACAACAGATAGCCGTGGGTACTGCGATCGTGGAGAGACTGGGCGATCGCCTCAATGACGTGTGCCTCGGCTGGTAAATCAGAAGACCCCAACGACAAATCAATTACCTGTCGTCCAGCAGCCAAAGCGACTGCCTTTGCTCTGTCCATATCAGCAAATACATTAGATTGCAGGGGTTGTAAACGCTTTGCAAATTGCATATTAGTTGTTTGTCCTTTGTCATTTGTCATTTGTCATTTGTCCAATTACTAATACTTCTCTACGAGAGGCTGCGCTAACGGCAAGACTCAGTACAAGTTACCAATGATCAATGACTAATGACTATTGACTAATTACTATTTAAGTAGGTATCTAAGAGTTCGAGTAATTTATCTTTACCGATGACTCCCTCAGTGGATATTAAAACTTCCTGGCCTTGAAATAGTCTAATGGCGGGTACACCTTCCACTTGGTACTGCTTAACAGTGAGTGGGTTGGGGTCAATTTCCATTTTAACGACTTTGAGGCGATCGCTATATTTGGTAGCAGCTGAGTTAATTAGGGGCGACATCAATTGACAAGGCCCACACCAGGAAGCCCAAAAGTAAACTAATACAGGCTGTTCAGCTTTTAATACTTCGGTTTCAAAGTCAGCATCGGTTATGGTGATTACAGCCTTACTCATTGCAGTCTCCATCAGGTGGCGATCAAAGTTGGCACACACAATACTTTATCCCAAAGTCGTCAATAGTCCATAGTTAATAATTCATAGTTATTAGGAATGTTAACTATTGACTAATGACGTAAAATCCCACAGCCAACAGGTGTGGGACTAGGTAAAATAAGTTTTCTGCCAATTTTACAATTGATCCAATTGCTTGCGTAAGGAATCCAACTCGGCATCAACTACTTCATTAGACTTAGGAGTAGTGCTTTCTTGTTGCGGTGGCAGTTGTGCTTGAGTTACTGGAGTAGCGGGTGGTAGCATTTGTGCTTTCAAAGCTGCCAATTCATCATCAACATCGCTACCACCTTCCAACTGGGCAAATTGGGTTTCTAAATCTGCACCTGCTAACTCTCCTAGTGCCTGGGCGCGGGATTCTTGCATCAAGACTTTTTCTTCCATCCGCTCAAAGGCAGACATTGCACTGCTGGTATTCATCCCACGCACCATGCCTTGGAGTTGCTCTTGGGCTTTGGCAGTAGTAATCCGAGCTTTGAGCATTTCTTTCTTGGTTTTAGCTTCAGAAATTTTGCTTTCTAGCTGGATTAAGTTGCGCTTGAGGGTTTCAACTTGAGTGCTTTGGGTATCCAGACTAGCTTTCAGGGCAGCGCTGGTGTCTGTATAAGTCTTTTTCCGTTCTAAAGCTTGTCTGGCTAAGTTTTCATCACCTTTTTGCAGCGCCAGTTGGGCATTGCGTTGCCACTTATTGATTTCATTTTGAGCATCATTGTACTGCTTCTCACTGCGTTTTTGGGAGGCGATCGTCTGGGCGACTCCCTGACGCAGTTGCACCAAGTCTTCCTGCATTTCCAGGATGGCTTGCTCTAGCATTTTTTCGGGGTCTTCGGCTTTGTTAACGAGGTCGTTGAGGTTAGAACTAACTACTCGCTTAATGCGATCGAATAATCCCATAACTTTGTTTTTCCTTGTGTAATTTACGCTTTTTGTTGAACAGTTAGCTTTTTTACTTTTTAATAGCTACCTATTTTAATGTAATCTTTTCGGTTTGAATGAGTACCTCCTAACAACTCCTAATTGTTAAGATATCTCTAAAGAGGGGTAATTAGCTGCATTTCAGGAGTCCTGAGTTTTGGGTAACTGCTGTTGGGGAGCCTGCATTGTCTTCTGGTTTCCCTCAGTTAGGAGGCTGTTGTGCTGTGTGTTTTCTGCTTGGTTTAAAACCTGCACCTTCATCGCGGCCAATTCAGTATCTACATTATTAGTAGATTCCAAGGAAGTAAATTGTGTTTCCAAGTCATCGCTACTCAGTTCGGCGATCGCTTCTGATTTTGCTTCTATTTGGGAAACTTTTTCTTCCATGCGCTCAAAAGCACTCAGACTACTGGTGGCAGAAACTCCGCCGAGCATTTCTTGGAGGCGAGAAGAGGCTTCAGCAGAACGAGCGCGAGCAATATACATATCTTTTTTTGTTTTCGCCTCGGAGATTTTTAACTCTAGCGATCGCATATCCGTTTTTAGCCTAGCGACTATATCGTTTTGCTGCTCTATTTGGGAAAAGAGGGCTGTAGTGGTTTGTTTATAGGCTTGGCGCTTAGTCAAGGCTTCGCGTGCTAGAGGTTCGTTGCCTTGTTGCAAGGCTAATTGGGCGCGGCGATACCATTCTTCTGTTTGAGACTGGGCAGCCGCAGCCTGTCGTTCAGTGCGTTTTTGGGTAGCGATCGCTTGTGCTACACCCTGCCGCAACTGCACCAAATTTTCCTGCATCTCTAAGACAACTTGTTCCAGAATCTTTTCTGGATCTTCTGCACCACCAATCAAACTATTGAGATTAGCGCGAATCACCCGCAGGATACGCTTGATTAATTCCATGTCGGCTCTCCATTCACGAAACTCAGTGCTGAGTAATGAGTTTTGATAAGTCGTTAGGCATAAACAAATTAAAGTAAAGTTTGTAGTTGGGACTTTAGTCCTGATAATCTTTGTTTTGAGCGATGAATCGCTGATTAAGAATTATCACCGCATCTGTGGCTACCACATCCTAACTAACTCAGTACTGAGTATTAAGAGGAGGTGAAAAGTGGTAGATGCGGCAACGCAGATAATAAAAATGTTCTCATTCTCATGTCCTCGTATCCCCGTGCCCTGTTCACGCAGGACTCAGCACTCATGACTCAGGACTGTTATCTCATGGTATCGTAGATTTTTGCAGATCATGGCTGCTGAACCCGCGCTTTAATTCCCTTCGCCTCTAACAGTTGCATCTGTTGTTTCACTTGCTCTTTAGTTTTAAAAGCACCCAGATAAATCAATTCTTTGTTGGGTGATAAATAAGCATCGGGAACTATTTGCCGTGCTGAGGCAAAAGCCGCATCTTTATTATCTATCACTACATGATAGAACCCATCTGTTCCTGGTTTGATTTCTGCATTCGGCTTCGGTGAGGTTGCGATTGGCTTGGGCGAGGTTTTTGCCGTTGAAGTAGGAGGCAAATTCCGGGTGGGCAAAGGCTGTACCGTCGGTACTGGTGCTAAGGCGATCGGATTTGTCGGTTTTAGGGCTGTGTTGATTCCAGGCAAAGCCCCTTGAGAATTTGTGGGGTTTTGGGGAACCACTGGATTAGGCACTACTGCGAGGCTGGGTTCGACTTTGGGTTTTAAGCCAACGACATCATTAGGATTTCTTACCTCAGGAAACTCTTCGGCAGCGAGATTGGGATACTTGGGTATAGATGTGCTTGGTGGTTGGATTTGAGGTTGAGCAGTACTCCCCACTGCCTCAGTATTTTCTGGTGCGGGAGACGAGTTTCCGTTGAACAATTTGCCTAAATTCCATTGTGGCAAGCTTTTGGGATTGAACACTATATAGCCCAAGGTAATACTTGCCACCAATAGCAGCAACATAGAACCAATACCCAAAGGTGATAGCAGACTATCGCTAGAATTGCTGGGCTTCTTGGTTTCTGGTTGTTCTTCTGTCAGACTTCGTAGCAGAGCTTCACTAGATTCCAAATAGTCATCTGGGTGCTTGGGTGTGTCATTTGGCTGCAAGAGATTTTCGCTTTTAGTATCTTTAACGAGTGCTGGCACAATGCTGCTATTAAAGTTAGGCGGGGGTGGTGGAAGTTGAGTTTGTGTTTTAGCAGAATCGGAGGTGGAGGTAACGTTAAGATTATTGAGTTGTTTGGTCTTTGCCGTAACTGGGGCTGGTTTTATCTCAGGATTCACAGCTACAGAAGATGGTAGTGGTAGGTCAATTTTTGCCGTAGCTGGGGCTGAAGTTTCCTGATGATTCACAGGTAGAGATGCAGGTGGCACATTAGTTTTAACTTCCGCTACTGAAGACTGAGGTGTGCCCAATATTATAGGAATAGCAGTCATCGCCTGGGATTGATTGCTCATATAACTTGCAACACGGGACTGGTTCAATGACACCAAACCAGTTCGCGTGCGTCGGTATCGAGCTAACTCTTGATCTAGCGGCACCTCTAAACTCGCTAGCGCTGCTGCCAGTGCTGGTTTCAATCCAGGTGTTTTAGACGATTTAGTACCGGAATCGTTCAGGGGGTTTTGAGTCATTGCCTCTGTACCTCAAACTTAGACTGCTGGAATTAACTTTAGATATATTTGTGACAATACTAGCGGAAATTATTTAAATATATAGAGTGGGCATTGGGTTATTTCCCTTGTCCCTTTGTCCACCAATCCCCAGCCCCCAGTCACCATTTTTAACGATGTCGTTGAAACCAATTAATGATATTTTAGGCGTTCTGGAAAAGCAGGCTAAATGGCAGGAGCAACCATTTCAACTTCTGCTCAAGTTTTGGGCAGAAGTTGTTGAGTCAGTGACTGCCGCAAATACTCGACCATTGTCGATTCAGCGTGATGTTTTGTCGGTGGCAACTTCTAGTGCTGCTTGGGCGCAAAACCTGACTTTTGGTCGCACGTCGCTGCTTTTAAAGTTGAATAAAAAGCTGCCAACACCTTTGGTTGATATTCGCTTCTCTACTGCTAGCTGGCAGAATCCATCGGTGGAGAGTAAACAGCAACCAACGGTTTTGCCCTATGACCATCCCAGTTACCTTGGTGATGAGATTAACCGCTCTGATGGTACACCTACCAAGGATGTGAATCTGGCTTTTGAACATTGGATGAAGGTCATGCGATCGCGATCGCATGGCTTACCCCTTTGCCCCCAGTGTCAATCTCCCACCCCACCAGGTGAACTCCAGCGCTGGGAAGTCTGTTCTGTCTGTGCTGCTAAACAGTTTTGAAAGCAAAATAGTTGAGTGATTATTCATTGACCAGATTTTATCCTCAAGTAACTTGCTGTGATCACACAAAATATTTCTGATTCTTGAGAAAAAAGATATTTTTGTAGTAAGATATGCCGAATGTGGTATGAGAAACAGACTATTTATCTGAAATCCTCTGCCTTAAGGCATCCTTAAGGAGGAAGTTAAAAGCCTGGATAAATCAAAAGCTTTACTTTTACCCTTGATCCCTAATAACTTTTAGCCAAAATCTATATGCAAGTACTCTACTAATTATTTAAATATATAACAAGATTATAAAAATATCCTGAAGTTTGTTTTTTGCTTGGGATCGCTGAAACCTATAGAAAATAATGGCTTTTTGGCTCTTATCTATCTTTATATATAGAAGCAAAATATAAAGATGAAATTCAGCCAGACACGGCACTAAAGATGAATCCAAATGAAACCCATTAAAGTTTTAGCATCTGCCTGTAGATATTGCCGTCATTACCAGCCAGAGGGTCGCCGTGGCGGAACGTGCCAGCAGTTGGGCGCACCAGTTCAAGCAACTTGGAAAGCTTGCTCTTTGGCGATCCCACCTTTTGCACCTTCTTGGGAAACCTTGGAAGATGCTTGGGGTTTGCCAGATGCAGCTCCAGTTTTAGCATCTTGTCAATCTCTAGTCTCAGATTTAGACAATGCTACTCTTGCCCCTCTAGAGGAAATTACGGTTTCTATATCTGAACAGGTAAAGACTAAAGCAGTGGTTATTTAGTCATCCATTATTACGGACTGAGTTTTTAGTCTACTTAAAATAAGATTTGTTTTTAAGATTTTTAGTGCTGTAAAAGTTGACGTAGACAAAAATCGCACCCTTTAGTGAGGTGCGATTTTTGCAATTCTAAGGCAACCAAGGAAAAGAACGAAAATCTGGTGGACGCTTTTCAAGAAAGGCTTGTTTGCCCTCAGATCCCTCTTCTGTCATGTAATAAAGTAGGGTGGCATTGCCAGCGAGTTCTTGTAAACCAGCTTGTCCATCACAATCAGCGTTGAAGGCGGCTTTGAGACAGCGAATTGCGATCGGACTTTTTTCTAAAATCTCCTGCGCCCATTGAATACCTTCCGCTTCTAGTTGTTCCACTGGGACAACGCAATTAATTAAGCCCATTTCTAGCGCTTGTTGTGCATCATATTGGCGGCAGAGAAACCAAATTTCTCTAGCTTTTTTTTGCCCCACGATACGGGCGAGATAGCTAGCTCCAAAACCACCGTCGAAACTGCCGACTTTCGGGCCAGTCTGTCCGAAAATAGCGTTATCGGCAGCGATAGTAAGGTCGCAAATCAAGTGTAGGACGTGTCCACCACCGATCGCATATCCCGCTACTAGGGCAATCACGACTTTTGGCATCGAACGAATCAGGCGTTGTAAGTCCAGCACATTCAAGCGGGGGATGCCAGTATCATCCACATAACCCGCATGTCCCCTTACACTTTGATCTCCACCAGAACAGAAGGCATATTTACCATCAGTGTGTGGGCCATATCCGGTAAATAGGACGACACCAATAGTAGTATCTTCACGAGCATTAGAAAAAGCGTCGTACAGTTCAAAGACTGTTTCAGGACGGAAAGCATTGCGTTTATGAGGACGGTTGATGGTGATTTTAGCAATGCCATCAGTTTTTTGATACAGAATGTCTTCGTAGGTTTTGGCAGTTTGCCAGTTAATTTGCATTGGTATGGAGTGCGCTGTTGTGCTTGAGAATTTTATCGCGGACGTAGGGACATGCGATACCTGCGGTGGGCTACGCCTACCCTAAAATTGGTATCTCAAGCCTTTACAATCTGGTAATTGTCTGGGTGTTGAGGAATAAAAATGCGACGTGACACCATTTTCTACAAATTATTTAAGCAATTTCCCAGTTTGCTGTTTGAATTAGTAGATGAACCTCCCGCAGAGGCGGAAAACTACCAGTTTGAATCGGTTGAAGTCAAAGAAACGGCGTTTCGGATTGATGGAGTATTTTTACCTCCCGCTAATGCAGTTTCCAAAACCGTCTTTTTTGCGGAAGTCCAGTTTCAGAAGGACGAAGACCTGTATCACCGCTTTTTTAGTGAGTTGTTTTTGTTTCTCTACCGCAACTCTATTCGTTACGATGACTGGTTTGGAGTCATAATTTTTGCCTCTCGCAGTCTGGAACCCTCTAACTCAACGATTCACCGCGCTTTGTTGGAAAGTGGTCAAATCAAGCGGGTTTATCTGGATGAGTTGGGGGATTTGCGAGAACAACCTTTGGGATTGGGTTTGATGTTGCTGACAAATGTTACTTCTGAAACCGAAGCAGTGGAAGGAGCGCGGTTTTTGTTGGAGCAAGCACAGCAACAATCGGAGCAAGCGATAATTGATTTAATTACGACGATTATTGTTTACAAGTTTTCTACCTTAAGTCGAGAGGAGATTGCAGAAATGTTGGGACTGAATTTGGAAGAACCACGGGCTATTCTGGAAGCGAAGGAAGAAGGACGAGAGGAAGGAAAAGTTGAAGGAGAAAGAACGATCATTTTACGACTATTAAATCGGCGTGTGGGTAATATTTCTGATACGCTTCTGTTTCAGATTCAAGGGTTATCGTTAGAACAGTTGGAAGTTTTAGGTGATGCTTTGTTGGATTTCTCTACTCTTGCTGATTTGGAACGATGGTTACAAGGTGAAGTAAGGGGGTAAGTTTCACTTAGAGATGCACCGCAGGTATCGCTCCTTCTGCGACTGTTAAAACGACTATTTTGTGAAATTGCTGAGGAAGGTTGGAAGCGTTAGCTTTGGCATTGTTGGAATTGAGATTGCGAGCTTAAGTGTTTACATTTGTATATACAAATGTAATTATAATATATGACAGAGGCTGTATCGGGCTTTGACTGAGATAATGGAAATATAGAAAAATGCCAAAAGCATGGAGTCTCATTAGAAAAAATTGAGGCTTTGTTTTTTGATAAAAGTCTTAGGATTTCACCTGATATAAAGCACTCTGAAAGTGAGGATAGATTTATTGCAACAGGTGTATTAATCAAAGGTAAATATATTTTCGTAGGATTTACATTCCGGGAAAAGCAAGGAAAAAGGTTAATTAGACCTATCAGTACTCATTATATGAGAGAGAAAGAGGCGAAAAAATATGAAGAAAATATTTCCTAGAATCAAAACTGATGAAGAATTAGAAAGTTTACTAGATGAAGATTTGTCAGATTATCTTCATGCTGACAACTTTAAGCCCGTTACTTTTGAATTTCAGCCTAAAGACAAAACTGTAAATCTAAGAATGTCAGAGAAAATGCTAGAAAAAGTTAAAGCTGTTGCTAAAAAAGAAGGTATTCCCTACCAAAAGTATATCCGAAGGGCAATAGAAAGGTCTTTGGGTGAATAATTAATTAAAAATATGTTGCTGAACTATAGCAGTCCTAAATTTTGATCTGCGATCGCACTCCGTAAAATAATTATGGCTACAAATAAAGTTTCTCGTAGTGAAGAAGCATTTGCAGACACGCGGGTATATTTAGAAGCGGTGGAAGATGGAGTGCGTAGGCGTAGCCCAGCGCAGGTATCGCTCCTCCTCCGACTGTTAAAACGACTATTTGGTGAAATCGCTGAGGAATGTTAGAAGCGTTAGCTTTGGCGTTTTTTATAGAGTTATGTGTTTTATACTTAAAACATTGTATCGATTATATCAATGGAGATTGTAATTTGATTTCATTCAGTAGCTACAAAGGGACTGCATCTAAGTGGATTACCATATTTGACTCACCATTCTACCCTGATTCTTTAGATGAAGCTAAAATGCTTTACGAGAAAGTTTTAGAGCGTTTCATAGAATTGGTAGACGAAGCAACAAACTCTGCAAATTTACTCGAAATTATTACAAAAGAGCCTGATCCTTTACGTATTCAACTTCTTAGAGTATTTCGGAGGTATGTATCACCAGATACGACAGTAGAAATGACCAAGAAAAAACGTGATATTCCCAATATAATTAACGACTTTGGTGATAGATTTCGTAGCTTAGAAGAGGTTAGAAGAAACTTGCAAAGTCGTCCTGTACCCGATGAAACTCTGATGGCTCTTCTTTTAGAACAGAGTAAACGGGGGCAAAAAGGCTATGATTTGACAGAGTATTTGGTAAAAACTATATAATTCGGGGGCCAGTTCGTGCTGGAAAAGATGTAATGCTTGATAAGGTTTTGGATAATTGGGAAGCTCAAACTCCAGCAGATATTTTTATATCTCGATTAGATGGAACCCCCTTAGTAGTTGGATTTGCTCGTTATGACTCTGATAGAGGAGGTTCTCAAGAAGATGATAGGACTGGTGGAAATCGAGATAAAGCAACTGATATTATCAGATATGCTGATAAATATAAAGTGGCTTTAAAAGTATTTTTTTTGAATGATGGCCCAGGATTACTACTAGGATCTATGTGGAATAATTACGCTCGTTTAGAAAGTTATGGTAGTGGCAAAATAATAATATGCACTCTGAAAATGCTTAATGAGAGATTTACACAAGATTGGCTTGAAAGTTGAGTTTGCTATTCCAATCATGTATTACAGTATCAGAGATAAACTCTAATTCTGGTGTTTCTTCAATATATAAATCTAGACCACTTTGTAAAATTCTATTTATACCTATTAAGCACTTTTGTTCATGTTTAGCGGAACTATTTCCGTTAATGCAGTCACCCATTGCTTCTGTCCCTTTAACTAAACGCTGAACTATTGTAGCTATAGCTAGTTGGGAATTATCAATAGCTATCCATTTTCTACCTAACTCTTCAGCTACAGCAGCAGTAGTACCACTTCCAGCAAATGCATCTAACACAATATCTCCTTCATTAGATGAGGCTAGAATTATTCGTTTGATCATATCTGGATTTTTTTCTGTTGGATAGCCAGTAATTTTAATATTTTGATTGTGAGCATCCTTGAAGTCAAGCCAAATATTTTGGACTGAAATACCCTGGCTATTATCTAAATAAACTTTTCTTCTTGGGTTCCCTGTTGGTGACCAGTAAATCTCTCCGCGTTCATCCATTTCGTCTAAAGTTTCTGGAGTATATTGCCAGTGTTTACCTGGAGGAGGTAATATTCCTCTCCAGGGTTGACCTGTTGCACCTTTTCTTACACCTGGTGCATGAACAGGAACTTTCTTATAAACTCTTCCAGTCTCCTTTTCAACATATTGATACTCTTTCTTTGCAGTAGTTTCAGTCCAAGGGTTAAAAGGCTGATTCCATATATAATTATCTGTTTTTGTGTAAAATAGAATGTAGTCAGCGGTGTGTCCGTACTGTTTACGTGTATAATTTTTTGGGTTACATTTTTTCCTTGTAATCAAATTGCGAAAGTTTTTAGAACCAAAAATTTCATCCATTATAATTTTGACAGCACAAGCCATCTTGTCATCTATATGTATATAAATAGAACCTTCATCTGATAAAAGTTCTCTTAGTAAAACCAGTCGTTGACGTAAAAACTCTAAGTATTCCGCACCTTCCATTAGGTCGTGGTAAGCATGATCTCTTTGACGAGACTCAAAACTACTGCCTGTTGCATAGGGGGGGTCAATATAAATTAAACTAATTTTACCCGCGATAGTATCATCATTCAAGAATGAACTAAGAACTCTTAAATTCTCTCCATAAATGAGTTTGTTTCTTGGGTGTTGATCTATACTGATTATGCGATGTAACTTGGCTACAGGAATTTTTAATATATCCTCTATAGAAATTTTCCCTTCATATTCCAAACGAAAAGGAATTACATTTTGTTTTTGACTTTTACGACTATTTCGACTAGGTATTCCTGTTGCCATTTGAGTTAATATTTTATTCTGCTTGTTTTCTACTATTATTTATTTGTAAAAACTCATCTAAATCTTTTTGTCTGATCCGCCAAATTCTTGGCCCCACTTTTGTAGCTTTAAGATTATTTGATGATATCCATCTTTGTACAGTTCTTTGGTGAACACGAAGAAGTTGAGCTACTTCAATAGTTGTTAAAAACGAAATATCTTCTTCACTCTTATTATTGTTATGTTCCACATCTTGTCGCATTTGTCGCTAAATTCGCTAGAGTCGTTATTGTACTACTAATTCTGATATTTTGCAAGGTTCACCAGCACTTGAAACGCTTATATAAATCACTTTTAATTTTGACACCATAAACATTTGGCAAAATTAATACCTTGCATCTCACTATTTAGTAATATCTAACGGAATGTTAAATCGTAATATCTGCGGCAAACTTCCGTAAATTATCTTGTCGCCACTTTGCATCGGCTTTGCGATTTGTCTGCAACTCTAAAACCCGAATTCCTGTATTCGGGAGTAGGTTGAATCTTTGCTGCAACTGCTCCCAAGAAGTAATCAATTCATGCTGCACATTATAAGTAGCGCACAACTGAGCAAAATCAATATCCTGGGGAGTGCCAAAAAACTCTTCAAATGGCGGGTCAAAGTTGGCAATGGGTAGCATTTCAAAAATACCACCGCCATTGTTATTGATTAACACAATCGTCAAATGTCCGACAAACTTATTGCGGATTAAAAAACCATTAGTGTCATGCAACAGCGCTAAATCTCCCGTCAACATCACACTACTTTGCTGGCGATGGGCAATTCCTAAAGCTGTGGATAATGTGCCATCTATGCCATTTGCACCCCGGTTAAAGTGCGATCGCACTCCTAAATTATTCGGTTTCCAGAAATATTCCACATCCCGCACAGGCATACTATTGGCAATGAACAGTGGTGTTCCTAGCGGTAAAATCTGAGAAATTAACCAAGCTGCTTTACTCTCAATGATTTCATCTATTTTCCCCATCGTCTGGTCAACAGCTAACCTGACCTTAGTTTCCGCATCACACCATTTCTTACCATAGTCTGAGGAGAAAGATAAATTTCCCTCCTCTACTTTTATGTCTTCTACAGATATCCTTAAATGCGTCGTTCTCCCGTGTAAAGGGTCGAGGTTTTGGTCACTAGGGTCAATTACCCAGCGTCGTGGTTGGGTTGCATCTATCCAGGTACGTAGTTCTTTACTTGTAGGCATTTCACCCACTTGAATCACCATTTCGGGTGCTAACTGCTTTGCTAATTGCTGATTTCGTAAAATCAAGTCATAAGTGGAAATCAAATAAGGGTTGAGTTCGGCATAATTTCTGATTGGGGAAAGTCCCTCAGCTAGCACAGGCCATTTGAGAGTTTGGGAAAGTTGCGCGATCGCCTTACAATACTCTTCTGGTTGCGATGGTTGAGCAACACCTGCAATAATAATGCCGCGATCACATTCTTTCCATTGTTGGGGAATGGGAAATGGGGAATGGGGAATGGGGAATGGGTTTACTATTCTTGCAAAGAATTCTTCTGATTCAAAGTGTGATTGCAAATAACTCAAGTCGGTTCCATCAGGAAGAGGCGCTAAGGGATCGCGAAAAGGAATATTCAAATGTACGGGCCCCTTTGTAGGAGTTTGCGCCCTTTGCCAGCTATGAATTACCGTTTGTCGCAAATAAGCTAGCATTCCCATGTCAGGGGAGGGTAAAGCTAACTCTGTTTGCCAATTTGGGTAGTTTCCATATAATCTCAACTGGTCTATAGTTTGGACTGAGTGACAATCTCGCAATTCTGGCGGTCTATCAGTGGTTAGTATTAACAGTGGGACACGACTATACGAAGCTTCAATGACTGCTGAATAAAAATTTGCTCCTGCTGTACCAGAGGTACAAACTAGCACCACAGCGCGTCCGGTTGCTTGAGCTTGTCCCAAGGCGAAAAAGGCGGCGGAACGTTCATCAAGAATGGAAATCGCTTCAATTTCAGGTGCTTGTTGAGCAAAGGCGATCGCTAGCGGTGTAGAGCGCGATCCGGGACAAATGATCGCACAAGTCAATCCCAACCGCTTTAATGTCTCTGTTAAAATATAAGCCCAAAGTTGATTAACATTTCTATAGGCGATCGGCATTAAATCAAACATAGTTATAAAACAATCTTAAATTTTAGATTTTATCTAGGGAAATTCAATTTAAAATCCATCAATGCGGTGATGGAACCCAATACCGACAAGCGAGTTTCTGGGAAAGAAAATCTCCAAGTAAACTTGCTCGACTTTCTACAAAATGCACAATTTGCTCTCGAACTTTTATGGACTGCATTCATTTAACGGGAATTCGTGGCTATGGCTACACTGGGTATTTACCAGAAGAACAGGTGCTAGGACAATGGTTTGAGGTGGATGTAAGGTTATGGTTGGATATCTCCACAGCGGCCAAGACTGACGCGATCGAAGACACTTTAGATTATCGCAGCGTCATTAGCTTGACACAACATCTGATCAAAACGTCTAAATTTGTTTTGGTGGAGAAATTGGTAACAACGATCGCAGATTCTATTCTCCAAGAGTGCGATCGTGTAACAAAAGTTCAAGTCACTCTCAGCAAACCTGCCGCACCAATTCCAGACTTTGGTGGCAAAATTAGCATTGAACTGACTAAAAGTAAGTCCAATCTCTAAAAAAGCACAAGTCGTTTTTTTCTAAATATCTATTACTTAGCAAATGAAGGGGGTTTATCTGGAGGTGGAAGTATCTCATGAAGAGAATCTTTACTGCCATTGCCCCCAGCAATTGCTCCTTATTAAAAAACTAGAAAATCCCGCGCTTTGCGGATGAGTATTGAATTTGCATATTTTCAAATCGCAGAATTTTTGATAAGTATTAACTATAAGCGATAATAGTTTTCAATAATAATATTGCACTTATAATTTAATATCCAACAAAGATCCAGATGAGTATTTAGACCCTGGCTGAAAGAAGAAATATTTGTATATAAAGTAGTATGAAACTCTTTAATTAAAGATAAGATTAATACTTGTTACTAATTTAATAAGTGAATACAGCGGATAGCATTTTGTACATCAAATCTAGGACATCATTTTTCTTAACTTAAATTAGAGTAGTCTACTCTAAGCTTGTAAACTTTTATTCTTGATTAATTTTTACATAAATACTATACTTAGTATTTATGATTCTCTAAAGAAAAATCGTTGCATATATTTTAAAATAAATTTTTGAGTGCTGGTAATTACATGGTAATTTGTGTTTGATGCTAATGGCATGATATTAGCTGTACAAGTTAATCAGAACTAGCCTTGACAAGTGCAAAAATTATCGGAGGTTAATAAATTTATGCTATTTACTTATTAGTCAGTATTTATATTAAGTAAGAAGATAGGATAGTCAGAGATTATTTAGGATACAGCAGATTTCAAATTACTGAAGTACACAACTTGAGTCTTAAAGGCAGGTATAAAGTGTGTTTTACTTATGATTTTTGACTCCTAAATTCTGCTATAAAATAATGAATTTTTGTTCGAGCTAACACTCACAAAAAAATCTTCACCTTCGTAAACAGTTTACTGCCTCATGTTCGCCCAAAGAATCCTAGTTATTGAGGATGAAAGAATCTTAGCCTCAAATATTAAAAAAAACTTACAAAAATTAGGTTATTCTGTTTCAGAAATAACTAAGTCTGGTAAAGAGGCAATAACAAAAATAGCAGAAACTCACCCACATTTAGTATTAATTTATATCTCCCTAGCTAGAGAAATTGATAGTGGTAGATATAGCACATATTATCCAAAATAACTTCCATGTACCTGTGAGTACATTTAACAGAGTGTTCGGAATATAAAACGTTACATAAAAATCAGCTAAGTGAGCATTTTAGTTACATAGTCAAACCATTTATTAAAAGTGATTTACATTTTGCGATTGAAATGGCTCTCTATAAACATTAGAGCAAAAAAATGTTATACGAAGAAAAACAGAGGTTAGAGGCAATTATTAACAGTATGGGTTGTGCTGTGATTGTGACATCCACAAATGGTTGTATTCAAATAATGAATCCGATGGCAGAACTAATCACTGGTTGGAAGCAAAGTGAAGCATTCGGTAAAGATTTAGTAGAAGTTGTTAGCTTAATTGATAAAGATGTAGGGGAAAAAATTGAAAATTTAGCTAGATATGTAATGGAAGCAGGTCAGATTTTGAATCTACCAGAAAACTGTACACTTATTACCAAAGATGGCAAAGAAATCGCAGTTGGGGATAATATTGCACCGATCCGCGATCAAAATGGTAATATTACTGGCGCGGTTTTAGTGTTTCAAGATATTACCAAACGCAAGCAGACAGAGGCGCAACTGATCCGCAATGCATTTTATGATGGGCTGACAGAATTACCTAATCGTGTTTTATTTTTAGATCGGCTTAGACAAACCATTGAACGTAGCAAACGTAGAAGCGATTATTATTTTGCAGTTTTATTTTTAGATTTAGATGGATTTAAGGAAATTAACGATCGCTTTGGACATGGAATGGGGGATGATTTCTTAGTTGCGATCGCTAGACGTTTAGAGTCGTGTTTACGCGGTGGCGATACTGTAGCACGATTTGGTGGTGACGAGTTTACTGTTCTTCTGGAGGATATTAAAGACATTAGCGACGCTACCAATGTTGCCAGCCGTATTCAAGACTCATTGCGATTGCCACTTAACCTCAATGGATATCAATTATCTACTACGGCTAGCATTGGCATTACTTGGAATTTTAGTAGTTATGAGGAGCCTGCAACTTTGCTACGGGATGCCGATATTGCTATGTACCGAGCTAAACGGCAGGGAAAAGCTACTTATGCCATATTTAGTTAAAGATGAAATATACTATGGCCGCTCTTAAGTAAGTAGACGTAATTAAATATCTGTCATGGAAAAAACCGAAAAACAGAAAATGCTCGCAGGCGAATTATATCTTGCGGAAGATCCAGAATTGGCTGCCGGAATGAAGCGAGCTAGTCGTCTGTTGCGAAGTTACAATTCTACAACTGAAGAACAGCAAGAGCAACGACAGCAAATTTTGCAAGAATTATTTGGAAAGATCGGTCAAAAAGCATTAATTGTGCCACCCTTTCACTGTGACTATGGCAGTAATATTTTTGCTGGCGACAGATTGTATATGAACTACGGTTGTGTAATTTTAGACTGCAATACAGTTCATATCGGTGAAAATGTCTTATGCGCTCCTTACGTGCAAATTTATACTGCTTATCACCCTACAGAGCCGGAAATTCGTCTTTCTGGTAGAGAATTAGCTGCCCCAATTAACATTGGTAATAATGTCTGGATTGGTGGCAGTGCAATTATTTGTCCAGGTGTAACTATTGGTGATAACACAACCATTGGTGCTGGTAGTGTAGTTGTCAAAGATATACCTGAGAATGTTGTCGCTGCGGGCAATCCCTGCCGCGTCATTCGGTATTTATCCTAGAATTTAAAATTTATAACCTCTAGCAATCCAATAGAGCCAGTCTGCGATCGCTTCTTCAGTTTCGCTGTCAGCATCAATGGCTGTTATTTCAGATAACTTTGCAGAATATACATCATCATCCTTACCATTAATGTAAGCCACTTCTACAAGCATATCTTTCAAGCACTCATCATCTGGGGCCATTCCCAGCACTTCCACTTGTTTCTCCTCAGTAGAACCTGATTTACGTGCCTTCTTAGTCCATTTAGCCATAAAGGGAAAATTCAGAGCCTCTTCGAGGTAATAGTACCAACCCATGGCCCGATCTTCTTTATCTTCAGCATCTACAATGATCTCTGTTTTAATGCGATGCTCTCGGTTTTCGTCGGCTTCAACACTAGGCATAAGATAACACTTTACGTATAATGCATTTTGATAATACTACCAAAGTCTTAGCTAAGAATAATTTTTCTAAAATAAAGTATATAAGACTCAGGTATCAGAGATACTCCAACACCCTTAATAAGGCAGCTTTTAGGGTTCTCCCCTTTCTAAAGAAGATTAAGGGATCTAGGTTTCAGTTTTCAGTGCGTAATTCTTGCTATATCTAAAGTTATACAAAAAACCGCTTGTCATTGACAAACGGTTTTCTAATTATTGACCTCAAAGGCTAACTTATTTGTTGCGCCAAGATGCCAAGTTCTTTCTTCGCACTAAAGCGCGAAATTTTTTAGAAATTAAACAAGTCTCAAATCAGGATAATTTGCCAGTACATCATCAGATGTCAGGGTATCATTTTCAGCTTGCGGAGTCCAAAGAACTTCAATCGCTAGAAGTTTTTCACTAGGGATACTACCAATTTGCCGCAAAGCTTGACGCAAATCATCAGCACTGTTAATCGATGTGGGGATTTCAAACTTACCTAATGTCGCCGCCAGCAAGGTGACGATAATGTATTCACCTGGGCCTTCGGTAAATAGGCGCGTGGGGTTGTCGAGTTCACCAGCCGGAGGTAAAGCATCTTTGGCACGGGCTGCTCTTAGCTGGTTGTTGACGTTAGAAATAGTTTCTTCGCTAAACTTGCTGCGTTCTGCCAGTGACAGCCGATTAAACTGACTTTCAGCTGAATTTAAACTGGCTTGTTGAGTGCCACCACCTGCATATACAAAGTATTCGGGATGGCGCAGTAAAGCTAGGCTAGCTTCTTGTAGAATTTCTGCTCTCCCCTCTGGGGTATTGGTATCAGCAGTTTCAGCAATGTGGTTGAGTTCATTTTGCAATTCACGGGCTTGAGCTAACAAACCTACTTGCAAACGAGTTACAGAAACCGGAGAGTTACTGGTGTAATCTGCTTCTCCACTTTCACCGCCAGAGACGCGGCGGAAAGTTTGTAACAAGAAATTAGCGATCGCAAAGAAGATTAAGATGCCAAATAGACCACCAAATCCCCCGCCAATACCCCAGAAGGGAAGTAGGAAGGGAAAGCCAAAACCACCACCAAAACCACCACCAGGATAGTACCCGCCTCCGCCAGGAGGTGCATAAGTACGCGGTGTATAGGTGCGGCTAGAAGGCACTCTAAAGGAGCCACCACCGATTCGACCCCCACTGCGGGCCGCTAATGCTCCATCGGCGTGGCTAAAAGCCAAAGTTAACACCAGGCTTAGGGCGAGCAAGGTTTTTAACAGTGGTTTGATGGTTTGTTGTAGTTTTTTACGCATAATACAATCGCTTGGAAAACTGAATTAATTATTTATGATTTCTCCCCATGCTGGTAGGAGTATTTCAATCTGTCGCTAACGCCAGCCCGTAATTAAGCAAGCTTTGTAGCATTCACGTAGCATTCACCTTTAAAGGCTACATATTCAATCTACCGCGTCTTCTCTTGGGTCGGTAGCGATCGCAGGGGGGATTTCTCGACTGGGGAACCGTACCTTAAGATATGTTCACAATTACAGAAAGTTGAGATGTCTACAACGCGCTACACCTACGAGTAATTGTTGCTACTTCTTGGACTAGCACTTTCAGATTACAGTTTTAGACTATCTATACAGATGATTAGAATTTTTAGTGATTATTTTGACTAATTTTTTAATACTTCAGCCTACTCCTTTTGTCAGAAGCTAGAAGATGTTTTTTAAGTTACGGATAGCATTTACTACATTCAGCAGCTTTATATTTACATATATATAGCAGTCTCCAAAGTGCGTTTGATGCCTACTATTTAGACCAACTAGACATCATATCACTACTAAGTACTTGCCAAAATTTTTGGCGTTTTGGCACAACTGTCCAGAGTATTCAGAATATTCTGCTAAATTTACTAATTTTCGCAACAGCTTTTCACCGAGTAATTTTGCTACAAGTGCTAAATATTAATTTTATTTATTGTTCATCATGCACAGAAATTCTTAATTAGTGAGAAATTTACCGCAAAAATAAAGTCAACACAATAAAAAAACAATCTTTGTGGCTAATCTTTTAAAATAGACTGCAAATTTGTCTACCACATTCGTTTTAAAAGAAATAAAATAATAGTTATGGTTTGGAAAATAATCCTAATTGTAAATAAATTAAAAACTATTTGAAATATAGTCATCAAGTTTATTATGGAACATATTTCTCAACTAACAGCCGAAATCACAGACAAAGCCGCATACCCGGATATCCTAGTCATATCCAGGATTTTCCTGCCGAAAGAAGCTGTAATTGGGGAATATATCTACAATCGCTGTCTCCAACATCCAGAACGAGTTATTGTGCTGGCGGCTAGTTGTTCAGGAGATCAAGCATTTGATGAAAGTCAACAATTTCCTGTATATCGCTGGTATTACCCTAGATATTGGCGTAGTGGCTGGGTGGGAAGTATTTTAAAGCCTTTAGTCAATATCGTTTGCTCATTTGTTCTAGCAATTAAACTCTATTTTCGCTATCACTATCGTTATATAGAGTGGGGCCACAGCTATGATTTCCCTTCGCTGTTGTTATTGAGCTATTTATTACCTATTCGCTTTTTTATCTATCTGCATGGTAATGATCTTCTTTGTACTTTACACAATCCCCTACTGCGATCGCTATTCAAATTAACACTTAAACGCGCCGAAGGCATTGTTTGTAACAGTTCTTATACAAGAGACTATCTTAGAACTGCTTTACGATTAGATACTCCTACCCACGTTATTAACCCAGTAATCAGACCAGAAAAATTTGGTAATAATGTCGGGAGTCGTAGTAGCCTGGATGATTTACGTGTTCGTGTCCGTCAGACGTACAATATTCCCGAAGCAGCAATAGTTATTCTCTCCATTGGCAGGCTAGTTAACCATAAGGGTTTCAACCGAGTAATTGACAACATTCCACTATTGCTAACTTTTGGGGTCGATGTCCACTATATAATCTGCGGTCAAGGGCCAAGTGAATCTGATCTGAAATCTCTGGCGCATCGTTTGCGGGTAGATAAGCGCGTACACTTTGGCGGATATGTGCCAGAGCGGGGATTAGCAGGCTATTATGCTGCTTGTGACATATTTTCTATGCTGACTTTATCGGATACGAAACCTAATAATATGGAAGGTTTTGGTATGGTTTATTTAGAAGCAAGTTACTTTGGTAAACCCATAATTGCACCTCGTCTAGGCGGTGTTCTAGATACAGTTCAGCATGAAGAGAATGGGATACTGGTTAATCCCAATTCTGGTTATGAAGTATTTCAAGCTTTCAATCGGTTGTGCAAAGATCAACAACTACGTGAACAACTCGGTCGCAAAGGTAAAGAATTAGCCAAGCGTAGAACCCTTCATCGGTCGCTTTATAAATTAGAGGGAAAAAACGCGATTTTGTAATGCAAATAAGCAAGATTGCAGTGTAAAATCTCGCTTGTGATGCGATTATAATATGCAATGAAAAATCTCTGGTTTCGCATAGAGCGATTCTTTCGACGTTACGCAAATCGCCGAATGCAATCTTTTGTCTTTACAATCATTGGATGTCTGGCTGTATTGAGTGTGATTACCTCTGGGGTAATGTATGTTGTGGCTCAACCTGCCTCAACTTCATCTCAACGTCCCGCTGTTAAAGCGCCAAATTTCGGGCGACACTTTCAAGAATTCGGCCATGAAGGCTCAATCTTGATTTACGACTCAAAAAACAACCGCACCTATGAACATAATCCTCAAGGTAATGCAACTGCGATCGCTCCAGCTTCGACATTCAAAATTTTTAACGCGCTGGTAGCTTTAGAAACAGGCGTAGTTCCTGATGATGTGGCGGTTCTCACTTGGGATGGAATTCATCGAGACATTGATGCCTGGAATCATGATACGAATTTGCGTCAAGCCTTTAAAGATTCAACTGTTTGGTTCTATCAAGTACTAGCACGTAGGGCTGGATATGAGCGAATGCAGCAATTTATTAATAAAGTAGGTTACGGGAACCGTCAAATTGGCACAGCCGCAGACATTGATCGTTTTTGGCTACAACAGCAGCTATTGCAAATTACACCCAAAGAGCAAATTAAGTTTTTGCAACGGTTATATCAAGGCGATTTACCTTTCTCCCAAAGGACAATAAATCTTGTCAAAGACATTATGGTACGCGAACAAACTCCAGATTATACACTGCGAGGAAAGACGGGATGGTTAACAAGTACCAAACCAAACATTGGTTGGTTTGTGGGTTATTTAGAGCAAAATAAAAACGTCTACTTTTTCGCAACAACCCTTGATATGGATAAAGCAGAGGATGCACCCGCCCGCATCGAAATTACACGACGCAGCCTCAAAGATTTGGGTTTGCTAGCTCAAATTAACTAACCACCACCAACGATAGTTACCACTTCTAAGCGATCGCCTGGTTGTACTTGCGTTTCCGGCCAAAACTGCCGATGTAAAATTTCACCATTATACTCTACAGCCACCAAGCGGGGGTTAAAACCCAACTGTTGGAGTAAGTCGGGTAAAGAAGTTTGCAACGAACAGCTATGGGTTTCCCCATTTACCTGAACCGTAATCGCGTTAGACATAATTGGGGACTGGGGTATTAAGTATTGGTTATTTACTTTGGACAAATGACAAATAACTCTTTCAAAATTCTGGTTTAATGCGATTAAGTTGAGAGAGCAAATATTGTGTTACTAGTGTAGGCTGTTCGGCTTGCATGAGCGATCGCACCACTGCTACACGTTCGGCTCCGGCATCGATCACATCATTGATATTATTGGCATCTATTCCCCCAATGGCAAACCAGGGAATTGAGCAATTTTTGGCAGCATAGCTGACGTATTCTAGCCCTGTTGCTACCTTACCTAGTTTCGTGGGAGTTTCATAAACCGGCCCCACGCCAATATAATCTACACCTTCAGCAATTGCTGCTTGCATTTCTTCTTTATTGGTGGTAGAAAAACCTATTAAACGCTGTGAACCCAGTAATTGCCGAGCGATGGCAATAGGCATATCTTGTTGTCCCAAATGCACCCCATCGGCATCGACAGCTAAAGCTACATCCACGCGATCGTTAACGATGAACAAAGCACCGTAAATATGGCATAACTGCCGCAGTTTTCTTGCTTGTTCCAGACGCAAAGAATCATCTGCGGTTTTGTCGCGGTATTGTAAAAGCGTTAATCCGCCTTTGAGTGCAGCTTCGACATTGTTCAACAAAGTTTCATGTGGGGAAGTGACAAGATACAAACGCGATCGCCACAATAATTGATGGCGCTGATGACCCATTAAACTACTTTCTAGGGTATAAACCTGATAGCGCATTTGCTTGCAAGCTTTAGCCATAGTTGGCTGGTAAAGCTTGCTGTATTCTTCCAACACCCTTAATGCTTCTTCTATCCGGCAAAAGTTAGCTTGCAATACCGATTTGATACTAGCTCGTTGTTCTTCTTGAGGATGGGTTAACTCTGTCCCAGGATCGCCTGGTGTATCTCGCGCTGCCCGTAATTCCGAGGTATGCCACTTGGCTACTTCTTGGCGCAAGCGTTTGCATTCAAGAGCTAACTGAGCATTATTCAACCCAAACCGACACCATTCCTCGATAATTCGCAAGCCTTCACGAGCGCGATCTAAATTAGCATCTAAAATGCGGTAAACAACTTGCTGTATTTGCTCTTTTTGGCTGTATGGCTCAACCATTACAACAACCCCATTAGTGCTTTCATCGAAGTGTGAATTATCATAAGTCCTAGTAACCATAGTTAATTAATTTGCTTTTTTTTACTAGATTTTTGCTGAATCTACGCAAAACAACGTATTAGTGAGGGTTACAATAAATTATCCCATGTTCCTATAAGCAGTGATAAGGGTAGTTTGAGGCTACAGTTTTGCACTAAGGTTAGTCAAGTATTTTTCGGTAAAGGACAAGCTTACAAAAGACTGGCAAGAGCGAATACATCAGAGAATTCACAATTGTAGAGACGTAGCACTGTTAGGCCTCTACAAGGGTTTTAGATAACGCATATTTAAATTTCACTCCTATTTCTATTAGATACAGCAGATTGCAACAGGCGTGAGGTACAGATAATCGTAGGGAACATGGCTGTGCCCCTACCCATGCAAGACTTTTCGGTTAAGGGGAAAAGGGGAAGGGTTTCATATTTACCTTTACCCCTTCCCCTTTAACCTTTCCCCAGACCACAAGAGAGATTGTTGGATTTATCCGAAAAGTATTGCCTACCCATGTACTTCATTTACCTGAAATACGCTGTATAACAATGACAATGACAGATGCACAATTGATGAATTGTGTCTACCAAGAGATGAAGATGTCTAATTACCATTTATTACTATGTATTAAATATCGTCAATCGTTCAATATATAAGTAATATTATCGACAGAATACTCTCTAAAGAGTATAAGAATTTATTGTTACTTTTAAGGAGCAGTGTTAAATATGATTCTCCCTCGTGTGTTTCCTAAGTACCGTAAAGTAGATATTCTGCTTGTAAACCTGAAGTTTCTGAAATCAGCAAGGCTTTTATTTTTTAATTTTTCAGTATTATCTTTTACTTTAGGTATGGGAACGGCAAGTATGGCGTTCTTAGGTACAAGCCTAGATAGTGCGATCGCTCAGATTCCATCGACACCAGATTCAGCGCCTTTGGGTAAACAAACATCTCAGGTTAAGGTGCTATTTGTCAACCCTAGTGTTGGAGATGACAGCACAGGCAATGGCAGCGAATCCGCCCCTATAAAAACCATTACCCAAGGGTTAAGATTAGCTAACGCCAATACTGTAATTATGCTCTCCACAGGGACTTATAGCGCTGAGACAGGAGAAGAATTTCCCTTAATGCTCAAACCAGGTATTTCAATTCAAGGCAGCCCTAGCAATCAAGGTAAGGATATTATCATTCAGGGAGGCGGTGATTATCTGAGTCGGAGCTTTGGCGGTCAAAATGTCACAATTGTAGGGGCAAATCAAGCCTTGCTCACTGGGGTGACGGTGACGAACCCTAATCGCCGTGGTTACGGTTTATGGATTGAATCTAGCAATCCGGTAGTTACGGAAAATACATTTACTGGCTGTACCCAAGATGGAATTTCCGTCAGTGGTAATGCTGCACCGAGCATTAGCAAGAATTATTTTGAGCGTAATGGAGCCAATGGCATCACAATTGGCGGTAACTCCAATCCTGAAGTCAAAGAAAATATCTTTCATCAAACCGGTTTTGGCATCAATATTGCCCAAAATGCTGCTCCGATCATTATAGGCAATCAAATTCAGAACAATAGATCGGGAATTATAGTACAAGCAAAAGCTCGCCCCATTTTACGGAACAATTCTATTCAAGATAATAAAGAAGATGGTTTAGTTGCGATCGCTCAAGCAATGCCAGATTTGGGTAATACATCCGAACCTGGGGGTAATCAATTTCAAAATAATGCCCGCTACGACATTAACGCCAGCGCTGCCAAACAGGTGATTCCTGCTGCTGGTAACAACCTTGTGAGTAGTCGCATCACTGGTAAGGTAGATATTAACGCAACAACAGCACTAGCAACCGAAAATTCTCAACCTGTTTCTGCTGCCAATAATGTTTTACGAGAAATACCAGCAAACGGTGAAATAACCTTTTCGGCTCCTGAAATGTCTGAAACTAGCAACAGCATTTCCGCAAATAATCCTGTTTCTACACAAATAAACGGCCAATCGCTGCCATTAATGCCAGCCAATGGACAACTTTCCTCGCCTAAATCCAATCAACAATCACCCACCCCTCAAGTCGCCGGATTTCCAACTCCTAGCAGTTTAGCAGGGAGAGAAATAACAACTGACACTCAAGTTGCACAGCCGCCTAATATACCACAGTTAAATTATGTGCGGATTGATCCTAATACGATTGAGTTTACTGCCCCTGAGTATCCATCCAATTCAGTTGCACAGCCACCAGTTACAAGCGTGAAGGAGCAAATACAGCAGCCATTACCAATACTACAAACTGCTGCTTTAGGTGCTTCAGCACTTTTACCACTTCCTGAGAACAATATCCCCATTGCTAATACTCGCAATATGCAAACAAGTTCTGCAAGTATTCCTTATGGTAGTAACTCTGCGACACAATTCGGTGTACGTTATCGCGTAGTAGTTCCACTCTTCACTGATAAAGATCAAGATTTAGTGCGATCGCTTGCTCCTGGTGCATTTCCCACAGTCTGGGAAGGTCAAAGAGTTATGCAAGCAGGAGTATTTAGCAGTGAATATAACGCTAAAGAAATGCTCAAAACACTCTCTAGCAATGGTTTAAGAGCTATTGTGGAGCCATTGAATTAATTGGACATAGGGCAAAAGGGGTAGAGGGGAAAGACTTACCATCCCCTCAAGTCTTTTTCCTCAATTTTAAATTTTATTGCGGGTCAAAATGATATTAATTGCCTTAAGAGAGCGATCGCTTTCCTACTGTGGGGAGGCATCGCTCTTGTAGCCAAGGGCGCGATCGCCTTCGCCGTAAATTAGGTTAAGGCAAGAAAACTCATTATCTAATACTCCAACACGACTTTGAAGTACTTCAACACGACTTTGAAGTACTTCAACACGACTTTGAAGTACCTCAACACGACTTTGAAGTACCTCAACACGACTTTGAAGTACTTCAACACGACTTTGAAGTACCTCAACACGACTTTGAAGTACCTCAACACGACTTTGAAGTACCTCAACACGACTTTGAAGTACCTCAACACGACTTTGAGGTACTCCAACACGACTTTGAGGTATCTATTGCTGATTTAATGTGATTTTTTTGACAATTTAAATAAAATTTTCAGTATAATCCACTAAAAAATAATTAGGTCGATCTTAATTTGCTTTAATTTTTCCGAATTATCTCTCAGAGAAGTTTATTGTTGCCTTGGCTAGAGTATATGCAGTAATCCTATAACTTCCTTCAGGAGCGCATCTCATGGCACGACTAAAACGCAGTTCACCGACTTTAGAAAAGGCTCTCCGTCGAATTGCAGGAATGCGATCAATTAGCCCGACGCTAGAATTTGGCAACGGATTAAATTTGACAAACTACGACAGCCGCATTCAAACCTTGCAAATCCAGCTATCTACCTACAACACTTTACTCTCTAGCATAGATGAAATGGCAGGTCGCCTCTCTCTAATTGAAGAAGAATTGCGCGGCTACTCTGAAAAGATGTTAATGAGTGTGGCAACCCATTATGGCAAAGACAGTTTGCAGTATGTCCAGGCGGGAGGCAAGTCACGCAAGAAATTATCACGCCGTTCGAGCAACACCCAATCCCCATCTGAGAGTACAGCTACAATCTTGAATGGTGCAAACAACAATGGTAAAGAAACCTCTGTTGTTTTACCTTAATCGTTTAACTACATCGTGCTAATAAATTCTTAATTACGAATTACGAATTATTCGGTCACTGGCTCTGCGTCGGAGAACGCCACCTGATACTCCTTATCTTTCCACTCCCTATCCTGGCTTATGATCCAAACGAGTCGCTTGCTCTAGAGCGGCTTTTTCTTTAGCTCGGCGGACATAAGGTTGTAATTGGGCGCGATCGCAACCTGTTAAAATAATCAGGTTTTCCAGGCTGATCCCCCGCATTAACATTTCTACACGCCAGGTTTGTTGTGCTTGTGCTATGGCTGGCGTTTGTCCTTGGGGAGTTAACAGTCCCTCACTCCATACTTGCCAACGTGTCTCAAGCTCTGATTCTGAGAGCGGTTTGCCTGTTTCATTCAAAAACATGGCTGTTTGAGTATCTTTACGACTTTTCAGCCATTTGATTAAGGGATTATTAGTGAAAGAACCGTAGCGTTTGCCCAAAATCCACTGATTCACAGGCACTTGGCGGACAAACCCTGGAATTGTGATTTGTAGAAAGTGTCCTTGAGTATCGTAGATTTGATGCGATCGCTCCAAGCTAATTATTTCCGTGGCAGATAACCCAGCCCCAAATAACAGATAAGCCAAAGCATAATCTCGTATTCCCAATTTCCTGGCTTGTTGCAAAATTTCATGAACTAAACTAGCAGGCAAATCAGCTACTTCTGTGGTAGTAAAACCTCCTTGTAAGGAGTTTATTGCTGATTCTGCTGAAGATGACATCGCTCCATGTAAAAACAACTCCACTAAATTTTCAAGAAAATCATCGCGATCCTCCCAAAGTTCGTGAAATTCACTGGTGAACTCAATTACGGCATACCCCAAGATCATCCCATTCAGCAAACTGGCTAATTTCTCTGCCGGTAAGTAGGTGTTTAGGTGTCCTTGCTGGATTACAGTAGCTAAATACTGGGCTACATAGCGGTTTGCCTCTGTTACTCCCCTGCCTAGTGCGCGGCGATTTTCTGCCGGGAATTGGTCGGCTTCACCCACCACAGACCGGACGAACTCTGGCACTCGTTCTAATGTATGTAAAGTGTCACTTGCATAATCTTTCAGAGCTTGGTAGACATTGCTGGGAGGCGTTGCTCGCCGCACCAGCGATTCACCTAAATCCTTGAAAGCTGCGGACTCTTCCAGTACAGCCAAAAGCAGTCCATGCTTATTGCCAAAATTGCGGAATAGCGTCACTTCATTAACTTCGGCTTTTTCAGCAATTTGGCGGGTTGTGGTAGCGCTGACTCCCTGAGCAGAAAACAACTCAAGTGCAGCTTGAATTAGGCGTTGGCGAGTGGAAATGAGTTGAGATGACATAAAATAATGCAAGTGGCACTTGCACGGATATCAGATTTCTGCTAGCATAACAAATGTAAGTGATACTTGCTTTACTCTACTGTAACGAATTAGTATACAGGGCGGGTAAATCTCTGTGGGATTATACCCAAGAAAAAGCAAATCGCTTGATCATCCATCAACAGGAATTTTTATGACCGCAAATTTTGGGGCGATCGCTCCTGAGAGAGGCAATTCACCTCAACTCAGGTGGATAAATGTGGTATTTTTTGGTGTATTTCATGCTTTAGCACTTCTGGCTCCTTGGTTTTTCTCCTGGCCAGCATTAGGTTTACTAGTGTTTCTGCACTGGTTATTCGGGAGCATTGGTATTTGCTTGGGATATCACCGACTACTGAGCCATAAGAGTTTCCAAGTTCCCAAATGGTTAGAGTATGCGATCGCCCTCATCGGAGCGTTGGCTTTGCAAGGTGGGCCAATTTTTTGGGTAGGTGGACACCGCCAGCATCACGCCCACACAGAAGATATTGACCTAGACCCCTACTCTGCCCAAAAAGGATTTTGGTGGAGCCATATACTATGGATTTTCTACCCGCGTCCAGAATTTTTTGACTATGACACCTATAAAAAATATGCTCCTGACTTAGCAAGACAACCCTTTTATTGCTGGCTGGATCGCTATTTCTTGCTGTTGCAAATACCCTTCGGGTTGCTGCTTTATGCTTTAGGAGGATGGTCTTTTGTCTTCTACGGAGTGTTTCTCAGGTGTGTCTTGCTTTGGCACTCAACCTGGTTTGTGAACTCAGCATCACATCTGTGGGGTTATCGCACCTTTGATGCTGATGATGGCGCTCGTAATCTTTGGTGGGTATCCATCGTCACTTATGGAGAAGGATGGCACAATAACCATCATACTTATCCCCACATGGCGAAATCTGGCTTGTCTTGGTGGGAGATTGATGTTACTTGGTGGAGCATCCAAGTTTTGCAGACTTTGGGTTTAGCCAAAAAAGTTGTCTCGCGTCCCCCTCAAGGTGCAAATAACGGCTAAATTGCAACTAAATTATCATGAATTTGTTATGCCGATTGCTTTTCGTAGTCGGCTTAATAAACTATTACGCATTTTAATTGCATATTTACATGATGATTAATACTTCTAGGTTTCGCCAGACGATTCTGCTAGCTGTCATCACACTCAACCTCATTTCTACTTGGCTACACTACATAGACAATGCACTATTTTTGAGTCGATATCCTGGCCCCCAGTGGTTCACTTCTGTTGGAGTAATTAGCACTGTGATTGTGATGACTCCAGTAGGATTGTTGGGATATTGGTTTTACACCAAAAGGATGTTTTGGTTGGCGTACTTTTTATTAGCCTTATACTCAATCACTAGTATCTCCAGTCCAGCCCATTATCTCTTTCCGATGGTTGCTCCCATGTCTTTGAAAATGCATAGCCTAATTTGGCTGGATGGATTTATGGGACTGTTACTGATAGTTTCTTTGCTGTGGTCTAGTCTTGTATTGAAAGAGTGGCGTAGTAAAATATTTACAAATTGACATAACATATAATATATTAAGTGAAATTGCCCCCCCATTTTATTAAGTCTAATTAAATAATCTGTTACTAGCTATTTTACGGTAAAATCTAACGGTTTAAATCAGCGCAATACACCAAGCGTGAAAACTGACAGCATTTTTTACCGCCTTTTTCAAGAACTTCCTAGCATCTTTTTTGAATTAATTGGTAATCCACCGCAAACGGCAGAGGATTATAAATTCTCCTCAATCGAAATCAAGCAAACTGCATTCCGTATAGATGGTGTTTTTCTTCCAACACAAGGGGAAGAAAATCCGATTTTCTTTGTTGAAGTCCAGTTTCAAACCGACACAGAAATTTATTCACGCTTACTTTCAGAAATTTCTTTATACTTACGCCAAAATAAACCTAAAAATTCTTGGCGAGGAGTAGTTATCTATCCCAATCGCAGTTTAGATACAGCAGATATCAAGAATTACAGTGAATTTTTCACTAGTGGGCGCATCAGCCGCATTTATCTTAATGAATTAGGTGAAACTGCATTATTACCAGTTGGAATTGCTACGATGAAATTAGTGGTCGATGAAGAGGAGACAGCAATTACATCTGCTAGGCAGTTAATACACAGAACCCAGCAAGAAATCAACATTGAACCACAACGGCGGCAGTTACTAGAATTGATAGAGACAATTTTGGTTTACAAGTTTCCGACAATGAGTCGAGAGGAGATTGAAGGTATGTTTGGGTTAAGTGATTTGAAACAAACACGAGTTTATCAAGAAGGCAAGCAAGAAGGCAAGCAGGAAGGCAAGCAGGAAGGCAAACAAGAAGGAGCGCGTGAAGAAAAGTTTAGAATGATACCTTTGTTGTTGAGATTGGGATTAAGTTTTGAAGAAACAGCGAAAGAGTTAGGTTTGAGCCTAGAAGAGATTCAGCAAGAAATGCAAAAACAGCCTCCAAGTCAGGATAAGTAACCTATAATTAGCAGCGATCGCAGATACCTCTAAATATTCCTGCTATTTTCCATTCCCATTAATTTTTTATTTTTTATATGATTTCGCTCTCTCCCATTGTCCAAGCTAGACTTTCCCAACCCCTCAAAATTGGCTCGTTTGAGGTAAAAAGTCGGGTTCTCCAATCCCCTCTCTCTGGGGTGACAGATATGGTGTTTCGTCGTCTTGTGCGTCGCTATGCGCCAGATTCGATGATGTATACCGAAATGGTGAATGCTACAGGGTTGCATTATGTCAAGCAGCTACCCATAATCATGGAGGTAGACCCAAATGAGCGCCCAATTAGCATTCAACTATTTGATTGTCGTCCAGATTTTTTAGCAGAAGCAGCAGTAAAGGCAGTTGCAGAAGGTGCTGATACTGTAGATATTAATATGGGTTGTCCGGTAAATAAAATCACTAAAAATGGTGGTGGTTCTTCGTTGTTGCGGCAACCAGAAGTAGCAGAAGCAATTGTGCGGGAAGTGGTAAAAGCTGTTGATGTACCTGTGACAGTAAAAACCCGTATTGGCTGGAATGATAACGAAATTACTATTCTCGACTTTGCCAAGCGGATGGAAGATGCAGGGGCAAAAATGATCACAGTACACGGACGCACCCGCGCCCAAGGATACAATGGCAATGCCCGTTGGGAATGGATTGCGCGTGTGAAAGAAGTGCTTTCTATCCCAGTGATTGGGAATGGAGATATTTTTTCCGTTGAAGCAGCAGTGAAATGTTTAGAGCAAACTGGCGCTGATGGTGTGATGTGTTCCCGTGGAACTTTGGGTTATCCCTTTTTGGTGGGAGAAATTGATCACTTCCTGAAAACTGGGGAGATATTACCGACACCTACACCGATTCAGCGTTTGGAATGTGCAAGAGATCATTTACAAGCCTTATGGGAATATAAAGGTGATCGCGGTGTACGTCAAGCCCGTAAGCACATGACTTGGTATGCTAAAGGTTTCGTTGGTGCTGCCGAACTCCGAGGACAGCTAAGTTTAGTTGAAAAAGTAGATCAAGGTTTGGCAATGATTGACCAAGCAATTGAAAAATTGGCTAATGGTTATGAACTTGAAGAAGAAGTGGATGGTAGTTTAGTGATGCTTTAAAAAATAGATTTACCCATAAAACCTATGTCAAATAAAACAATTAAAATTATTATTTTTTATGTAAATAAAGTGAGCGATCGCACAACTTGTTTCAATCCCTAATAGGGATTTTATTGAATTGCAATACCTGCTGATATTCCCATTAAATCTAGTGGGTTGCCTGACGCTGATTTATTTGCTTTTTTAGTAAATATTGATGAATCAATTGAAGGTGCATGGCAATTGTGGACGCGGTTTGATGCTGAGATGATTAATGCCATGATTGGGCAATTAAACGAGCTACGACGTGACCCACAAGAGCGAATGAATGAGTATTTAAAAGCTCGATTTGATGAGTGGAAACAGCAAAATAGAAGTAGTTATTACCAAGCCTTCGGAGGTGATTCATGATTATAATTAGCATAATCCTGAGTCGAGGGATTGATTCAATCACAAGCGATCGCTAAGAGTGAAAATTACTTCACCGGTGCGATCGCTTGTGTTTTAGCTATCTAGTTCCAATCATTCTAGAGAGTACAGATAAGACAATCAGCGCGGCTGCAACGCCAGAGGCAATATCAAGCCAATAACGCTTTCTTGCTTCCTTCAAGTCTTTCCTGAGTCCTACTAGTTCTTGGCGGATGGCAACAAGTTCATCGATAGATTGAGGCTTTTGGGGATTAGACATTGATTTTGCCCTATACGAGTAGATTGATTCACTTCTATATCTCCCCAAAAGCCAGACAAACGAACATTGTATTAAATATTACTTAAAACAACATGGCAACAGAGTTTAGCATTGATTTCAAAGGGCAATCATACCCGTTCAACAATTTCTCTAAAATTTACTTCCAAGGGCTAGTAGAGTGCCTTAGCAAGGTTTCAATCCCTAATAGGGATTTTATTGAATTGCAATCGATCGCTGATGTTGCAGATAAAGATTGCCTTGCTGTTTCAATCCCTAATAGGGATTTTATTGAATTGCAATGCGCTTTTGGTTGCCGTCGCTGTCTTGGTTTTGATGTTTCAATCCCTAATAGGGATTTTATTGAATTGCAATAAGGCGACATCAGCTAGGGCAAGCGCACTAGTAGGTTTCAATCCCTAATAGGGATTTTATTGAATTGCAATAGGCGTTGACCTCTCCGCAGGGTTGAAAGATAGCGTTTCAATCCCTAATAGGGATTTTATTGAATTGCAATAGCCATTGGACAGAATCAAAGCGGCAGTGTCGCTATGTTTCAATCCCTAATAGGGATTTTATTGAATTGCAATATACCCAACAGGAAGAGAAGATTGGCATAAAGTTTCAATCCCTAATAGGGATTTTATTGAATTGCAATTCAGCGCAGTATTCTGTAATATTACGAAGGCTATCGTTTCAATCCCTAATAGGGATTTTATTGAATTGCAATTTATGATATGGCGATCGCTAGAATAATTTATTGTTTCAATCCCTAATAGGGATTTTATTGAATTGCAATGGGTTAAGTCTTTGTCTTCGTAGTAAGTATAGACAGGTTTCAATCCCTAATAGGGATTTTATTGAATTGCAATGCTGGGGTCTAAAAGCCTTGTTGTATTTGGTTTTCAAGGTCCAGTTGCGCGAATAGGAAAATGATAACACAGGCAATAGTCATAACACAAGATGCAAATCGCTGAAACCCAGTCCCCAAAAGGTGCGCGGATGGTTTAAAAGTGCCATTGCCCTCAAAGTCTTGTATAGATGGAGCGTACAGCAATTTTTGCCCCTTCTCATTTTGTACACCTACCCATCCGCGCATTTGGCAAGGAAATTAGCCTAATTACCGATCGCTACCTCTATTACAATAAGCGATCGCCTAATCCTTGCACGCCTTAATTTACCAAATCAGGGAATACCTCTTGCACAGCAGGATGCACTAAGCGATGGTTCTGCACATTCACACCCTTAGCTAATGCTGGGTTAACTTCCAGTGCCTTAATTCCCAAATTCGCCAACTGGACGACATAGGGTAATGTACTATTATTGAGTGCCTGGGTTGCTGTCCAAGGTACTGCTCCTGGCATATTGGGAACGCCATAGTGCACCACGCCCTCTTCAACATACACCGGATTTGTGTGTGATGTCGGGTGCAAAGTTTCTATGCAACCACCTTGGTCAACGGCTACATCAACTATTACAGAACCAGGACGCATTTGTTTAACCAATTCACGGGATACTAGTATTGGCGCTCTACGTCCTAACACTAACACTGCACCGATGAGTAAATCGGCTTCTTTGACTGCGGCTTCAATATGAGCAGAGTTGCTGTAAAGCAATTCGACTCTAGAGCCAAAAAGGGTTTCTAAATAAGATAAGCGCTCGACACTCACATCTAAAATCTGGATGATCGCACCCATACCTACGGCAATTTTAGCTGCTTCTGTGCCAACAACACCGCCACCTAAAATTACTACTTTACCTGGTTGGACTCCAGGGACACCGCCTAAAAGAACCCCTCTACCGCCTTGCTGACGTTCTAGGAATCTCGCTCCAAATTGTACTGCAAGCCGACCAGCAATCACGCTCATGGGCGTGAGCAAGGGTAGCCTATTAGCACCAGGTTGTTCTACAGTTTCGTAAGCGATCGCAGTTGTGCCACAATCAATTAAATTCTCTGTCAATTTGCGATCGGCTGCTAAATGTAAATAAGTAAATAATATCTGCCCTTTCTGCAAAAATTTATACTCAGATGTCAGAGGTTCTTTAACTTTAACAACCAATTCTCGATTCCAAGCCGTTTCTGATGTGGGGACAATCTCGGCTCCAGCACTTCTGTAGTCATCATCTGAAAATCCAGCACCATTACCTGCTTGCGTCTGGACGAAGATGCTATGACCATTTTCTCGCAGCACCCGCACACTAGAAGGACTTAAACCTACCCGAAATTCTTGATCCTTACTTTCCTTGGGAACGCCAATTTCCATATATCGCCTCTGATAATTTTTTTGTTTAACTGTAGCCTGCCAATTTCAAGCTTGCTATTTTCGTCTTGCTACTGACTTATTACAGATAGCTGTATTAGAGATCGTTAATCTGTGTTCTAAGTTTCTCAATTTAATCTGAGTAGCCCCAAACTCTTGCCCTTGACTATTGGCGCAGTATTTATACAATATATAAAGAATAGTAACAATTTATTAAAAGAGTGATTGTATCGCTGCCTACTAGGATGCTTTTGCTGAATTTATTAAGTAATCTTGGCATTCAAGCACTGCAATCTGCTTTTAAGCTACTAAGTGTAGGTAAAAATTAAGGGAAAAAGAACGAGTCAATTCCTTTAACCTTTATCGCTTATCCTTACTTTCACCGACTTCTGCCAGAAGTCTAACATTAAGTCCCGTTTGCCAAAAAAAGGTTTCTTAAAAATGACACAAACACAACCAACAATTACGCCTAAACTAGAGGAGCCTAAGTTTGGCTTTAACGAATATGCCGAACGCTTGAATGGTCGAGCGGCAATGATTGGCTTCGCTTTAGCGCTAGTGATTGAATATACAACCAATCAAGGGGTGCTATCATGGCTAGGTCTGAAGTAGTGCCACCAACAAGCACAGGGTGGAAGTTATAAGCTAGTAATTAAAAGAGTTTCAACCAGCTGGAACAACCAGTTGGTTTTGACTTTAATAAATGATAGTGAAGTACTTCGCCCTACATACTTTAATTAGACTTATTTATAAATAATTATCCTAGAATGTAAGTAAGAGAGGAATCAAAATACCTATTAGTGATTGAAATATCATAGATTTGCAAGTAGTATATGCAAGACGATTAATGAGTAAATTTCCTCCCCTACTAAAAAAAATTACAATTAGTGTCTGCCTTGAATGAGAAAGGCGAATTACGGGTGAGGTATTCTTGATAAATATACACAAAAGCTGAACTGGAACCAACCAAGCTGTGATGAATGCTGTATTACCTCGTTTTTTGAAGTCAACCTACCGAAAAGAGCCAATAATCAGTGTATTGATGACAATGGGCGCTATGGATGCCCTGATTGGCGGATTAAATGATAGCTGGTCATTGTTCGCTTTTGGTTTGGGAACGGCAGGGATAGCGCTAGCCTTTAAGTTGTGGCGTTTTCAGCAGCGTCGTCCTGTAGTAGAGGAGCCTGTGGTGCAACATTATTTGCCCTCTCGCTCTTCTAGTGCGCCTTTACCGATGTTAAGCGTTTCTAAGAAAAAACCACCTCTTTAACAAGTGCAGAGTTATTACTTAATAACTCTGCAAAACTTATTGGGGTAAATGTATCTATAAAAGTGAGGAAAAAGAGTGAGTAGTGAGGGAAAAGGTCGGGGTAATTTTCTACGCCCGTATTTTATCTTGGGATTTATGGCAGCTGTTGCCCTTCCAGTGACTACCTGGGAAGGGTTTCATATTCATCAGGCTCATGCTGCCATTGAAGTAATACCAAGCTCCCAAGCTACCAACAGCTTTGGTAACGCTCAACTACTTTACACACTCAAAGGGCATAAGGGAACTGTTAAATCCCTTGCTTTCAGTCCAGATAGCAGAATTCTTGCTAGTGGAGGTGCAGAAAACGAAGGTGTAATTCGCCTGTGGAATCCAGTAAACGGCAAAAAGTTGGGGAATATTAACAAAGCACACAAAGCAGCCGTAGAATCTTTAGTGATTTCGCCAGATGGTCGAACCCTCGCTAGTTGTAGTGATGACAACACGATTAATCTCTGGAGCCTGAACAATTTTAAATTTAGCCGCTCTTTTGTCGGACATACCAGTAACGTATTATCTTTAGCGGTGTCTCCTGATAGTAAAGTCCTCATTAGTGGAGCTTTGGATGGGATTCGTATATGGGATTTATTGCAGCAGCGCCCTCTAGGGACTCTAGTACGCTTTGATAATTTGATTTATACCCTGGCAATTAGTCCTGATGGGCAGACCTTGGCTAGTGGTGATAATAAGGGTGTAATTAAGTTGTGGAATTTGAGTACTGGTAAATTAATTAATGAATTAGTAGCTCATTCTAATGGTGTTAACGCTGTCATTTTTACACCAGATGGGCAAACATTAGTTACCGCTAGCCGCGATCGCACAGTAAAACTGTGGAATATTAATACTGGAGAACTAGTCCGCACCCTGACAGGACATAATAACTGGGTAAATGCGATCACCATTAATCCCGATGGACAAACCCTTGCTAGTGCTGGTAGAGATGGGATTAAATTATGGGATTTAACTACAGGCGAGTTAATAAATACGCTGAGTGGACATACAGACTGGGTAAGTGCGATCGCTTTTAGTCCAAATGGCAAAATTCTTGCCAGTGGTGGATTTGATCAACAAATTAAAATTTGGGGAACTCCAGTAAAACCTAATTAACAGCGAACACCAGTTACGCAACTACTTTCAGTAGTCTACTTTCAGTAGTCGAGGAACTGAATGACGTGTCGTGAAAAGTGCGTAGTTTACCCCCGTAGGCATCGCCTCACAGTAGTACTAAGGTGATTTACTTTCTTCAGGTATTAAGAATTATTCAAACTATTCGATAATAAATTGGGAAACCTAATGCCAGTCGTTCATGGGGTTTTTCCAAAACGTGTTGGCTCACTGCACGACCTCTCTGTTGTAGTGATTACCGCCCACGTTTATAGCCTGATGGTGATTTTTAGATTGTTAGCTAAAATTTAGTCTTGCCTTTTTAGAGATTTTGTAGTAAAAAATCAACCAAAGCTCCAGATCAAATTTTGCTATAACTAGCCAAAATGAATGATGGTAGCACTAAGAGCGATGTCTACGACGGGCTACACCTACCGCAATGTTGAATAACTGTGAATACTTGATGAAAATACAGCCGAATTAATATCATATCCAGCAAATTACTGTAAGTATAAACATAGGTAATTTATCATCTGTGCAGCTACTTGCCCTCTAGATCGGAACAATTTCTGAACTTAGACAATCTTAGAAATGGTCATCGTCAGTAAATGCACTCAGGTAAAAATCACGATTTCGCGTGAAGCCAAGGTTTGCAGCGCTTAAACGCTATTTGAACGTCAGACAACTTGCTACTTAAATAATGTTTAATTTTCCCGAACTGCTTTTGATCCCCATTTCGATAGAATGACTAGGCAGAACCCTAAAACTAAAAACCGCTTTTGACTGCGACCGCCCATGAATCAACTGAACAATGGTTTTACAATATTTCTAAGTCTGCTAGTCGAGGCGATGCCTTTTTTGCTTCTTGGGGTTTTATTCTCCAGTTTGCTGCTGTTTTTTGTTGATGAGCGCAAATTAGTAGAAAAAATGCCTAAAAATCCGCTGTTGGGTGCTTTAGTTGGCAGCATGATCGGCTTTTTGTTTCCGGTGTGTGAGTGCGGAAATGTACCGGTAGCACGGCGATTTCTAATTCAAGGAGTACCCACACCAGTCGCAATTGGTTTTTTGCTAGCAGCACCAACAATTAACCCAATTGTAATTTGGTCAACTTGGACAGCATTTCGAGATCAACCAGAAATAGTGGTTTTACGAGTCGTATTTTCTCTAGCAATTGCCACAATTATCGGTTTTGTTTTCAGTTTTCAAAAGGACTTAAATCCCATAGTCCAACCTGCGATCGCTCGGTATATGAAGTTTAATCCGCCCGCACAGCCACAAACCAAACGCCGTGGTAAACGTTACCAAGTAGAACAGGAAGCAACAGTACCGAATCTGTTACAATCCGGGACTTATATCTTAGGAGGAAAAGCAAGTATACCTATGCGGATAGATCCGAATTTGGTACCGCCTACCTTAATTTCTACCTCCGACAAACCGCTTGCAGCTAAACTGCGCCTAGTTGTGGATAATAGCATCCAAGAATTGCGAGAATTAGGCGGAGTGATGATTTTAGGAAGTGCGATCGCTGCTGCTATTCAAGTGCTAGCCCCCCGTGAATTAATTCTCAGTTTGGGTGCTGGGCCCATTACTTCAATTGTGGTCATGCTGATATTAGCAGTAGTGGTGTCCATTTGTTCTACAGTCGATTCTTTCTTTGCCTTATCTTTTGCCTCAACCTTTAGCAGTGGTTCATTGTTGGCATTTCTAGTGTTTGGGCCAATGATTGACATCAAAAGTGTTGGTTTGATGTTATCTATTTTTAAACCCAAAACTATTTTTTACTTATTTGCTTTAGCAGCACAATTGACATTTGTATTTACCCTTTTCCTGAACTTGCACGTTTTTTAAAAAACTATTTGTCATTTGTCATTTGTCCTTTGTTCTTTGTTAATGACCGATACAACTCTTGGAAAGGCTGCACCTTAAGCGTAGCTATGCCGCAGGCTTTACGGCAACGCTCAGTACAAGTGACCAATGACCAATCACTAATGACTAATGACCAATGACTAATAAAAATCCCAAATCTAAAATCCCTAATCTTTTATTCCCTTGGCTGGATGCCCTAGCAATTACAGCTTGGGGTGTTTTGATGTTGAGATATTGGCTAACTAACAAGCTGAACCTATTGATTCACCCAAATTTCTTTGGGTTGGTGATTGTGGCTGGTATCGGCTTCATCATTATTGGTTTCTTCAAGATGCAGGAACTTTGGCAACGCCGTCGCCGTGATGTTACGCCAAATATGCAGCATATTAGTTTATTTCCCCCTGGTTGGGGCAGTGCTTTGTTGTTGACTACAGCGATTCTAGGTTTTATCATTACACCGCAAGTTTTTGCTAGTGACAAAGCACTCCAAAGAGGTGTGACAGCTGATTTATTGGGAAGCACACGCGTCAAACCCCAAGCCTTTCGGGTTACTGTTCGTCCAGAAGAGCGATCGCTTGTAGACTGGGTACGCACTGTCAATGTCTATCCAGAGCCAGATGCATATACGGGACAAAAAGTAAAGGTGCAGGGATTTGTTATCCACCCGCCAGATATAGGAAAAGAATATTTATTTTTAGCCCGATTTGTCTTAACTTGTTGTGCAGCAGATGCTTACCCTGTGGGATTGCCCGTAAAACTAGAAGATAATCAAGAGCGTTACTCCCCTGATACCTGGCTGGAAGTCGAAGGGCAAATGGTGACAGAAAATTTGGCAGATAAACGCCAACTTACAATTGCCGCTACCTCTCTAAAAAAGATTCCTCAACCTGAGAATCCTTATAGTTATTAGTCATTTGTTGATGCCCAATGCCCAATGTCCCATGCCCAATGCCCAATGCTCAATGCCCAATGACAAATGACTAAATCTAAAGCATTTATCCAACCCCTGGATCGGATAGCGATCACACTGATGTTACTGCTGAGTGTGCTGATTGGGTTAATCATAATGCAAGGTGATGTAATCACTGCCCGTGTCCGGGACTTTACCTGGCAAAATCAGCAAATTGGGGCAGAAGATAATTCTTTCACCCTCACCTTCAGCCGCCCAATGGAAATAAAAAGCGTAGAGGAGAACTTGAAAATTGAGCCACCCCTAGCAGGTAAATTCAGTTGGGCGGGGCGGCGGATGGTTTATACACTGGTGACACCAGCACCTTATGGCACGAATTATAAAGTGCAGTTACAGGGAGCCAAAGATCAGTTTACGGAGCAAGAAGGCAAAAATCGCGTGATACAGCCCTTTACAGGTAGCTTCCGCACACGCGATCGCATCATTCTTTACATAGGAACTGATAAAGAAGAACAAGGACGATTAGTTCTTTACAACTTAACCGAAGAGCAAAAAAGGCTACTTACCCCTAAAGATTTGATAGTAATGGACTTTGAGTCCTTTCCTGATGGGGAGAAAATTTTATTTTCGGCTCGCACCGCTAACAACCAAGACTTACTTTCAGCGCAATTGTACACAGTGACAACAGGCGTTCCTGGTAAATCTGGACAAGAAGTAGAACCAGCAGGTAGAGTTGACCTGATTTTAGATAGTAAAGATTATCAAAACCTGAAATTTGACTTATCACCTGATGGGCAAACTATTGTGATCCAACGGGGAAATAAAACTAATCCCGGCGACTTTGGATTGTGGTTGATGCCAGCAACCAGCGATGCTTCAGGAGAAAAACCCATCCCCAAACGTCTACAAAGCCAACCTGGGGGAGACTTTATGATTACGCCAGATAGTAAAGCGGTAGCAGTTGCCCAAGGACAGGGAGCAGCCATCCTACCACTGCAAGGTGATGCTAGTAAACCCTTAGATTTTCTGCCGCAGTTTGGTTTGGTACAAGCTTTCTCTAAAGATGGCTCTCAAGCAGCGATGGTAAAGTTTAATACAGATTACACGCGAGATTTGTTTTTAGTGACAAACCAAGGTGTGCAGAAACAACTATTAAAAACAACAGGCTCAATTGTCAGCTGCCAATTTGACATTGCCTCACCTACCCTCTACTGCTTGCTGACACAGCTAGTATCCAAGGAACAATATATAGAACAGCCTTATGTGGTGGCAATTGATCTGAAAACCGGGCAACAGAAACCACTCCTAGTACTGCCTCCCGCGCAACGGAATGTACAAATGAGTTTATCTGCCGACGGTTTAGGCTTGTTATTTGACCAAGTAGTACCGCAGACAAACACAACAGCATCATTGCCCCCAAACACTTTGAAAACTGATGATGGAGATGCGATCGCTACTAGTAGCCTGTGGTTAATGCCTCTGTTGCCTATCGCTGATGCTGCAACGGTCGAAATTAGACCAGAACAACTACCCTTAGCCGGATTTCGTCCCCGGTGGCTACCTTGAAAAAGTTTAGATTCCCGACTTCTCTAAAAGGATGTTTTAAAAGTCCTATCGTGATTATAAAAACGACGCAACTTTGAAAATAGCATCAACCGCAAAATCAATGTCAGCCCGTGAAACATCTAAATGAGTGACTGCGCGAATAGAATCACCAACGGCTCCCATTTTCACACCCTGCTGCTGTAACAGATTGAGAAACATGGCCTTGTCGAGTCCTAGTCTTGAAACATCAAAGAAAACAATGTTTGTCTCAGGTTTTGGATTTCGAACTGTAATTCCTTCGATTTCACTCAGTCGTTGAGCCAGATATGTGGCGTTGTCGTGGTCTTCTTGTAGACGTTCAACATGATGGTCAAGTGCATAGAGACAACCTGCTGCGACAATGCCTGCTTGACGCATTGCGCCACCAAAAATGTGTTTATATCGACGTGCTTGTGCGATGAACTCCCGTGTACCCGCAAGAACAGCACCGATTGGTGCGCCAAGTC
This sequence comes from Nostoc flagelliforme FACHB-838, assembly GCF_014698065.1. GTDB lineage: Bacteria > Cyanobacteriota > Cyanobacteriia > Cyanobacteriales > Nostocaceae > Nostoc > Nostoc flagelliforme_B. The sequence continues at coordinate 165,904 of NZ_JACJSI010000004.1, forward strand.
CTTTAGTAAAGTCAATCCAGACAGAATCAACACAGGCAGCAAAATCCTTGGCTGTGGTTTGAGATGCAACAACTGCATTTAAAAGTCGTGCCCCATCCATGTGGGTAGCTAAACCTTTTTGACGGGAGAACTCGCAAACCTCACGTAGTTCATTGAGCCGCCAAACCGAACCCCCTCCAAAATTGTGGGTTTGCTCAACACACAATAAGCGGGGACTTGCAGAGTAAAGGTAAGGAGCAGTGGCGACTCTTTCAAGTGATTGAGCTAGAGCATCGACTGTAAAAATTCCTCGATCGCTTGCAATCGGTTCCATCAGTACACCAGAAGTCATCGCTGCACCCCCGGATTCAGCTCGAATAATGTGTGCCATTTGTTCTACTAGCACTACATCAGCAGGGCGAGTATGGGTCTTGATTGACACAAAGTTGCAAATGGTTCCACAGGCAAAGAAAAGAGCGGCTTCTTTGCCTAGTAAATCTGCCACCCTTTCTAGTAGTTGGTTAACAGTCGGATCTTCTCCTTTTTGCTCATCTCCAACTTCAGCAGTGGCGATCGCCTGCCGCATGGCCTGTGTCGGCTTTGTTTCAGTATCACTTGTGAGCAAAATCATCAGCACTCCTAGAGCAGGTATATAGTGGTTTACATACTCGAATAAAAAGGCAAGCCTGATGAGCGTGATTATTTTGTTCTAATCGCATCCAGAACTTTGGCTGACTTTTCTCCTACAAAAGTATTATTCAGCATCGTATGGGAATTGCTGATATTTAGAGACTACACAGATGTGCGCCCTTACGATAGGGTCTTTTTTCACTGGAAGTCCCTTAAATAGCGATCGCCCAAGATTACAGAATTATCAATGAGTACTAGATACTTGTACTGACATCTATCCTAGGTATGAAATAATTAGTATAAAAATGTATTGCAGGAAACATTTTTAATTTATGTCTTGCGGCAGATGCGATTATAGATAATAAAGTATATGCTGAGGCAGTTTTTTCATATATAAATAAATATTCATCACCTAATAAGTTTAGTTTTTAAGCATAGGATTCCTCCTTCCTCCCGCCTATGCCCAAAGGTGGATAGAGTTACCCTTGCGCCTCTTCTTGACGGGGCAGAGCATCATAGTGTTATAACGGCATCAGTCTAAACACAAAACGGGGAACGCCAATTGATAATTAATTGCTGGTGCTTGGAGAGAGTTAAACTTAGCTTCTAGAGCAAACCCTGATTAGACACAGTTGATAAGCAATGCTAATGCCAGCACTGCTGAATATTTTTAAGCAGGTGAGTCAAGAGTGATGAATGAAGCTAACACCTCAAACAAGGGGGCTGTGATGGAATCCCTAAATTCTGCTAATTCGCCACAATCAGAGCAGGCGAGTTGTCCCTTTTACTCAGTTGTGCCTAATGAAAACATGGCGGTTAAACAACTGCCACTCCTTATGCCAGCTGAAGATACACAATTTTCACAAGATAACACCCAGCAGGACTGGGTTGCAGAGCCTGAAAGCGGCAAGCAAGCACTTATTGACTCAGAATTTCAAAACCTGCTGGCATTGAACGAAGAATTGCGTGCAGCCAACAATAACTTGTATGAACAAGTGGAGCAGCTAAAAGACAACCTAGCTGAGTCTGAAAAGGTTTTGCAGTGGCAGAAAACGCGTTCCAGTGTTAGTGAGTCGATGCTCAACCAACATACTCAGGAACTGGCTGCCGCTCAAGAACAAATAAAGTCTTTATTTCAAAAATTAGAAACTGCTGTACAAACTGTTCAACGCCAGGAAATTTCCATTGATAGTCATAAAGCACAGCTACAAATTAGTCAACAACGCCTTGCCCAGTTAGAGCGAGAATGCACGTTGCTACACACTAACAACAACGAACAGTCTCAGCAGATACTACAATCAGAAAATACTTGTCGGGAATTACGTACTAGACTGATGCGGCAACAACGCCAGACGTTGCAATTCAAAGCAGCTCTAGAAAAATGTCTAGATACATCGGTTCCTAGCTTTGACTCCTTAGAGGATACTGCAAAACATCCTAAAGACATAACTAGTGGACAAGGAAGATTCTCTAGAAAGGCTCGATCTTTATTTCCTGACGCACAGCCAATTCAACCTTGGTCAGCAGAACCAGAATCTTTGACTGATGATCTAGATAATTCTTGGGGTGAACCCTCAGCACCAATCCCCTTCCAAAGAGATGAAGCCACTCCACTGCCATCATCTCCTTGGAACTGGACAGTGAAGAAAGACACCCCAACCCCAGCAGAACCCACGCCATTTTCAGAAGTTGATGATTCCCCACAGACAGTGGAAGCTGTTTCACCTCCGGGTTCATCAAATTTAGATCAGCAATTGGATAGTCTAATCCAAATGTTTTTTACTTCCCAGTCTGCATCTGTATCACCACCGTCTGCTGCGAAAACAGATGTAGGTGATGCACCCATCTGGGAGACTTTAGCAACAATTTTAGAAGACGAGGAGGAACTAAAAAATCCCCAAAAGGAGCAGTTGGAAACAGAAATTAATCCTCCTGCAACTACCTCTACTTCTTGGACGACGGATTCTGTGCTTTCACCAGGCGATAACTTACCGATTTCCTCTACTTCACCTCACATTGAAACTCCTGTAGGAGAAACTGAAGACTACTGGTCAGAAGTTTCCCAATTGACACAGTTGGAATTATCGGCAACTGATTTGTCGCCATCATCAAGCGATAACACAGATGATGCAAATTCACCCTCACCAGTGGTTTATCCGCAGCGTCCACCCAAGGGGCGTAAATCATTAGCATCTGTGGAACTGCCGAATTTCCGCCCTAAGAGTTAGGAGAGACGCGATTAATCGCGTCTGTAGAAGTGATTAATGCCCCATACCCAATTCCTAATTCAGAATTCTTGCTTCTGACTTCGGAATTATGGCTTCTGAGTTGGCTTTTGCTACTTGAGCGGGCGATCGCGGTTTGCCTGTGGCGATCGCATAATTAATCGCTAATAACCACAACCACAATGCCGGATTCCGCGGTTCTAGCCAAAAACCTACCCGGTTTAAGAAGCGCGGGAACCACGGACTGAACAAAGCGCTAACCAGGGCATGACGACCAAAGTTAAAATAAGTACCAAGCCATCTCAGTAAATCTCTTGGCCCAGCCAGTTCCCAAATCCATAAAAGCAAGGCGGGATTTTTACTAGCGGCTTTGAGTGCCAGACGGTTGAAGGTTAACCAATCACACTTATCTTTGATGAAGTTATCTGCCACCTCCAGCGGTTCGTCTGCTAACAGCCCAAAAAATGTGTTGAGCATAGAGTTAATCCGCTGCGGGGGTAAAAATTTCCCTGTAGGCACCATCATGCCTTTGGAAAATAGCCAAGTCACTGAAACGTTGCTTTGATAGGCGCGAATTTGGTTCAAGTGTTGAAAACTCAACAAGTCATGTTTGAGAGCAGTATCCAACAATGTTGTTAAGCGCTCTAAGTTGCGAACTAGGGAACCAAAACCGGTGAAAACGAGGGGAGACTGGAGTGATGCCGCATCACCGATCGCAATCAATCGATCAAAGGCAACTGTGCGATCGCTACTTCCGACACTAAAATGCCCCGGTATATACCCAAATGTCGGCTTCTTCCATACTAATTTGTCTATATCGCACCTGCGATACTCTGGCAAAATCGTGAAAAAGTCCTCGTACATCTCTAGCAAGGAACCAGGATTTTCAGCGTTGACTTCGTGGTAATGAAATAAATAAATCGTCAGTTCATCATTTGCACCGGGAAACAATTCCCAAATCAACTGCCTTCCCCGCGAAATATCTCCATGACTGTAAAGAACGTCCCCATATTGGGAATCCCATACTCCCGGCTCAAATCCGCTCTCGATTGCCGCTCCCACTGTTGGACAGACACTATCAAAAGTACGACCACCATTTAATTGCCAAGCGATGGGCGACGCAGTTCCCATTGCATCGATTAGCAGTCGTCCACTTACTTGTTTCTCAATTTGACTAGGTAAGTGCTTGACTTTCAAAATAACTTGTGATATATCAATATCTGCACGGATAAATTCTGTTTCATCCCAGATATCACCGCCTGCCGCTTGCAGTTTTTGCCCACACATTTGGAGCCATTTTTCGGAATCTAAACCTAAATTTAGGACTGTGGGTGTGTGGAGGACTGGCGATCGCAGTTTGGCTGGATTATTAGCATCAAAAAACTTATTGAATCCGTCTTTGTATTCCCTGGCAATGATGGTTTCTAACTCTGCGGGGGTGACTAAACCCAGGTTGACTAAGCTTTGAATCTCGTCGCGCGAAATATTCCATTCTCGGTTCATCCGGCCAAAGGGCATTCGTTCCACCAGCAGGACTTTATATCCGAGTTTTGCCATCAGTGCTGCATGGATTGCACCTAGTGCGCCACCGATGTAGATGATGTCATAAGTCGGAGATGAGGAGGAAGAGGCAGGGGAGCAGGTTGCAGGGTGCAGAGGAGAGAAATTTTCTCCCTGCTCCCTGCTCCCTGCTCCCTGCTCCTTAATCTCTACTCCCCTACTTCCCCTATCCCTTTGGCTGGAAAACACCACCTGACGCGGCTGCTGCGGATTCCGTACCCCTTCACGCCATCGCTGTTCCCACCAATAGGCACGCGTGAGGTCATATTCACCGTTAGGCATTTTCTGAAAATATTTGACGGTGAGGGGGTAAGCAGAGGCTAGCGCAGCAAAAATTGATTGTTGGGATAAATCAATTGCTGGTGGTTCTGGGTAATGATGCGGAAAACGGCTTCTGATTTCCTTGGTTAGGTGTTGCAGGATTTGTCCCTCACTGGGAAAGGGTTGTTCTGCCCAACGAAACACTTTTAAATAGGTGGTTCGTTGCACCGACCAGACAAATACCGAAAGTTCCGCAGGCAAGTTTTCCCCAAGAGCCACGCCAGTAGTTGTAGTAGTACTGGAAATGGTGAGGCGAAAGCCTTCGGAGGTAAGCACTTTTTCTCCATTTCCAGGTTCAAAATCTGTTTGTAACCAGCTACGCACAGTTTCTATATCTGGAGTTGGAACTTCTAAATAAAGGATTTCTTTCATCTTTTCCTGACATCTCCCATCAATCTACTCACTAAGAAAGATTTTCTTAAGGTACAAAGTAAGGTATACTCCGCCCTATTAGTTTCATAAAGATTCAGTGAAGAAATTTTAAGAGTTTGTCAAATTTATTGTTCATTTTGTATTTCTGTAAACCCACGCCATGAATTATCCCATTCCAGACAGTGCTCAAGAAATTTTTGCCCTGCGACAACAGCCGATTGATGAAGAATTAGTTGCCAGTGCGATCGCTGGAGTAATTAAAATTGTCCGCGCTCAGGGTCAATCTTTGGAAGAGTTAACCGCTCAGTTGCTAGCAGATGATCCACTGCTAGATCAGCAACAACGCCGCTGGTTGAGCCAATTAGTTGCCCAATCCTGGGAAAAATTCTCCTGAAACCTTGTGTATGATGAAGTTTTGGTCGCAACATGAGATTTTTAGGTCTGTACCTAAATATTAGCGATGCCTGCGGCAGGCTGCGCCTACGCATTTTCGGTATAGGAGTAACAATAATTGTCAGTATGGGATTGGCAATTAGTTTGCTATTTTTGCATTCATGGCACAGAAGCCACTAAATTTAACCATATCAGCGTTTTACGTTGCTCATAAATTTTACAACGTTCTCACACGGAAAGACCTCTAGTTTGCGCCAGAGGTATTCTTTGTCGATCAATCTCTACCCTTGGATCAGCTATTTAGAACTCAAATAGTTTTATGAAAAGATGACGGCGTTACCCACGATTAAGTCTTATATCCAAGGTTTGCAAGTATAGGGTAAGATCCTCAGTTTCTCAAAGCAGTTAGGGGAGACAAAGCGTAGCTTTGGCGGGTTGGGCTTGGGGAAAAGGTTACAGGGTTTGGGTTAAAAGTTTTTTCTTCTCCCTTTCCCGTTCCCCTTTTCCCTTTAACCGAGAAGTATTGCATATCACAGGTGCGATCGCTTCCCCTCCTCATGGAAAAACACAAACTTTTAATACACTATATAGCAATTTTGTCAAGCAGAAGCTTTCACCACCGCTTCTGCTTGAGAGTGCAACAACAAACCGTATTCCAATCCCTCCACTACCGCTTGATAGGAAGCCTCCAAAATATTGGTGGAAACCCCTACCGTCGTCCAGCGTTGACGACCATTGCCTGATTCTACCAACACACGGGTTTTTGCGGCAGTGCCCGTATGTCCGTTGAGAATCCGCACTTTGTAATCTGTCAAATCAAAAGTTGCAATTTGGGGATAAAAGTTCACCAAAGCCTTGCGTAAAGCTGCATCCAAAGCTGCCACCGGGCCGTTACCTTCCGCCGCCTCCAAAATGTTTTTCCCGTCAACAGCGACTTTGACTGTAGCTAGGGCATTGCTAGTTTCCTTCCCTTCAATCAAGTCGCAGTGAACTTGAAAACCTTTGACTTCAAAAAACTTCTGGCGATCTCCCAAAGCTTCGTGCATCAACAGCACAAAACTGGCCTCTGCTGCTTCAAATTGAAATCCTTCACTCTCTAAATCTTTGAGGCGCTGGAGAATTTCTCTCGCTTCAGCCTTTTGCTGATCCAATTCAATGCCAAAACTGCGGGCTTTGGCTAAAACATTGCTCAGACCAGACTGTTCAGAAATTACAATGCGGCGGCGATTCCCGACTTGTTCCGGTTGGATATGTTCGTAAGTTAGGGGATTACGTTCTACGGCTGATACATGAATACCGCCTTTATGGGCAAAAGCCGAACGTCCGACAAAGGGGGCATGCTCATCTGGCGCAAGATTGACCACCTCACTCACAAAACGACTCACTTCTGTAAGTTGTGTGAGCTGGTCTTCTGTGATACAACTGTAACCCGCCTTCAGTTGTAAATTGGGAATTAGCGAACAGAGGTTAGCATTCCCGCAACGTTCACCGTAACCATTAATTGTGCCCTGTACCATCTTTGCCCCTGCCATAACGGCCGCTATTGCGTTCGCAACCGCCATTTCCGAATCGTTATGAGTATGAATTCCAATTTGGGGCATTGTCCTTTGTCCTTTGTCCTTCGTCATTGGTTCTTGACTCATGACTAATAACAAATGACTACTGACATCTTGAACAATTTGGCTAATTTCGTGGGGTAACGTGCCACCATTGGTATCACAGAGGACAAGCCATTCAGCACCAGATGCGATCGCAGCCTCTAATGTCTGTAAAGCATAATCTCGATTGTGCTTATAGCCATCAAACCAATGTTCAGCATCGTAGATAATCCGACGACCTTGAGAACGGAGGTACTCAATTGTGTCGCTAATCATCGCCAAATTTTCTTCTAATGTCGTCTTGAGTCCTGTTGTCACATGTAAATCCCAAGACTTGCCAAAAATCGTTACCCAGCGAGTTCCCGCAGCCAAAATATCCTGTAGCATCGGTTCGGTGGCGGCAGCGGAGTTGGGGCGGCGAGTCGAACAAAAAGCCACAATTTCAGCTTGTTTTAGCGGATCTTCTTGGAGTTGCCAGAAAAATTGTACATCCTTGGGATTAGCACCAGGCCAACCGCCTTCAATGAAGGGAATTCCCAGTTGATCGAGTCTACGGGCAATGCGTAACTTATCTTCTATCGATACAGATAGCCCCTCGCGCTGAGTGCCATCGCGTAATGTAGTGTCATAGAGCCAAAGTTGAGGTGAAGAATTTGTGGTCATAAAACTGGGACCGACGAGACAACTTTCGAGGCAATGTGTCAATATACAACAAAAAGCCAGTTTGGCAATTTAAAAATGCCTAAGGTACTAGCTCAAGGTAAAACAATTGAGTGTGTAAGTAAAAGCAATCTCCGAACAATTTTGCTGCAAAATGGTATTGACCTCTACAATGACGGTGCTAAGGTAATAAACTGTCGGGGCATCGGCAGTTGCGGAACTTGCGCGGTTAAGGTAGAGGGTGAAGTATCAGTAGCGAATTGGCGTGATCGAGCACGGCGTTCGCTTCCTCCCCATTCTCCTACAACAAACTTACGTTTAGCCTGTCAAACTCAGATTTTAGGCGATGTGAAAGTGACAAAGTTTGATGGATTTTGGGGACAAGGTTCTCGAATAGTGTGGACACCAAAAGGTTAAAAAGGAGTAAGACAAGATGGGTAGATGGACACCCTTAATTTTGATGGCTGGAGGTTTAGCCATTCTGCTTGGTACATTACTAGGCATCAACTTTCCTATGGGCGTACAAACCGCTAACGCTCCCAGTGGCAAAGCAGCAAAAGTTTTGCCAGCTAATATCAATGTTAATAGCAGTGCAGGCAGCAAGAATGATGAAACTGCAACTGAAGGAAATGAAACAGCTGAAACAAACGAAAACAGACGCGGCATTGTAGCCCCAAGACCTGACAACAGGAGTAGTGTTGCTCAGAATTCTGATGACTCAACATCACCTGCTGACAGTACAACAGACGGCAATACAGATTCTTCAGGAACAAACACACCATCAAGCGATATAAATCAAGGCAATGAACCAATTCGCGCCTTGTGGTAAAGATAGATCCGTCTTTAGTTACGAGTTATAAGTTATAAGTTATGAGTTATGAGTTATTAGTTATGAGTTATGTACTAATGACAAATGACAAATGACTAATGACAAATGACTAATGATAAATGACTAGTGAGACTGTAATTATTGGTGGCGGCGTTATTGGTTTAGCGATCGCCATTGAACTCCAACTACGCGGGGCACACGTAACCGTGCTTTGTCGTGACTTCCAGGCTGCCGCTACCCACGCTGCCGCCGGAATGTTAGCACCAGATGCGGAAAATATCTCGAATCAGGCAATGCGCTCTTTGTGTTGGCGATCGCGTGCCTTATATCCCGACTGGACGCGCAAATTAGAAGAACTAACTGGCTTAAATACTGGCTACCGACCTTGTGGTATCCTCGCACCCGTCTTTGAGGAGGCAGGGGAGCAGGGAGTAGGAAAAGCAGGGGGAGCAGGGGGAGCAAGGGGAGCAGGGGAAGTAAATTCTTCGTCATCCCCCTCATCCCCGGCTTACTGGTTAAATAAAGAGGCTATTCATCAATATCAACCAGGATTGGGAGCAGAGGTAGTTGGTGGCTGGTGGTATCCTGAAGACGCACAAGTTGATAATAAGGCTCTTGCTCACGTATTGCGGACGGCGGCTGAGTCTGTTGGTGTTGAACTCAAAGACGGCATTACAGTAGAAGCATTTTTACAGCAGCAAGGACAAGTGGTTGGGGTACAAACCAATGCTGGAATGATTCGCGCCGCGCACTATGTTTTAGCTTCAGGTGCTTGGTCAAATGAATTGTTACCACTACCTGTGCTACCCAGAAAAGGACAAATGCTGAGTGTGCGAATACCAGAATTTGTGCCGGAATTGCCCTTAAAGCGGGTTTTGTTTGGGCAGAATATTTATATCGTACCAAGACGCGATCGCCTGGTTTTTGGGGCAACAAGCGAAGACGTTGGCTTCATCCCTGGCAACACTCCAGAAGGCATTCAAAAATTACTACAAGCTGCCATCCGGCTGTATCCTCAACTAAAGCATTATCCGATCCAGGAATTTTGGTGGGGATTTCGCCCAACCACCCCTGATGAGTTGCCCATCTTAGGCACTAGCCACTGTCAAAATTTAACCTTTGCTACTGGTCATTACCGCAACGGAATTCTACTTGCGCCCGTAACAGCCGCATTGATTGCCGATTTAATCTTGGAACAAAAATCTGACCCCCTACTTGCTGATTTTCACTATTCGCGCTTCCAGTCCAAGCCATCTACCTCCACTCCCATGCTGACTAACTCTGCCAATTTTTCCAACGGGCATCAGCCTGCTATATCCCCCCAGCACTCTCCAGTACAGACGCGATTAATCGCCTCTCTCCCCACTCAAGATTCCCCCTTAATAATCGCTGGCAAAACCTTTCAATCCCGCTTGATGACAGGAACCGGTAAGTATCGCAGCGTGGAGGAAATGCAGCAAAGCATCGCCGCCAGCGATTGCCAGATTGTCACCGTAGCAGTGCGACGAGTACAAACCAAAGCCCCCGGACATGAAGGTTTAGCTGAAGCCTTAGATTGGACGAAAATCTGGATGTTACCCAATACCGCAGGTTGCCAAACTGCTGAAGAGGCGATTCGGGTGGCGCGTTTGGGGCGAGAAATGGCGAAATTGTTGGGACAGGAAGATAATAATTTTATAAAGTTAGAAGTAATACCCGATCTTAAGTATTTACTCCCAGATCCGATTGGAACGCTACAAGCAGCAGAACAACTAGTTAAAGAAGGTTTTGCAGTATTGCCTTACATCAATGCTGACCCCATGTTAGCCAAGCGCTTAGAAGAGGTAGGTTGTGCGACAGTAATGCCTTTGGCATCGCCAATTGGTTCTGGACAAGGTTTAAAAACAACCGCCAATATCCAAATCATCATTGAAAATGCAGGTGTGCCAGTGGTGGTAGATGCCGGTATCGGTTCACCCTCAGAAGCCGCTCAAGCAATGGAATTGGGAGCAGATGCCTTATTGATTAATAGTGCGATCGCTCTTTCTCCAAACCCAGCAGCAATGGCTCGTGCCATGAATTTAGCAACAGTTGCCGGTCGTCTAGCATACCTTGCTGGCAGGATGCCCATCAAAGATTACGCCAGTCCTAGTTCACCGCTGACTGGGACGATTACTAGTTAGGGATTAGGGCATGGGGATAGATTATTCCCACTCCTCAATGTAACGATTTGTCTAGCAGTTTAAGACCGGATTTAGCATTTATGTAACATTAAATGAACGATAAAGATAAAGGAATTAATTCATGCCCTATACAAATGAAGAAGGCGGTCTTCTAAATAATTTTGCCCGTGAACCAAAGATTTACCAAGCAGAACCCCCCACAGAAGGGCAAAAGCGAACCTATCTTTTCTTTGGAATCGCTGCTACAGCTTTGGTTGGTGGCTTGATTTTAGTAGCCTTCTTTGTTTCTAACGCCAGTTGATCTTTCTCTTGGGCGTAATACATTTTAATAAAATTTCATCTTTATAGTTTTTCAGGTTCCGGTTTTAAGAGGAGCCTGCTTTTTTATTTTTTGTTAAAATTGAATTAGCAATTTAATGTATAATTATATATTTTTATTTTTCCCAGTGTTTGTCAAATTTTGATTTATTGGTAAGCTTCGTAGTCAGGATTTTAGTCCTTGCTACAAATCCTGAAAACTAGCTAGACATATTACTAAACCTAAAGGCTCAAGTTATTCTCAACAGCACAACATTTACTTAAAAATCATTTTTATTATGAGTTTAGCCAACTTAGATGCATCCAGAAAGGTGATAGATACTGCGTTTTGGCTCTTTAGCCGCTATGAGCGTGAATGATACTGCACACCACAATAATTCTACTTGGAATCGGCAAGTATACCACCGCCTGAAACTTGCCCTAAGTCTTGGCTTACGACGACAACTTTTTCTAGCAGTATGTGATAATTTACACTTAAGAAATCAGGTAGCAGCCCGTTTGCACTCTACATTGGCTTATCCTGTTGGACAAGTGCTATATCAGTCATCAAATGCTCAGGAAAATAGCACTCCAGCTTATCCGCGATTGGTTACGTTGCGTTTGAACTTAAACGATCCCAATCCCATAACCCAAATTAATCAATGGTTGGTTAATTATCCACCGCCAATTGTTGGGGCATCAAAAGATACTCCCGGAAAACCTTTTCCAGTACCAGTATTCCAGATTGTCGGTGTGGAGCATCTCACTAAGCAACCAGTTGCTACACAACGCTTATTTTTGCACTATCTCCGCTTAAGCGAACAATATTTCTCGACACAAGAATCCAGCAGATTCTTAGAATCTAACTTGCTGTTGTGGATACCCCGTCCTTGGTTATCTGCAATCAAGCAATCAGCACCACAATTTTGGCGATCGCGTACAGGCGTATTTGTGTTTGCTGGAGAGCCCACACCAGCAATTCATAATTTGGGCTATCCAGAACGTTCTTCTAATTCCAGAAGCTTAGATTTAGGGAATATTGAGCAGTCAATAATAGATGAATCAGTTAACCAAGCAGAACTCAGAACCGCTACCGAGTTTGAGTTTGAGAATAAGTCCGATTTCCCAGTAGAGATACAAGGGAATGGTGTACATAAAATTCAGGAAGTTTCACCGTCAACAGAGGATTCATTGAAGGCTGCGCCACAACAGCAGGAATCTACTAATAGGTCTGGTAGTTCGAGTACTAATCAATCCCTGTCATCTTTATCTTATATTGGCAGCGAGTTAATAGAGCTAGTAATAGCAACAATTAACACAAGCATTACTCAAAATACTGAGAATTATTTACAACCGCAGCAGATTTTATTAGAAGTTGAAGAATTACACGAAAAGCAAGCATTAGGAGAGGTTCTGGCAGAAGCTTATCATCGCTTGGGTAGTTTATATCGCCTTCGCATTGAGCAAGGAGAGTCAACCCTAGAAAACCTGATGGTGGCAATTATTGCCTATCAGGAGGCAATTAGTTATGACGAAACTTCACCGCAACTCCCAGATATCTTGAATGATTTGGGTACACTCTACTGGATGCTATACCGCACACCACCCAATTCTGAGGAAGGACAAACTTATATAGAGCAGGCAATAGAGTTTTATCAGTTGGCGTTAAACATGATTTCGCCTCAGACACATTCAGAAACTTACGCTCGTGTGCAAAATAATTTGGGGACAGCCTATGGTGATTTAGCTCGTTTTTCTCAACCATCTGAAAATTGGCAGCAAGCAATTTTAGCTTACAGTGAAGCACTCAGTTACCGTACACCCGATATGGATTCATTAAAGTATGCGGCTTGTCAGAATAATTTAGGTACTGCTTACTGGCATTTAGGGCAATACAATCAACCAATTGTGCATTTAAAGAAAGCGATCGCAGCTTACAATGAAGCACTTATACACTACAATCCCGAAGAAGAACCGCTCAAATATGGCATGATTCAAAACAATATCGGTACCGCCTGCTGGAATCTGGCACAATACGAACAACCTGCCGAAAATCTTCAGCTAGCGATAGATGTCTACAGTGAAGCTCTCAAGTATCGCACTCCAGCTAATGTTCCCAGTGCCTGCGCCGCTACACAAAATAATTTGGGTACTGCCTACTGGCATTTAGCAAACCTATCTCAGACAACTAAAGAGGCACGGCAAAATTATCTGCAATTATGCATCAGCGCTTACGAAGAAGCAATCGCTTTGGCTCGCTCACTTAGCAATAGTTCTTTAAGTTTTGATTTGCTTGCTTCTTATAATAATTTGGGACTAGCACATTATCAGCTAGCAATAGATAAATCTTTTAATGGTGACAAAGCAACACGTTCTCAACACTTAGAACTAGCATTAGATAACCATTTACAAGCCTTAAACGGATTCAGTAAACAATCCGAGGCTTATCAAACAACTTTCACTTATGTGGTGAAAACTATTCGTACTTTTCATCATGAATTAGGAATACAGGGGCAAAATCTGGCTTTATCTAAAGTTCCTAGTCAGTTGTTGCCAGAAATTTTGCCAAAGCTATAAAAAATATATATGTTGCGAAAAACCTTTGAGCATGAACCTGATTAGGGGCTTCTCAAATAAATTCATGTGCCGTTATAATTCAACTTGAGTTCAAAAAGCTTGATATTATAGCAACAGACAAGGCGGTTAGGACGCTAGGCGAAGTACATATTCCATAGCATCCCTGATACAGTCAAATTGAATAAGTTGTTGACGAATTCGACTCTTCAACCATGACCAACATCGCTCAATTTTGTTCA
>NZ_JACJSI010000040.1 GCF_014698065.1 Nostoc flagelliforme FACHB-838
GTCTGCATTTGAAACCTATGTTACTCAAGTTTTGGTTCCAACTCTTTGGCCCGGCGCAAGTGTAGTCATGGATAACTTTAGTTCTCATAAAGTAACAGGTATCCGAGAAGCTATTGAAGCAGTTGGAGCCAGATTAGTATATTTATCACCTTATTCTCCTGATTTTTCACCAATTGAAAACTGTTGGTCAAAAGTCAAAGAGTTTTTGCGTAGGCGTAGCCCGCCGCAGGCATCGCAAGCTGCTAGAACTTATCTTGAGTTAGATGAAGCTATTACAACTGCCCTAGATGCAGTCACTAAAAAAGACATTATTGGATGGTTCACCCACTGCTGTTACTATATTGCACCCAACTGAGAACCGCTATAGTAAGCGCGATCGCCACTATAACGATAAATATTATTACCTTTGTCAAAATATCATTCTCTAGCTAGATTGGTTAAAGGCGGCAACAGCTGTTTTGACAACTATGTAAACTGGATGTCAGCAGCAATCCCCAAATAATTTGTCCACTCCTTGATTAATACATTTTGTTACAGCTTATGAACCCTGCCCTAACTCAAATTGGCGCTCAAATGTCCAACCTGACTGGCGTCAGAGCAATTATGAAAGATATTATCGAAACATTACGAGGGGGTGCAGGGCAGCAGTTTATTAATTTGAGTGCTGGTAATCCGTTGATTTTGCCAGAAGTAGAGCAATTATGGCGGGATTGTACTGCACAGCTTCTTGCTAGCCCAGAATATGGTGAGGTAGTTTGTCGCTACGGTTCAAGTCAGGGCTATGCACCATTTGTTGAAGCGATCGCTAACGACTTTAACAAACGCTACGGGTTAAACTTAACCGAACGCAATATCCTTATCACCCCCGGCAGTCAAACTCTCTACTTCTACGCTGCTAATACCTTCGGTGGCTACACCCCTAGCGGCAAGTTAAAACAAATTGTTTTGCCCCTGAGTCCTGACTACACAGGTTACGGCGGTATCTGCTTAGTGCCAAAAGCCTTAACTGCCTACAAACCAACTCTCGATATTGATGCAGCTGCCCACCGATTTAAATATCGTCCCGACTTCAGCAAACTTACGATTACAGAAAATACGGGTTGTGTTCTCTTCTCTCGCCCCTGTAATCCTACTGGTAACGTCCTCACGGATGATGAGGTGAAAAAGATTGCCGCCCTAGCTGCGCCTTACAATCTACCCGTGTTAATTGACTCGGCTTATGCGCCTCCTTTCCCAGCATTAAACTTTACTGAAATGACACCAGTGTTTGGTGATAATATTCTCCACTGCATGAGTTTATCGAAAGCGGGATTACCAGGAGAAAGAATTGGTATTGCCATTGGGGATGAAAAGTGGATTGAAGTGCTGGAGTGCTTTCAGGCAAATATTAGTCTCCATTCTTCACGTTACGGCCAAGCGATCGCAGCTTATGCAATCAATTCTGGTGCTTTAGTAGATATTTCTCATACTGTTATCCGCCCCTTTTACCAAAATAAATTTACTGTTTTAGAAACCAGTTTAGAACAAGCGATGCCCAAGGATTTACCTTGGTTCCTCCATCGCGGTGAAGGGGCAATTTTTGCTTGGTTGTGGTTACAAGATTTACCCATCAGTGATTGGGAATTTTACCAGCAACTTAAGCAAGTAGGTGTGATTATTGTCCCAGGAAGTAGCTTCTTCCCCGGTTTAGACGAAGAATGGGCGCACAAGCATCAATGCTTCCGCATCAGTCTTACAGGTACGGATGAAGAGATAACCACTGCTATGCAACGTTTAGCAAAAGTGGCTGAAGAAGCTTATAAAGGTGCGGCAGTAACTGCCTAGTACCGCAAGGCGGAATTAAAAATTAAAAATTAGAAATGAATACAGCGTAAGTATTTCATTGATTTGGAATGGTGAGGCAGTCCGGTCTTGAGGGTTCCCCCCATGAGGAACTGCCGTTAGCGCAGCGTTAGCGAGCCTGTGAGCGTCACCCGTTAACGAGTCTTCGAGCGTCAGGGGTGGTTTATTTCCGCCGTGTTGTACTAGTAGGAAAAATGGAAATGAAACACGAAGAAGCTAATAAAGAAATTGGAGGCAGAAGGGTAGAGAGGCAGAGGGGCAAAAGAGTAAGGGGAAATTCAAAAATTCAAAATGTCCAATCACCAGCCCCTAATACCCAGCCTGTAGTTCCCAATAGCCAAGCCCCAGCCCCCAATCTCGATAATTGGCTAGAAATTGGTAAAATTGTATCTCCTCAAGGATTGTCTGGAGAATTACGGGTTTATCCTGTATCGGACTTTCCCGAAAGATTTGAGGTGCCAGGAAAACGTTGGTTGTTGCGTTCAGGTGACACAGAACCACAACCAATCGAATTATTGACAGGACGTTACATCAGTAACAAAAACTTGTATGTGATCAAATTAGCTGGCGTGGAAAACTGCGATCAGGCGGAGGCGTTGCGCGGCTGTACATTAATGGTGCCAGCAAGCGATCGCCCCCAATTAAGCGAAGATGAATATCATGTCCTCGATTTGATTGGTTTGGAAGTATTCATGCAAGCATCTGGCGAACTCGTAGGTACGGTGGTAGACATCATCCCGGCTGGCAATGATTTGTTAGAAGTCAAGTTGCATGAATCATTTGGTACTGACAAAGGACAAATGACAAATGACAAAAAACAAAAGACTGTTTTGATTCCATTTGTGGAAGCGATCGCACCAGTAGTAGATTTGAAATCTGGTTGCATTGAAATCACGCCACCGCCTGGATTATTGGAAATCAATAATTAGGTTATTCCTTGCTCTGCCTCTAGCTAGTTTTGTTGTACTGGATAGTTCAACAGAAAGCAAAGCTTGAAGCATGAGAAAATTAGAGCACATCTCTATCTATTAATCTAGGAAATGTGGCAATGCCAGAAAAACCAACAACAACTATTCACAGACAACTACTGGAAATTTTGTCCCAATTGCCTAAGTCTAGTCAAGAAGAAGTATTAAATTTTGCTATTTCTCTCCAGAAAAAAAAACTAACTCAGCATTGGGATGCTATTTCTGATACAGAGGCAGCTGCATTAAAAGCTGAGTTTGCTGATGAAGATTTAGCTTTTGCAGAATCCGTTTTAACTAATTATCTTTCCCAGCTTCAGCAAGAGGACGCAGTTTGATGCGAGGAGATGTTTATTTGGCTGATTTGAATCCGAGTCGAGGTTCAGAGCAAGCAGGTATCCGACCAGTTATTATTGTTCAACGAGATAGAATAGCTCAGTTTACAACAACATCAGTAGTAGTTCCTTTAACCACTAATCTGCGACGCGCTATTATACCAGGTACAATTGTCATACCTTCAGGTGAAGGCGGTTTAACGCAAGAGTCAGTGGTACTTTCTTATCAAATAGTTGTTATCGATAGGCAGCGATTAATCCGAAAATTAGGAACTCTTTCTCTTAATTATTTATTAATGCTAAAAGTGGCATTAGATTACACTTTACAACTAGATAATTATAACGAAGACAATGCTGATTAATAGTATTAATTAGTAGCATAAGGGTAGCTCATTCTAGACATTGCTCTCCATCCTTTGCCCAAAGCCAAAGAATTTAGTCACAAAGTCTAAAAAAATTCATCATAGGTTAGATGGCCATCATCTGGAAAACAGGTACAATTGCTTACTGATGAATCCATCAAAAACCTTTTGTAATGGAGTGTCGAAATGACATTAGCTACAACTCCACAAACAAAGCCTTTAACAGATGAAGAATTACGGAATATCAACGCCTATTGGCGTGCAGCCAACTATCTTTCCGTTGGGCAAATATATCTACTGGACAATCCGCTACTCAGAGAACCCCTAAAGCTGGAACACGTAAAACCCAGACTTTTAGGTCACTGGGGAACAACACCAGGGCTGAACTTTATCTATGTTCACCTGAATCGGGTCATCAAAAAATATGATCTAAACACAATCTACATTGCTGGCCCCGGTCATGGAGGCCCTGGACTAGTAGCCAACACTTACTTAGAAGGTACTTACACTAAGTATTACCACAACATCTCCCAGGATGCTGAAGGAATCCAGAAACTCTTCAAACAATTTTCTTTCCCTGGTGGTATTCCTAGCCACGTTGCACCAGAAACCCCTGGTTCGATCCACGAGGGCGGGGAACTAGGTTATGCCCTCGTTCATGCTTTCGGTGCTGCCTTTGATAACCCTGACTTAATTGTTGCTGCTGTTGTCGGAGATGGCGAAGCGGAAACAGGTGCTTTAGCAACTAGTTGGCATTCCAACAAGTTTCTTAACCCTGTACATGATGGGGCTGTACTGCCGATTCTGCACCTGAATGGATATAAAATTGCTAATCCAACAGTACTGGCACGGATCAGCCATGAGGAATTGGAAAGCTTATTTATAGGCTACGGCTACAAGCCCTATTTTGTCGAAGGTGACGATCCCGCAGATGTCCACCAGCAGATGGCGGCGACTCTAGATATAGCGATCGCTGAAATTCAAAGTATTCAGAGAGAAGCCCGCGTACACGGTTTCACCGAACGTCCCCAGTGGCCAATGATTGTCTTGAGAACCCCCAAAGGTTGGACAGGGCCAAAGGAAGTGGATGGGAAAAAAACAGAAGGTTCTTGGCGATCGCACCAAGTTCCCTTAAGCAACATAGCCAAACAGCCAGAACATCTGCAACTCCTAGAAGATTGGATGAAGAGTTACAAACCAGAAGAACTCTTCGATGCTAACGGCACACTGATTCCCGAACTAGCAGAATTGGCTCCCAAAGGGCATCGACGCATGGGTGACAATCCCCACGCTAACGGTGGTCTTTTGCTGCACGATCTAAAGATGCCCGATTTTCAAAAGTATGCCGTAGATGTTCTCAAACCAGGGCAAGCGATCGCAGAAGCTACCCAAGTTGCAGGAACTTTTCTGCGGGATATCATGCAACTTAACCAAGAAAGCCGCAACTTCCGCATCCTCGGCCCCGACGAAACGGTATCAAATCGCTTAGGCGCTGTGCTAGAAGTCACAAATCGGGACTGGACAGCCCAAATCCTCCCGGAAGATGACCATCTTTCACCCGACGGTCGAGTGATGGAAATTCTCAGCGAAACTAATTGTCAAGGATGGTTAGAAGGCTACCTTCTCACCGGACGACACGGGTTCTTTTCCTGCTACGAGGCATTTATCCACATCATTGACTCGATGTTCAACCAACATGCCAAATGGTTGAAAACGACTAGAGATATTCCCTGGCGTAAACCAATTGCTTCCCTCAACTATCTACTCACTTCACACGTTTGGCGGCAAGACCACAACGGTTTCTCCCACCAAGACCCCGGTTTTATTGACCATGTAATCAACAAAAAAGCCGAAATCGTCCGCGTGTATTTGCCCCCCGATGCCAACACTCTGCTATCGGTAACTGACCATTGTTTAAGAAGCCGCAACTATGTCAACGTCATCGTTGCCGGAAAGCAACCAGCATTGCAATACCTAAATATGGATGCTGCTATTAAGCACTGCACCAAAGGCATCGGTATTTGGGAATGGGCAAGTAACGACAAAGACGGCGAACCAGATGTAGTGATGGCTTGTGCTGGGGATATTCCCACCTTAGAAACTTTAGCGGCTGTGGACATTCTGCGTCAGCATTTCCCTGAGTTAAAGGTGCGGGTAGTGAACGTAGTCGATTTGATGACACTACAGCCAAAAAGTGAACACCCGCACGGTTTGAGCGAAAAAGACTTTGACACGATTTTCACCACCGATAAACACATTATCTTTGCATTTCATGGCTATCCTTGGCTGATTCATCGCTTAACCTATCGCCACACCAATCACAATCAGTTGCATGTGCGTGGCTACAAGGAAGAAGGAACTACCACCACTCCCTTTGATATGGTTGTGCTTAACGAGCTAGATCGCTTCCATTTAGTAATGGACGTAATTGATCGTGTACCAAAACTAGGATATAGGGCAGCTTATGTCAAACAGCAGTTGCAAGATAAGCTGATCGAACACAAACATTACATTGAGAAGTACGGCGATGATATGCCAGAAATTCGTGATTGGAAGTGGCCGTATTAAGTAATTACTAATTCGTAATTCGTAATTCGTAGTGATGAAAAATTCAATTACGAATTACGAATTATTTTAACCGCAGAGGCGCAGAGAACGCTGAAAAAAACAAAAGGTTTTATGAGTCACCTTGAAAGAACTGATTCTGAATATGCTTCGAGTACTAGAGAAACCCAAAAGCATTTGCATAATCTTTTAACTTTGTAGTGAGAAGTACTTTAAGTTACTTAATGCATCAAACGCTACCCAGTTTCATGGTTAGCGCTAGGATAGCTATGTATTTTATTAAAGTATAAATATGGCTCAAACTTTTTACGTAAATCCAGTATCAGGCAGCAATACTAACTCTGGTAGTCAACAAGCCCCGTTCAAAACTATTACACAAGCTCTCAAGGCAGCGACTGCTGATACTAAGATTCAACTAACAAATGGGAATTATAATGCTGCTAGTGGTGAAGTCTTTCCGCTAACGGTTCCATCTGGCGTGACAGTGGTGGGTAATGAAACCAACAAAGGCAATGGCATTTTGATTGAGGGGAGTGGTAACTATCAGAGCCGTACTTTTGCTGGTCAGAATGTAACATTTGTGTTGCTGGATAAAGCCGAATTGCGAGGAGTAACTGTAACAAATCTGGCTAGCCGTGGTAGTGGTGTCTGGATTGAATCAACTGCCCCTACTGTTGCTAATAGCACCTTCATCAATAATAAGCGGGAGGGAGTATTTGCTACAGGCGATGCTAATCCAGTTGTTCTAGGTAATGTGTTCAGTGAGAATGCAGCTAATGGAATTGCGATCGCTAAAAATTCTAAAGGCCAAATTGAAAATAATACCTACTTCAAAACAGGTTTTGGCATTGCTATTAGTGATACTGCATCACCTATCCTTCGAGATAACAGAATTTATGAAAACCGTTCTGGGATTGTCATTTCTGGTAGCGCTCGTCCCGTATTACGTAATAATGTCAGTGAAAATAACGCTGAAGATGGTATCACAGTTATTGGAACTGCTCTACCGGATATCGGTAGTAACAATAATCCAGGCGGCAATACTCTACGCAATAACGGTAAATTTGATTTGCAAAATGCCAGTTCCAACAAGCTGGTTTCTCTAGGAAATAAAATAGATGCGTCTAAAGTCGCCGGAAACATAGAGTTTGCAGATAGTCCGGTTCCAACACCTACAACGCCAACACCTACGACACCGACACCTACGACACCGACACCTACAACACCAACACCTACAACACCAACACCTACGACACCAACACCTACGACACCGACACCTACGACACCGACACCTACAACACCCACGCCTACAACACCAACACCTACAACACCAACACCTACAACACCCACGCCTACTATCCAATTAACCGATATTGCTAATCATTGGGCTGGTGGGTTTATTCGGGAATTAGTGAAATTGGGGATAATTAACGGTTTCCCTGATCGCACATTCAAACCCGATGCAACCATGACACGGGCACAATATGCGGCATTACTAGTAAAAGCTTTCAACCCATCGCCAAACCGCTCCGCGATCAAATTCAAAGATGTACCGGATGACTTCTGGGCATCCAAGGTAATTCAGCAAGCATATCGAGGTTTATTTCTCTCTGGTTTTCCCGACAATACCTTTGGCCCCAACAAAAATATCCAGCGTGTGCAAGTGATTGTCTCTCTAGTGAATGGACTGGGTTTATCTAGTGATGGTACGGCAACTCTCAAAGTTTTTGATGACCAAGCCAAGATTCCTGAATATGCCAAGGATGAGGTAGTAAAAGCTATAGACAAAGAAATTATTGTCAATCACCCGAATTTGAAACAACTCAATCCTACCCGCGATGCTACACGCGGTGAGGTAGCAGCGATAGTATATCAAGCTTTGGTAGATGCCGGTCGTGTAGCAGCGATCAACTCGCCTTATATAGTGACTGCTTGAACTGGGGATTGGGAAGAATCGAAGGGGACAAAGGAAAAACTTGTCTCCCCCACCTCTTACCCCATAAAGGATAAGGAAGAAGAGAGCGATCGCTTAATATACTTGGTTTTGTGAAAAATTGTAGGTTGGGTTAAGCAAAGCGCAACCCAACAAAACCCTACACAGCTTAAGGTTTTTGACGCTAACCCAAGGGTATTGAGCGATCGCCACTAATATTTACTGCTTTTAATCGTATTTTCACTTGCCCCACTTTACTGTAAACCTAGATTAGAGCAGGCTTTATTAATTTTGAATTTTGAATTTTGAATTGGTATTATTACCATCTTCGAGTAATAGAATTAATAACGAAGCCTTTGTAAAGTCTTCAAACATCAAAAGATGAAGCTTTAGTCGCAGATTTTAACTGTAAAAAAACAAAAGTCTGTATTCAAAGTAAGCTTGTAGCATATAAAACGCTTGTAAGATTTTTATGACTTCCCGGATTCGCTTTTTAATGTGCCCTCCTGACCACTATGATGTGGACTATGTGATTAATCCTTGGATGGAAGGGAATATTCACAAGTCATCGCGCGATCGCGCCGTGGAACAGTGGCAGGGACTACACCACATCCTGAAAGAACACGCCATTGTAGATTTAGTACCACCTGAAAAAGGCTGGCCTGATTTGGTTTTTACCGCTAACGCTGGCTTGGTACTAGGCAATAATGTCGTCCTCAGCCGCTTTTTGCACAAAGAACGTCAGGGAGAGGAGCCTTTTTTCAAGCAATGGTTTGAGGCAAATGGTTATACAGTCAATGAACTTCCTAAAGATTTGCCCTTTGAGGGAGCAGGAGACGCACTGCTGGATCGAGAAGGGCGCTGGTTATGGGCGGGATACGGTTTCCGCTCGGAATTAGATTCTCACCCTTATCTAGCTAAATGGCTGGATATTGAGGTGCTATCTCTACGATTAATAGACGAACGTTTCTATCACTTGGATACCTGCTTTTGTCCTCTAACAAATGGCTATTTGCTGTACTATCCCGGCGCTTTTGATTCTTACTCCAACCGCTTGATTGAAATGCGAGTCGCCCCAGAAAAGCGAATCGCAATTGCTGAAGCCGATGCTGTCAACTTCGCTTGTAATACGGTGAATGTGGATAACATCGTCATCATGAACAAGGCAAGTGAAGCTTTAAAAACCCGCCTTGCAGATGTAGGTTTCCAAGTGCTGGAAACACCTCTGACGGAATTTCTCAAAGCTGGTGGCGCGGCTAAATGCTTAACTCTGCGAGTAACAGAACCAGTTAGAGATGAAATTCATGCCAATGTCTCGGTAGAAAGCCGCGTCATTCGCATGGAAGGACATTTGCTAGATGCTGGCTTAATTAACCGCGCTTTGGATTTGATTATAGATGCCGGTGGAAGTTTCCAAGTTCTAAATTTCAACTTGGGAGAACAACGGCAAAGTACCTCAGCCGCAGAGGTGAAGGTATCAGCACCATCTCATGAGGTGATGGAAGAAATCATCTCAATGTTGATTGATTTAGGTGCAGTAAATTTACCCCATGATGAGCGAGATGCTATCTTGGAGCCGGTAATCCAAGATGGTGTTGCACCTGATGATTTCTACGTCAGTACAATTTATCCCACTGAAGTGCGAATTAATGGTCAGTGGGTGAAAGTAGAAAATCAACGAATGGATGGCGCGATCGCCATTACTCAAAGTGCCAATGGCTTTGTCGCCCGGTGTAAAATACTACGCGATTTAAAAGTTGGCGAACAGGTAATTGTAGATGTGTTAGGTATCCGCACCATCCGCAAAACTGAATCGCGCGAAGTCCGCAGCACCCAAGAATTCAGCTTTATGTCGGCGGGAGTTTCCAGCGAACGGCGCGTGGAATTGGTTGTTGAGCAAGTGGCTTGGGAATTGCGGAAAATCCGCGATGCTGGTGGTAAAGTAGTTGTCACGGCTGGGCCTGTGGTAATTCACACTGGTGGCGGCGAACACTTGGCGCAACTGGTTCGGGAAGGATATGTACAGGCGTTGCTGGGTGGGAATGCGATCGCAGTTCACGACATCGAGCAAAATATCATGGGCACTTCCCTAGGTGTGGACATGAAGCGGGGTATCGCCGTCCGTGGGGGACACCGCCATCACCTCAAGGTAATTAATAGTATCCGCCGTTATGGTAGCATTCCCAAAGCTGTGGAGGCGGGAGCAATTAAAAGTGGCGTGATGTATGAATGTGTCCGCAATAATGTACCTTTTGTGCTTGCGGGATCGATTCGGGATGACGGGCCTTTGCCTGATACCGTAATGGATTTGATTCAAGCACAGGAGGAATATGCCAAACACTTAGAAGGTGCGGAGATGATTTTGATGCTGTCATCGATGCTGCACTCGATTGGCGTGGGGAATATGACCCCGGCTGGTGTGAAAATGGTGTGTGTGGATATTAATCCAGCTGTGGTGACTAAATTAAGCGATC
This sequence comes from Nostoc flagelliforme FACHB-838, assembly GCF_014698065.1. Classification (GTDB taxonomy): domain Bacteria; phylum Cyanobacteriota; class Cyanobacteriia; order Cyanobacteriales; family Nostocaceae; genus Nostoc; species Nostoc flagelliforme_B. Next base: position 10,477 of record NZ_JACJSI010000040.1, read on the forward strand.
GCGGTTCTGTAGAATCGGTGGGTGTGGTGACAGATGTGGGATTATTCCTCAGTCTGTTGATTCAGCAGTTGGATAAGTTGACAAGTCCTTATGTAAATAAGGTAGGTTAAGAAGACGTAGACGGGAAACGGCTTCCCGCAGGGTACCGCAGAGGCGCAGAGGGCGCAGAGAAAGGGAGATGACAAGAGTAGCTTTCAGTGAAGAATTGCAGGTTAATTGGGTCAGTTTGATTGCTGATTTCTTGTTGGTAGGGATGGTTTTTGGCCCGCCTATCGCTCCCTTTTTGGCTGCGTCTGGAGTGTCTTTGCTTCCTGGAATTGCGGACATCATTTATTTCATGGGTAATCATGTATGTCCGCAACCAGATATGGGGTTAGATTTGGCTCCACCGTTTATTATGGCTGTGTGTATGCGCTGCTACGGCACTGTCACGGGTTTGCTAATTACTCGTTTGCTGTATGGGGTGACTGGTGGTAAAGGATTTTACTGGTTAAGTCAGTATGGCTGGAGTGGTGTGGCGATCGCAAGTGTGCTGATGATGGCTTATCCTTTGGAATTAGCAGCACAGATTTTTGGTTTATGGAGTTTCAATAATTACTTGGTTACGCCTTTTGGATTGATTACGGGTTTGGCGTGGGGATTGTTTACTATGCCAATCCTGCATGGTTGGCAGGGTGCTAAAACTAGTTTGCATGAATTGTAGAGACGTTGCATTGCAATGTCTCTACTGAACAGTATTAGTATAGTTTCCCTTTTTTTAATGGGTTGGGGGATCAAGCCTTAACTGCACCGTATTGATTTACAAAACTGAGGGCTGATTTGTGTTTACGTTTTTGCCGTAAGCCTACACTTAATGCTCCAAAAGTTAATGCACCTAATGTCGGCGTAAATAATTATCGTTAGGATAAGGCAGTTCTTGCTGGGGGAAAGAGAGTTTGAGCCTTGTTTACTTTTCTTTACACAGTTTGGTTTTATTATGCTGACTTACTTACTAAGCAAGTAGGTGCTAATATTTCCAGCTATGCTGTCACTTTCTGTTCACATTCTTTTTATAAATTGAATATAAATCAAATTTTTAGTGGGTTTTCATAAATAAATTAGTATGTTTACCTACTAAGCTACCTTCCCATGACCTTCACCTTCATATCAATAGCCAACAAAATAGGAGCAAGTAAATTGTATAAGAGGTAAATGATATTAGTAGATACAATTTCAAGACAACAGATACCAGAGCAGTTAAATCCTCATTTCTTAAACTTCAGCCAAACAAATTTATCTACAGTAAGCTTAAGTACAGAAAAGCGTGATAGCGAAAAGCTGCGTGGAGATAATACAAGTGCTGCAACAACTCCAGAACCGTCTGTGCTTTTAGCTCCTATTGTCTTGTTAGCAATGAGCACGGTAGTTATTTTTCATAAATTAAAGCTGTCCGAGCAAAATAACAAGCTAAATAATTTAGAGCCATTTCCCTGTAGAAACTGTCACTTTTTTAACCAAAGCAAGCATCTCAAGTGTGCCGTAAATCCTTCTGCTGTTTTTACAAAAGCAGCAACTAATTGTCATGATTATCATCCGTTAAAAAGCAAGAAAAATCGTAGTTTCAAAACTTCAGAACATAAGTAAAAATCATTAAAAAAGAGAGGATTGATTATGATAGGTTTAATCGTAACTTGGTTAGTCACCGCTATTAGCTTTTTGATTATTGCTAGAATCCCATTTTTGGGAATAGAAGTAGATAGTTTTGCTAAAGCAGCAATCTCCGCTATAGTCTTTGGTATTTTAAATGCTGTTTTGCTACCTGTCCTTACCTTTTTCACTTTTCCATTCATTATCCTTACCTTGGGATTATTTTTCGTTATCTTAAATGCCATCATCTTTGGATTGTCGGCTTTAATTGTCCCAGGTTTTAGATTACGTTATGGTTTTTGGAGCGCTTTGCTAGGTTCCATTACTTTAGCAATCATTAACTCAATTCTATTAAGAATTTTGGCTCCTCTTACCTGAAAAAAAAGACAACAGGCTTAACATTTTTTTGCTTATTTAATAACCAGTAGGAGGACTTAGCCATGAAATCATTTTTTAGGCAACCAGTCATGTGGTTTTGCATGGGGATTTTTCTAGTATCTACTCTATTTGCTTGTCAATCTCAAGAGGTTGTATCACCCCCAACTACTACAGCAACTCCTATACAAACGACTGCGCCTGTAACAAATACACGCCCTGTAGCTTATGTTGATCGCCAACTAAGCACACCCGCTCAGTTGCCACCATTACCTTACGCTTATAACGCTTTAGAAAAAGCTATTGATGCAGAAACAATGAAACTGCATCATGATCAGCATCATGCAGCTTATGTTAATAACCTCAACGATGCCTTAAAAAAATATCCGCAACTGCAAAATAGCAGTGTAGAAACTTTGCTACGAGATTTGAATGGTATCTCTGAAGAGATTCGGACGACAGTACGTAACAATGGTGGCGGTCATCTTAACCATACGATTTTTTGGCAAATTATGAGTCCTCAAGGTGGCGGACAACCAACAGGAGAAATCGCTCAAGAAATCAACCAAAACTTTGGCAGTTTTGATGCTTTTAAAAAACAATTTAATGAAGCAGGAGGCGATCGCTTTGGTAGTGGTTGGGTTTGGTTAGTGCGTAATCCCCAAGGGCAGTTGCAAATTACCAGTACGCCAAATCAAGATAGCCCAATTACAGAAGGCTTGTATCCCATTATGGGTAATGATGTCTGGGAACACGCTTATTACCTGAGATATCAAAATCGCCGTGCCGATTATTTAAATAACTGGTGGAATGTAGTCAACTGGTCGGAAGTGAATAGACGCTCCTAAGCCTCACGCCAACAAACTTAGAGGAGGTGGCTGATGAAAAGTCTATTAATGCATAGTCCAGTTGCGATCGCATTTGGCTGGATTGGGGTTTATATATTCATCACCCTATTACCTTTGCTAATTTTGCTCATTTATCCTCCACTGTCTGGAAGAGGATTTTGGATTGATTTTTCAGTTGCATTGGGTTTTATTGCTTTGGCGATGATGGCATTACAATTCTTATAATATGTCATAGCGATCGCTAGTACTGTAGATACTAGCGATCGCACATCTAGAATGTGTTAATTTAACAAGCTCATGATGCGATTAACTTTTTGCGGCTAGGACGCTTGTACTCTGATTTTTTCTTCAATCCTACCGCTTGAGCTTGATCGCTATCTAATCCATATTGTCCGCGCACAACTTCTTTCATCGCCAATACCGCATTGTGAAATTCCCATTCTGCTAATCGCGCAGCATCAGCAGCAGCACGGTATAAAGTTAGTTTCTCGGTTTCGGCTTGTTGCTGGGCTAACATAGCTTGATAAGCTTGCTGTAAGTTAGTAGCAGAGGCATCAGCACGGGTTGTTTCATAAGTGGCGATCGTTTGAAAACCGTGCCATGAAGTAACATCTTCACTAATTAATTGAGGGCGCAAACGGCGTGTTGTATCTTGGGTAGGCATATCAGTATACTGTTGTAATTTATATATATAATGTGCCCATTAAAACCTTTAAACTAACGGTAAGGCGAGATTTTTAGATAAAACAAGTTAAGCAGAGGGTAAGCTCATTTTTGCAGGTCAATGCAACAAAGGTGCAAGCCGATGCAACAAAGGTGCAGGTCGATGCAACAAAGGTGCAAGCCGATGCAACAAAGGTGCAGGTCGATGCAACAAAGGTGCAAGCCGATGCAACAAAGGTGCAGGTCGATGCAACAAAGGTGCAGGTCGATGCAACAAAGGTGCAAGCGATCGCTAATAATGTACTAGCGATCGCCAATTGTTATCGCTATGGTTTTATACTGGCTGTACTTACCTCACCCTTCTGCGCTCCTTCAACGATTTGGTAAAGTTTGTGTTCAAATTTTTGCATACATGCTGACCAATCAAACTCGAGTATAGAGGGACGAGCGTGCCTAGTCATATCTGCTTTTAAATCGGGATTTTCCAGAATCGCAATCACCTTTTGAGCAAAATCTGTAGGGTTGTTAGGCTGGGCAAGGAAGCCGTTACGACCAGGAAATACCTGTTCTGAAGTTGACGGTGCAACAACAGCAACCAGAGGGGTTCCAGACGCTAACGCCTCGTTATTTGTAGTGCAGAAGTTCTCGGTGACGGAGGGGTTAACAAAAATATCTGCTCTGGCAAACCAACCCAAAAGTTCTGTACCATGAGACTCACCCCATACAGTAACACCCGATCCAAACTTTTTAGCACGCTGACGGATCTCTTCATCTAGCGGGCCACTACCAACAATTACCAGATGGACATCAGGAATTTTGGCAGCTATGACTGGAAATATATCAAGCAATTGGTTGACATTCTTTTCGGGTGTGATGCGTCCGACAAACAAAATAGTCGGTCGGTTATCATCAGGAATTGGGTTGTAACAAATGTTTCGCGGGTGGAATTTTTCGCAATCGATGCCTTGATAAGGGACGTATTCAGCACGTTGGCATTTCAGTTCTTCGTATTTAGTCAGTTGTTCTTTAGAAGAGAAGTAATTGAAGTCATAAAACTCACTAAATTGCTTGACTAAAACGGGAACGATCGGACGAACCAAATTGAAAAATCGGTCGCCAAAGTAATATTTGATATACGCAACAATATCTGTATGAAAGAGTGATATTATTGGCGTGCCTGTTCGTTTTGCGTATTGAGTGCCGATAGGACGACCATAACCTTGCAAGAAAAATGAGTATAAACCTCTCATTTGTGCTGCTTCTTCAACCACAATAATATCGGGCTTGAATTTCTCCAGCAACTTGGTATCGCTCCAATGCCGATAGTTCAACGGTTGAGGAAGAGATTTATAGAATAGCAGTGGCTCTGTGGGGAATGCGTAAGCAGAGAAATTGGGGAAAGACTGAATTTCCTCTAAACCTGGCATGGGGCGATCGCCGACATTTTTGGGGTAGCGATCGTTGATTTGCGGATGGATTAGAAAAACCTCATGTCCCTGCTCTAGCAACCAACGAACTCGTTGGTGAACTGCAACGGAAACACCAGTCAAAAAAGGAGCATACAATCCTGTAAATAGTGCAATACGAAGTTTTTGCTTAGTCATAGAAAAGGAGAATTTTCACTAAATTGCTGGTTTTTAACTTAGGATTTACGCAGCAAATGTTTCATGAAAATCATGATTATTTAGTTTCAAAATTCCCACTAATACACTTAAACTAAGGATTTACGCACTTTCAGATAGCAGAAATTTTCGATGGTGAAGAAGATGTTTCTAACTGAAGTTTAGAAACTATCAAAACTTCCAAAATACTAAGTCGAAATTTCCCTTCATATATTGATCTAAACCCTTTGCATTAATGTAAATACGTTTTGTTAATCAACAAGCAAAAGCGTGTATTTTGACAAGGGTTATAGCTAATATAGTTCTACTAAATATAAGATAATATAATTTGAATACTAGGGAATGTTTAGTGTAAGAACTTTCATACCCTAGTTCATATCTAGCGATTAATTTCAGAGAGAAACCTTGCTATCAATAGGCTGATCTAACCATTGATAAGGACGATATTCAACTAGCCGGACATTCCAAGGCCCTTGAACGCGATAGCTGACACCGCGCCAGGTGACTGTTGAAATCCACAGCGATGACAGCATCGCTAACCCATAAACCCATTGTGTCAAGGGAATCCCAATCAACATTCTGATGATTGTAGCAGCTGATAATTTGGCGATCGCCTGGTCATTAGAGCGAACCACTCGCTGTATCTCTAATTCCAGCACAAGCATTATCAAGAGTAATCCGGCAGTATAGACACCATAGCAGCCTAACAAGAGAGCCGCAACTTCCCATTTTGCCTCTAACAACGACTCTAGAACTAAAATGATGAGTAGAGTCGGAAACAAAATGCTAGAAACAGCTTCACTAACAAGAGCCAACCAACGTGGGTGATACAGTCGAGAATAAAGGATGAGGCGCTTGAGATAGTCTATTAAGTTGAATAAATCAGTTTCTTCACGATTGACTATTAACAGTGAAGGCACAAATTTTATCTGAAAACCATGTTTTTTCAAGATGTCGTGCATCATAAAATCTTCGCCCAAAGCTTGTCCCCACTTATCTAGCAGTTCTGTTTGGCGAAGTACTTCTGTTTTCACAGCCAAAGTTCCACCCCAAGGAATTTGGAAGATAAACATTTGCACCACAGTGGATACATTGCCGACGTAGCGAACTAAAGAACCCCAATACCTACCTGTAGGTACGTACCAACGATTACCTGTTGTTGCCCCGACTTTGGCATCGGCTAGAGGACTGACTAACTCTCGCAGCCAATTCACATGGACTATCGTATCAGCATCTACTAAAGCAACCACCTTATAGGAGTCATCCAACTCACGGATAGCTTGGATTAAAGAACTGCATTTGAGACTACAATTGTTGCGTACTATTCTTAAAGAGCTGATTTGAACATTAGCCGCTTCTTGCTCAGTAATAGTTTCACTAGCAATTTTCCAAGCGGGATCTTCGTGACTATCAACGATCAACTTTAAATCATACTGTGGATAGTTTTGATTTAGGAGCGATCGCAAACATCTAGGCAAAAACGGATCAGCACCGCGTAGACAAAGAATTACTGCGGTTTTGGGTAACTGATCATCTGGTAATAAGTATTTTTTAGATGAGCGCAGATACCATATAAAGACAAGCGTGAAACACACCTGAATAACCAGCCAACCCGTCAAAGACTTAAATAGAAATATCGCCAAATCTTCCATTAAATTTTTAGTCTCCGACAGAATGAGGGATTGGACATTGGAAAGAGGACAAGGGGCAGGGAGCGGGGAGCAGAGGGGAAAGAGGTAATTTTTATTCTCCCCCTGCCCCCTGCCCCCTGCTCCCCTGCTTCTTTCCTACTCCCTAGTCGCTTTTACGAATCCAGCGAATATTTCATCATGATGTTGACTGTTGTATTTTTGTTTACAACAAAACTGGCATCACGAAACTTTGGTGTGCCTGTTTGTATGGACACAGTTGGATTTTTGGAAATCCCAAAACCTTCTTTAGGAATACCAAAAAAGTCTTTATTGAGTTTGCGATCGCCATTCTGATCATCAACTACAGCGACAGCATAAGTTCCAGGCTTTAAACCAGAGAATTCTTTTTTTACAGAAGTGCCAGTAATCTTAGTACAGCCACTTTGAGATTCACTAGAATTACTCATCGGAAAACCTTGTTCACTAGCGTAAACTCGAAAGCAAATCTCACCTTTTTGATGATGTACTCCGTTTACCACAACACTTAGTGTTGCAGTTGGCTCTGCATTCACAGTTTTAGCAAAGCTGACGCTCATTAAAGTAGCAAGCAAAACATGAGATAGTTGAGATAGTTTCAGCATAGTTTTGTAGCCAGAATAGGTGATTTTGGGGCTGATATAAAACTGTATTTGCCAGCTTTTATGTGTGAACTGATTTTTTCAAAGTATGGCTTGCTTATCTTTAATTGATATTGGTTGCAAACCTTTCCAAAATACTTGCAGCGCTATTAGCAAATCTTTCAGTAAAAGATATTCTGTCCCTTTTAACTGCTGATATAGACTTCTATGACAACACAGCCGCTCATGCAAACTCAGGGGACTACGCCATATAGAGAATATATACTCCCACATTATTCTCCAATGTGGCAATAAAATCTGTCCTTTCTTTGCTGGATCAAACCACACTGCAAACCCATAAAAATCAGGCAGCATATTCAAAAATGATTTTTGATTTTTGTTTGCTAACAACAAGTAATTGGGAAAAAACATACTCATTGATTGTTGCGGATGACTTCTGGGAAAAAACAGGTATTCAGGAATTTCATAAAACCTACCAAGAATACCAAGTCTTAACAGCAAAACTCCATCTGCATAACCGTAACCACCCATAGGCGGAATCATTCTCAGGGCACTGGCGCGAATTACCCCATAACATTGATAACATAAATGCTTGATCAGCAATTCGTGGAAACGCTCGTGTGGTTTTAGTGCATCTGCCTTGAGTTTGATATCGTAATTTTGGAGAAAATTCCCCTGTTCATCAATGAAATATGCCTGGGAGTGACACAAGATTATGGTAGGATCTTGGTCAAGCACTTCAACACACTTCTTGATAAAATCTGGAGAATGTAAATCATCACAGGCTGCCCATTTAAAGTACTCACCCGAAGACAATTTAAAGACGCGATTAAAGTTACCAGCACAACCGATATTCTTGTCATTGCGGTAGTAACAAATACGCTGATCTTTCTCGGCATAAGCTCTACAGATTTCTTCAGTTTTATCTGTAGATGCATTATCTGAAATAATTAGCTCAAAATCTTCAAAAGTCTGAGCCAAGAGTGAATCTATGGCTTCTTTGATAAATTTTTCACCATTGTATACAGGTAATCCGATGCTCAATCGTGGCTGATTGCTACTCATAGAAAACAAGTATTTAGAAAATCGGTGGATTCTTTTATGCTTAGTTGCAGATAATTGTTAGGTAGATGCAACGTAATAGCTCAGAATTCAGAATACTTTTATACCAAGCTTAATAATTTAAATAAAATCAAGCATGCTATAACTTCTTCATTTTGTAACTATTCTGTTAGCGGTAGCGGGGCGTTTAGCCCATTCTGAATTCTGCTTCCTGAATTCCCAAAAATTTATAACCTATTTCACCAAGCTTTGAATATCTGTTTTTTGCAGCCATTCATGTGTTCGCTGCATTCCTGATTCGAGGTCAATTTTTGGTTTATAATTTAACAGATTTTGGGCTTTGACAATGGAACAAGCATAGGGACGAGTCATAAAATCTATAGACTCTGGTAAAATATCAACTTTTTGCCGAAAAAGTTTTTGCCCTTGAACACGTAGCTTTAGAAACAACTTGATTTCATCTTTAGATAATGAAAGGGGTGCTTGTAAACCTTCCATTGCTGCTAAACGCATAAAATACTCTTTCCACGAAGTTTCTTGTCCGTCGGTGATATTAAATATTTCACCGTAGGTTTCTTTTTCTATCGCAAGAAAGATGCCATCAATCAGGTTATCTATATATACATGATTGATCACTCCTTTAGCATCGTTAGCACAAGCAAATAATTTTTGACGCATCATCAGAATTGGTCTGACTACCCAGGGGATGCTTCCTGGCCCGTAAACATCTCCAGCCCTAATGACGATAATGCCAAAATCTGAGGGATTATTTAGTTCTAAAACTGCTGTTTCGGCTTCTATTTTCGTTTGACAGTAGGGATTATTTTCGCCAGAAAGTTGCCCAGATTCTATAACACCATCAGGATAGTTAAAACCGTAAACCATCACACTGGATAGATGCACAAATGTTTTGACACCAGCTTGTTTAGCAGCTTTAGCCATGCTGACAGTGCCGCCAACATTAATATCACGAAAATTTTTAATTGCACCAGCTTCTTCGGCAATTTGCTCTGTATGTAAGACGATATCTACTCCCTGACAAGCTTTTTGAGCAATAGTAGAATCGGTAATACTACCAATAATTACCTCAACACCTAAATTCTGTAATTGTTTGTTCTGGACTGTAGAACTTTGTAGTCCACGAACCTTCATTCCTTGCGCTATTGCTAACTCGGCTGTACGCAAACCGACAAATTCATTAATGCCGGTAATTAGGAGAGTTTTGTTGGTGAGGTTCATATATTAAGGGTTGTACCAATATTGGATTAAAACAAAAGTGCTAGTTTTGATAATTGGTAGTAAGGAATTTAGTGACTACAAAATAATCACTGAAATCTTTACTATGGACTTGGTTATCTATCAATTTCAAGTTGACAGACTAATATTGTGTGGCGAAAATTTGCCTATTTTTAACAAGTAATATGAGCAAATTGCCTTACTTAGAAAATATCTCCTGGATCTGCGGAGCGGAGTTTATTGATAGCAAGCGCTCCTGAAGTTATACACATTAAGACTGTTGAAGTTAAGACAATGAGTGCGTTGTTATTGGTCATAACTATTGGTAGTTTAGTTGCTTCTGCTGCAAAACTATATAACAAAACAGAAGTAATAAATCCGGGGATATAACCTAAAAGTGCCAAAATCAAAGCTTGCTGAAATACGACATTTAACAAATAGCTGTTGGCATAACCTATGGCTTTTAACGTGGCGTAAGCAACAAACTGTGTAGCAATATTGCTGTAAAGAATCTGATAAACAATTACTACACCAACAACCGCAGCCATTGTCAACATCAAGTTAAGAATAAAACCAATGGGTGTTCTAACAGCCCAATATTTTTTTTCAAAATCAATGAAGCCTTGGCGTGTAAAAATTTGCACATCATTAGGCAAACTTGCTTGTAAATTCTTTAGTACTATTTCTGGATTAATACCAGGTTTTAGGGATATCAAACCAATATCTATCATATCTGCCGGGCGAGTATTGGGGTTTATCCTCAAAAAAGTTGAGTCACTAACAAGTAAATTTCCGTCTACCCCAAAGGAAGGCCCTAATGTGAATAAGCCACCGATTCTAACTCTATAACCAATTAATGAATTGAAAGGAAATATTTCAATTGTCTGTGCAGTCTCCCCCGCATTAAATTTTTCAGCTATTGGGCCAAACTCTGGGCGAGAACCCCGGTCAAAAAGCATCACATCAGGAGTTTTGAGTTTATCTATATTTTTCTCAACTTCTGGGATGTTCATCACAGGTCTACCTGGATCGAAACCAATAACGTATATTGAATATTTCTCACCAGTTGCCGGATTTTTAAGTTTGGCAAATTGCAAATACATGGGGCTAACTGACTCTACACCATCAAACCCCAAAGACTGGTACAAACGAGTCCGCGAAAAACTTTGATTTGAGGTCAAAGATTTATATTGCGAACTAACTAAAAATAAATCTCCTTTGAGATTCTGATGCACGGCAGTTGCACTGGAATAGAGGGCATCTTGGAAACCAAGTTGCACAAACATTAGCAGCACAATAAAACCAATCCCGGCTACAGCTACTAGTAAACGAACTTTTTGCTGGGCTAGCTGTAGCCATCCTAAAGGAATTTTGAAATTCATGGATTTATTTATTAGTTGTTATTTGTCATTTGTCATTTATGAATGACTAATGACTAATGACTAAATCTGAATGGCGACATCCACTTGTAAGTTAGTTAAACGAGCTACCCGCTCACTATCTGCGGGATTATCTATAGAGATTTTTACTTCAATTATTCTGCGGTCTGTATCTGAACCAGGGTTAATGCTGAAGATGCTTTGTTTATCAACTTGCCAACCAATCTCTTTCACAATTCCTTTTAATGTTCCAGTAAATGCAGGGCTGTTAATTGTGGCTTTTTGTCCTACACGCACTTTTTGAACATCGGTTTGATACACCTCTGCAATCACATACATTTGAGATGTCTTACCTATTTCAGCAAATCCTCTATTGGTGCTAATTACTTCTCCAGTTTTGGCGTGACTTTTTAAAATTTTGCCATTTATGGGAGATTTTATATAACTTAAATCCAAATCGGCTTTTGCTTGTTGAACAGAAGTTGTGGCACTGTTGACTTCGGTTTGAGCAACCTGAACATCTACACTACGCACTTCGCTAATACTGGTGAGTTGTGCTTGTGCTTGCTTGAGTTGTTCTTGGAATGTGTCTTGAGTTCGCTTGAGGGTGGCTTGAGCTTCTGTTAGCTGCTGTTGTGTAGTCTTGAGTTGCAAAGCTTTGGTATCTGCTACAGAAGCCGCGATCGCACCTTGTCTATATAATTGCTGATAGCGATTATTTTCAGCTTGAGCATTGTCTACTTCCGCCTGGATACGGTCAATTGCCGCCTGTTGTGTGGCAATATCTCCTTTATATTGTGGTTCTAAACGGGCGATCGCTGCCTTTTGAGCTTCGATATCTCCGGTTTTAGCTCCAGATTTAACCTGCGCTAGTTTAGCTTTGGCAACTTGCAACTGGTCTAAAGCCTGTTGCAATGAGGTTCTAGAACGACCATAGTTTTCTAGATACGCCAGTACTTGTCCTGCTTTAACCGCATCTCCTTCTTTCACTAACAGTCTTTCTACCCGCACCCCATTATTAGAAGCGGGAGCAGTCAAAGAAGTGACTTCACCTTCTGGCTCCAAACGTCCCAAGGCAGTTACAGCAACTTTTGCAGGAGCAGCAGCTTTTGGAGGAGTTGCTGTCGATGTCACAACTTTTGGTTTAGACCAAAACGGGGCCAAACTATAGAAAGTGATTAATCCAGCCGCTAAAGTTAGAGAAGCTGCTAAAATTACTTGCGATCGCCTTACGGGTTTTGTGAATAATCGACTTTCTTTATTTACTGCCATATTTCCATTCCAATTCTGCTTTTTTACGGGATAGCCTGGTTATATTTAGTAGATTAGAATAGACTCATCCGCAAATTCCCAAGAGGACTTTTACTCTAGGATTTTTACCTAAATAAAGTGGATGCATCTAAATTGGTTTTATATGAATTGTTGTACGCTTTTGCCGCCCAAACTCACTATTGTGGCGTGAAAATCAATGGTGGTGTTACTTCAAAGCTTCCTAAGTTATATCCTATTTTGACATTTAATCCCGTAGCGTAAAATACAATAGCGCTAACCAGAAAACTTAACTCTCAATAACAAGGAAGCGCTAGTTAAAATGAATTCAAAATTTGGATAAACTTGTTATCGAGTATGACAATCAAATTGTAATTTGTCAAGTAGGTTTCTTTCCATAAATTCTGATTCTCTCACTAAAATATTTCATCATTTTAAGATTAGAGATAGGAAGAAATTTTATTATCACTAATCCTTTATCTGCTAATTGAATACCAAGAGATAGTTCGTTATTAAGTAGATTTGTTATTACTAACAGATTATTGCTAGCAAGGTTGTGTACTATTAGACATTATTATCTGTTTTGCTCCTACTAATTAAAGGCATGAAGCGATACCTTTGGTGGGTTATGACAATAGATCTCTTGCAAAAGTGCTTTTTGCAAGAGGGGGGAAAAGGTTAAAGGGGAAGGGGACAATACAGAACCTTTTCCCGACTTATGCAAGAAGTCTAATACACATCTAAAAATACACGAGTGTGACCGAAGAGGCAGAGAGAGGATTCATAATTCCTATACCATAAGGGTTTCAGAGCAACTGAATTTATTTATGGGGATTCCCCCCCTGCTCCCTGCCCCTTTTCCTCTTTTGACAGAAATTTACCTATTTACCTAGTTTTAAGCCCCTTGTTGAACCTAGTCTGATAGGTTTTGCCTGTGTATTTGAGGGTTATAACCACTAATGCAATGATGATTATGTTTATTAAGCAACATTCTAAAAATTAACATTTGCTTTATAAATAACTGCTTTGATTTTCAACTCGATTTATATTTAAAAATGAGCAACAACTTTGGCTTAATTATCATGCTTCTATAAGAAAACATACTTATGGTTATTCAAATTAATCTTTGTATTCATTGAATTGTTACTTACTAGACAACAGATTTACATTGTTAACTTAATTCAGCACAAGTTTTTGGCTAACCCGTAGATAACAAAATATATCACACATTTATATGGTCACAAATTATACTATTAGGCTGAATTCTATTCAAAATTCACATCAGCAATCGTGGAGGTTTCTTTATAAAATAACTTTAAAGAAATGATTTAGTTTATATAAAGTATGTTATTGTTTTTATTAATTCAATGCTTAAAAGCAGTTAAGCAAACTAGTTATTTAGTTTAAATTTTAAAATTAAAACTAACTAAAAATAACTGCTCACACATCACCTTTTGATCGTTTAATTAATTGCAAAAATTACATAAAGTCGGATTAAAGGTGGTGTGTTTTCTGTAACGAACTTGTCAACTTGACTGGGTTAGATCCCATAAAATATATTATCCCGGATGCTGAAATTGGCTATGGCATTGATCAAGATACAGAACGTTGTCATTAACAACATTTATGATGCTGTGGTTAGACTAGGTAATCAAACAATTTCGGATGAAAAAACGTTTCTGTTCTCTTAGCTACTCCTCAGCTTCCATCGCTCCAGTAGGATACCATTACTCAAAATCTTTACCATTACGAATGGATTAAATTTACTGGTCAAGCAGCTATTACACTCCAAGACTATTTTACCAGTTTTAACAACGTCATTGACCTATTGCCACAATTTAAAGAGTCTAGCGTTGGATAAGATTTTTTCGCGATGTCTACGACGGGCTACGCCTACGCAGTGTGCCAAAGTCGCCTGGAAACATAAAGCTTTATCCTGGCAGTATGTATCGTGTGGTGTCGATTTGGAAACAAGCATTTAGCAAAGATAAAATAGCTAACTGCTTACAAAACAAGAGTTTTTGATTATTAGTAGGCAACAGAAATTACTGTAACTACACAATCCACAGTACTCACTATGCCCTATGTCTGCTTATTCAATTGATACTGCATTAACGGAGTTAGAGAGCCTGATAAATAATTGTGAACAGGCTGTAATTAAGTCTATCGAAGGAAAAAAAATGAAATCAGATAAATCAGTGTCAATCAACAGAATTAACAGACAATTACAACACAATCCTATCGCCATCGTTGGGATGGCTTCTCTATTGCCTCAAGCCAGAAATCTGCGGGAATACTGGCAAAATATAGTAAATAAAATTGACTGTATTACTGATGTTCCTTCCACTCACTGGAGCGTCGAGGATTATTACGATCCGAATCCCAGAACGACTGAAGATAAAACCTATTGTAAAAGAGGTGGGTTTCTTCCAGAAGTAGATTTTAACCCGATGGAATTCGGCATACCACCCAGCATTTTGGAAGTCACAGATGTATCGCAACTATTAAGTTTATTAGTTGCGAAAGAGGCGATGGAAGATGCTGGCTATGGCGAGAAACGTGAGTTTAACCGCGAGATGGTTGGGGTAATCTTAGGCGTGGCTATGGCCAAGCAGTTAGGAATGCCACTTTCTGCCAGATTGGAATATCCAATTTGGGAAAAAGTTCTCAAAAGCAGTGGTTTATCTGACGAAGATACCCAAAAAATCGTTGATAAAATCAAAAGCGCTTACGTGAAGTGGGATGAGAACGCTTTCCCTGGAATGTTAGCTAACGTCGTCGCGGGTAGAATTGCCAATCGTCTAAATTTTGGCGGAATGAATTGCGTAGTTGATGCCGCTTGCGCTAGTTCCTTTGGTGCTTTAAAAATGGCAATTAGCGAACTAGTTGAGCATCGTTCTGACATGATGCTGACTGGTGGTGTTGATACCGATAACACCATCATGGCTTACATCTCGTTCAGCAAAACACCGGCGGTTACTCCTAGCGAAAATGTCAAACCTTTCGATGCTAAATCTGATGGGATGATGTTGGGTGAAGGTATCGCCATGCTTGTTCTTAAACGGTTGGAAGATGCTGAACGGGACAACGATAAAATATATGCCGTAATTAAAGGTATTGGTACTTCCAGCGATGGGCGTTACAAGAGCATTTATGCTCCCCGCAAAGAAGGTCAAGTTAAAGCCTTAGAACGCGCTTATGAAGATGCCGGCTTCTCTCCCGCTACTGTTGGTTTGATGGAAGCACATGGCACTGGGACAATGGCTGGAGATCCGACAGAATTCGGTTCTTTAAAAGACTTCTTTGATGTACATGATGACAAAAAGCAGCACATCGCTTTGGGTAGTGTGAAATCACAAATCGGACACACAAAAGCGGCTGCGGGTGCGGCGAGTTTGATTAAGACTGCTTTGGCTTTACATCACAAAGTATTACCGCCCACAATTAACATTACCGAGCCAAACCCCAAACTCAACATTAAAAATTCATCCTTTTATTTGAATACTCAAACCAGACCTTGGATTCGTCCAGAAGGGGAAGCACCAAGACGCGCAGGTGTAAGTTCTTTCGGCTTTGGTGGCACTAACTATCACGTTGTCTTGGAAGAATATGAAGCCGACCAAAACGCCGCTTACCGATTACACACTGATGCTAGTGAAGTGCTGTTGTTTGCTCCTACAGTAGACCAATTGTTGAGCAAGTCGGAAGAGATTTTAGGTAAGTTGCGTTCACGAAGTGACTCCGGAGGAGTATCGCCTGAAGCAAACACACACTATGCACAATTAGTCAATGAGTGCAAATCACAACAAATTCCCCTCTCTGCTGCCAGATTTGGGTTTGTAGCTGAGAATCTGGAAGAAGCTTGTAAGCTATTACAAACTAGCATTGAATGGCTGAAACACAAAGGAACAGCAGCATCTTGGGAGCATCCCCAAGGGATTTATTACCGCTCCTCTGGTATGGAGTTGGGCGGAAAAGTTGTCTCTCTATTTTCTGGTCAAGGTTCGCAATACCTGGAGATGGGACGCGAACTGGTGATGAATTTTCCTTTGATGCGTCGTCTTCATGGCTATATGGATAGCCTGTTGCTCAAAGATAATTTGCAGCCGTTGTCAGAAATCGTTTTTCCTCATCCTGTGTTTGGAGAGGCAGAAAAAAATGTCCAAATTGCTGCCTTGCAACGTACAGAATACGCTCAACCAGCCATCGGGGTGTTGAGTGCAGGGATGTACAGCATCCTGCAACAAGCTGGATTTAAGTCAGATTTTGTTGCCGGTCACAGCTTTGGTGAATTAACAGCACTATGGGCTGCGGGGGTTTTGAGTACAGAAGATTACTTGTTCTTAGTGAAAGCTAGAGGTCAAGCAATGGCTGCACCCGAAGATCCAGATCATGATGCGGGAAGTATGTTGGCTGTCAAAGAAGACATCAGCAAAGTGGAAGCAGTGCTGAGACATTTTCCCCAAGTTGCGATCGCTAATCAAAATTCTCCGACTCAATTTGTCTTGGCTGGGCCTACCGCAGAAATAGCGAGAATCAAAGACGCTTTACACGAGAAAGGATATACAGCTGTATTGTTACCTGTATCAGCAGCTTTCCATACACCGCTAATTGCCTTTGCTCAGAAATCCTTTGCGATCGCCACCAAGTCTGTCAAATTCCAAAGTCCCAAAATCCCTGTATACAGCAACGTTACCAGTAAGCAGTATCCCAAAGAAGCCCAAGGTATTCAAAAAATCCTCGAAAGCCACCTTTCTAACTCAGTGCTGTTCAAGCAGGAAATTGAAAATATCTATGCGGCGGGTGGTACTTGCTTTGTGGAATTTGGCCCAAGGAGAATTCTCACCAACTTAGTCAAAGATATCCTTGGCGATCGCCCACACATCACCGTATCTTTGAACCCCAGCACTCAAAAGAATAGCGATCGCTCTTTGCGGGAAGCAGTTGTGCAGTTGCGGGTAATTGGTTTGGCTTTGAATAACCTCGATCCTTACCAACTTCCCCAAACTATCCCCCCAATTGAGACGAAGAAGACATTAAATGTCCGTTTAAACGGCATAAACTACAGATCCGAAAAAACGAAAAATGCCTTCGCTTTAGCTTTGCAGGATGGACATAAAGTCACATTACCAACTCCCGAATCTTCTGAAACTGCGGCTCCTTTATTTAGCAGCCCTGGTGTAACTCCACCTGTAGCAGTGATAGAGACTAACGGACATAAAAAACTTACCCCAGCAATGAACGGTGTGACCGCTAATATCATCACCCAGCCAGAGCAACAGATGAATCCTGTTACCCTGTCACAACCAGTCCAGGAATCTAAGATGCAACCAACACCAGAAAAACTTACAAATTACGAACAACTTTTAGCAAGTTTAGAATATCTCCTGACACAGTTCCAGGAAAATCAAGCCGAGAATTTACAAGTTCACGGTACTTATCTCAACCATCAAATGGAATACGCCAAAGCGTTTTTCCAACTGATGCAGCAGCAGAATTCCTTGTTGAGTGAAAGTAAATCAACAGCCGAAACTGCCAAAATGAAGCTAGTTGTCATGGAAAGCTTAGAACGCAGCATGATGCAGTTTCATTCCCAACAAGGTGAAACCCTACGCATCCATGAGCAATATCTTCAAGAGCAACTGGAATATACTAAGAGCTTTTTCCAACTCATACAGCAAGAATATTCTCAAATCATCTCTGGTGAGGGAGCAACCCAACTAACAGAGAAACTCAGCAATTTCACTCCATTCACAACAGAAACAACTGTTACTGACGCACCAGTACCTCCTACTACCAAGATAGTAGAAAGCCAACCTTTGCCTGTAACTGAGCCTGTAGCTAAAAACGGCTTAAATGTTACCCAAGAACTTCTCCCGCCCACTCCCCAAGTGGTAGAGCCTGTAGTTGAAACTTCCTATTCCCCACTTCCTACTCCCCATTTCGCCACTGTCGAGACAGTAGAGCCTGTAGTCGCGCCACCTATCCCAGTAGTAGAACCCCAACCTGAAGTTGTAGTCAAAATTAGCTCACCTCCAGTCGAGGAAGTTGTTGCATTCACCCCAGAACCAGCACCCACAACTGCTGCACCTGTATCTGGCGCAACCATCGATATTGTTGACTTGGATAAAAACCTCTTAGCCATCACCAGCGACAAGACCGGCTACCCAGTCGAAATGCTGGAAATGGACATGGACATGGAGGCTGATTTAGGAATTGATTCCATCAAACGGGTGGAAATCTTAGGGGCGCTACAAGAGATGTACCCCAACCTACCCAAGCCCAATTTAGAAGAACTGTCAGAAAAACGCACCATCGGTCAAGTTGTAGAGTATCTGCAATCTCACGCTTCCAGAAGTGTTTCTGTAGAAATTGCAGTTCACGAAATACAACAAGCAACCGAGATTCCAGTAGAGACTGCACCAGTAGTTGAGGTAGTCATTGCACCGGAACCAAGTGTAGTTGTCGCATTCAACCCAGAACCAGAAGCTGCTCCCTCTACAAGTGATGAATTTGCAAACTTAGGTGAAACCCTGTTAGCCATCACCAGTGATAAAACCGGTTATCCAGTCGAGATGCTGGAACTGGAAATGGACATGGAAGCCGACTTAGGGATTGACTCGATTAAACGGGTAGAAATCTTAGGGGCGATGCAAGAAATGTACCCCAACTTACCCAAGCCAAATATCGAAGAACTCGGCGACCTCCGCACCATCAGTCAAATAGTTGATTACCTACAGCAGTTGGCTGGAGGTGAAAAAAAAAAGTCTGAACCTGAGTTTGTCCAACAACCACCGGAATTAGAGCATACTATCCAGCGCCATCCGGTCAAACTCAGAAGCTTACCACAGCCCGATTATTTGGATTTCACCTTACCAGAGGGACACATCGGTTTAATCACCGATGATGGTTCCCTCACCACTTATAAATTAACTGAATCCCTAATCGAGAAAGGCTGGAAAGTAGTAGTTATTAGCTTCCCCCAATCGCTTATTGCCCAACAAGCGCCCTTACCCACAGGAATAACCCGCGTCACCTTAGCAAACTTGAGTGAAGAACATCTGCAACAACAATTGCAAGCGATCGCATCTCACTGCGGAACGATTGGGGCTTTCATCCATCTACATCCAATGTTTGTAGGAAATCACACCGGAAGTATTTCTTATAACGAATCAGAAAAGGCGATCGTCAAGCACGTATTTTTGATGGCGAAACACCTCAAACCCTCCCTCAACGAAGCTGCAAAACATGGACGTAGTTGTTTCTGCACAGTTGCTCATCTTGATGGAGCCTTCGGCTTAGAGTACAAAGTTAACTTTGGTGCGATCGGCGCTGGTTTATTTGGATTAAGCAAAACTCTGAGATGGGAATGGCCAAAAGTATTTACTCGTGCGATCGACCTAAGCCCCAGACTTGACGCTAAACAGTCAGTACAAAACATCATCGCCGAACTTCACGACCCCAACCTTTATATAAGTGAAGTTGGCTACGGCTCACAAGGACGAGTCACCATTATCGCCGATTAATCTCCTCCCTCTGCGCTCTCCGCGTCTCCGTGGTTCGTTAAAAAAAAACCGCAGAGGCGCAGAGGACACAGAGAAAGAGATAGAAAACAACTTGTCTTAATTACGAATTACGAATTACGAATTACGAATTAATATCAGAGGATTTATGACACAAACAGCCCAGCTTAGTCCATCATCTGTCTTTGTCGTGAGCGGCGGTGCAAAAGGGATTACGGCTGAGTGTACTATCAGATTAGCTCAACAGCAACCCTGCAAATTCATCCTCCTCGGTCGCTCCGAACTATTAGAAACGGAGCCAGATTATGCTCAAAATTCTGATGACTCCGCATTGAAAAAATGTATCATGGAAAATCTTCTTTCTCAAGGAGAGAAGCCCACACCCATGAATGTGCAAAAAATATATAACAAAATTACCTCCAGCCGCGAAATTAAAAAGACTCTAGCAGCAATTGAAAAAACCGGAGCTAAAGCAGAATATATCAGCATCGATGTCACGGATACGCAAGCTTTACAAGAAAAACTTGCCACTGCTGTGCAACATCTCGGCCCAATTACCGGAATCATCCACGGCGCTGGAAACTTAGCTGATAAGTTAATTGAAAAGAAAACAGAAGAGGATTTTGAAAAAGTTTACACCGCTAAAGTTCAAGGTTTAGAAAACCTGCTAACTTGCGTCAACCCTAATCAACTTCAGCATTTAGTTTTGTTTTCTTCCGTAACAGGCTTTTACGGAAATCCCGGACAATCTGATTATGCGATCGCAAATGAAATTCTGAACAAATCAGCGCATATATTTAAGCAAAGTTATCCCTCATGTCATGTAGTCGCTATCAACTGGGGCGCTTGGGATAGTGGAATGGTAACAGCAGAATTAAAGAAGATTTTTCAAGAGCGAAAAATTGATATAATTCCGATTGCAGTCGGGGCACAAATGCTCGTTAAAGAAATGGATAATACCAATCATGCAACCTCACAAGTTGTTATTGGTAGTCCACTAGTTCCACTGGCGGCGGAGTTAGATTCAGAATTACGAACTTATCGTATTCGTCGCCAAATGACATTAGAGGCTAATCCATTTTTGCACGATCATACTATTGCTGGTTCTCCAGTTTTACCAGCAACTTGTGCAATGACCTGGATTATTAATGCTTGTGAACAATTATATCCCGGTTACAGATTGTTTAATTACCAAGATTTTAAAGTTTTAAAGGGGATTACTTTCAATGAAACATTAGCAAAAGAACATATTTTAGAAATAGAAGAGATTTCTAAAGTTAATCTTGAAAGAATCGAACTTAAAGCCAGAATTTCAAGTAAAAACCCAGAAGGAAGAATCCATTTTCATTTTAGCGCTCAACTCAATCTCCAGCGACAAATCCCAGATTTACCCACTTATGAATCTCTCAATCTCGAAGAAGATAATATCATCACCGCTACAGGAAAAGCTTTTTACCAAAATGGTGGGGCTACATTATTTCACGGCCCCGGTTTTCAAGAAATTAAAAGAGTTTTAAACATCAGTCCTGAAAAAATCACTACAGAATGTCTGTGGCCAGAACTCAGCCCCCAACAACAAGGACAATTCCCCGTGCAATGGGTCAATCCTTATACAACAGACTTGAGTATGCACGCCTTATGGGTTTGGACACAACACTTTCATGAAGAAGGTTGTTTACCTGGAAAAGTAGAAAAATTTGAACAATTTGCGATGATACCACATAAGGAAACTTTTTACGTTTCGTGTGAAGTACTATCTAAGACACCAAGTAGTGCGATCGCAAACTTCATCATACACGACCGTCAGGGAAAAATCTATTCACGAATGCTTGGCGCTCATGCCATTATTTGGTCAATGAAAATGCTCAGAAGCTAATAATCTTCCTTTACCAATCAACATCCATATAGCAGTCCTAAATCAGTTGTAAAAATCTCTCTTTATTCTTCTCTCTGCGCTCTCTGCGCCTCTGTGGTTCGATTAAAAAAAGTAATTTTCACAACTCAGATAGGATTGCTATAACTTGCCTCGTTCAAAGTTTGGGGAACAGCGTAAATCCTGCCTTTTAATTATCTCTTGCTAAATACCCAAACTCGGAGCATATAAATCGTGGAAAAAATAGCCATCATCGCATTATCATGCCTATTCCCCGATGCAAAGAATCCTGAAGAATACTGGCAAAACATCGTTAATCAAAAAGATTCGACATCCTCTGCAACCGTCGAAGAAATCGGAGTAGATCCGACAATCTTTCACAATCCAGTTAAAGGTACACCAGACAAAACTTATTCCCTTAAAGGCGGGTATATCCGCAACTTCCAGTTTAATCCATCTGAATACAATCTACCATCAGAATTTGTTGCTGGTTTAGATAACACCTTCAAATGGTCATTGTATGCCGCTAAACAAGCAATTGAACAAAGTGGTTATTGGGGTAATCAAACTGTTCTGGCAAAATGCGGCGTAATTTTAGGTAATTTGTCATTCCCAACAAAATTATCTAATCAATTATTCTCTCCAATTTACCAGCAAGCTATTAATCCTGCTGTCAGAGAACTTTTGCAATATGAAAGCTTTGATTTAGCTGTCCCAAGTGCGACCAAAGCGTCTTTATACAATGCAATGATATCTGGTTTACCAGCATCTATCGTAGCTCAAGCTTTATCTCTATCCCAGATTAATTTATGTCTGGATGCTGCTTGCTCCTCATCATTTTATGCAATTAAATTAGCATCTCATTACTTATGGTCACACAAAGCTGATGTCATGTTAGCTGGAGCCATCAGTTGTGCAGATTCGCTATTTGTGCGGATGTTATTTTCCGGTGTTCAAGGGTATGCAGAAAACGGCATTAGCCGCCCCTTAGATAAATCCTCTAGAGGGCTAATCCCCGCCGATGGTGTTGGGATGGTGATGCTGAAAAGATATTATGATGCTCTCAGAGATGGCGACAATATTCTCGCTACTATCTGCGGTAATGGACTCTCAAATGATGGCAAAGGTAAACATTTACTCAGTCCAAATCCGAAAGGACAAGTCCTAGCTTTTGAACGAGCCTATAACGAGGCAAAAGTTAGTCCCAAAACTATCGATTATCTAGAGTGTCACGCCACCGGCACATTACTAGGAGATACAACCGAATTCAATTCTATCGAAACATTCTTTGGTCAAAATCAAGCTGCGCCTCTGGTTGGTTCTGCAAAGGCAAATACTGGCCACTTGTTAACTGCTGCTGGCATGGTTGGCTTGACTAAAGTGATTTTGAGTATGTCTCATGGTGTAATTCCAGCAACCATGAACGTTTCTGAACCTTTAACGTCAGAAAAAGGTACAATTTCCGCCGATAAAATTGTTAGAACAGCTACGGCATGGCCTAATAATAACGCATCAATCAAACGGGCAGCTATTAGCGCTTTCGGTTTTGGTGGCACTAATTCTCATCTGATTTTAGAACAAGGAACTACAGCAGAATCAGTTGAATCAACTCCACCTGTTCCACCTACCAAAGTTGCCATTGTTGGCATGGATGCCTTTTTTGGTAATTGCAATGGTTTAGATGCTTTTGAACGCAGCATTTATGATGGAACACAGCATTTTACTTCTCTACCGCCTCAAAGATGGCACGGTATAGAAAATCAAGAAAGTGTCCTGAAAGAGTACGGTTTAACAGATGGTAAAGCACCAGTAGGGGCATATATCAGGGATTTTGAAATCGATACTTTATCGTGCAAAATCCCACCAAATGAAATCGAGAAGCTAAACCCACAACAATTGTTGCTTCTGAAGGTTAGCGATCGCGCCGTGAAAGATGCGAAACTACAGGAGGGTAGCAATGTGGCTGTAATTGTTGCCGCCGAGACAGAATTCTCTGTGCATCAGCTACAGCAAAGATGGAATTTGTCTTGGCAAGTTAAGGATGGCTTACTCAACCAAGGAATTTCTCTACCTGCCGAACAGCTTTCCCAACTGGAAACCATTGTTAAAGATAGTATTCATCAACCAGTAGAAATCGGCGAATATGTGAGTCACATCGCCAACATCATGGCGAGTCGGATTTCGGCTTTGTGGAATTTTACTGGCCCTGCATTCACCGTCAGCGCTGGCGAAAATTCTGCCCTCAAGGCGTTGGAAGTTGCCCAAATGCTACTCGCTACCGGAGAAGTAGACGCGGTGGTTGTTGGTGCAGTAGATTTAGCAGGTGGTGTGGAAAATGTCTTATTCCGTAGCCAATTTGCACCGATTAATACAGGTGTCAATACGTTGGGTTATGACCAACAAGCTAATGGCTGGACGGTTGGCGAAGGCGCTGGTGCTGTCGTCCTCAAGCGCTACGAAGCTGCTAAAGAAGACAATGAACGCATCTATGCAGTAATTGATGCCATGAGTTTTGCACAAGGTAATTCTACTTTGAGTGACGCTTTGGTAAAACCTGATGCTTCAGCTATCAGCAATGTCTGCAAACAAGCTTTCGAGATGGCGGAGATTCAACCCACAGAAGTTAACTATGTGGAAGTCTTCGGTAGTGGCATTCCCCAGGAGGATGAAGCCGAAATCACAGGTTTACTGCAAGCTTATCCGAAAGTGGGCAATGGTTTGCATTGTGCATTAGGCAGCGTCAAAGCTAATATCGGTCACACCTATACAGCATCGGGAATTGCTAGCTTAATCAAAACCGCTCTCTGTCTTTATTACAGGTATATTCCCGCCACACCAAAATGGTCTGGTGTCAAAACACCGCAAGTATGGGAAGGTAGTCCCTTCTATGTGGCAATGGAATCAAGACCTTGGTTTGTCGATAAAGGCGGCACACGCAGAATAGCAGCAATTAATAGCATGGGTATAGATGGCAGTTACGCCCATTTAATCTTATCGGAGGAACCCAGCCAAGAGGAGCGTGATAATAGATATTTGCTGCAAATGCCTTTTCATCTGTTTCCCCTCGCAGTTAGCGATCGCTCCACTATACCCGATATCCTAAACCATCTTCAAAAATCCATTGAAGCTAGTTCTTCTTTATCAGCTACCGCCAGCCAAACATTTGCTACCTTTGAGCAGCAATCTGATGCAAAATACGTCTTATCAATTGCAGGACGTAACACCAAAGAACTACTCAAAGAAATTGAATCTGCTCGTAAAGGTGTAAATAATGCTTTTGAGAAAGGCACAGATTGGCAAACACCAATAGGTAGTTATTTCACAGCAAAACCATTGGGTAAAACTGGAGCAGTTGCTTATGTTTATCCCGCAGCAGTCAATTCTTATATCGGCATTGGTCGTACCGTATTCCGGTTATTTCCGAAAGTATTCGAGGATTTAAAAAGTAACAATCTTTACAACCGGGCTGCCGATGTTGAAAAGCTAGTTTATCCCAGAAGCTTACCTAAATTGACAACCAGGCAACTAGAAACACTCGAAAAGCAGTTGTTAGATGATTCGCTAGCAATGTTTGAAAGTGAAATTGCCTTTGCTAGATACATGACAGCAATTTTTCGAGATGATTTTCAAGTCAAGCCGCAATGCGTTTTTGGGTATAGCTTGGGTGAAACTAGCATGATGGTTGCCCAAGGGGTTTGGAGTGATTTTGAGGGTGGAAGTAATACCTTAAACTCATCACCTTTATTTGGCGATAAGTTATCTGGGCCGAAAAATGCTGTGCGTGAATATTGGGGATTAACAGATTCACCAAACAACAATTTTTGGAATACTTATGTTCTCATGGCTACTCCATCGCAAGTTAGAGAATGCCTAAAACATGAAAATCGCGTCTACTTAACTCAAATCAACACACCAGAAGAAGTATTAATTGCTGGTGAAGATGCAGCGTGTAAGCGAGTGATTAAAACTCTAGGTTGCAACTCTTTCCCCGCTCCCTTCGACCATGTGATACATTGTGAAGCGATGCGATCGCAGTTCGAGGAAATCAAGAAGGTAAACAGCTTACCATCACAAAATCTTCCTGGGATTGTGTTTTATTCTGCCGCCGATTATCAACCAGTTGCACTCGAAAGAGATACCATTGCTCACAACATTGCCAAAGGATTGTGCCAAGAACTTGATTTTCCGCAGTTAGTTAATCGTGTCTACAATGATGGTGTGAAAATATTCCTAGAAGCAGGCGCAGGTAGTGTTTGTTCACGATGGATTGATAAAATCCTCGGAAACAAAGAACATATCACAGTCTCTCTAAATCGTAGGGGAATGGATGACCATGCTTCAATGGTCAAAGCATTAGCAAAACTACTCAGTCATCAGGTGAACGTGGATTTATCACCGTTGTACAGCAAAGCCCAAGAAACCGCTAATTCAAGTAAAGTAACATTGAGAACAGTTACCTTGGGTGGGAAAGCGATCGCAGCTACAATTTTGAGTGATGAAAATCGCAAACTTGTTGAAGATTTCGCTGGGGATCTTAGGAGCGATCGCTTCGCCAACGCCAAGGGCGAACGCTTCAAAATACAGCATCCAAACATACCTAATCTCCAAAAATCTGAAATCACAGATTTTCTTAACACTTCCAACCACATAACCCAAGAAGAAAATTATTCCTCTAACATCTTGCCTCAGCCAGAAGAAGTAAAACCGAAAAATATCATTGATAACGTTTTTGAACCGAGAGAACAATTACAATCTTCTGAGTCAAGCGCGATTAGACAGCCAATTCCTGTTTCTTTTCCACCCGTCAGAACTCAAAAAATTAGTAGCATCATCAGTATGTTCGATTTAAATAAGACCCAGTATCAAAAGCTCAATGCTAATAATTCAAAGATAACTAAAGCACACACAGCCTTCTTACAAGCTAGACAAGATTACAGTCAGCAAATGAGCGAAATCATTCAATTGCAACTAGCTTGCGCCCAAAACTTGCTTAACGACGAATCTTAATATCTCATACCAATTCTCTCTAAACTTTCTCTTCCTTCGCGCCCTTTGCGTCCTTCGCGGTTCGTTTAAAAATTATTACGTGCATCTCCCAGAGAATTGGTATTACTCTCTTACTCTGTGCCCTCTGCGCCTCTGCGGTTCGTTAACAGAGTCCACACCCTTCATATCATCCATTGTTTGTAATCCGAGGGATAACTACCGTGACAACCGTAGATACGGTACTAAGTAAACACGATAATGGCCTTAACTTCTCCTCCTGGTCTTATAACAAAAACCAGGTTTGGAAAGGTTCTTTAGAAACTGTATCTTTCGAGAAAGAAACCATCAAAGATAAATTGATGGTATTAGATAAACCCTGCTACATCGTGAAAGTTGCCGGAAAAATCTGTGTCACTAATGAGGGTTATTTATCCCCTGGTGATAATGGCACAACAGCACAAGTAGAACTGCTAACATTTGCAGCCCCAATCCGCATTCAACAATTTGGAGATCCCAATTTCCTCTCCTCTTATGGAGTGAAATATGCCTACGTTACCGGCGCAATGGCTGGCGGAATTGCTTCCGAAGAAATGGTCATTGCACTCGGAAAAGAGCAAATTTTGAGTTCCTTTGGTGCAGGTGGCTTAACTCCAGAACGTTTGGAAGCAGCCATAAATCGCATTCAAGAAGTTTTACCTCAAGGGCCTTATGCATTTAATTTAATTCATAGCCCTAATGAACCTGCGATTGAACGCCGGGCTGTGGATTTATACCTCAAATATCAAGTGAGAACAGTAGAAGCATCTGCATTTCTCGACTTGACTCCCAACATTGTTTATTACCGTGTTGCTGGATTGGGATTGAATAGCGCCAATCAAATTAAAATCAAAAATAAAATCATTGCCAAAATTTCTCGCCGAGAAGTTGCGACTAAATTTCTGCAACCAGCACCAGCCAGAATAGTCAAAGAACTCCTTGAGCAAGGATTAATTACTGAGTTACAAGCAACCCTTGCAGCCAAAGTTCCGATGGCTGATGATATTACCGTCGAAGCTGATTCTGGAGGTCATACAGATAACCGTCCCTTAGTTTGTGTGTTACCTTCTATTATTGCCTTACGGGATGAAATTCAAGCAAAATATCATTACCAAACACCCATTAGAATTGGCGTTGCAGGGGGAATTGGGACACCACAATCAGCATTAGCAGCCTTTATGATGGGCGCTGCTTATGTAATGACCGGTTCCATTAATCAATCATGTGTTGAATCTGGGGCTTGTGAACATACCAAAAAGTTACTAGCTCAAGCTGAAATGGCTGATATGATTATGGCCCCAGCAGCAGATATGTTTGAAATGGGAGTCAAATTGCAAGTTCTCAAACGGGGTACAATGTTCCCCATGCGAGCGCAGAAATTATTTGAACTCTATCGCGCTTATGATTCCATTGAAGAGATTCCTTTGGCAGAAAGAGAGAAATTAGAAAAACAAGTTTTTCGCAAAACTATTGCCGAAGTATGGGAAGGAACTGCGGCTTATTTGTCTCAAAAGAATCCTGAGAAACTTGGGAAAGCAGTTAATAATCCTAAACTGAAAATGGCATTGATTTTCCGTTGGTATCTAGGATTATCTTCTCGCTGGTCTAGTTCTGGTGAAAAAGGTAGAGAAGTCGATTATCAAATTTGGTGTGGCCCGGCAATGGGCGGTTTCAATGACTGGGTACGTGGTTCTTACCTGTCTGAACCAAATAATCGTGGTGTAGTTGATGTTGCTAATCAAATTATGACTGGTGCAGCCTTTTTGTACCGTGTCCAAAATTTGAAAATTCAAGGGCTGCAAGCTTCCGATTATTACAGTCAGTATCACCCTGTTCGTTCTACATCATTGTTGGAGATTTAAAAATGACTATAAAAC
Source organism: Nostoc flagelliforme FACHB-838 (assembly GCF_014698065.1). Classification (GTDB taxonomy): domain Bacteria; phylum Cyanobacteriota; class Cyanobacteriia; order Cyanobacteriales; family Nostocaceae; genus Nostoc; species Nostoc flagelliforme_B. The sequence goes on from NZ_JACJSI010000040.1 coordinate 39,121, forward strand.
AGTCTTTCACAGCAGACGATATTCAAATATTTTTGGTATCTAACTTAGCTAAATTGCTAGGAGTAGCAACTGATGAAATAGATGTCAAAGAACATTTAGAAAACTATGGGTTGGATTCAGCCCAAGCAATGATTCTAGTAAGTAACTTAGAAAAGTTGCTAGGATTTCAACCATCTCCATTGCTTCTGTGGCATTACCCAAATATTGAAGCTCTTTCACAGCGTTTAGCTGAAGAAGTGCAAGAAGGTTCGCCAGTTCAAGATACAAAGGTAGTAGCCTCTAATGCCAATGCTGCACCCTCTGTTCTAGATTTAGGTGCTGAGGCTGTTCTTGACCCCACAATCCATCCCGGTGCTGCATCTAATGTGCTTGTGGGTGAGCCCAAGAACATCTTTTTAACTGGAGGAACAGGCTTTTTAGGAGCTTTTATCATCCGGGAATTGCTACAAGAAACTAATGCGGATATCTATTGCTTAGTGCGTGCTACTAATGCCGAAGAAGGCAAAAGCAAACTCCAAAAGAATCTGGAACAGTATGCAATTTGGCAGGAAGAATTTAACTCCAGAATTATTCCGATTGTCGGCGATTTATCTTTGCCATTGTTAGGTGTTGGCTCTGAACAGTTTCAAACTTTAGCTACCAATATTGATACTATATATCATAGTGGTGCTTTGTTGAATTATGTTTTTCCATACTCAGCATTGAAAGCAGCCAATGTTTTAGGCACTCAAGAAATTTTGAGATTGGCTTGTCAAATTAAAGTCAAGCCTGTACATTACGTTTCTAGCGTTGCTGTTTTTGAATCCACGGCTTATGCTGGTAAGGTTGTTAAAGAACAGGATGAATTCAATCATTGGGAAGGTATTTATCTTGGTTACTCTCAAACAAAATGGGTAGCTGAAAAGTTAGTAAAAATTGCTCGTGACCGTGGACTTCCTGTAACTATCCACAGACCGCCACTGATTTCTGGTGATAGCAAAACAGGCATTTGTAACACACATGACTTTATCAACTTGATGACCAAGGGCTGTCTACAAATGGGATATTTCCCTGATGTAGATTATATGTTGGATATGTCACCTGTAGACTATGTAAGTAAAGCGATCGTTTATCTATCACGCCAGAAAGAATCCATAGGTAAGGCTTTCAATTTACAACATCCCCAACCTGCTGCTTTGAAAATGCTAGTTGAGTGGATACGCTCTTTTGGTTATTCAGTTGAAATGATTCCTTATGAAAAATGGCAATCTGAGTTAATCAATAATGTGACTTCTGCGGATAATCCTTTGTACACTCTGCGACCATTTTTGTTGGAACGTTGGTCTGATGAACAATTGACTATTCCTGATTTGTATTTACAAGCTAGAAGACCCCATATTAGCTGCCAAGATACTCTTCATGCATTGGCAGGTAGTTCTATCGCTTGTCCTCCAATTGATTCTCAATTGTTTATGACTTATACCGCCTACTTAATTCAAAGTGGTTTCTTAAATCTCGCTTAGTAATTTACAGCTAGCGTAAGATGTCTGAAAAGTGTTTAGCTGTGATTTTAGATACTTATTGATTCCCCCTTAAAAAACAGGGCTGTTTCATTCTCAAACACGATTTGTCAAGACGGTTAGCGAGAAAATTGTAAGTAAGCGTGACGATGAGATGAACATTTAATCACTTAAATATCAGTAAAATAGTTTATTTTATCGGCACGCTGGTAACAAAATAACCAATTTTTAATTGCTAGAACCCTTGATTTTTAAAGCTCTTTAGGGAATCAAACAGCCCTGCTCTTAAAAGGGGGGTATAAGGAAGAAACTCAAAGTCACCCTTAAATAAGGGGGATTTAGGAGGATCTCTAAGCGTTAGTAACATAACTAACGTAACGCACCATTCCAGATATTTTCACTACGTTACAGAAGCCCTAACACACTACAAAACAATTTTGTTTAGTTTATGTTCTTTAGGACTCAGTACTACTGAACAGCCAATATTTAAGATGCCAGCCAACAACTCATACACCAATAGCGGCAATATAATTGCCCTGTTGGTGTATGCTCAATCATGTAGATTTTTAGTATTCATCTCTTGACAAAAGCAATCGAGGATAGAATGGTTACTATCGGGCATAAAACTTTAATTTTACCCGCTTGCTTTTGTAAGTAATCAAAAACTAGCGCTAGCAGTCTGAAATAACCGAACTTCTTTAATGCCCAACTAGTTCGATGCATAAGTCCTAAATTTACGTTTGGACTGCTACATCTATCCAATGCATCATACAAGCATTTGAAAGGGTAATAACTCAAGACATTTCTTGTCGGTTCAGATATTACGCGTACTTAATTGTAGAACGAGAACCACTGTAAATGCAATACAGCTTCATCAAGTTGAATTCACCAATATTCTTACATGAACACAACACATCAAGATCAGAGCAAACAAACTGCTCTTATTACTGGGGCAGCTGGTGGAATTGGCTACGAATTAGCACGTATTTTTGCTGCTCATGATTACAATCTGGTCTTAGTAGACAGAAACGGTCCAAAGCTAGTAGAAATTGCAGCTAAATTCCAAAAAAAATTTGGAATTTTTGTCAAAACTATTGTTAAGGATTTATCTATATCAACTGCTCCTGAAGAAATTTTCACGGAGTTGCAACTCGCCAATATTAATGTTGATGTGCTAGTAAATAATGCTGGATTTGGTATCTATGGATTATTTCACGAAACAGACCTAGCTACTGAACTGGAAATGCTACAAGTAAATTTGGTGTGTCTCACCCATTTAACTAAGCTATTCGTGAAGCACATGGTAAAGCAAGGTGAAGGTAAAATATTAAATGTTGCCTCGGCTGCTGCTTTTCAACCAGGCCCTTTGATGGCGGTTTATTTTGCTACCAAAGCTTATATCTTATCTTTTTCAGAAGCGATCGCTAATGAATTAGAAGGTACAGGTGTCACTGTGACAGTTCTTTGTCCAGGTTCAACAGAATCTGGCTTTCATGAAAGAACTGGGATGGCTGACTCTAAGTTGCTCAAGGGTAAGAGGATGATGGATGCACAAACAGTAGCCGAAATTGGTTTTCACGGCTTAATGAAGGGCAAAACCATTGTCATTCCTGGTTTTATGAATAAACTACTGGCAAAAAGCGTCAGATTTGTACCTAGAAAGCTGGTGACAAGAATTGTGAGAAATATGCAGGAAGATAAGTAAGCTGGTTGTCATTAGTCATTTGTCATTGGTCATTTGTCCGCAATATCTCTCTTGTTTCACCCAGGAGATGAGCTTAGTCAACATCAGTACTGCCAGCATTTTAAGTTCCAGCCACAATTTGCTATAGCAACAGCAGCAACATAATTGTTAGCAGGTACTAGTTCAAAAAGACTCCAGTCTTCAGTTATCTGTAACTTGGCTGGTTCTGTGGGAGTGAGCGACACTTCAATTTGCTCTAACTGAGCTAGTCCGTCTCCAGTTGCTTTTAAATAAGCTTCCTTACAAGTCCAGTAACGGAAAAATACTTCTTGCTGTTGGTTGTGAGATAGCGATCGCAACATCTCATATTCTCCCGGTAAAAAGAACCGTTTGGCAAGAGCTTCTAAATCAGACATCGGACGAATATATTCTAGGTCTACACCAATTTCCCTAGTGCAATTCACCGCACACAAACCCAACCCTTGGGAGTGAGACAAGTTAAACGCCAGTCCAGTATCGGCAAATGTATCTGCTAATACTGGTTTACCACGGTGTTGATAATTAAACTGCACTTGTAAGGGCTGGATATCCAAATAGCGGCCTAATATAGTTCGGAGAATACCGCGGCCAGCGATGAAACGCTGCCGATGTTCCTGAAAATAGAATCGTTCAGCACGAGCCATTTCGTCGCCAGAAAGGGTTGCTGCTAAGTTTTGCAGTTGTGGTTCTGGTTGGTCAAGGTCTATGCGCCAGACATGAATCTCATCCGGTAGCGAAGTTAAATCTGTTGGTGCAGGTAGCCAAATATGATTAGAAGCGGTCATTGAGTCAAAAAGTCAAGGGAGTTTTACTCTACTAGTACCGCAAGGCGGAAGTCAAAAGTCAAAAGTTAAAAGATTGCTTTTCCTGGCTAATATGCTGATTTATTACTCTACATATACGTGATATACGTGCCATTTTTATTACTTTAGATGTACGATTATTAACTCAAGTTTAAATCCTGTGAAAGAGAATATATTAAAACCTTTGGTAGAGAACAGGAAATTTTATTTTGGCTAAAACATTAGCTATACAGTTTTACCCAAGTAATTACGAGGAATGTCTGCAAGTGTATTTTTTTTGGCAAATTGTTAAATCTGAAACAAAAAAATCTTGCCAAAGCTTGTTAAAAATCTATTAGAACTACTTTTTTGCAAAGCATAGTGAGAATGAATGATTATTAATTTGGAGTACCTTGCCTTCTTTGTGCTGCTACTGACAGCGCTGCTATTAGCAATTAAGGAAATGAGCGTTGCTTTAGATGAAGTAGATGTTGAGCGCTTTACACTCTGGACAGGTGTTGCTTCTGTTATCGCTGGTTTACCAATAATATTGTGGTAGCTTCTGGGTCAATGCCATCCTCTCTATTGCAATAGTTTATTTAGGAAAAGTAGTGAAAACAAGCTAGTTTGTTCACTCTTTTAGGCTTCCAAACAAGACGATTGCATCCGTTGAGTAACCTAGCAGCTAAAATATTGTCTCGTCTACTACTCTCTTCGCTTTTCCTCTAACCATTGTAAAACCCGATTCCATGCCCACCAAGGGTCAGGGTCTTGTATTTGGCGTTGGCACTTTTTACTACTCAAGTAGCCAACATGACCGCCGTACTGAGTAAGAAACAAATCTATTGCAGAATTGCGATCGCACGCTTCTTCTAATTCTGGTATGATAGCCGGGTCAAAAAGTGGGTCATCGGCAGCATATAAAATCAAAGTCGGTTTTGAGATTTGCGGCAAGATTTGTAAAGCACTACTAGCTTGGTAATATGCCTCTACAGAAGAAAAACCTAGTCGGTTAATTACTAGTTCATTGTCAAAACCCCAAATACTGTTCGCTCGTTCAATGGCTGCTGGATCAATGCTTCCCGGATGAGCATCATGGATTCGCCATGCCAGTTTTTTTAAATTCTGGGCAATCCCCGCTTCCAAATATCTGCCGAAGGGTTTTGTAACTAGATAAGATAGCGATCGCTCCGAATCCAAACTCGGACAAATCACCATACTACCGCCAATATCGCTATCTTCTAATCCTAAATCTTCATACTCCCTAATCACCTCACCAGCTACCTTCACGGCCCAGAGTGCCAATTGCCCTCCTAAAGAATACCCTGTAAACCAAAATTTTCCAGGACATCCCATTGCCTTAGCAGCAGCAGCGATGCGAACAAAATCCTCCCCCTCATACAAACCATCAGAAGTTAGAGTTGGCGACAATTCGGCCGTTTTGCCGTGGGCCCGCCAATCAAATAACACTATCGCGTATCCTTGAGCGTAAGCCTTACGTCCTAGCACTCTCAAAAACCATTCCGTCTCTAGCTCTCCAGTAATGCCATAAGTACCGATAATCGTGCTATGAGCATTTTCCGGGATGGCAACCAAGCCAAAAATTGGCACACCTTGGCCACCAACAAAGATTTTCTCGTGATAAGACGGTTCTGGGTCTTTAGTAGTACTTTGCCAGTGACGTTTTCCCCACAAAGCAGTGTATACAGTCATCATTAGACCGTTTTGTAAAAACCAAGACGGATTGTAGGGCGGAGTATAACACATCATAGACTATAAGATTTCATGTAATTGAGTCTTGATTTCACAGTCATTTAATCTTAATATTTATGTAAGATTTAAAGCTTTTTTAGAATTGATTCAAAAATCTTTGTATCTATCAAAGGTTGTTAATTATCCTTAATAAGTAGTAATAATTTTTAAGAATGCCGAGGATTCTTGTCATAGACGATGACCCAGCGATTTCAGAACTAGTTGCCGTCAACTTGGAAATGGCTGGCTACGATGTTAGTCAAGCTGAAGACGGCATCAAAGGTCAAGCGCTGGCTCTCCAGCTGCAACCAGACTTGATCATGCTCGATTTAATGTTGCCCAGAGTAGATGGGTTTACCGTTTGCCAACGGCTGCGCCGCGACGATCGCACCTCTGAGATTCCCGTGTTAATGTTGACGGCTTTGAGCCAAACTCAGGACAAGGTGGAAGGCTTCAATGCTGGCGCAGATGACTACCTCACCAAGCCTTTTGAAGTTGAAGAACTGCTAGCGCGGGTGCGGGCACTTTTGCGGCGGACTGACCGCATTCCCCAAGCCGCAAAGCATAGTGAAATTCTCAACTATGGCTCACTCACCCTCGTTCCCGAAAGATTTGAGGCGATATGGTTTAATGAGACGGTGAAATTGACTCACTTGGAATTTGAGTTACTTCACTGCTTATTGCAACGCCACGGTCAAACGGTTTCTCCTAGCGAAATCCTCAGAGAAGTTTGGGGCTACGATCCTGATGATGACATAGAAACGATTCGAGTCCATATCCGCCACTTGAGAACCAAGCTAGAACCAGATCCCCGCCACCCCCGCTATATAAAGACAGTATATGGTGCTGGATACTGTCTGGAATTACCCGGTGTACCTCCAGCAAATGAAGGAGCTTCAGTAACAGTCGTTGAATGAAATCATGCTAAATTTCTTTAAACTTTGCCATTACTTAGGCAAGAACTCTCAGAAACTCTTGTTCTTTACCGCTTAGTTAAGGTTATTGGTGGAATTTACTACTGTGTAGAGATGTTGTAATGCAACGTCTCTACAAATGTAATTGACAGGTAAATTATTTTAACGGTTTTAATAGGGTTTATCAAAACTGCGATATTTGCACCAGTTTTCATACTCCTCATACCGTTATGCTAATGATTTTCAAGAAGTCCACGAAGGAACTTTCAATAAACGGTTCTGGCAAAAACACTCTACACATTCAAACCAACTATTCAACTATTCTTTAAGCCTGAGCGCTGATAAGCTAAGAATCTTTGTAATTTGCATCCTCAAAAAAATGAATCTCTTGTGGGGTGGGCATCTTGCCATAGGTGTCAAGTTAAGGCTGGTTCCCAAATGTCAAGTGACCTTTTGGCATTATCCCTATGCCGTTTGCGAACAGCTTTAACTAGTCCCATTAAGCGATATTGAGAATGCTTAAAAGTGCAAATCAACGTATCCCCATGCCTGAAGTCATTTGCTCTGCGTTTGATTTTTGGTCAAAAAACTTTTGCAATAATAATTAATATAAACTTTACATATCGTATTGATTAGTGCAATCAAAAATTAGTCAACGAGCATAGCCTTTTATCTATGAAAGCAATTTAATATTTATTTAATATTGAGGCTTGTGAATAAGCAAGATTGACATATAAAGCTGTAAGCTATTATTGATCCCAATAAAAATTGGCGATAAACAAAACTTGCAATTTTTGTAAGATTTTCTACTCAAATTTTTGAACCGTCTTTGGCCTAAGCCTTCCGTATTGGAGATTCGTATTTAGCGACTCGCCATTTAAAAAGGCATTATAGCCAGCTGCTTTGCAAAGGATTAAAGTTTTCTTTGTCTAATTTTTCATGGCAATAAAACTTAAAACTTACTGGAGGTAGCTGGCAATTTTGAGAAACCCAAATTTATTTTGTATTTTTTGTAACCAAAGCCCCAGTATGTCATTGACTAATACGATCAACTTTAGAAACTTACGAGGCGATTTATTGGGTGGTGTAACTGCTGCGATCGTTTCGTTACCTTTAGCGCTGGCATTCGGTGTCGCTTCCGGTGCTGGGCCTGTAGCTGGGCTTTATGGTGCAGTTTGCGTTGGCTTTTTCGCAGCCTTATTTGGTGGGACACCAACCCTCATTTCTGAGCCAACCGGCCCAATGACCGTAGTCATGACTGCAATTGTCGGTTCCATGACAGCAGCCAACCCCGAAAACGGCTTGGCAATGTCATTTACCGTAGTCATGCTAGCGGGAGTATTCCAAATTTTCTTTGGGATATTTAAGTTGGGTAAATACATTACCCTCATGCCTTACAGTGTGATTTCTGGCTTTATGTCTGGGATTGGGGTAATCCTGATTATTTTGCAGATTGCTCCTTTTGTCGGACAGGCAAATCCTAAAGGTGGCGTACTGGGGATGGTACAAAATCTGCCTCTGTTATTAACTAAGATTAATCCTGCCGAAACAGCTTTGGGCTTGCTAACGCTGGCAATTATTTTCTTCATGCCATCCAAAATCAAGCGCATTATTCCCCCGCAACTCGTCGCTTTAATTGTCGGAACTATAGTTTCTCTAACCATCTTCGGCGGTGTAGATATCAGACGAATCGGTGAAATTCCCGTAGGACTGCCCACATTACAAATCCCTACCTTTAGTGCATCTCAAATCACAGTGATGATTGTTGATGGAGCAATGTTGGGGATGTTGGGTTGTATTGATACTTTATTGACGGCTGTAATTGCAGATAGTTTGACTCGTACTGAACACAAATCTGACAAAGAATTGATTGGTCAAGGTATCGGTAACTTGGTATCTGGTTTGTGTGGTGGGCTACCTGGTGCTGGTGCCACGATGGGAACGGTAGTCAATATCCAAACTGGTGCTAGTACAGCAGTATCTGGTTTAACTCGTGCGTTAATTTTGTTAATTGTAGTTTTGTGGGCTGCGCGTGTTACTCAACCTATCCCAATGGCGGTATTGGCTGGTATTGCTCTGAAAGTGGGGATTGACATTCTTGACTGGAGCTTCCTAAAACGCGCTCATAAAGTGTCGCTGAAAGTGACTGCTTCTTTGGCAATTGAAAACGCTATCAAAGATGCTAGTGAACAAGGTCGTCATGTGTTAGTTGTTGGTGCAACTAGCAAAGTCAAAAAGCGTTTAGACAAGTTTGGCATTTCGAGGTTTGTACCAGAGCATTATATGTTTGTAGATCGTGTAGATGCGCTCAAACAAGCGGTTGCTTTAGTTAATCCTCATGCAACTGATGCTAATACTTCTGGCGTTAGTAACTACACTGACACCTATTCGTAATTTGTAATTCGTAATTAGATTATGAATTACGAATTACATTTTTTAATTGGCTCCAAAATGAATCAGAAACACAAGCAAAAACATGATTTTTTCAGAACCAATAGTTAATTCATTTACCGGGTTAAATTTCCTCACCGTAGGTTTCCAGTCTCCTTTACTAGCAACAACTAACGAGGCAGAATATGCTCCTATTGTGCTGACTGGAGTATTGCTAAGTTTAGTAGTCATTTATCTGGCTAGTAAAATTGGTGGCGAATTATTTAGAATGATGGACTTGCCCCCTGTATTAGGAGAATTAGTTGGTGGGGTGCTTGTGGGTGCTTCTGCTCTCCATTTGGTAGTGTTTCCCGACAGTGGAGCGGCTGGTAGCGACTCCATTATCATGACTATCCTGCAATTCATTAATAACCTCAGTCCTGATGCCGTCACATCAATTTTTCAAAGCCAGAGCGAAGTTGTTTCTGTGCTTGCCGAACTAGGTGTGATCATTCTGTTATTTGAAATAGGTTTAGAATCAGACTTAAAAGAATTACAGAAAGTCGGTTATCAAGCAACAATTGTTGCTTGTGTTGGGGTAGCTGTTCCTTTTGCAGCTGGTACGGCGGGGCTGATTTTATTGTTTCATGCACCAGTAATTCCAGCGATTTTTGCAGGTGCAGCCCTCACCGCTACGAGTATTGGGATTACCTCAAAAGTTTTGTCAGAAATTGGACAGTTAAAATCTCGTGAAGGTCAAATTATTGTCGGTGCAGCCGTCATTGATGACATTTTAGGTATCATCGTGTTGGCAGTAGTGGCGAGTCTTGCCAAAACTGGTGAGGTTGATATTTTCAACGTCATTTATCTGATTGTCAGTGCTACAGTTTTTCTTATTGGCTCGATTCTCCTCGGTAAATATTTCAATCAGAGTTTTGTTGCCATTGCTGAGAAATTGCAAACGCGAGGCAACTTAATTATCCCAGCATTTATCTTTGCCTTTTTCATGGCTTTTCTGGGTAGCGCCATTCATTTAGAAGCTATCTTAGGCGCATTTGCGGCTGGCTTAGTTTTGGATGAAACCGATAAACGCAAAGAGCTAGATGAGCAGGTTAAACCGATTGCTGATATCCTAGTACCAGTTTTCTTTGTGACAGTTGGCGCGAAAGTTGATTTAAGCGTTCTTAATCCTTTAGTTCCAGGAAATCGAGAAGGATTAATTATTGCTACCTTCTTAATTGCGATCGCAATTATCGGTAAAGTTGTCACAGGTTGGGCGGTTTTTGGTCAACCTGGAATTAATCGGTTAGCAGTTGGTGTGGGGATGATTCCGCGTGGCGAAGTTGGGTTAGTGTTTGCCGCCATTGGTGCAGCTAGTGGTACCCTTGATAAACCATTGCAAGCTGCGATCATTATTATGGTGATTTTGACAACCTTCTTAGCACCGCCTTTATTGCGGTTTGCATTCAAACAATCACCAGAAGAAAAAGAATCTTTAGAGAAAGCCAATGTAATAGGCTAGCGCCGCAAATAAAGAGGCAGGGAGCAGGGAGCAGGGGGAAATAACTCCTTCTCTACTAGTGGTTCTATTACCCCTGCGGGGAAGCAAGCTACAGGTGAAGTGGTCACTGAGCGCAGCCGAAATTTCAAATCCCAATTCTGTTCTATCCCCCCTGCTCCCTGCTCCCTGCCCCTTTTCCTCTTTTTCAATCCTTATCCAACAGGCAATTTCCGTGTTAGAAGCGTGCATATTCGCAACAATATTTTGCGGATTTTTCGGCATCATCCTTAAAAAGAACCTCGTTATGAAGATCATCTCTATGGATGTCATGAGTACCGGGGTTATCGCCTATTACGTGCTGATTGCATCACGAAATGGCTTGTTCACACCAATTATTTCCAACGTCAAAAATATCAGATACGCCGACCCGGTTCCCCAGGCGGTTATATTGACGGCGATTGTGATCGGATTTTCGATTCAGGCGTTAATGCTGGTCGGCGTTATGAAGTTGGCACGAGATAATCCGACTTTGGAAAGCAACGAAATCGAGAAGAATAACACGCCATGAATAGCATTACCATCGCATGGGTTGCACTACCGTTTTTTTTGGGCTTTGTCATTTATCTGCTCCCAAAAGTTGACAAATATCTCGCTCTGTGCGTGGCTTTTGCTTCAGCAGGATATGCCTTGCAGCTATTTGTCACTCAGTCGCCACTGACACTACAGTTACTAGATAATTTTGGCGTTATTTTAACAGTCGATCAATTAAGCGGCTACTTTATATTAACTAATGCGCTGGTGACGGCAGCAGTCATCCTCTACTGTTGGCACAGCAATAAGACAGCTTTTTTTTATGCACAACTGATCATTTTGCATGGCAGTGTCAATGCCGCGTTTGTCTGTTCGGATTTGATCAGTTTATACGTGGCGTTAGAGGTGAGTGGTATTGCTGCGTTTCTGTTGATTGCCTATCCCCGAACTGACCGCTCGATTTGGGTTGGCTTACGCTATCTGTTTATCAGCAACGTGGCAATGCTTTTTTATCTGGTTGGCGCGGTGTTGGTATATCAGGCGCATCATTCCTTTAGTTTTGAAGGTTTGCGCGTAGCACCTCCAGAAGCCCTTGCCCTGATTTTTTTGGGACTCTTGACAAAAGGAGGAGTTTTTGTATCAGGATTATGGTTGCCATTGACTCACTCCGAATCGGAAACGCCAGTGTCGGCGATGCTGTCGGGAGTTGTGGTAAAAGCTGGTGTCTATCCATTAGTGCGGTGTGCGCTGATGGTAGCAGAGGTTGATCCGATAGTAAGAACCTTTGGAGTTGGGACAGCGCTTTTGGGAGTTTTCTATGCAGTCTTTGAAAAAGATACCAAGCGGATGCTAGCGTTTCACACGATTTCGCAGTTGGGCTTTATTCTCGCTGCGCCGTCCGTGGGTGGTTTTTATGCACTGACGCACGGACTGGTTAAATCGGCGCTTTTTCTAATTGCCGGGGCTTTACCGAGTCGCAATTTCAAGGAACTACAACATCAAGCGATCGCTACCCCAATCTGGATCGCCTTAGTTATAGCCAGCTTCTCGATATCTGGTTTTCCCTTATTGTCCGGCTTTGGGGCGAAGGTGTTGACAACGAAGAATTTGCTGCCTTGGCAAGCGATCGCTATGAATATTGCCGCCCTTGGAACAGCAATATCCTTTGCCAAATTCATATTTCTACCGCGTGGGGGAAAAGCAGAGGTAAAGCCTGGTTTCTGGGCAGCCATAATTCTGTTAGTCGGTGGGCTGTTCCTAGCTAACATTGCGTATTACGAAGCGTACACCGTTGCGAATATTATTAAACCTCTCGCAACCATCGGCATTGGATGGTTGGCATATTTACTAATTTTTAAACATTCAGTACTCAAGCTGCCGCGTGTCCTTGAACAATTTGACCATTTGATCGGTGTCATGAGTCTGATTTTAATCCTATTGTTCTGGAAGGGATTTGCATGGTTGGGTATTTAAATCTAATATTGCGACTGACTATCTGGTTTTTGCTCACTGCCGATTTCAGTGTGGCGAATATCATCATTGGCATCAGCATCGCACTTCTATTGCCGGGTGGTAAAACAGCAAGGGAATCATTAAAAGATTGGCTGCGTGTACTGGGTGAAATTATAGTGGCGATTCCGCAGGCGTATATGGAGGCATTTCAAATCATCCTCCGCCCACATAAATACGAAGAGATAACGATGGAACAAGTTAAACCAGGACGTACACCAGGGCTTGTATTCCTAGATATATTCCTAATTACCTTTACGCCAAAAACCATTGTTTTGAAATACCACGAAGCAGGCTGGTACGAAGTACATTGGGTGCGACGGAGGAGAAAAGTATGATCCTGAATCTGGTATTGATTGCAATGATTCTAGCAATGCTCATCCCCATGTATGAGGCATGGCAAGATGATGATATTTGGCAAAAAATGCTCGCATTTGCCAGTGCTGCCACCAAAACTTCAATCATGATTCTGGTGGTATCCGTCTTGCGTGATGATTGGATGATTGGTGTTGTCGGGGTCATCATCCTAAGTGTAGGAAATGCTGGCTTAATGTTGCTGGCTCATGTTATCAAACGAATGAATGAAGTATGATTGACTTTTTCAGTTATATATGCATAGGCTTAGGATTTTTCTTCTGGTTTTGGGGAACCTTTCCTCTGCTGGGCAAGCGATCGCTATTATTCAAACTCCATAGTCTTTCGGTTGCAGACACCCTTGGCTCGATGAGTATCATCATCGGGCTGCTCTTAAAGATACCCAGTGAATGGCCGCTGCTCATCCTCGCTCTCATCTCCTTAGCCATCTGGAATACAGTGCTGGGGTATGTATTGGCTTACTGTTCTAGTAGCGAGGGAAACTATGAATGATAGCTATCTCTATATCATCATTGCCCTATTGCCGTTGGCTGGGTGTATGGTGGTATTTCAGGTCAATCCCTACCATGCGCTGGTCATCCGTGGAATATTAGGAGCAGTGTCGGCACTGGTATATGCGGTTTTAGGAGCGCCAGATGTTGCCTTGACCGAAGCCTTGGTGGGTACTATGCTGGCAATTACCCTTTACGCGGTGGCAGTGCGTTCATCCCTGGTGATGCGTCTTGGCTTAGTCAAAGACGAGGCAGATGACGAACAGCATTTTGGGCAACTGATGGATGACTTACGCACAATTTTTCGTAAACGCCAGATGCGTCTAGAACTGGTTCCCTACCCAAATACCCAAGCTTTGGAACGGGCGCTGATGGATAAAGAAGTCCATGCAACTTGTGTCAGACGAGAACAAAACCACGCAACTAGTGAGGACGAAAAACAGTTTTATCACACCGCCATTAGGGTGAAACGCATCTATGAGATTATGCAAACTGAACTTACATCACCAGCGACAATCCTGAGTTATGTAAGTACACCAGCTGAAGGGGAGAAGCATAAGTAAACTACCCACCACCAATTGCTAAGAGCAATATGGTGGGGACTTTAAAAGCCCAGAGTTTACCCGAAAAGCGTGTTAAATCACTCCGATTTTTAGGTCATCTTACCTACAAATACGCAGCCAGTTTGTAGCTCTAAGGTTAACAGTTAAACAGAGTCATTGGGTTTGAGTCAGTGCTGTTAGCATAAAAAGCCTTTAAATCATTGTCCAGGCTAACATTACCCGAAAGGAGGGACAGGAATGTCCAAAGTATTTGTTTTAGACACCGAAAAAAGACCATTGATCCCAATCCACTCAGCACAAGCTAGACAGTTATTAAGGAACAAAAAAGCAGCGATTTATAGGCGCTTCCCGTTTACCATTATTCTCAAAGAAGTGTACCCAGATTCAGTAGTAATGCCACTACGATTAAAGCTTGACCCAGGTGCCAAAACAACTGGAATTGCATTAGTCAACGATTCAACTGGAGTAGTTGTATTTGCAGCAGAATTAAAGCATCGCGGCTTTGCTATTAGAGAAGCTTTAACATCTAGGCGACAATTAAGACGTGGTAGACGTGCTAGAAAAACTCGTTACAGACAAGCTAGATTTTTAAATAGAACACGTCCAGAAGGATGGTTAGCGCCAAGCTTACAGAGTCGGGTTGATAACATAAAAACTTGGGTTGAGAAACTGCGTAAACTAGCACCGATTGAGGCTATGAGCCAAGAATTAGTACGCTTTGATATGCAGTTAATACGTAACCCAAAAATTCAAGGAAAAGAATATCAACAGGGAACTTTAGCTGGTTACGAAACCAGAGAATATTTATTAGAAAAATGGGGGAGACAATGCGCTTACTGTGGTATAAAAGACGTTCAACTACAGATAGAACACATTCACCCAAGAGCCAGAGGAGGCAGTAATTCAATTACTAATCTCACCTTAAGTTGCGAAAAGTGCAACACCAAAAAAGGAACTAAAGATATTAAAGATTTCCTAAAAAAAGACCCATCCAAATTAACAAAAATCTTGGCGCAAGCTAAAAGACCCTTGGCAGATGCCGCCGCAGTAAATACAACTCGTTGGGCATTATTTAGGGCTTTAAAAGAAACAGAACTACCTGTAGAAACAGGCTCAGGAGGTCTAACAAAGTTTAATCGCTGTCAACAGAAATTAGAAAAGACTCATTGGCTAGATGCTACTTGTGTTGGTCAATCAACACCCAAACTAATTGTTAAAGCCGTTAAGCCATTGTTAATTACAGCTAATGGGCATGGTTCTAGACAGTCATGCCGGACAGACAAATTTGGTTTTCCTAGCCGTCATGTACCAAGAGAGAAAATACATTTTAATTTTCAAACAGGTGACATCGTAAAAGCATCTGTCGCCACTGGTAAAAAAATCGGTAATTATGCTGGAAAAGTAGCTATTCGTTCATCAGGCAGTTTCAATATCTCGACCAAAAACGGATTGATTCAAGGAATCTTGCACAAGTTTTGTAAACGCATTCACGCAAAAGATGGTTACTCTTATGCACAATAAAAGATTTATTAATTGCTCAACTGTCCCTCTCAAAGTTTTAGCTAACGCACAAAATCATTCAAGGGACGTTTGCCTACGGCACGCTACGCGAACGCAATTAACCCTCCATTCCTCCCGCCACCAATCTGAGTACAGATTTGGTGGGAGTCTCCTGGAGGTTTAAGATGAAATGGATCTACATTGCAGCAGGGATAGCGCTGTTTGTAAAAATGCTCGTCTTGCCGAATTCAGCGCCAGTTGTACCGGATTTCTCGATCGTTGAATCGATTGTTAAAGATGGTGGCATACCCAATGCGGTAACAGTGATCATTCTCAGGAATCGGTTGTATGACACGATCTTCGAGGTGGTGGTATTTACGATCGCGATCATGGGAGTTAATTTTCTGCTGGCGAATGAACAGCCATCCTGCGCGATTTATCGTTTCACAGATCAACCATCCATTGTGCTGGCGCGTCTGGGAGCAACTATTGCTGCGATGGTAAGTATCGAACTAGCTATTCGGGGACATCTCAGCCCTGGCGGTGGTTTTGCGGCTGGAGTTGCAGGTGGAACTGCGATCGGGTTGATTGCCATTACCTCATCACCAGAGTGGATGCAAGGGATTTACCAGCGCTATCACGCCGCTACATGGGAGAAGGTTTCGGTTCTTGTTTTCATTGTACTGGCGGCTATAACTCTGACTGGAGTGGAGTTACCGCATGGGGAAATGGGCGCACTTTTGAGTGGGGGGATTGTCCCCTTGCTGAATATTCTAGTTGCAGTCAAAGTTGCGTTGGGGTCGTGGGCGGTGATTTTGGTTTTTATTCGTTATCGGGGATTGTTGTAAAAGATAATTTAGGATTTTTTCTCAGCGCTGCGCCAGTTGCTAAAGAGCGGGAACGCTAAGAGCGTAGCTTGCTTCCCCGTAGGGGTACAAGTCGGGGAACCGCAAGGGCGCACTGGCTTCTCTGTACCTCTGTGGTTTAAAATAATTTTTTGAACCACAGAGGCGCAGAGGACACAGAGTAAAGAGGTTAAAGAGGAATTTATTTTTTATACCTTATCTTTGACTGCTATATCCAAAATTAGGCAATTCGAGTTACTTGCTGATTCACACGGGGACGACCAAAGCGTTCCCAAGCACTCCCTCCTCTCAGAAATAGCTCTAAAAAGCGCAATGGTTCTCCTGAATCGCCTCTTGACCAACCGGAACTACCAGGAGCAAAAGCTAAAGTCCCTTCAGACACCTTGAAGCTGCCATCAGAATACACTGCATCACTCACTACATCTCCAATCCGAATCACGATCTTGGTTTGAGGTTCCAAGTTAAGTGTATGTGCCGCAATAGTTGTTTTGATGTTACCGTAGCCATCAATCCAGGCAATTCGATCTGGTGGAACATCTGGGATTTGCTCACTCTTCAGGCTATCTCCCAGAACGCTAAAATCTTCATTCATAATGGCAGCCGCAGCCGGAGGAAATACATCCCGTGAGCGAAACTGCGAACCACCACGAGAAACATTGACCACTCGCAACTCCTTTGTATAGTCTTTGATAAAGGAGAGGGTGTAGCCTGCATTCACACCTACTACTTTTACACCATTGGATAAAAGGGCATAAGTTAGTCCTTCACCTTCATTGTCTCGACGGGCTTCAGGATCATCCTGACGAGGCGCACAGTTATGATAAATTAGGCGATCGCTAGGGCCTGGGTTGAGTCCTAGTTGGGCAATCCAAAATCCTGTTGCCAATGTACTGAATGCTGGAACCGAAAGCAAATGAATTTGGGCATCGGGAGAAGCCATCAACAGACGTTGTGTGACTTCTGTAAATGCCGGATCTCCTGTACCGTAGTCTGCAATAACGCAGATAAACATTCAGCTCCTCCTTTTAATGGGTGTAATTTGCAATCAATGGTTAGACAATAGTTGGCCTTCAAAGGCTCTAGTGAACCAGCCTCATCAGCAGTCTACGTGTGATCTCAACTATATGCAAGATTTCTAGATAACATTGAGCGCAATTTTCCAGCTAAAAATACTGGAACTACACAACTTAGATTAATTACATCAGTCATCATGTGATTACAGGTTTAAATAAGCAGTTGTCTGCTCATTTAACTTTTATTAATAACGTTAAAGTTTTAGTCAACGCAATGAAAACAATCACGTCACTTTTTAGCGAAGAACGCAACCAACTCCAGACAGATATTGATAACACAACCAACATTGAGGAGATAGTTAAACTCGTTCAGAATCGGCTTGATAATCTCGAAAGAATTTACATTGAAAAGCTTAATTTGGCTCAAGTTCGTCTGGCTTCCTTTTTCCTAGATACCCTGCGGCAGTCCATCGCTGCTCTTGCTGCGGCTAACTATTCTCAAATTGCTCCAACAGAGCAAAAGCAATTTCCTAACCCAAGTACAAACCTTTTTTCCAGCAGATTAATCCTGAAACTGCTAAAGGGGCTAATTTATATAGGCATCTTAGGTTCGTTGTTCTCTTTAACTAAAACTAGCCCAGGCGCATGGATGGCTATCTTACTAACCTCTATACTTCTAGGGGTAGAAGTTGTGCTTCAACTTGAGTTAAAGAGCCAGCAAAATTCTATGTCTTCAGAGCTATTGGAATTACCTAAACCTCTGCTTCGGGTTGATAGCAAAGTATTTTTAGATCATCTTGGCGATGCTCTCAACACTATCGACCTAGCAGTAGCTAGAGTAGAAGAATGGAATAAACATGAAGGCGACTTAGCAATAGAAGAACTGCCAGAGTTATTGAATTTTCTGCAAAGGCTAATGGGCGCATCAAAACTTGATAAACCCCAAATGGCTTATGAACTGGCAAAACTTCTACCACAGATTTTAATGTCTCAGGGAATTAACGCTCAAATTTACCGACCAAATGACCCGCACAGCGATCGCAATTATTTTGACTTTGAGCCGAGTATCGACCCCGATACCAAAGATCACGTAACTTTAACTCCGGCTTTGTTGAAAGGCGATCGCTTGATTCGGCGCGGTAGGGTAATTGAGCCAGCATATTCCTCTGCTAGAGAATAATAGACAATAAGGGTATGGAAATTTTAGAAACAATCGGTTTTGATTTGGGGCACGGTGAAACGGCTGTAGCTAAAGCGATAGTGGAAAGCATCGACCCCCCCCAGATGCTGGAGATTAACAACAAGAAGAACCAAATTACAGCCCTTGGCTGGCATCCTAAACTCGGTTATCTTGTTGGCGAACAAGCATTAATTCAAGCTGGCGTTACCCAACTGACAATTTCTTTCAAGCAAAAACCCAACAACGATCCTAAATATCGGGAAACAATTAGCACTTTTGTAGCAACCTACTACCGACTTTTGAAAGAAAGTAAACAACTTGAAGGTGGGGAAAGTAGCTATTTTTACATTGGTTGCCCTTCAGGATGGTCAGTTAGCGATCGCACTGAATACCAAAAGCTACTTCAAGAAGCTGGTATTCCCCAACTAAATGTTGTACCCGAATCGCGGGCTGCTTTCATGCAAGCCAAGGAAGCCGGGAAACTGGAGTATGACAAACTTATTGCATCGGTGCTAATTGTCGATATTGGTTCTTCAACCACAGATTTTACTCTAGTTAAGAGTTTAGAAGAAATCCCGATAGATTTCGGGAGTAATACTTTGGGTGCATCCTTAATTGACAAGGCTATTTTTGCCCGGACTGTCGCCAACCACGAACAAAAAGCATTACTCGAAAAAGTATTTAAGGAATATCCCCATCACCAAGCTCGTTGTGAACTTGCTTGTCGCAAAGCTAAAGAAGATTACTTTTCTAATGAACAGCTATACAGCGATCCTGAATCCTTTGCGCGTGGCTTCGAGTCAATTAACGAACAGATTTATTTTATTCCCCAAGTCAATAAATTGATGATGGAGGAAATTTTAAACCAGCCCTTACCGGAACTGGGGCATCATAGTTGGGTGCGATCGTTTAGCGACTCTTTAACCGAGGCGAAAGAAAAGCTGGAACAACTTGGAATCGTGCCGAAACTTTTGCTGATGACTGGTGGTGCATCTCGCATGAAGTTTACCCACTTGCTTTGTCAGGAAATGTTTCCCGAACCAGAAACGCTGCTTCGCCCTGATCCAGAACCGGAACGGTGCATTGCACTGGGTTTAGCACGAGTAGGACGATGGGATCTGCGTGCTGCTGCTTTTAAGGAAGAAGTCAACAAACTATTTACCTCGAACACGCTCAAAGATTTGATTAAGAGGCATATCCCGGAGTTAATCGAATCATTAACTAAGCCTTTGACAGACGGCTTGCTCGTCAACGCAGTTAAACCAGCTTTAAAAAATTGGCAAAAAAACAAAATACGGACTTTAGCCGATTTGGAAACATCTTTAATCAGTCGGGCAGAACAGTGGCTCAAAAGCGAACGCGCTGTGCAGATAATTAATCATCAATGCGCTTATTGGTTTAGCAATAAAATCCAACCCGATTTAGCCGCACAAACCGATCCAATTTGTCGAAAGTTTCAGATACCTAGAAGCAGCTTAAGGTTCCAGGATAGCATTGACCCAAATTTTGTTAACCCAGAGTTACGGATTGGAGATGCTATTTTGGCTGAGACAGTGGGCTTTATTGTCAATGTAGTAATTGGTGGAGGTACTGTAGCTAGCATCATCACTCTCATACTAACTGGACATTTAACCTGGCCTATTGCATTAGTATATGGGGCTTCGGTTATGGCGGCAGGAATGGAGTTAAATCGCAAGAGTGTTCAAGAAGTAATCAAAACAAATGTAGATGTACCTAGTTGGGTTCGTTCTAGTTTTTTGAGTGATAAAAAAATTGAGGATATGTGTGAGCAAATAAAGCCTGAGTTAGAGAAAGTTCTTCAAGAACAATTGACAGCAGATCAAGAGGCTTTTGATAAACTGATTATCAAAGTTGAGCAAGGGCTTCAAAAAACCCTTTCTAGCAAAGTTCTATCTTGCATAATTTTGATCCAATAGCGGTAATATGTAGGATTAGGAAACTTTAGAAAATAGAGAAAAGTCTCATTTAAATTTAATTATTGAACTACAACCAAAACAATTATGTTAGCTAAATTTCGTTTGCCAATGATTTAAATATGTAACCTGCTCAGAAGTCAATGATTCAAACAATAGTTGTCTTTATCATTATTGGGCTGATTCTCGTCGGTATTTTAATCAATCCCATTCTAGTCAAAAGGCAAAGAAACCGTCTCAAACACCGTCCTTTTCCCCCACTGTGGAATGCAATTGTTGAGAATAATCTTCCTATTTATCTGTGTCTCTCTACCGATGAAATTAGACGAATTCAGAGACATATTCAAGTATTCTTAGCAGAAAAGCAATTTATTGGTTGTAGAGGATTACAGGTGACGGAGGAAATGAAACTGACCATTGCTGCGATCGCCTGTTTACTCCTATTAAATGAACGTAGGCAATACTTCCCTAGACTACGTTCAATTTTAGTCTATCCTAATGCTTATTTTGTTCAGGAAACGACTTCCATCGGAAAATATGTTGTTGAAGAAAGGCGTGTGGCAAGACTGGGAGAATCGTGGACAAATGACCAAGTAGTACTGTCTTGGGAACAGGTGAAACAAGATACTAATAACTGGAGGGATGGACGTAACGTTGTGCTTCATGAATTCGCCCATCAGTTGGATCAAGAAGATGGTAAAGCTGAGGGAGTTCCGATACTGCAACATAAATCAGACTATGCTATTTGGGCGAAAGTTATGACAGAAGCATATCAGCAACTTTGTAATGATGTTCTACAAGGCGCAAAGACGGTAATGGATACCTACGGTGCAACAAATCCCGCAGAATTTTTCGCCGTAGCGACTGAGACATTCTTTGAGAAACCGCACCAATTACTGTCCCAGCATCCGGCACTTTATGAGCAACTGCAACGTTACTATCAATTAGATCCTGTGCAATGGTTTTAAAATACAGCTAATTGTAAGTTAGGTTAATCGCATCAAGCTAGAAGCCTGGGGCTACACAAACAAAGCCCACCAACCTAGACTAAATTTAAACTACAAAATTGTAGAGGCACAATAAACATATTGTGCCTTTATGGATGTGATCTGTTTAATTGAAAACCGTCTTGAAAGTGGATTCATGTTTAGATTAGACTTCCACTCAGTTGACCCGACCCAACTATGCTTGAATGATGAAGTCGGAGGCAGTAAGAGCAGGTGCACCAGTAAGTTGTGCAAATTGACCGCCACTGCCGAAACCAGCAGCACTACCATTTTGATTGTATAGTAACTGCCCAGTCATAGAGTCATAAACAATTACTGCATTGCTAAG
>NZ_JACJSI010000400.1 GCF_014698065.1 Nostoc flagelliforme FACHB-838
CCTAATTATTGCTAATCATAGTTATTACTCCAGTACTTTTCGTTTTATTCGTATTTTATTTATCTTTAAAACTTCGGATAATACGTGATTGTCTTCGGTTCCTGAATTTAATCCACTGATGTATAAAATATCCTTTCCTAAATTTTACTCATCTCAATGATTTTTTCGCACTTGTGAGAAATCCGGGTCAAGGATGCAGGCGAGGGTAAAGTGCTGAGTCAGGTGAGGAGTTCGAGCTAAGGCTTGGTAAAACGCGCGAATTGCAGCAGGCTGTAAAGGAGCGGCAAGGGACTTTTGACTTGCCCAAGTTAAAAACTTTTGCAAATATGGATCTTGTGCCACTAGCGCGTCAACTTGTTGCTTCATTAACTGCACTAGGAAATCTGCACTCCGCAGCATGGCAACCGTTAACAAAAAGATTTCACGCCACCTGGGTTCAGTAATATGGCTCACCAGACGTTCTAAGGGTTGTTCTAATGCTTGTAAATTATGATTAGCGACGATTTGTCGAGCAGTCAGGTATTCTTGAAACGTTAAAGAAGAGAAGGAGAAAATCCCCCGCACTCGTTCTGCTAATAATCCGTGTTGTAACTCTATTGCTTGAAGTACGCCTTCACTATCTAACTGCAATTCCTCTGGTTCGGTCGAAGCATTCGGCAAATCACTGATATAGTCGCTAATGTATCGCTCAACAATGTGTTGTTCAAAAAAGTAATTACCCTGCTCAAATGTCGCGCTCGCAACCTGACTCAGCAACTTTAGCTTTTGTGGTAATAAAAAACCTTCGTACACTTCATCCCGCTCAATTCCTTTGGTTTCGTCCCATTTATTAAGCAACAAGTCTAAACATTGCTTATAAAATACAGCTTTTTGGGTTGGGAATTTGTTTTGCTGATGAAAAACCCAGCAGGCGAGATGCAAAAACAAGGGCGTGACCGCAAGTCTACGAAATTGGAAGTTTTCAGGTAAATCTAGTTGCCGGGTAAACTCAACTGCCTGTTCTTGTTTATCCTGAACATTGGTTTTTGTGAGTGCTGTAAACCACTTCTGAGCAAAAGCAACAATTTGATCTTGACTAAAAGGGGCAATTTCAACATCTGTAAAGCGTCTGAGATTCAAAGCTTTAGCTGCCGTGCGGCAGGTAACGACAAACATATTCTTTTGATACTTTTCAGAAAGTTTGCGAATCTCATTGACGACACCAATGCTCTGTTGCTGGAGTACTTCATCTAATCCATCCAGCAACAGCAACACTCTGCCCGACAACAACAAAGTTTCTAGCACAGATGGATCTGAAATACCACAGGTAAGGAATTCTTTGCAAATATAGTTGAGTAAATGAAACTCTCCTGCAACTCTCGTTTCGTCGGCAAAATCTCTTAAGGTGACAAAAATCGGAACCCGATTTGCTGCAAATTTACCTCGATTGCATTCAATCGCCAAATGTTCCAAAAAAGTGGTTTTACCTGCTCCCGGTTTACCCAATACCCGCAGCTTTGAGTAAGTTTCAACTGCCGTCATCCCCGCGATTTGTGTCTGCGATACCTCGCCTAAACCAAAGCGATCAAATTCTTTTGATGTAAACTTTTGCAAGTCCGCAAACTCTAACCATTGAAAGCTTGCAATCTCCTCCAAAATGTTGACATCTATGTAAATGTCGTCGATTCTAACGGGGCGACTAACATCTAATAACTGCAAAGTGCCACACTGATTTTGAATTTTGTCAAAGCGTTGCGATCTCACAAGTTGTACTAGAGCATCAATATCTAAAAACTCAGCAGTACCAAGTTCTTTTGATTGAGAGAATTCTTTTGGAGAATTAGCCGTAATCTCCCGCCAATTCAACGATAACACAGAGCAAATTTCTATAAAGATATGACGCTCAACGGGACGCCCACTAAAAAACCGCCAAATTGGTTGGCGAGTCTTTAAGTTGACTTCAAAAGCCAAATTTTCTTGTGTCCACCCCTTGTAGGCAAACGCTTTTTTAGCCTGTTGTATTCCAACCTCTGATGCTTGGAGCGAGCGCTTGACCATAGGGAGATCCTATCCAAATAATGAAATGTCCAGCTTTACGTTCAAGGCAATTGCTGATAAAGGAAACAAAATGGTTCCCCTTTGCCTCACCGTTTCTTTTGATTTTTTTGCTCAACTCAAGCAGCGTGGTGCTTTCGCTGTCTTGCCCTGGTCTAAATTCTCCTTTTGTCAGAGACTAGCGCCTGCCGTAGGATGCTCGTACCCCTACGGGGAAGCAAGCTGACGTAAAGCGTCTCCTGTAATGAGTTGGGCTGTAGCCAGAAGCGCTTTCATCCACGGCTGAACATTTTATTATTTCTAAGTACCATAAGACTAAAGCTTGATCTAAAATCAATCACTTAAATTTTTATTAGTCTCTTTTATCTTAAAGCTTTTTCTCAAAGTAAATTTTTCTGTTCAGTTAAACTTATACACTATTCATCAAAAGTACGGAACATCTACGCGCTCCTAAGAGTTGGAACAAGCCTTTTTTGTAAAGTTCACAGCGGCAGAAATCGGCGCTGTGACTTTCCACTTTGTTTGGTTATGACTGCACAAGACTGCAAAGACTACCCGGCAGATTCTCGCGTCCCTAGAGCTTCGCATTAATCGTGGGGTATTTTGTCGTATCCAAAATAACCCAATTCTACAAAATCTGACTATTTTTTTGATTACGGCACATGAAGAAGCGTTTTTAAATCAGCAACCTGATGTGAAAGTAAGGGCAGTTATCCAAAACCTAGTTGAGCCGGATGCACTAATAGAATATATTCAGGCTGCTCTACAGCAAAGGCATCATTTCTAGTTATAATCTCTAAATGAAAGAATCTGTTACCACTGTGTTAGCTGTAGCATTTGAAAGAAAGTTTTTTTAGCCACGCTAATAGGTAAGTTTAGGCAACTTAACGATAAAGCTTGTCCCCTTGCCCTCGGTACTTTCAACTTCAATCGTCCCCTGATGCGCCTCAATAATCCTCTTTGCTAAAAATAATCCTAAACCCCATCCTGTTTGATCCTCAGCAGAGATGGTTCGACGAAATTGTTGAAATAAGATTGATTGAGCTTCTGAAGAAATCGGATTACCTTCGTTGTGGATAGTTAGGCTGATATGCGTTTCAATTTGTTCAAGCGTGAGTGTAATTGGTGTATTAGCAGCACCATACTTCACGGCATTAATAGCTAAGTTTTCAATTACCCGTCGTATCTCTTTACGGCTGCAATTGCTCCTGAGCGCAGTATCAGAAACTACAACAAACCGCTCTCCATAAGCAAAGTTCAAATCCTCTACTACGTCTTGAATAAGGCTGTCTAAATTGCATTCTTCAAATTCTAGCTTTAAGCTCTCCCCTGCCCGCAGCCGACTAGCATCGAGCAGATTTTGAATCATCGAATTCAAACGCTCGACTGCTTTTAGCATTTTCGCCGCGATATTCGCATGAGTGTCTCCTTGTTCAAGCCGACGCAGAGTCAAGTGAGTACCCATTTTTATGACATTGAGTGGACCTCTAAGATCGTGAGTCAGTGTCACCATAAATAACTCTTGAATATCTCGCAACGTCTGGGAAAATTGAGTCGCCGCATCGTTAACGGCTTGCTCAATGGAATCGATAATAATATCTCGTTCCCTTACCTCTAAAGCCGCTTCTTCTTCTAAAATCTGAAATATGACTTGACGGAGAATGTGGTACTCAAAAATGAGTTGAGTCATTGAGTAGTCGGCATAACCTGCCCGCTCATGTCCATGCTTTTTCCCAATCCGAGTGCTTTCTAGCTTATCAATTTTTATTCTGGCTGGTGTCCTTTCAATCTTCGTTGACAGCTCATCCACCAATTGGTTTAGATACTCAGGTAACGAATTTTGTAGCATCAGAGAGTCCTGATGCATTGATGCACCAACTTCATCACGCGCCCGCTCTTCCCACCTCTGCATAATTCTTTCAGCATTTTGCTTAAGACGCTTAGACGTTTGGTTAGACATAGATTATAAAAACACCACAATTAGCAAATAGTTCGCATCATTCAGTGGAATCTTCTCCAATTCCCAGCACATTATACCTCTGTGTTAACTGTTGCCAAAGATTTTCAATTTCCTCATAGCACTCCAACGCAGAAAGTTTTCCTCCTGTTTGTAGATTGCAGATGTAACTTACCCGTTGAGAAAATTCTTGAAGATTAGCATTAAATATAAAATTATGGCTAGTGAATTTACCTAAGTATCGATAAGGTTGATAGAGAAAATTATTTTTATCTACTTGATTGTGGTCATGCATATAAAAAACAAAACTGCTATTATAATTTATTCGCCAATATAACTTAGTATCAGCATATATTGAATGCTCCGTAGAGAGAGATATGTTTAAAGTTTAGATAGATATAAGTGTTAATCTTTTGCATAAACATAAATGCATTTTTAATAAGAATTCAGCACCCAGGAGTCAGAAGCCAGAATATATGCTCGACTGCGATTTCGGAACTAGCCCAAATACTGATGAAGCCTTATCTGCCATCATCGCTTGAATTTCATATTTTTTAAGAACATAGGTAGTTAAGGCAAGAATATTTTTGTCATCATCTAATATAATAATTGTCAATTCTTTGAATAAATTTGTGTCTATGCCTGTTCTCTTATCTGAAGAATGTTTAGCCTCAGATTTTCTATCATCATATTAAACTATTAGTTCCTTGATTCAGGTGACAGTCCAATAACTTACTGCTGCAACTTATAACATGCAACCGTCAGAGGTAATAGTTTAAATAAATATATTATGTATTTACTTATACAAACTCTCCAAAATTTAACGAAAATTCCAAACATATCTTTTATACCAAAAAGCATTGCTCCTAATCTCTCTTAATCTCAGTAGTAGTTCAGAAATAATTGGAGTTAGCTTTTAAAATTTGGCTAGCAAGTAACACCATCGGATGATGATAAAAGTTGCTTCTCCAGCTAAAAATGACTAAACAACAGTATGGGCTTTATTTAAATATGTCAGTTAAAAGAGGAGTTCAACAAAATAATACTAGTAAGCTTATTCTAGTTTGTGATGACGTTAGAGACAATTGTTTTTTGCTCCAAACTGTATTACAAATGGAAGGTTATGAAGTTGATATTGTGGATTCCGGAGCGGCAACCCTTGCCTATCTTGAATCTACAATACCTGATCTACTCCTACTCGATGTAATGATGCCTTACATGGATGGGTATGAAGT
>NZ_JACJSI010000401.1 GCF_014698065.1 Nostoc flagelliforme FACHB-838
AGCGACGCTCGCCTCCTTCCCCTCCCACCTGCACGATTATCGTTTTCATTTAACTTATTTTGAGTATTTTAACTGATTGACAAAATGTGCTTTATCTTAACCTATCACCGATGCTCCGGTAGTGGCGATACAAGTGGAGTCAGTCAAAGGATTCTAGGCAATATCCTCACGTTTATGTCGGAATCAACCAGTGGCGTGTTTGTCGTGGCAACTTGTAATGACCCATCTGCGCTGCCAAGTGAACTAAAGAGGAAGGGAAGATTTGATGAAAACTTCTTTATTGATCTTCCTACGGAGCCTGAGCGTGTACAGATTCTAGGGATTCATCTACAACGCTTTGGCATTCATCTGGAATCGGAGTATTTGGAGGCGAAAAAATAAGAGAAATATGTGAGAGGTCAGGAATTGATATCCCAGAAATGGACACTCAAATTACGTCACTTAGCACAAGGACAGAGATTATTGCCGATGAATCTGTACTGGATTATGTAGAGCCAATTTACCATAGCGATGCGGATTGATTAAGTATATCCCTTAGTGCAGTATGCACTGGGGGATATTTCTAACTTACTTCCAGTTTAATCGCTTGTTTGTCCTCTGGGTTTTTGCGTATGACCTCGTTTAACCATTAGAATATCTTTTCTGAATAGAGAAATTTTATGTAAATTTAACCATATCCACCTAACGAAAGTTTACAATATAGTTACTGAAAATAATCTAGCTACAACCAACAAGCTTTGGTTCGACCCATGACTGATAATAAACAAGTTGTCTCCCAACTCACTCAACAAAAACCAAGAGATGTTTTGGTTGTAGCTCCAACTGAACTCACTATCCATCATCGTCACAGACAATCCTTTCAAACAACGCCTACTTTAAGCAATTACATTTTTAAAGTCATCGCTAAATTGTCTATCGTCAGCGCTATGTTGTTTGGCATCAGTGCATTGAGCTACTGGGGATTAGAAATTGTTGAAGCTAACACAATCCCGATAATAGAAGAGAGATACGATTGGCAAACCCAAAAACATATTTGTTTCGGTTGGATGCTAGTTACTTTTTCTAGCTTTCTTGGAAGTACTTCTTTTGGTAACGAGTCTCACTAATAACATTCAGAGGATAGAGTCTACAATAAGAATTCATTACTCATGAATCAAAAATAAAAAGTCATAGTTGAGAAGTGATCTCATATAATCGGTAGATTTTTAATCGGAATTTTTATTAATTTCCTAACTATTCAGACAGATTTATTCAAAATAGATGAATTCTTCTAGTTAATATCTAAATAAATTACTATGAAAGAATTATGAATCCCATTAATCAAGCTATTTTAGAATCTTTGCGTTCTGGTGAGAAAACTGCTGATAACGCTTTGGAGTTGTGTGTAGCATTCATTGAAACACAGATGTCATGTGACTCTGGTTGCCAAATCCCGCTTCTGCGGCTACCTGTGCTAGCGATCGCTTTTGGTTTCGTAAGAGTTGCTGGGCAAGTTCCAGCCGACACCGCAGGACGTATTGATAAGGTGATAGTCCAGTTGTAACTTTAAATGCTCGTGCAAAATGATAGGGACTGAATCCTACTGTGGCAGCAATCTGGTTAAGGTTAAGGTTAAGTTCCTGGGATAGATTTGCTCTGATGTATTCTAAGACAACCTTTAACAAATTTGGGTCTAAAAACTCTGGTGGACGTTTGAGCCGTCCAGATAGGCTTGAACGTCGGTAAATTATCTGTGCCAACACTGCCGTTGCAACTGATTCTAAGTAAAATGCACCACCAGTTTGTCCATTATCAAAAAACTCTTGCATAGCAAGTGCAGCACTCAATCCCCAATGAGTCTTAGGAATTTGCCCTGGCTCTAATTCAATCGTCTGCCCCTCTGCTTCTACTTGGACTATACGCTGTAGAAAAGATTGGGAATATCCAAATACTACAAAACAAGAAGCATCTTCCACCGAAGTATAAGTACTACCTTGCGGCACAATATCAAAACCTCCTGGTAGTGCTTGGTAAGGTTGCAGTCGATCAGCATTGAAGGCAGCAATCCCACGAGTTTCCCCAAAACTTGTTACCACAAGGTTAAGTGGTGAGCGAATATTGGCTTCTAAGTGCCCTGGCGGAATGATTGCTACCATTAACTCTGGTGTTTCTAGCCAGTGCCCCCACTGGGGCAAAGTTTCTAGTGGAGGCTGATCAAGGGGCATTATGCATTCTGGGGGATTGAACAAAAACTCTTTTAGCAGATTCATGGGCAGAGGCAATCAAGTGTTAACAGCAATTTAAATGCAATACCCTATTATCTCAAAAATCAGATTTCGAGATTCCGCAAGAATTGAAAAGACAGTAATGATTGCAGCCAAGTATTTTCAAAGTTAGGATTTTAATTTGAGTAATTGTCAATGCCTGTTCTAATTCCGATTTCAACCTTTTTTATCGGCTGTCATGGGCTGCTTGCTCTAGGTTTGTCCTATCGAGTGGCAATGGAACGCACCCGGACTCGAATTTGGCATGGTGCATCTCTATCTGAAGTTGCCTCACAGCCCAATTACCTAGCTTCACCGAATGCTTGGGCAAAGTTTGTAGAAAAAATGACACAACAGTTTATTTTAACGAAAAACATAGAAGATGGGGCGTTGCAGCGTACTATCCGAGCGCATGGTAATTTTACAGAATACGTACCTCAAAGCCTCATATTCTTAATTGTCTTAGAGTTGATGCAGGCTTTTAACGGACTGTTGTGGATGCTAGGTACTCTATTAATGCTAGCTCGGATTAGCCATGCCTGGGGGTTAATACACACCTATGGCCCATCACCGGGTAGGGCGATCGGTTTTTTCGGAACTTGGCTAGTTTATCTCGTCGGTAGCCTGGTTTGTCTTTACTACAGCGTGCAGCAATTTTTATAGTTCAGCGATGACCCTAACTCAAAAATTATAATGCTCAAAGCAATTGATACCGACCTTTGGGTTGCTGAACAACCTCTAAAATATTTTGGCTTGGAAGTAGGGACAAGGATGACCGTGATTCGTCTGACCAGTGGTAAATTAATGGTGATTTCACCTATTGAAATGGATGAAACCACTATCAATGAGCTAAATCAATTAGGAGAAGTAACTTACATTGTCGTCCCCAACTTATACCATCATCTATTTGTTGCTGATTTCAAGCTGTGCTACCCCCGTGCCAAACTATGGACAGTATCTGGTCTAGAGCGCAAACGACCGGATTTGCAAATCAACCAGATTATTAGCAATCGCAGCATTCACGCGATTGATGGAGTTGAATATTTATTAGTACAAGGATTCAACACATTGGGTACTAGTGGATGTTCACCACTCAATGAATGTGTCTTTTTTCATGTCAAAAGCCGAACTTTAATTGTCACTGATACAGTTTTTCATTTTGACGATCAATGTTCACCAAGCGTAAGGTTAATAGCAAAACTTTTAGGTGCTTACAATCAACTTCGTCCATCGTTATTAGAAAAATTTGCAACTCTGGATAAAGTCAAAGTCAAACGGTCAATTCAACAGCTTCTTACTTGGAATTTTGAACGAGTAATCATGGCGCATGGAAGCATAATTGAACAAAATGGTAAACCTCAGTTTAAAACAGGGTATGAGTGGTTTTTAGAAATGCCTTTGTAGCGATATTTTATGAACTTAAGCCAAACATCTGTGACTAATGCTGCTAATCTAGCATTCTTCATGGTCAATTTATCCCACCATCTTCTGGCTGATTTTCGCGCCTCTCAATCCCGATTCGGGCATTATTGATCTTAAGGCTCACTACCGTGGTTTTCGATATGTTCATGAAATTTTAAAAATGCTTCCGGAAATGCCTGAGCCTATTTTATTAACCAATATTTTTGCCAAGCTTACTGCTTTAGGACGTATTCATAACGTTTCTTCAGGCGTTGAACCCTCGTAAATTGGCAAAGGTATTGAAACATGGAAACCTATTTAGTCTTTGTTGATGCTATTCAGAACAGCAATAAATTCTGGGCGGCCATTGTCGAAGATGGTAACTTAACAGTGCAGTGGGGCAGAGTCGGTTATCAAGCGCAGACTAAAGTCCACACATTAGGCAATTATCAGAGAGCGGTTAGTAAATTTAACAATCTGGTAGCCGAAAAGAAAGCCAAAGGCTACAGCGAAAGTCAGCCAGAGATTGATGCTAGCCGCAGTGTTGCAGACATTAGACGAGCTATTCAATTGTTGAATATTATCCGTCCGGCTGTTGCTCTCCAGAATTTTGGTGATACCTACATATCTGCTCTTAATGAGTATCTGAAAATTGTCCCAACACCTTTGGGGATGCAGATAAATTATCACAGAGTTTACCGCACAGTAGCAGATATTGACTATCAACAAGAATTACTCAATTCTCTGTTAGCGACACCTGTACCAATTGTTGCTGCGGTGGCTGTTGGTCATGCCCCTGAAGCAACAACAGAAACGGCAGTTGTCAGTCTCAAGACTATCAGCAAGAACTTCTGGCGGCATCTTTAGGTTTAAAGAGTGTGACTGGCAAAAGCTAGCCACACTTTTAATTTTTTTGCAATCGCATCCCTAATGTTGACTGGATTTGCTGGAGTAGGAGCGATGAATTATTTTGTCTGCCTGGGGAAATTTTGGTTAATAGCTATATTCGGCAATATTTTTTCTATAAGAATATAGGCGATAACAAGTTATTATACAGTAATTAATCAAAAATATGTAAAGCAAGATTATAGCAACAATTATAGGTCAGTCAGAGGCAATCATTGATAGTCAAAGTGTGAAAACTGCTGCAATGGTACATAAAGCTGTGGGCTACGATGCGGGCAAGAAAATTTGCATGGCGCAAGCGATTTATGAGAGTCGATACCGGACGGGTTAGTTTTGCGGGTCTTGGTGTCCTGCTCAAAAAACGTTGGGTTGTGGAGCGGACTTTTGGCTGGTTAATGGGGTGTCGGCGATTGGTTAGAGACAATGAATTATTGCCTGAAACATAGGAGACATTAATCTACTTTGCTATCATCCGTAGTATGCTAAGGCGACTAGCATAACATTTAACTTACTAAAACTTTTCAAGCAGCATCTTAGCAGACTTTATTAAATTAGGGAAGTTGATGAAAACAGATAAATATTTATTCACAGAAAAATTTAATTCATTGTCCGATGAAAAATCACGTATTCTCCTAGTATCAATGCGTGAAATCGCTAATTTAGTAGCTTTG
>NZ_JACJSI010000402.1 GCF_014698065.1 Nostoc flagelliforme FACHB-838
CAAGGTTACTGCTGTTATACAGGATTTCCAGTTAAGTAAAACCATGTTATTTTTCCGTGATTTTTATTACTCTACCAATTCCTATTGAACAGTAGCATAGTAAGCTGCCGTATTTGGGTAATCGCTAAATACGCCATCAACACCTAAGCTGAAAAATAGTTCATACTCTTCTTGGGGATTTCCTTGAAAGTCCAGTGGCAAAAAGCAGTTTTCATTGCGGAAAGTCCAGACATGAACCAGCAAACCAGCCGCATGAGCATCAATGACTAAAGATGTAGACGATTGCAATCTACCACTACTATCTCTAGGAACCAAGAAATTTTTATGAATTCCAACCGCCTAATGTAAGGAATCGGCTTAATTTCTCGCGGATTCTCCAGCTTCCAGTGATATTGCCCAGGCATTCCCCAAGCAAAACAATTCGCAATTCGCTTTTTCGCCCATTCGCAATTAATTTCATTGCTTGATTTTCTGGGTGTTGTGGTTGACATAAGACTAATTCAGTCCAGCAGAGGCTTGATAATATGGACTGTCTCGGAGTCTGTCCAGCTTTGCTTTAACCCACACCAAGTTATGCCGTCAGTAAGGAAAGGCCAAGAGTGTTGCAAATCGGGAAACAGTCTAGAAGCTTTGACTCTGTAAGTTTGTAGCAAGAACTCATATAAATAGGTTTGAAACTTTTTAAAATTGAATCGGTCTAAACAAAGTAAGCAAACCAAATAATCAATGTCATAGCCCTTAGTAGCATCTTTGGTTGTAATCAAAGGCGTTCACTACCTTAAATTTTAGGAGATTATATGAGAAGCTTTCAAAATATTCGACACTTTTCAATGTTCAGTCTAGTATTCTTGTTATTCCTAACGATAGCTAGTAGCATTTTTGCTTATCAAGTATCACCATTAAGAGATGCGAGTTTTCAGCCCAATAGTGCGAACGGAGGTTCGTTAATAGTTTGGATGCAAGGAGTAACAGAAGAGCATTGGTTATTTTTAGCTAATATAATAGCGGTTTCATTATCTACAAATTTGACATTTATTATTTGGCAAGCGCGGAAATTTTACCACAATAATAAGTGGTTAAGTTTTATCCTGATAGCAGTAACATGGGTGATGTTATTTGGGAGTTTTCGGTTTATATCGATAGGTTACTTGTTAATGCAGTGGCTAGTTGATTAAAGCAAGAGTCGCCCATTGTTACAAAAGTTTTTGGTAAATTTAATCATTCTCAGCTTCCTATTTTGCATAGAAAACAATTTTCACTTCATCGGAACTGTTTCAATTTGAAACATGATCATCTCGATTTCATGTTCAGAATTTGTCAGATACTTATTGAATTGTTTAGCGATCGCCCTGAGTTGTTTCAAGATGGAGCCGATTTCTTGTACACGATTTTCACCACCCCGCTTTTCTCTTGGTTCAATCAACTGTACATAGTCCACAATCACCAAGTCGAAACTGAAGCAATTTCTCCTGATCTACACCGCCGTCAACCAATCGCACACCACAGACGTACAACCGCTCCCAAAGTTAACTCAAACCTGCCACTGCCCCAGATACAGCACTTCCAGCAGCTATGAGGTACATCCTAAAAGCTGAAAGCGATGATAGGAGAGGGGCAAGGAGAAAACTATATTGCATAATAGCCGGAAGTGCTGTATCTTTATTCTTTTATTTAATTACGCAAAAAATGAATCTGTCTGGGGTGAAAGTATTTGATGTTAATTTTCGTATAATTCAACCACGGGTAAACCTTTTTTGGGAATACTACTGAGAAAGCGCCCTCGAATTAAATCTAATTTATAGTTAAAAATTAAACTTAATATGCCAAATGAAACTAGTATAACAACTATGTTTATAGGAAGATTAATTACGATTAGTAATAACGCTAAAATCGTCAATCCAAGCGTCAAGTTTTGACAAAAATTTTGGACTTTATCTATCAAAACTAGAGATTGCCGACAACTAGAACAATGTTTTGTATGTCTGTGCCAGATATCATATAACTGCTCATCATTTAATTCCTGAAAAGGTGCTTCTGCTACTCCCTGCCATACAGGTTTACCACCGACAAACTCATCTAGCCATTTCCGAAAAGTAACGATGCCAACGTCAGCTACTGATGGCATAAAATATGACTTTTGCCAAGTTCTATTTCCCACAGATTCGTTAACAGCTTGGGAGTGCATCATTGATAAATCTTGGTTACTCAACTTATAACTAGATGAATGTTTTAACCCAGTTTGTAAATATTTGGGCAGAAGCTCAAACCAAAAATTACGTTTTTGTGGAAGGCCATCAGCAATAAATTTACCAATCTGTTTACAATAACCAGGTTTAGTAGGTATAAAATATAACTGAAACAAAGCGGATTTACCGCTAGAATATTTGTAGATTGTTGTATTAGAACAAGGTGGAGTAAACTTCCGAGTTGCATCCATATCTTTGTTAAAAATATTGTAACCAGAATGCTTTAAAGTAAAACCGTCATCAGCAGATATTTCTCCCATTACTCCAAAATATTGTATTGGGATGGCTCTGTCTGGAGAAAATCCAGCAATTCCTTCATGCAAAAATTGGGCGTGAGAAGGATCAAAACTACTTTCAACAGAGATAATATAATCAACAGGAACTTCTGACATAAACCAATCGCTTGAAGAGCTATCAAGTTGAGATTCGGGCATCAGGGCAGGTTGCTTTGAAGCACTATCTTCAAAAGCAGTAGGGCTATTATCTGCCCAGATCCATAATAATCCTTGTAGCACTTGAGTAGGGTATGTTGTTACTTGTGATCGCTCGCTATTACAAGCAGTTATTAAAGCCTTTTCATCACTCAACATGGGAATATTTGTACATTTCCCTGCCCCATCAAAACACCAACCATGATGACGACACATTAGGTTTCCATTTTCATTGATACTTCCTAAAGATAATTGCGCCAATTTATGGGGGCAAGTATCATCCATTACTACCCAATTTTGATGTTTGTCTCTCCAGATTACTAGCTTTCTTCCAAGCAAAGTGATGGGAGTCGGATGAGAGGGTTCTAGATAGCTGACGGGAGTTATTGGATACCACTGTTTAGTCCACGAGAAGTTAGTTATCATCAAATTAATTAATGTATTCAACTTTTTAATTAGGGTGGCAATCTTGTAACGAAAGAATCAGCATACAGCCTTTAATGTCTAGTTTAAAGGATAAAATCAACTTACCGTACCCGTACGCCCAATTTCTTTAAACCCCTACCAACCAATCGCACACCACAGATCTACAGTCGCTCCCAAAGTTAACCCAAACCTGCCACTGCCCCAAATACCCATTCCAGTAAGGCTCACCATCAGCAACGCCAATAGCCTTGCCAATTATGGAGACTAACTGTTGGTAGAATTGGCCAGCGCTGTCGAGTCCAAGGCGTATTTTCAGCTTCAGCCCCTTCCATCCTTGGACAGTCGGACTTTCCACTGGCGTGAGTGTTTGAGGAATATCCTGGGGGGTGGTGTCAATGCCAGGGCGGCCGCATCATGTCAATAAGCATACTTTATTGAGAATAGATTTAAAATCAATGTCATTAAGTTTTGCTTATTGCGAAAGTTTTAGGCGATCGCTTTGGGGCTTAAAAAATAATCAAGCTCGAAATCCTGATTTTTTCGTTGGTTCTTAACCTTCGTTGTGATCAAGAGTAATTTAGATGCGTTTGCCCTGGTGTCAATGCCTTGTGTTGGTAACACTATATTATTCATGACTGACACCAACTCACGATTTAATGCTTCATTCCGATTGAACCACTGCCCAAAAATCGAATCACGCTGATCATCAACAGGCACAAACTGGTAAACGCACTCCCGATTGTCTTGTGAACCAAGCCGACCAACATAGTCCAACTTCAAATCAATCTTCGCAAGTAGTTTCTGTGCGATCGCCACAGGAGTAAGTTTTTCCGAGATACTGACATGAAGGTAATTCTTGATAACGTGCCGATGCGTTACAGCTAGTGCCTTAAACTGCATCATCTTCTCGTCACTTCCCCGTAACTGAACGTCTGGTGTAAGAAACTGCAACAAATTCAGATTTTCGAGTAACAATACAGCAGGTAATAACTGCCCCTTGTTAAAATCTGGTTTCCAAACCGAATTCTCCCCTGCTTCTAACTGCGCTGCTGCCCGTTTCGCATCACGGTTGGTCAGAAATTCCCGCCCCAGTGTCAAATAGTAGTGCATCCGTAGTTGAGGATACCACCCATCGTCATCTTTCTCGACCAAATCAGGGGTTACGTCAATTTCGTAGCGACGGGACAATTCAGCCTTGCGCTGTTGATGTCGTTCGGTTTTGGTTTTCGCTCTTTTGTCTTGCAGTTTCTTCAATTCGGTTGGGGAGAGTTCATCAGAATTAGCGATCGCTTCACACTCAGCATTATACAATTCAACAGATGCCGCCTTAACCGACTCGATTACAGCCCCACTCTCATCGTCATCAGCATCGTCGGCATCAATAATGGTGTAACCATCTTCGACCAAACCCGCAAGCACAGATTCTCGATAGCGCCGCATTTCTACATTAATCACAGAGCCACACTTGCCCCAAGTCTGCAATGACTCCGGCTGAAAATTCTGGTCAACATAGCTGTAATCGTCATTATCCGCCGCCGATAACAGCGCAATGTTAGCTTGTGTTGCAACGTGCTGACTTCTCAACAATCCTCCGATGGATGTAGAGCTATTACCCACAACCGACATCCCCCACTCTCTCACCCAAATGTGACGGTCAACAGTCTCTCTAACCCTTGCCAACATCTGACGCACAGAGTTAACCGGCTGCACACCTTGAAATATGCCCCAAACACCATCAAAATGTCCTCGAATGTCGATGCTGACCCCAGTTTCTAAACTTGGAGATGCGATAACTAAATCGTACTGGGTCAGAATCTCGTTCAGGTGAGCAATACAACCGAAAGCCGCATGAGAAGGATCAGCAACGGATTCGCTGTCAATTCGCAGGATTCGCAAGTGTGGGAATTTACGGCGAAACCGTTCTTCAAGTGCTTGGGTTCCCCATTTTGACTTGACTTTTTGAGCAGAGCAACATAGTAACTGTAGGTTCGCTCATTTTGGAGGAGTGAGAAGTAATTATGTCTTGCACAGCTTGGAATTTAGCTGATAAAGGGACTCAGGCATTTTCATTAATAAAAGAATCTGTTTTTGAA
>NZ_JACJSI010000403.1 GCF_014698065.1 Nostoc flagelliforme FACHB-838
GTATCAAGCGTTTAAGTTTTTAAGTTACCTTGTATCAACGCTTATGTCTGCGTCATTTTGCCGCTTTTGCCAAAATTTTTGTAGGCTCTTATTTTGGCAGAGGTATTGGTAGTATGCACAAAACCTTCGAGGAGTATTGCCGTGAGCGTTTTGGTTTTGAGCGCCGTTATCCGTACAGGTAATTTCAACCACACAGAGACGAATTGGCACGCTTGAAAAGCGCAAATGCATTATTATTTACAAGGGTTTCATCACCTTGGAAAAACGTAGGCTAATGAAGCAACGATGGCGCAAGCGCCCGCCAACTCTTGGAGACGCAATGCGTTCGGCATCGCAAACTGAGAGTTCCAGATTATTCTGATTCCCGACCTTAAAACTATTAGTTTGATAAACCCCTTGCCAGGCAAGTATTTCAGCTTTTCAAGCGTGCCATTCCACTAAGAATCTATCTCAAAACGTTGATCTAATTCAGAAACACTACCCCATCTTAGCTGTATGACTCAGATACAGGTGTTAATCCTGCAACCAATGCTTGTGTCAACGCTTGTGCAATTGAGCCATCCGAATCAAGTTTTGGGTTGAAAATCGTGATATCGATACCGATTGCTTTGGGTGACGCTATCAGCACTTGCAGCACATCTGTTAATTGGGCAAAACTCAAGCCATCCGGCATGCGATAATCAACCGCAGGCATAATATCATCGTTCAATACATCAACGTCAAGATGAATCCAGAATCCATTGAGTGACTTGCTTAGTAATTGCTCTAACAAGGTGCTTGCCGCTTTTTTTACCCCAATCTGTCGGATTGAGGCTAAATCGTGGGCAGCAATTTGAGATATGATTCGCACGTCCTGACTGCCCTCATGCTGGGCAATTTCTGCATCTCGATCGCCAAATAAAATCACATCTTCTTCGCAAACCAGAGGTTTGAGTCCATCAATATTAGTGAGATGTTCTGGACCGTAGCCCGTGACAATGGCTAAATCCATCGATGAGGCTTCTGCAATTTCTGCGGCGGCTGAGGGTTGGTAAAAATCAGCGTGACCATCAATGAAGAATAATCCATAATGTCCAAGCCGACGCAATGTCAGCATATTACCAATTAAAATGCTACAGTCACCGCCTAACACAATCGGAAAACGATTCGATTGTACAACTGATTCCACAACCTCAGCCAGCAACCGTGAGTAAGTTTCAATTTCAGCCAAATTGAGAACTTGCGTTTGTGGATCGCGTTGCGAATTAAATGCTGGCGGAGTAACATAACCCTCGTAATCGGCATTTAACTGCTGATGAAATCCTGCGTTGCGGAGTGCGTAAGGCAGCAATTCAACCCCCGATGGCTTCAAACCTAAAATAGAAGGCGCTTCAATGATTGAGAACTTAGACAATCGATTTATCTTCATACTCCTTCAATGATGTTGAGTTGACAATAAATTACGTTCATCAGATTGAGATTGACGCTGGTATTGAGCAATTCCTACAATAGCTCCGACGACAAGCAGCATTCCCAATCCTTGTAGTAAGGAGAGTCGTTCACCCAGAAACAAATAAGCACCACCCACACCAAATATCGGAATCAGCGATAGAAACTGAGCCGCAATGCTGACTCTAATCGTTTTAATTGCCTGCAAATACAGCCAAAACGCCAGTGCGTACTGAATAATGCCTGATACAACTATGAATGCCAAAATAACAGGATTGATAGCCGTTAACGTCTTAACGTTTATCTGTGTAAAACTGATCCACACTAACGTGACCCCAATTAAACCGAAGCTTTGCTGGATTGCAGCCAGCAACACCGGATTAACAATGCGAACTCCAGCTTGTGATAGCACGGCATATAAAGCTCCAGAAAATGTGCCGACTACAAGCAAAAGATCGCCTATTCCCAAGCGAACACTTAAATGTACATCCACACCGACAGTTAGTAGTACACCCCCAATTGCCATCCCCATCAGTATCAGTAATACAAAGCAAATCCTTTCTCTCAAGAACACCCATGCCAATCCCAAAGCCATCATCGGTTCGGTGGCGTTAATTAATGAGGCATTACTGGCTGTGGTCATTGCTAACCCAGTTAAGCCTAAGCTGTACGACAAAGCAGGTTCTAGTAACCCAGGAAATCCCAACTTTAACAGTGTTGGCAGCGCAAGTTGATGCCAATACACTCGCTTCCAGGGCTGTTGAATTAATGTAATTGCCCACAAAAATGTCACACT
The DNA here is from genome assembly GCF_014698065.1 of Nostoc flagelliforme FACHB-838. Lineage (GTDB taxonomy): Bacteria > Cyanobacteriota > Cyanobacteriia > Cyanobacteriales > Nostocaceae > Nostoc > Nostoc flagelliforme_B. The sequence continues at coordinate 2,225 of NZ_JACJSI010000403.1, forward strand.
GCCAGCCAGTTGTATGACTAACACCGTGAGCGGAGGCAAGTAAGTGAGCACCATTTTACTCATGACTGTACCAAGCCCCCAGCAGATTGCAGACAGAATCATCATCAGAACAGCTTTACTTCTGTTGGGTAAGCTCGAAGCCGGATTTAACTGCATGATTTAGGAAGTTAGTCTGTGTAACTAACCTTCAATATTGATTACACTGGTTATAGTATGGGATTTTTCTAACCTGCAAATCTACCTTTGGTGGTAGAGTGTTCAATATGAATGGAGCGTCAAGTGAATTGTTTAATCGAGATTGGGATCATCTAAAACTGATAGGCGGGCGCTTGTGCCTAGATTTCGTAAATACCGTTGACCGCGAAACCAATGGCTATTCACACGAATGGTTGACTGAGTATTCGGATTTAGTTGTTTGGGGGCGACAGACTCAAACTCTGACTGTTCAACAAGCCAAACATCTACTCCAAAAGGCACAGCAGCAGCGAAAGCGGGCTAATGCCATCTTTGATCTGGCAATCGAATTGCGAGAAACCCTCTATCGCATTTTCTCTGCGATTTCTGCTCGCCAATCGCCTCAAGCGCAAGATATAGCACAATTCAATTCAATGTTGATTCAAACGCACACTCATTTGCAGCTCGTGTTTACAGAAAAGCAGTTTGTCTGGAGCTGGAACGATTCTCACCACCTCGAATACATCCTTTGGCAAATCATTAGGTCTGCCTCTGAACTGCTTACCAATTCAAATCTCAACCGCGTGCGAGAGTGTGCAGGAACGGATTGTGGTTGGGTGTTCTTGGACATGAGCCGCAATCGCAGTCGGCGTTGGTGTGACATGGAAGACTGCGGTAATCGAGCAAAAGCTCGGCGGCATTATGAACGAAGTAAAGAGTAGTACAGATGGCAGTATGCAGTTAGACAAAAGACCTTTAGAAACGATTTGGAAAGTCTCAAATGATCTCTGGCATAAACTTAAGCCTGTCTTGGATGAGTATGATCCACCGAAACTCACAGGTCAATGAGGTTTGAGACGCGCTAACCCTGGGGTGATAACTCTCCTACTGGCGCAATGAAAGTACTTTTGCCACTGAGATTGCCACCGAATGAATTAACCGCTTCAACGGTTTTGATAAATCGAATCACGCCTAGCTTTTGCTGCTGCTTCAGCACTAAAGTAAATCGGATGCTCAATAAACACCGTACCATCGGGGTTAATAATCCGAAACTGCCAGCATTTGCATGGAGTGTAAAATTCGACTAAAACACGAGACTGAATACAGACAACTGAATAAATCTTAGTGGAAGTCATGGTACTGTGCAGTTGTGCTTATTGAATATTAGTTCAGAATTATGCTGGTTAGGTCGAGTAACATTAAGTATAAAATCAGCACAATTATTAATATCAAAGTTACCAAAATCAAAACTCATTGATAGTCAAAGACAAGGATATAAATCTCTTTCAAAGACAGGAAATTATACTGCTATTTTTTCTGATTCATGGCTGCTCAAATTTCTTTTTTGATTAATGATGTCTGTTTCGATTCTCGCAAGACATTTTTCTCTCCGTAATTTCCCCTTTGTGACAGTTAGAGGTGCGGAAAGTGTGCATCAAGTCCAATCGCGTAACTTTCAGAATCACTGCTCATTTCACTTTATATGTGTTTCTTTAGAGTGATTAATTAGCGCTTTGTGCTAGCTAGATTAGCTATTAGAAATAACTAACAGCTATCTGGTTTTAACGAAGGAGATTATTGATATGGTTGAGAGTAAGCAAGCTTTAGACAAACAGGTTGAAAATGCTAACCGCACGACAACGGGTCAATCCTATGCTGGTTCAACTGGTACAAACATAGATGCTGTAGTATCTGGAATCGAATATGCTAACCGTACAACAGCAGATCAATCTTATGCTGGTTCAACTGGTACAAACATAGATGCTGGAGTATCTAGACCTGCAAATGCTCCTACAATTACGCCTCAATCCGATGTTCGTCCAGCAAACGGAGGTAGCAATCCTACATTAAATAGAGCACTGATAGGAGGACTCATTGGTGTTACGTTAGGCTCATTAGCTGGCGCTTTTGCTGGTAAAAGAATAGGTCAAGGCTTTAAGCACACTGTAAAAGGTATAGGAGACGCATCAAAGACTATTGGTGATGGTCTTGGTCAAACAGCAAAAGGTCTAGGGGACGCGGCAAAGAGTGTCGCTGAGGGTACTATCCAAGCTGTTGTAGGTGGTACAATCGACACCGTAGAAGGGGTTGCTGACGTAGCCAAGCAAACTACTGTAGGAACACTGGACGCATTGCAGAGTACAGCAAAGGGTGTTAATCAAGCTGTACAAGTTGCTGGGGATACAGTAAAGGATACAGCAGAAAATGTCGCTGAGGGAATTAAGCAAACCACGGTAGTAACATTAGACGCAGTACAAAGTACAGCAGGGGGTCTTAATCAAGCTGTACAAGGTTCTGCGGACAAGGCAAAGGATACAGTAGAAAATGTCGCTGACGTAGCCAAGGAAACCACTGTAGGAACACTAGAGGCAGTACAGAGCACAACAAAAGGTGTTAATGAAGCTGTACAAAGTACTGCGGAGAAAGCAAAGGATACAACAGAAAATGCTAAATCATCTGAAAATCAGAGCAATCAATATAAGCGGAGATAGTTGCAACTAACTCATAAATCAAGAACGATGAAATTGGTATAGGAGATATAGACCGTACCTTGACCTTGTATATTCCAGATTCAGATCAGACAAAGGGGGTTTTTGGAAAGCCACTTATGTCTATAAATGAATACCAATAGCTTCTGTTAAACAAGACTCATTTTCCGAAAAAATTGCTTGGCTTTATTGACTCTTAGAAACAGACGCATAGGATTGCAAACCAATAATTTTCTGAGTTTGTAGCTGAGAGAAGTCTAATAAAGTAGTTTTTAAAGATTTTGGATAAGCAATAGTTGCTT
>NZ_JACJSI010000404.1 GCF_014698065.1 Nostoc flagelliforme FACHB-838
ATTTTAGTGTCGCCTACGATAAAGGTAACGCTGAAGATCCTATCAAGTACTTTGCTGCCCCAGAAAATCAAGACTTAGGCGTAGTTAAATATCTCCGAAAGCCAGTCTCCAAGATGGATTTATCGCCTTTTCCTGCACCCTCTTGACAAAAGTGCAATCATTCTAACCTCTCACCGATGGGCAAGCAATCACTTGCGAGACAGGAAATAGAAATTAAATTAGTCAGGCAGATAATTAGAGCATACGAATTACCGACAAAAATTGCACGCACAGACACAACAAGCTTCAGTGTAAATCATGAAAATACAAGTCATTTAGAAGACAATCTATTGCGTCATGGCTACTCCAAAGATAAACGCCCAGACTTATTGCAATATCGTCAGTTACTAGCAACGCTCGACCCGATGGGAATGCCGTTAGTCAGCGCCACTCTTGAAGGCAATGGAGCCGATGACCCTTTATATTTTCCCACCTGGCAAAAGATACGAAAAGTAATTGGGCACAAACATTTTGTCTTCATCGCTGACTGTAAGGCTGGTTCGATCTCAACCCGTGCCAACATCGCATTAAATGGAGGATTTTACTGTGTTCCCTTGCCAATGAGCGGACAAAACCCCCAATTACTCAAACAATGGGTAAAACAACCATCAACAGAAATCATCGATATTCGTTTACCCCAACAAGAAGAACACGAAACTGCTGTTGGTAAAGGTTTTGAGATTGAGTTGGGTAAGTTTTGGTTAAATCCAGAAACAAATAAATGGGTTCGTTGGCACGAACGCTATTCGGTAGTTTATTCCCACAAGCTTGCTCTAGGAGCGATTGATAGTCAAAACAAACGCATCAATCAAGCTCAACTTGCCTTGGAGAAATTAGCCAATAAACCAGGAACCGAGCTAGATGTGCTTACTCATAAGGTTGAGAATATCCTCAAACGCCATCGCGTTACTGATTTTTTATCAACTACGATTACAGAACAAACACTAACAGAAACTCGCCATCAAAGACGAGGACGACCCTCGAAGAATACTTTACAACAACAGGTTACTTCGACACGGCTTCAACTCCAATTTGAGAAAATTGATAGTGCAATTGTTGAAGCAGAAACTTTGGCTGGTTGGCGATTGTACGTAACTAATGCACCTACCGAACAGCTAACTTTATCTGAGTCGGTAATGTATTACCGAGATGAATGGCTTCTTGAACGCGGTTTTCATCGCTTCAAGAGGGGTTCTTTGCCTGCTTTACCGATTTACTTCCACCAATCTTGACCGAATCACTGGCTTGATGTTTTTATTAAACATTGCTTTGCGCGTTTTTACCCTTATGGAGTTTGTTGTCAGGCAGGCACTTCAACAAGCTGAAGATTCTTTGCAAGGTCTTTATGATGGCAATCCCAAACGAAAAACCCCTCGTCCTTCGGCAGAACTTATGCTTAAAGCTTTTTGTCACCTAACTCTTTACTTCCTCCCTGATTCTACGGTCTTCATTACCCCTATCAACCAGCTTCAAAAACAGATTCTTTTATTGATGAAAATCCCTGAATCCATTTATGAGCTTGAACTTAAGCCCTGTAAGACATAATTTTCACTCACAAGGTCAAAATGAGCGAACGTCCAGCCTTAACGCAACTGAAGTTTAATTGTCTTAAACACAACCTGCAACCCTACCCCCAACAAGATAGCCAAGCGCGAGGTTTCACGTTTTCAAGCGTGACATTCGGATATGAGGATAGAGCGGCAGTGATGAGAGGAGGTCTTGGAGTCATTGCCCTCATGTAATGCTTCATGCGAGATCGCTGTAGTAGTCTGCCAACCCAAAGATGCGCTTGTGAGGTCTGGGGAAAGGGGAAAGGGGACTGGTTTTGGGATTTAAAACCTTTCCCCCTGCCCCTTATCCCCTTCAGGGGCCCCACCTTCCCCCAAACCCAGTACCCCGCTTTCGTGACGAAAGCGAACTAGTAGGTAAGATTTGCAGTACTTATACAGAGGTATAAATATTTTACAGAGTATAAACTGAATCTGGTAAAAGATGATGATAGTAAATTTATATACTCTATCGATGTGAATAACTCGATAGAGTATTTTTGTGAAAGTGCGCCTATGTTAAGCGATCGCCTCTTCTGTGCCCTTGCCACAACCGCCCTCCACAGCCTACGATTGCTCCTTGGGGTAATGGTGCATTTATGTTTGACCAAATTTTGATAACCATTGGTTAACACGCATTCAGCCAAGGGTGTTGCATTGGGCTTGGTTGATTGCGTCTAATCCTTGTATAGTGAAGCTTTAAAAGTTTTTCGCTCTCTTTGCATAAAGTACAAAACTTGAACTGAATAGTATTACATAGCGAACGAATTATATGTAAAACAGGGGGTAATAGTTTAAAACTCCCATATTTATTTTTTTGTAAGCGCTGCTCTGGACTCCTTGCCCCAGGGCAGTTTTTTTTTAATGGGTAGGCTTCTTTGACTCTTGCACCCGTCATCAGCAATTGCAATTTTCGTATAGTGCGTTGTTTACTCGCTGTAACCAGAATATTGCGTCACAGCCCGTAAAAGCGTTAATCTCAATTGTAGCAAGCAGAAACCCCTATATTTAGCAGCAATCGTTATGCCCCTAGCACCATTAGGCAATACGGAGCGACCAAAGAATGAACGGATATTATTAGCCTCAGTTAAGTCAGAAGTGACTTCCCGATTGAGGCAATCTTTACACAATGCTGTGCTGATTAATTTAGATAAAGAGTCACAACCCCAGCAGGTAAAAAGACCTTGGAATGCAGAAAGAAAAATTGGCTTAAAACCTGCTGAAGCTCTCCCAGATAGTGCAACTATTCTATCAGTTTTTGATTCCCAAGAAGTTGCAGGTAAACTGTTAATTTCAGGTGCGCCAGGGTCGGGGAAGACCACGGCACAATTAGAACTCGCTCAAGAATTAATCCAACGAGCCGAAGAACAGCCTGATTATCCCGTTCCCGTTTTATTTAACTTGTCCTCTTGGAAAGATGACCGACAATCTATAACTAATTGGTTATTGGCAGAACTTAAATCTAAATATGGTGTCTCAACTGAACTTGGTAAAAAGTGGGTAGGTAATCACCAATTATTACTATTACTTGATGGTTTAGATGAACTTGAGCTAGAACGTCAAAAACTTTATGTTCAGAGAATTAATCAATTTTTAGTAGGGGAAAATAGACCGCTTTTTCTAGTTATTTGTAGTCGGAGTGAAGAAGATGGGGGTTACTCTAATCAATTGCAGCTTCATGGTGCTATTTACTTACAGCCTTTAACTAGTAATCAGATTTGTGATTATCTCAGCCGGATTAAATATAGAGAACTGTGTTCAATCATCAGTGGTAACTTAGTCTTACTAGAGCTAGTTAAAACTCCCTTATTCCTCAGTATTACCATTCTAGTATTTCAAGACATATCTCTTGAGAAATGGCAGCTTTTGACTTCTACAGCAGAGCGTCATCAGTATTTGCTAGATGCTTATATAGGACGTATGTTAGCAGAAGATATTAATAGTAGGGCATATTTGAAATCCAAACCTCCTAATGCCAGGAAAACGCGAATATGGCTCGTTTGGCTAGCAGGGCAAATGCTCAAAGAATCGAAAACAGAATTTTTGATTGAAGAAATGCAGCCTAGTTTGTTAAAAAGTAAAATTCCCAGAATTATTTATAATTTGATTGTCTGGGGAGTTATACAAATGCTGATTAATGGGCTGATTTTGGGGCTGTTAGGAGTAATTTTGGGGCTGTTAGGGGTAACTGGAGAGGTTACTGTCCTTGGAAGGGAGATTAATGATGGGGTGACTGGAGGGGTGATTTTCGGATTTTTAGGCTTGCTTCAGGGGCTTAATGCAGGGATGATTATTGGTTTGATTGTCGGGCTAATTAATGGTTTATTTGGTGAGATGCTAGAGGAAAAGCTTGAAAATACAGGTTTAATTAAGTCTGATAAAGCTTCTGATAAAACCATGATGAAATGGCTACTTATCGGGTTGATTTGGGGGCTAATTAATCAACTGATTTCTGGAACGATGGCAGGAGTGATTATCGTGCTAATTTGGGGGTTGATTATCGGACTGATTAATGGGTTAATTGGAGATAAAATCGAAGCACTTGAAAATCGAAAAAGCTTTTATTATCTCTTAAAAAATGAGTTAACTTTTGGGATATTAGGCAAATTTAATAATTTAGCAATAGGAAGTAAAACTATTCCTAACCAAGGGATTTGGCAATCTGTTAAAAATACATTTAATTTATCAGTATTGTATTTTTTACCTTCTACCATATTAATTTTTTTAATTCAAATAATTCAGGAAAATAATAGTTTAGATGAGTCAGCTTTAATTTCTAGCTTAATGTTTGGGTTATTTTTTGGATTATTAATGGGGATATTTAGAAGTGGAACATCTGTTATTAAACACTTTGCCCTACGCCTTATTCTCTACCGCAACGGCTACATCCCTTGGAACTACGCCCGTTTCCTTGAATACTGCACCGAGCGCCTATTTCTCCAGCGTGTCGGTGGCCGCTATCGCTTTATTCACAAACTGCTGCAAGACTACTTCGCCCAAATGGAGTTTAAACGTGATTGAAAAAGATTGAATTGACTCACTACTTTAACCCTATTGTGTCACTCTCGGAAAACAGTAATCGAAGCAAGAGTCTGAAACTTTGATTGAGCCAAAGTTTGAACCTTTATTTTCTAACAGTAACTAAAATTTATAGCCAAAACCTGAAAACTAAAGCTACAAAAGCCTTACAGGGATTAGCTTCTCCCAGATTGACAAAACAGGGTTAATAATATCTTTTTAGCTATAGCTTTCCTCTATCCCCACTCTCCACCGCCACATACTCCCCACTGAACATATAAAAGCACCCGCTTCCTACAGCGCACTGGCAACAAATCCCCCTAGCGAAGAGTAGTTCTGTACCACTCTGGTTGCTGCTGGCGGGAGATGTGTAGACTTGTATTGAATTCCGCTGCCTACGGCGGGCATCGGTGAAAGGTTAAGATAAAGCGCTTTTTGTCAATCAGTTAAAATACTCAAAACACCCTTAATAAGAATGATAATCGTATGGAGGGAAGGGGGAGGAGGCGAGCGACGCTCGCCTCCTCCCCCTGTTTTTGATTATCATTATCTTAAAAGTCTTTAATAGCTTAAACAG
>NZ_JACJSI010000405.1 GCF_014698065.1 Nostoc flagelliforme FACHB-838
AGTTGGCTGCTAGAACTATGGTACAGCGACGCAAGATTAGTTATGCCACCCAAACAGAACTTGGTACCAAAGCATGGGATATTTTCATGTCCCTGGTTGCCACTACTCGTAAGTTAGGTATTAGCTTTTTTGAGTATATGCATGACCGGATTTTGCAACTCGGTGATATTCCCTGTTTGGGTAACATTATTCGAGAGAAGTCTTCTTCTAACCCATTTGGTTGGTCGTGGCTACCTGAATAAATCTCTACCCCGAAATTTTGAGCCGATACTTTGTGTCTGTGTCTGCCCTGAATTATTAACTGTGGCTTGAATTAAAGATGTAACAAGGACACCACTAGCAAAAGTGCCAACGGTAAGGTAGCGAGTTTGTTTGCCTTGGAGAATTTGGCTTTCTTGAGGTAAATAATTGTTAGCTAAAGTAATCTTGTTAACTTTAGAAGTTGCTTGCCACCTGGGGCGGATCTTTTCAATCGAGTCGCTTGAGTTTTGCGGCGTGGTTTGGTCAAAATTATTTGTATCTGTTTGTTCATTCGGTTGATTTTGAACTGCTTGAGTTTGAGCCGGATCTAATAAAGATTGTTTGCTGGTGCTAGTTTCGGCGTATGCGATTTTGCCGTAAGAACCGATGCCACGGAGTTTGTTCAATTGCTCAAGGGGATCTAGGGGCGTTACTGTCCGTGCAGATATAGAGGATCTTGGAGAAAAACTCGTGCGTGTTGGTGGCGGAGTGTAGGTTCTAATCGCTTGTGGAGTAGTCTGAGTTACGCGACGTGATTGTGTATTTTGAACACTCCGTGGCGCAGGTCGTGGAGATGGTGGGTTAGATGGCACAACCTTTTGGTCTACTGAAACTGGTACTGGCGCTGGTTGGTCTTTTCTATTTTTGTTAATGCGACCTAACTCATCTTCTTGATCCGACAGAGCGAGTTTTGCACGCGCATCACCGTCTCCATCATCACTTTCTTGGGCTTGTTCAGTGGTCGGTATTTCCTGCGTTTTCAGACCAATCTTTGGTGATGGTGCGGGATTGAAAACACCATTGAGCATCAAAAATATCGCTAAAAATCCAACTCCAAAAGGGACAGCAATTATTGCTAGTCTTGACCAAGGAGAAGTAACAAATGTGTGCTTAGTTGGTACTAATAAACTTTCTGGTTCTGGTGCTTTATTACCATTAGTTTTATTAACATCATCTATTTTAAGCAAATCCTCTAAAGTCGATACAGATCCATTTTTATTATTCTCTTCACTCATTTCCTTCTCCCGAAGTTTAAATCTACAATTTCGGTAATTTCTAATCCGGCGCGACGGGCTGCATAAATCTTCTTGGCTAAATCAGTGGTATTAGCTGGGATATATTCTGGATTAGAAATTGAAGAAACTGTAACGGTTTTGTTGAAAGCAATTCCTTTACCTAAGTTATTCTCACGCTCAAAAGTTACCAGCGTCCCAATAAAATCTATTTCCCATTTCCCTGCTTTAATTTGGCGTGGTTGAGATATGAATCTGGGGATTAAAGATACTTGAGTATCACCATTGAATACACCCGTCGGAGTGATTGATGCTAATTTCTTGAGAAAGGCGGGGCGAAATCCTTCATTTTCACTTAAAGCAAATGCAGCATCATAGGCTCTAGTCGTAACCTTACTATTAGATTTTTTATTAAGTCTACCTACTTCTACCCCAGTATCTTGCTTAGTGATAGGTTCTCCTTTCTCATTAAATATTTTTACTAATCCATCCCAATTAAACGTAGTAATAAACGTATCAGATACAAATTTTTTAATTACTTCATCAGACCGTTCTTTTGGGTCTACTGCTCTAGCGGTAATTGTCTCTCCTGATGAAAGTTGTACTAATGCCAATTGTTTTTTATTTAAAACACTAATTGCTCCATAATTTAGGAACTGTAATAGCAGAGAAAGTGCAGCCATTGAAAACCCAGCCAGAGAAATTATTCCAACTCTTGTTGTTGCATATTTGTTGTAACTAAGTAATTGTAATGGTTCTTTTGGTTGAGGTTTATTTTGATGATTTAGCATAGATTTTATTGTCAGAATCCAGGAGTCAGAATGTTGGAGAAGAAGAGTGAATCCTTTTCAATCAATAGAAGAGTTATCCGCTCATTGCTTTTAAATTCTGGCTTCTGAATCCTGAGTGCTGAATTCTTACGTTTTATTTAGCTAATTTTCCGACTAAACTACCACCTTTAGTAGCAACACCTTTAGCAACCTCAATGGCAATGCCACTGTAAGTTTCAGTAGCTTTATTAATTTGAAGTAAAACAGAAACGCCACCACCAGCCGCTAAACCTGTAGCTAAGAATGGCGCAATTATACCAATTGTAAATAGGAAAAACATTGGCTGATAAGATTTAGAATCAGCGACTAATTGCCCGGCGAAACCAACAATGATATTGAAGCAAAGTTTGCCAAAACCTATACTGAAATATCCGACTAACCAACTGTAGATTGATTTAGCTCCGTAAGGTAGCAGAGAGCCACCAACAGCTATAGGCCCCAGCAGTGCTGTTACGAGCATAGTCAGTTCAATTCCCCATTGGTAAGCCCCATTCATTCCGACTAAAATTATCGTAACTATGTCAGTAACAGCAGACCCAACAAAAGCATTAATAGGAGATAAAATTAAATCAATTCCATTTGCTTGACCATCTTTCACATCATTAAAAGCATCGATAGCGCCATCAATTGCATCTACAAACCAAGAAAAAACTCCATTATTTTTGTTAAACTTATCTGGATATTTTTTGGTTAAATCTTCTTTAGCTTGATTCAAACAGTTGATTTCTTCTTGTTGACTTAAAGATGAATTTCTACATTTATTTACAGCAAGACCAATAGCGCTACGTGCTGCTTCAGTTCCCAATGCACTTTCATACGCTTGCTTGAGGTCAATTCCCGCAGCAGCCTTGCTAAGAACTATATTATTTACATTATTAATATAGTTTCTAATCCCCAAAGTTGATTTTCCTAAAGCATCTCCGCTATTACTTAGGAGATAGACAACTATTAACGGCCAAATAAAATCAGTATAAGCTCTTTGTTCTTCCCCCGCCATCATTTTTTTTGTCCATTCAACGACGAAGAAAGTTAGTGTTGCTATAGCGAATAAAGGTCCGACTGTACAAATTGCTGAATAAACACCACCTGTAATAGTTTCGTTCCAAAGCTCATCAAATCCTTGTGCTACTGAAGCTGCATTTTCTCTTGCTAAATCAGCTAAATCGCCACCATCTAATTGCGCTAGTAAAAACATGATTTGAATCCTTGCTCAATACAGTAATTTTGAAAGATATTTGAACGCTACATCAGTCAGCAGAAGTAGGATCTAGCCGTGCATTAAGTACGACTTCATGTAATAGAGATAATCTGCCATCTTCTTCGGAGTTCTCCTTTTTCCGTTGGGAGTCAAGATGATCTGCCACTTGCGTCAGCATCAGGTTAGAGTAAGCATTGTCCTGTCGGGCTAACAGCGAATCAGTACGTTGTTCTGCTAACATCGACACAATTAAGCCGTTCTGAGCAGCGATCGCTTTGAGGATGTTCTGAGAAGCGTCCATATTCTGAGCTTCATCAGAAATATCTTTTGCTTGCTGGGCGATTTGTGCAGTAGTATCAATTTTTTCTTGAGTTTGCTGCTGTCCTTTTTCGCTGACCACGCTAGCGACAGAAGCCAAAGCTAGGTCACGTGAGAGCTTCTGTGCTTTTTCTTGGGCGACAGGATAAGAATAATCATCCTTAAGTGAATCCTTCAATTGATCAGCCGAAGCAATCGGGTCAGGCGCACCCAATTGTCCGATAGAACTATCAATTGCCGCATTAGCGTTTTCTTTGATGTCTGCCCAAGCACTGTTAATCTCATCCCTAGCCCAGGTTTGAATTTCACCAACTTCACTTTGAAGATCCGAAACAATATGGCAGCATCAGCTTCACTCGATAAATTACGTAAAGCGAATACTAGCAATTTGGCATTAGTTCTAAAACTGGATGGGCGTGAGATGGATTGCCCGACTCTGGTACTCAACCAATAATTTATTCTCAGCCTGATTTGCTCTAAGGCTTCAGAAATCTCTTGACTCTTACTAGCAATAGAATCTAATTGTATGAAAGCTGGAGAACAAAAATTATAAAAATCTTTCAGCGTCGGAGTTTCGCTCCAATATTGAGTCCCAAATCCAAAATGTATTGCTGACTTGTAGCGTGATTTAATTTCATCATCATTAAAAAATGTTTTTAAAGCTAAAGCAATGATTGACTCAATATTGGTGGTAATCGTTGGGCTGACACCAATCATGCTCGTCCCCATCACCATTGTCATCAGCACTGATTTCAAAAATTCCTTAAAATCGTTCAATCGCTCATTTCTCAGTTCTGCATCCAGAGAGCGCAAATCAGGAAGTTCAAAAAGATTGTTTGATTCTTTGGAGATGTCAAAGTATGCCCCATCTTCACCCAGCAGATTGGTGTAGTCAGTGAAAGTGGATGTCCCGTCTGGCTTGGGATAGTCTAGCGCCACTACTGGAATATCTTGTGCTAGTGCCGGGGTAAGAATACCTGCCACCAATACAGATTTACCTGAACGAGTTGCGCCGAAAACTGCCAAATTCTTGTGGTTTTGGTACAAGTCTAAATGTACTGGTGTGCCCCCTTCTTCTGCGATTAACTCAAAGCCACTGCGATCGCCTGTGGCAGTCCTGATCAATGGCATCAGCCCTGGTGCTTCCGAACTAAAATATGGCAGTCGGCGGTTAAAAGGCTTGGTTAACAACGGCTCCCAAACAAATGGACAACACTGCAACCATGTCTTCCAAGCGTATTCTATTTCTCGGTCAACTACCGCCGGACGCAAGAAATAGCTGGCAAGATATCGGCAAGCTTCGTCTAATTCCCGTGGGGTTGGGCGGTGGACGAGAAAAGCAACTGCGGTATGCACTACTACACTACCTTTATATATTGTCTTCTGCGCCTCTACCGCTTCTTCAATATTCATCCCCGATTTGACATCAATATTTCCTTTATCTGTAGATAAAGAAGTGCTGGTAATTGATTGTTTGGTAATGCGTTGAAGATTTGTTTTAGAAATAGCTTGATTTGCCTTTGTTACCTGACAAATAATTTCTGTATCATAAATACTATCTCTAGAGATTAAT
>NZ_JACJSI010000406.1 GCF_014698065.1 Nostoc flagelliforme FACHB-838
CAAAGGTTTTACGGCTCACTCCAGTCATTCGCTTAAATTTTTTTGCGGTAAGCTGCTTGGCTCTCCCAAATTTCACTGCTAATCAAATTTCCTAATTGCAAGTTTTCAAACCCTTTATTATACCACAAAACACTTTTGCAAGAGTTCTATTCTACCCAGCAATACCTTTTCCACTCTTGTAGTTCATCGCTCTGGGTTTCCTCTTGCCTATAGGGACTACTTTCGATTGCTTGGGCGCTTGTGGCGGACGGCATGTTTCACAGTAGAGTGGTCGCACACCAAAGGTTTCTCGTTGTGTAGGTTGTTCACACTGCTTACACACAAAGTTGAAAACGCGAGTATGAATTTCCCGCTTGTGCGCTCTAACGGTGTACTCTCGGACTTCAATAGTTTTGCTGGGCATCGGTTCTTTCTTCGGTGTTCTATTTATTACAAGGATAGTTTCTGGGCATCAATATATTCATGCACCATTTGATTAAAACAGTAACAAAAACAAGTAGCAAGTTGGAAGTCGCAAGTAAGATAAAAAACTTCAGTTGTGGAATACAAGCCCACTTCAAAAAAAGAATTATGTCAATACATGTAGTACCAGACATAAAGTGTCCTTGTTTCAAGCCCACGACAACAGTTGTCGGTACACTTGCGATTTGCAACTTGCTACTTGGTCTGACAATCTGATGGTTTTTCGCCGGGGATTAAGCAGAGGCGATGCCGCCGGAAAGTGCGGGTACGCGATCGCACTCCTGAGTTGGATTAAATTAGAGGTACGCTACGCTAAATTTAGACTGAAGTTCTCTCTTGAAGAGAGGATATGTTCAAATTCGCTTCACATTTGAACAAGGCTCAAATCCGCTTTGCGTAAATCAATTGAAAATTACAAATACTTAGTTGAGGAATAATCATGGATATGCAATTTCTACTTACCCTGGCAATAGTAGCTATCTTTTGGGCATTTGTTACTCTCGTCATATTTCAGTTCATTAGCGGACTATTTGCATCGGCTGCTTACGCTAGTAATGTGGTTTCGGTTAGCAATGGAAATATAGCCGCTTCTACAAGCGTAAGCAATTAAATCATCTGGCATTTAATTGCTATACACACTTTTTAAAAGCTGTTGATTACCTCAATCAATACCCAAACTTAATAGACAAGATTGCATTAAACTGTCCAACCTCAATTAACAATCCGCGTACTTTGTCCAAATTCCGATGGGTGCATGTTAATAAAACTAATTTACGAGATAATGTGATCGCTTTTAATAACTAAATCATTGCGGATTCATCCGAATCAAGTCTGTTAAGATACTATCCAAGCTACCGTTAACTTGAATGCGATCGATCTTCTCTGCAATCCGTTCTAATACTTCGAGTTCCTTCAAATGCAATGCAACTGGGTTATCCTCCATCACTTTGGCAGTGTTTAGCATACTACGAGTAGCAGCAGTTTCTTCTCTACGTCTGACTACGTTTGCTTGAGCGGCTTTTTCTGCTTCGACTACCTTACTCAAGATAGTCTTAATCTCACCAGGTAAAATAATATCTTTGACACCTACAGAATCTACTTCAATTCCATAGTCTGCGGCTTTCTGGCGAATATATTCAGAGATACTTTTATCAATTGCACCTTTATCCTCTAATAAAGCATCTAAGTTGCGTTCGCCGACTGCATCACGCAAAGCAAATTGTAATTCTTTGTATAAGAAACCAGAAATATCTGACAACCCGTTTTTTGCCCTTAATGGGTCTTGGATGCGGAAGCCAGCCGTTAAATTTAACCGCAGAGGTACTTTATCTTTAGAGAGTATGTCTTGACCGGATACTTCCATATTTTGGAGTCGGAGGTCGATGGTTTCGGTTTGAAAAGAGCGGCCAAATAACCACCAAGCGTGTGTACCTGGCGATCGCTGTCCTTGAAACTCTTGATTAATATATACTAGTCCAATATGCTGGGCCAGAACTTGGCAAATATGCAAACAGTTGCGACTGAGCAATTTTACTTCTGTTGAACCCTCAACCAACTCAGCCACTAAGCTAGGCTGTAACTGAGCATCAGCGCTGATGTCGAGAATTTCCACCTCAACACCCTGCCAAAATAACTTGCGGCTGGTGGGTGGCAAAATAGAAATCACTTTCCCTCGATATCGCACAATTGCAACTTGCAAAGACAGCAATTGCACTGTTTCACAATAAGCAGCAATAAAGTCGGGATGTTTTTCAATGAGTACATCTTCCAAGGGAAAGTCTGGGTTAGGGATAATCCGGCTGAGAGTCCTAACTGTAACATCTCTATCTACCGACCAAAAAGCATACTCTCCTGATTCTAGAGGCTGCACAAAATTGTTTTGCAGATATAGTAAACCTATCTCATACTCTGAAATTTGGAACTTTTTGAGTCCATTCAACGTAACTGAGCGCAATTGCTGCACAAACGAACTAGGCAATTCTAAGCTTTCTTCTAAGTTGAATATATAAGACTCTACTTCAATAAAACCACGCCAAAAAGCAATCAATTTATTTGGTGCAACGCTTACCCAATTCTGACCATAGCGGACTAACGCAACTTGGTTAAATGCGGTTCTGATAATCAATAAATGTTGTTGCAGTTCCGCTTCGTGATTTCGTAACAACAGTTCTAGGTTTTCAATCTGAACTAGTGGCTGATTAAGGTCATAAATTTTTACTTGCCAATGCCGACCAAAATAAGTATGTGTACCGGGTTGTAAATTTTTTTTAAAGTCACTACGGTGATATAAGATGCCAATTTCGTTAGGTTTGACATAAAATGTTTTCCACATAATAATTTGCATAAATAATTTACGCGGGCGGGTACGCCATCGCAACCAGTCAAGAAGATTTGATCAACACATTTATAACCTTGCTTAAACTCAAATACCACCTGTGATACAAATCACTGTCTTACAGCTTAAATGCTAGGGTTATTGGAGTTTGCAACCTTGGGGAAAAAGGCTAAAGGATTGGTTCTAACTGCTTGTACTACTATAATACTACAAAATATTTTTTAACTCTGCAAGTGCAAGTGTTTACAGTTTAGGTGTGGGCAAAAGCTTCTCCAAAACTGGATTAAGATTGCTGTTCTTTTTCCCAAACTGCTCAATGGCAATCTAGAAAAAAAACCGCGCTCAAATATGCCGTTCAATTTATTAATCTAGAATCCTAAAGGAAAACTAGATGTAGCAAACGAAGGGACATACTCAAGTTAGGGAAAAATGCAGTTGCGCTTACTCCTTGACTGTGGCTACCGAACATCACCCTTATGAGTAATCACCGATAACAAAACACTTACACCACAGAGTTGAGAAAATGACGGACTTGAACCGTTTTGGGATTTCTCCCGTACCATATTGGCTACCTTAGAAGGGTATTGTCTTTTAACCCGGACAGGGTTGGGTGAAAGTATAGGAATCGAACCTACAACACATCGATTAACAGTCGACCGCTCTACCAGTGAGCTAACTTCCTTTGGTGTTTGATACAGGAGTCGAACCTGTGACGCATCGATTATGAGTCGAGCGCTCTACCAACTGAGCTAATCAAACGATGGTATAGTTTAAAGGACTCGGCGGTATACGCTTATGCAAAAGCTTGGCGCACCAGTCAGGCAGATAGAACCTAAACCATAGCTTTGTAACTTTGTTACTATCCCGCTCCAAATTTAGCATAAAGGGATTGGGCATTGGGAGTGCTGAGTTAAAAGTTAGGAATTATCCCCTCTGCTCCCTTATCCCCCTTTCACTGGGAGCGTAATTACAAACTCAGTTCCCTCACCTAAAGTTGAATTTACGGCGAGCGCTCCATGATGTCTTTCTACTACAATCTGATGAGTGATCGCTAATCCTAATCCTGTTCCCTTACCAACACCTTTTGTGGTAAACAAATGCTCAAAAATCTTCTGTTTGACATTATCTCTAATGACTGGGCTTAACCTCTCATGAAGGCGGGATGAAAATCGACTTGCCCCCATTGCGGCAATTCCTCAATCGGCTGCTGGCTTTACGCATCGATATGCAAAACATCATTTTCGAGAGGTTTGAACTACTCTTGAGTCAGCAGATTGAAGCAGCGATCGCCGCAGGAATCTTTGAGGTGGGTGTGGAAACACTTCGAGCAGAACGGTTTATTGTTGAGAGCCAGGAAGCAGTTTATACACACTCGGCAACTGGCAGCGTGACCAACTACTTGAAGGTAGAACGCACTCAAAGAAACAGCATCAGAACCGCTCAAGAGATGCTTGAGTTCGCAACTCAATATCAAGGACTGCTCATGATCAACTCCAAGTCTGGTAATGCTGCTGTGTCAATTTCAACACATAGTATCTACAACGCTGATGGTGGAGTTGTCCCAAGAGTTTTGCTGATTCGTCCACAGAAGGAAACTCGCGTACCAGTCCAAGACTTGGAATCTTCTATTTGGCAGCAAGTTTCTATTGATGCGTTTACTGCTGCTTGGTCTACTGAAGTAAACGAATTACCCAAGTTCACAACCGATTACCTGCATTTAGTAACTGGTATTCTATTGCCTATCTGGAAAATCCTGCCATAGCAAAATAGTCGAGTCTTCCGACTACAAACCAGCGATGGACAAAAGATTCTCGGTCGGGTGGTGAATGCTCACGACATTCAAACCGTGCGCGAACAACTCGGTCTAAAGAACCAGTTGTTAAGCCCAGCAGAACTTGTTTCACTGGTGCTAAACGAAGGGTATTCCCAGCAGTTGCCGGGTGGTGTAACCTTGCGGCGGTCTTACATTGCCGCAGAACCTCGTATAGAACTGGTTAATGCTATCTCACTGGCAGAGCGACTGTTAGCTGTTGGATGTTTCACCGAGATCATCAACTGGCAAAAGCGGGTATTTATTCCGGTTTCAGACAAAGCGTCAGCTATTCTAGCGGCTGTGATTGAAATCTTGGGATAAGTCAAAAGCTGATGTATCTAATAAATACATCAGCTTATTTTTCGCTCAAACAAGAGTGTGAGGTCTCACATTTTGCATAACAGGTAGTGTGCGCTCGTGGCTGTTGCCCTTAGTGTTAGCTATACTATATAGGACTCCTATTTGATTTTTGAAAAAGCTCCGTACATCTGAAGAGTGGCAAAATCAAAGGTAGTGTGTCGAATAAACCATTCAAAATCCATGTCAAATGTGAGAATGTTG
>NZ_JACJSI010000407.1 GCF_014698065.1 Nostoc flagelliforme FACHB-838
CTCATGTTCTGCAAGTTTCCTGCTTCCCCTTCCGGCATTATCCGCACAATCCTCTGCTTCCTTGCCCAATCCAACCAAGTGCTGACATTGGTTGTTGTCACAGTATTCTTCCCCTTAGACCCACTCTGGCAAGCATTAATAAACAGATCAGTCTGGTTATCGCACCAGCAGCAATCGCATCTTTGACACGAGTGATCGCTGGCTCCTTCACAACCCAACAATTCGTCCCATCCACTGCACCTAATTGGGCGCAGATGCAATCAGTTGACCAAACTTGTCCGGGTCAACATCCTTAAACTCCAGGATCAGACCGCAACGCTCATCAATTGTTAGAGTACAGAGTAATTCTTTAACTGATTCTACACCGTAATCCACCCGCTCAATTGCCAGTCGAGCGTAATATTTAACTCGCTCCCACCAAGAATCATTGAATTCTGCTTGCCCGTCCCAACATACTCCCCTAATGTCATGGTTTGATAAAAAATTAGGATAATTTCAGTAATAAACTTTGTAAGTACTGTATATCTAGCTAAGTACTTTTATGTGTAAATATTCAGTATTAGATGTTAAAGTCTTATAGCCAAACTTTATTGAACCTTCTACTAGGGATTACTGCCCTTCTTTCAAAAGGTTAATCTGCCAAATCTGCACGGGTTTAATAGAGATAGGGATGGTATAGATTGTGAACTATGATCATGCCAAAACATAAATCAAGATTGTGAAATTGACTCCGAACCTTTAAAGATTGTTGGAATGGCCATCACCATCAACATTATTAAGTTAGCAACCCAAAACAACACAACGACACCAAAACCTACCAATGTCAAATAGGAAAATGTTAATTGTGTGAATCCATCTAGCAGTTGCCACAACCGAAAAGCTGTATAGAAAAAGCCAATGGGTACAACAATACTTGGCACTAGGAAGCGACTAAAAATATGTTCAGATATGAGTTGTACGGCGACTATCAACAGGTAACTCGCCCAAAATACCCATGAGGATGGTTGTTTCCAACTCAGAGCTAACAAGCACATAGGTAACAAAACTCCAGCAACTAAAGCTAACTTGACCCACCATCGCAGAAATTGCCATTGCTGCTGGTTAAACCCAATTTCTGCCGTAAAGGGTAAACGTCGAGCTTTCACACCAAAACCATAGGCAAGAGCTAGCAGGGTTATAATCAGAATAAAGAGCGTAAGAATCGATCCATTATTAACTGTCATCTGCTTGAAAATACTAATTCCTATACTCTTAGTTTAATTTGGCTTTAACATCCAACAATATTTCGCCTTCTACTTTTATATAGTCAGTGTGCAACAGTCTGTAATGATTCGTAGGCTGAATCACCTACTCTTTTGCTCTGACTTTTGAGGTTGTGATCCGTATCTTGTTATCCAATAAAGCCTATATAATTAATAATCTCATTAGTTAATTGCTAAGAGGCAACTGTTGTTCGCTTGCAGACTGTGAGGATGCGTTGGTCGTTAGCGCTAGTAAGTTTGATTTGATGAAAATTGGATAGGTTAATTTTCATATTTTCAGTTTTTGCTTTATTGTAACTAAGTGATTTAGCAGAAACTGTGTTGTTATTCTGTTTTCCTGTAAAGCAACTAAACTCAGAATTAGGATAGTACAAAGCTCCGACAATATCTCCTTGTTGGCGTTGTAATAATAAGTAGGCTTTCCCTATTTGATTAGGTTTAGGAGTTTCGCCGTATAAATATGTTCCATCAACAAGCGGAGCCGATTTGGTTGAACTATTTGACAAGCTTTGTCCAGTTGAAGAAGGAATTTCTAAACCGACTAAAGCTAGAGAAAGCAATATAAATGCCGCACTTTTCTGGAGTTTTGGGCTAACAGTTGCAGGTAGATTCATTTGTTTTTTCCTTGCGTTACTGTTGGTTGTACCTACCTTAAACCTCTTGTCGTTTGTATAAATCTTTCTGTCGGTAGAGATTAGGGTAGCAATATTAACTTTCAAGCCCTTCCACGATTACTGCTGGTGAGAGCCATTCTTAAACCTTGCCTGGATTCTCAAAGCTAGTTAAGTAGTTTTAGATTTCGGTTTCTTATCTCTACGGCAATGAATTCTTTGTGAGTTTCACTTGACCTTGAGGAAATGAACCGTAAGAGTCTTTGAACAGGTGTTGTGTTTCTCCAGTTGACGCAGGCTGAAATAATCGCATTGCTAATGGGCAAGCGATCGCTTTCACCTTTGCTTAGTGTAGCCTTATGGTTGACACCAGTATATTAATCATATTACCATGTCAACTGGCGAGCGCAGTGAAAATAAAATTAAAGTAAAAATGAATATCACAGTAGATGTAACACCCATCGCTGCGTTTAGGTGGAATGAAGAAAATGCCCAAAAACTCAGGGAGCTTAGAGAGAAAGCTGGATATAGTAGACAAAAGCTATCTGATGCTGTGGGAGTTTCTGTGGCTTATATTCAGCAGCTAGAGACTCCTCACGTCTTTATTAACAAACCAAAAAAGCCAACTCAGATGACTGTTAGTACAGAAATTCTAGAGAAACTTTGTGCTGCTTTAGATGGGGATATCACTTCACTTATTTGGAACATAGATTACAACAGTTAAGAGAAATATCTACTACGCTCACCAGTAAAATACACTTGACAACCACTGGTGAGCGTAGTAATACAATGATCATAAGAGAGGAGACGAGTGCGATGCCTCTTTTGAAAAACAAAGAAGCGCTCAACCCCAAATTTGATCAACATAAAACATAGATTTGAGAAACGAGAACCTCCCGTCGTATAGCACAAGGTACGCCAGGTAAAGTCGGCTGGGGGAGATACTCAAAATCACTCAATAAATTCACTCATACTGCTAGGGCAACCGCTCAATACCTTCTCTAGAGCCTTGTGCTGTGAATTATTGCTAGAAAATAACTGAAATTCAGAAATATGAGGCTACGCCAAAACAATTTGAGAACGTTGCGGTAAACCACAACGTTGTTCACGCAAAACAAAAGGCGATCGCTACGTCTACCAAACTCTGCGATCGCCTTTTTACCCATTTAAGAGGTATTTCTAATGATTACACAAAGTTTAGCCCCTGCGCCAACAAAAGATCCGTTAACCACACAGGATCGCCAAATCATTGCAACCATCGTCAATCAGTCGGACTACTCCAAAAACTGCAAGCCCGAAGATGTAGTGACTATTTGGATTAGTAAAGATGACACTACGGTTTGGGTGAAAATGACCCACGGCTATGCTCGATACCACAAACAATCTTTCAAACGCGCTGTTGCAGAGGTAAAAGCGAGTCTTTCTGCTCCAGTAGAGTGCAATCACAAGGAAGATGAGGGTGCGATTCGTTACTTAGTGAATCACGGTAATCAGTCCGTATATAACTAAGTCAGCCCGACAGCAGATTACTGTCACTAAAGGCTGAACTCTCGGACAGATGTAGGTGAAAGCCCTACCATTCAGACTCAGAATTGACTCCTTACCTGCCCACACCGAACAAGCTCGATTCTTGTAGAGTGAAGCTCTTAACTGGGTGCAATCAGACGACCGTTGCGGGTTGACACTGGCGCTAACAGGGAGTTCCTATGATGAAACAGAGCCTAGAAAAGCGACCTTATTACTTGGGCAGGGCGCAACGCAAAAACCCTGACCACGCTGGAGTCCATTCCCACCGAACATCCTCATAGTATCGGTAAGAGTCCAGGGAATCCAGCAGGCGAATTGGCTACATCTAACGGAACAATCAATCTTTCCGAGGGAACGAATAAAAACGAGTTGTGGGTCTAGGGGCGGTCGAACCCCAAGTAGCCCAGACGAGCGGAGGAATTCCCACAATTCGGGTAGGACAGACCGTAATTGGTCTGAGGTGTTCAGAAAATACAAACTTTAGAAGAGAAAATGATTAGACACAGTTACAAAACTAGTGAATCTTGGAGAGCTTTACCGTGGAAGAAATTCCGCCGAAACCTTTTCCGCCTTCACTCATCGCGTATTCAAAGCTGTTCAAGTTGGAGACAAGCGGAAAGCTAGGTCACTCCAAAAGCTTATTCTAAAATCTACCTCGGCTCGATTTCTTGCAATTAGACTTGTATCTCAGCTAAACGCTGGCAAAAAGACGGCTGGTATTGATGGGAAGAAATCGCTCTCATTTGAAGAACGCTTCAACCTTGAAGAACTACTGAAAATGAATAGTGGAAATTGGAAACATCAAGGACTAAGGGAAATCCCCATCCCCAAAAAAGATGGGACTACCAGAATGCTTAAAATACCAACCATCGCGGATAGAACTTGGCAATGCCTAGCAAAATATGCACTCGAACCAGCTTGCGCGTTGCCACTTTCCACTACGGGTTCAGAACTGGGCGCTCTGCTCACGATGCACAAAAGTACATCTTTAATAACCTCCGCTCCAACAGCAACGGAATAGAAAAACGAGTTATAGAACTCGATATCGAGAAGTGTTTCGACAGGATTAACCACTCAGCAATAATGGACGAACTCATCGCACCCAAAGGCTTAAAACTCGGTATTTTCCGATGCCTCAAGGCTGGAGTAAACCCAGAATTCCCCGAACAGGGTACACCGCAAGGGGGAGTGGTTAGCCCATTACTAGCCAATATCGCGCTCAATGGGATTGAGAGTATACACAGATATCACACCGAATACAAACTCGGTAAAAGTATCACAGACAACACCTCAGAAAAGAGTATTGTCAAACCATCAATCCGATACGCGGATGATATGGTTATCATACTCCGACCCGAAGATAACGCGATAGAGATACTTGAAAGAATCAACGAGTTTCTCCGCAAACGCGGAATGAATGTAAGCCAAAAGAAAACCAAAGTTACCGCCGCGACAGATGGGTTTGATTTCCTCGGCTGGCATTTCAAAGTCCAGAAAAACGGAAAGTTTAGAAGCACTCCCTCAGTGGATAACTTCAAAGCATTCCGTAAGAAAGTAAAACACATCGTCAACAACTCGAATTATGGTGCTACCACAAAGGCGGAGAAATTAGCCCCGGTAGTTAGAGGTTGGAGAAATTACCATAAGTTCGGCGTTGTTGCGTGAATAGGCAAAATGGTAAATTTTACCTATCGCCTATGTTCGCTCGCCGCCTAACCCTGCATATGAACACGAAAGCCCAGTACAAAGTGAAAAATTGGAAC
>NZ_JACJSI010000408.1 GCF_014698065.1 Nostoc flagelliforme FACHB-838
GCTTCCATAACCAACATTCGACGGTCGAACAGTAAAAGGGTAAGCGAAATCTGATGATTGAGACTGTTCGTAACGCCGAGTAGCACTACTAGTGAAGAGCATGATACCTTCTAGCATTAATATATAATCCCAAGGGTTGACTCTAGAATCTGCATCATAACCTGGGGCTGCATTTGCTCCACCAGCAGCAATAGGGTTAAATTGTCCAATTTTGCCAGTAAACGATAACCCTGGCACTGTACTATTAAAAAGAGAAGCTTGCAGCAATAAGTTAGCATTTTCTTTTGGCTCTCCAGTCTGAAAATCTATTAGTTCCTGTAATTGCTGCATCAAAGTCCGGCTAAACTCAAAATTTCCATCATTACCTCCTGTGCCAGTTAGAGGGGGAAATTTTAAATCTTCTGTGTTGATAAGTGTACAAGTATCTAACCACTTTACGGCTTTTTCTGGAAGATTATTTCGCAATCTAGTTACTAGTTTTTTCTTGTCGTCTTTCTCTTTTGGTTGAACAACTAGCTTAAGTTTATCTACTTGAACTTGAGCTATAGTAATTGTTTCTCGATAATCTGCTAATCGCTCTGTTCGGGAATTAATTATAGATTCAATTGTTTTCTTATTATCTTTAGGATAGAAACCAGTGCTACCATTCCAAGGGGCTACTAAAGGAGTAGGCTTATACTCTTGTAAGAAAAAGTCTACTAAATGTTTTGTTGAGATATTAGTAATTAAAGTAAAATAATCATTCTTCCAACAGCCTTTAGCTGTTACATCCTGCTTCTGTTCAACTATCAAACGTAAAACACCTAATGCTTTAAGATAGTTAGATAAAGGTTCAGGGCTACATCCAGATAAAATAATAGTTTCAGCCATTAGTTTGAATGTAAAATATCAGGGTTATACTTAGCTGATGCTCTCCAGTCAGCTATCCGAATAATAGTTTCTAGAAAAGCTAATTTAAAAGGGCCATACTCGTCCAAAAGATTAATTGCTTGTGATGTCCAAGATTCTCCATGTTCGCGCTCTCCCATTTCCATACAAGCTAACGATAAATTCTGCGCTTTTACAGTTAAACCATCACCTAAATCAATTTCTGGAAAAGGATCTCTATCCCAAACGCCACGAGCATACTTTCTGTTGCTTTCTGATGGTTTATTTTCTTTTGGAAGTGGTTGAATAGTTAATCGAATTTTACCGTGATGGGCTGCAACTAGGTAAGTTAGTAAAAATGGTTCTTTTTCCTGTAGTGCTAATAATGCACTAACTAGTTCATGCCGAAACCCTGGACGTTCTGATTTAATACTTGATTTTTGAGCAGATTTTGCCCAAGGGCCTCCTTTTACTATATCAGGGTCATCTTGCGTTAAAACTTTTTGGAAGACTTCATGGGCTTTACCTAAGTCATGCCACCGCCCTGTTCGTTCTAATAAATTTATATTTAAACCATACTCTATAAAATTTTTACACAGTTCTGTAACTTCATCGGCGACATCATTAGAATGAACGATTAAACTGATATACTTACCAATTGTATCTGTCAAGTGATCTTCATCATTGCTATCTAGTTTAATGACTTCATCCGCTATATCTTTCGGTATATCTTTAAAATCACCTGTAAAGCCTAGTGTTTCTGAATACCCGCCGTTAGAACAATGCACTAGTAACAACATTCCTGGATAAATATTGATTGATTTTTTCCATTCTCCTTGTAAGCTGTCCCAAATCCAAGTATTACTATTTTTCTTTCTTAGATTTTCCAAAAAAGCTTTTGCTTGACCAATACTAACTCTACATAGTTCTTTCCTTAGTAATGCTCCTTTTGCTATATTTGGACATTCTCCTGACCAATCTCGCCATGCGATCGCTATATCTGTATCATCTGTTTGTCGAATGAATGGTGATACATCAATGTCATGCCCTGCCAAATCTGTTGAAGTATCGAAAAGCTGTATTAAGTCATGCTTACGAGGAATTAACTCTTCAAAATCTGATGGCTTTGATTGAACTTGTGACAAAGTTTCCGGGCCAACATCTTTTAGAGGACTAAGAAGTTCTTGTGCTTCTACTAAATCGCCTTTTTCATAAGGGCTGATATGCTTTTTCTGATTCAAATCAATATCAATCCAATATACTTTGGCATTATTGGAATGCTCTCCATAACGGTTACAACGTCCTACTCTTTGAACTATAGATGACCAAGGAGCAATTTCTGTAAACAGAGTCAGGGCAGAGATATCTACACCAGCTTCAATAGCTTGAGTAGCTACCAAAATACCAGATTGAAAAGTATGTAGCTCTTTATTTAGCTTTTGACGTTCTTGCAAGCGAAAACGAGCATGAATCAAAAATCGTTCTTTCTCAGGCACACCTTGGCTTTGTAATTCTTGATAAACCTCTTGAGCGCGACTGACTCGATTGCAAATTACTATAGTTAATGTATCGGGTGTATGAGCTTCAATTACTTCCTGAGCTAATGCTTTAGCATAGCCTTTGCCATCACTATCTAGTGTTGTTTTAGCTTTAACTAATTCCTTTTTAGCTTCTATTCTCTCTTTTAATAACGGATGAGATTTATCTGACTCTGTTAAAGTGTGAAACTTACTTAAATCAGGGCGATAGTTCACTGTTAACAGCGATTCTGGGTCAAGAGTAGCACTCATCCATAGTGATTTGGCACAACCATAGGTTTGAAATTCTTCTCGAAAACCTTGAAGTTGCGCTGTAGTTTTCAATCCTGCCCCCATCAGTTGCACTTCGTCCATTACCCATAGGCAGTCATTGTTTAACAGAGCAAAATGGATCGGCCAACGGTAACGGCTCATCCCATAACCACGATTGAGAGCGCGACTAAGTAGTTGATCCTGAGTGCCAATTAATATGCAGTCTTTTTCTGGACATATATCCCAACTTTGGCTTACAGCCCCTCCCATCAGTAAGTGAAGTTCTACTTCACCTATCAATTCATCTTTTTTTAGCCATTTGTCTACCTCTGCATAAGTTTGTTCAACTAAGGTTCGCATAGGTAGACAAATCACCAGTCTTCTTGGAGTAGTTTGACGAACCGACAAATCTGGATGAAGCCTTCGCCGCCAAAGCCAACCTAAAACAACTGTAGCGGTTTTACCAGCGCCAGTAATCACATTTAGCAAAGTTGGTAATTCTGGTTCTTCGGCGAAACGTTTTTGATAAGGAAAAGGTTGCTTACCGTTAGTAATTTCAACAAACCACTCAGTAAAAGTAGTCATACAAGTTAACTGAATTTTATATATCTGCCTGGATAGCTTGCTCGCCTTGCTTTGATATAAAATTAGAGTCCTAGCTAAAAACCTGACTTTTCACAGGAAGCTTTAAAACCTTTACCAAGCCAAGGGTTGGCGGTTGGGTGCGGCTGAGTGGGAAAAGATATAGGCTTATTACACCCGACACCCTTTAACTGTTCTATATAACGTGAAAAATCAGAGCTAAAGACGCAAATGCGAGCCAAAAATCTATTTTTGTAAACAAAACTTTTTTTCGAGTCAATACCCTTATATTTCGATTTATATGAGTATATGTAAATTACCTTTTGTATGTCAATAGATAAGTTTTGCTTTAACAATAAAGCAAATTTTCATAAAATTAACTTATTTTAACTGTTGGTAATATTACTTGGACTAACAAATTATCCATTTTCAGCCTGTAGTGGCTTTTTTTGGGATCTGCTTTTATGTCGATTACATAGACAATAACAGAGGGTTGCTGTTGTTTGATGTTTTTAATAGCGTGGCTGGTAAAAACATCTTTACCAGAGCAGGGCGCACCGACAATCAAGGTATGCCGTAGTGATGACGAAAAGTTAGAACTGATTGCATATTTTTCTCCAAATTTTAATTTTGATTAGTATTGCAGCCGTCGAATTTGTACTTAAGATGTGAACTCTGAAGCAATCTTTCGATTCCTTTTCGGATAAGCTCTGGTGGAACTCCGTCTAATTTCAATTCATTTTGGATAAACTCATCAATGGAATTGGCTTTCGTCTTCTCTAAGAGCGCCAACATCTGTTGAGCTTGGGTTGTTGATGTGCTTGACTTCTTAGTTTCAGCTTGAGAGGTTTGCTTATTACTTGGTGCAGAGTCAATAAAGTTTTTGGTATCCCGGTCATAGCCAGAGAAATTCTTTAACAGAGGCATTGGTATCCATTCATTGATGCCGCCATAATAACCCTGTTTTGTCAATCTGGGAGGAGCTAATCCCTGTAAGCCTTCCGCAGCTTTAGTTTTCAGGTTTTGGCTACAAATTTTAGTTACTGTTAGAAAATAAAAGTTCAAAGCTTGGTTCAACCAAAGTTTCAGAATCTTGCTTCCATTATTGTTTTCCGAGAGTGACAGAATAGGGTTAGTATAAATTGTTAAAGCCTGCCTGTAAAAGTTGATTTGGGGAATTGGCTTGATCCAATATGTAGTGGATGAAAATTTAGTAAACTATGAACAAAAAATGGGCAGTAAAACGAATCACTATCAATTTAACTGATAGTGAAGCGAAAAAGCTGGAAAAATATTGTCAAACGACCGGAAGACCTGCAACTGATATAATTCGGGAATTGATTCGTTCTCTAGAAATAAATGCAATTGAACGAATTCCATCAGCATAACAGTCAGCCAGAGGAATTAAATCAGCAGTGGAAAAATACTAAATCTGCTTAGTTAGATTTTTGTAAATAAAGACATTGCTGTATAAGCTGCTGAATAGCTTCATCATAATTCGATATGTTCCGAAAAAGAGCGCAAGATACACAGGATAAACGACAAGTAATTTGGGCAGAACAAGTAAGCCAAGGTATTAGTGGAATCGAATGGACACCGTCGAGTACGGCGGCATGGCGTTAGTTCTTCCCCGGCTGTGCAGGGCAAACGCATCTAAAGTATAAGAAACCTTTAATACTTGGGTTTCGGCGTTTTTTAATTTAGCCATAAGCAGTTATTAATGCTACTATAGGACTAGTATTTGATTTCTGAAAAAGCTCCGTACATTTGAAGAGTCGCAAAATCAAAGTTAGTGTTTCGGAGAAACCACTCAAACATCCATTTGAGATGAGAGAACGAAGG
>NZ_JACJSI010000409.1 GCF_014698065.1 Nostoc flagelliforme FACHB-838
CTTCGCCCGTCCAAATAAACGGAAGAAATGGGTAGTAGATGCAGACATTCAAGGATGTTTTGACAACATTTCGCATAATTTTCTGTTAGAGCTTTTAACAGGCTTTCCAGCCCGTGAATTAATTAAACAGTGGCTACTAGCAGGATATATGGAAGCGGGTTCATGGCATCCTACAGATGCTGGGACACCGCAAGGGTCTGTTGTCAGTCCGTTGTTAGCAAATATAGCTTTGCACGGTATGGAAGAAGCCTTGGGAGTTAAATATAACAAGGACGGAGAACTACGTGCAGCAAGAGCCTTGGTGAGATACGCCGATGATTTTGTGGTGTTCTGTGAAACACTTGAAGATGCAGAAAATGTTGTTCAAATCCTTAATGATTGGATGCAAGTCAGGGGGCTTACCCTCTCCCAGGAGAAAACAAAAATATCGCATCTTACAGCAGGTTTTAACTTCTTGGGTTTCAATATCAGACACTACAAAGACCAAACCACTAAAACTGGATGGAAGCTGTTAATCAAACCTAGCAAAAAGTCTGTGCTAAATATTCGGAGTAAACTGCGTTATGAATGGCTTAACTGTAAAGGTAAGTCAGCAGATGCAGTTATTAAAAAGCTCAATCCGATTATTCGGGGACAAGCGAATTACTTCCGAGTTGGGGTATCCTCAAAAATTTTCAATTCTCTTGACCACTGGTTATATGAGAAACAGAAAATGTATGCCAACCGTACTCATCGAAATAAATCCGATAGCTGGCGTAAGGCTAAATACTGGGGAAATCTAAATCTTGATAGACCATTTGACCGATGGGTATTCGGTAATAAACAAACCGGAGCCTATATGTTGAAATTTGCTTGGTTCAAGATTGAAAGGCACATTCTTGTTAAAGGTAAATCATCACCTGATGACCCCAAATTAAGGGACTACTGGATTAAACGGCAAGAAGCTAAAACTAAATCCGAATTAATCAAAAGTAGGCAGAAGATAGCCCAAAGGCAACAATATGTCTGTCCTGTATGCGGGGAATCTCTATTAAATGATGAGGAGTTACATCTTCATCATAAAAAGCCAAAATCTCAGGGTGGTGGTGATAATTACGGCAACCTACAACTCGTACACTTGTACTGCCATCAGCAAATACATTCTGGAACTATCGGTAGTTTATGACTTGCTTGAGCCGGATGCGTTGCAAGGCGCAAGTCCGGTTCTGAGGGGGCGGGATTATAGCGATATAGTCCTGCTACCCGACCACGGTCATGCCAAGCTGATCGCCTAACCGAATATTAGTATTGAATCTCGTCAAATGTCGCCACTGTTTCAAAGGGTTATACCTTCTATATGAAGAAGGCGAGTTTTACACTGTCGTAGTTTGGCGGCATTTAAAACAGCTACGCCAATCTCGCCAAATCCTGCAATCTCGCTAGAATCAGAAGTGAGTTTACCTGTGTCTGGCTGTTGCTCTGTCGCTATTTGGCGAGATTCAAAACAGCTTCTCAACATACTCTTCCAGGTCAGCACGCTTAACTCGCCAGCTTTTACCAATGACTTTAGCTTTCAACTCACCTGATGTAATCGCATCCCTGAGAAATTCTCTGGACAACCCAGTTAGCGCTTGTGCCTCTGCAATAGTCAGTAGCAACTTATCGGCAATCGGCACTACTGGCTGATTGTCGCCTCTGCCCAGCAGCCCTTCAATGATTGAGGACAATTTATCAATTACCCCAATCTCGCCAAACTCCGCAATCTCGCCAGATTGATGCACTAATTTACCTGTCTGTGGCTGTTGCTCTGTCGCTATTTGACGAGATTCAAAGGCCGGTTTTATAGTCGGTTGGTTCAGTTCTTCCTTAAATGCTTCCAGTTCGGTTGGATCAAAGTTGGCAGTCGGGCGAGTTTTCCCTTTCTCGTACTTAACGCTGATTCGCCCCTGTTGTACGTAACGCTCAAGCGCTCGGACACTCACGCTAAGAAAGTCTGCTGCTTCCTGTTTGTTCATGGGATTACCGCCAAATCTCGCCGTCATCCTAGCATACAGTGTGGCGGTATTTGACGATATTGGTCTGGGTGGGTGAGAGCGACCGCGCTTTGAACAGGCTTGTTGCTAATGTCGATTAAGGGGTAAAGTTACGGAAGCTGTCACCAGGGGCAAAGTAGCCTGTAAGTATTACGATGCAACCGTTTCAGTTTTTAAGATGATTGGGGCTAGCGATCGCTATCCACAGCAGCTACAAGCCGAAAGCGAAACCAGCAAGCTTGTCTCACTGGGGAAGTAAGTTGCTGGCTGGTCTACACAAATTTAGCCGGAAGGATAAGCAAAAATGCTCACAAGGTCAATTGACCTTGTCTTGGTCACAGTGCCAGGTATCGGAACGCCCTGCGCGCTCAACCAAGTAATCCTACCAAGCATCTTCCCAACTTATTGGTACTTGTGTACCCTTGGTTGTTATAAAAGTCCACATATCACCACCACTGACCACTAACAACTCCTTGTCAGTCAGACTTAGCACTGGCAGGTCTGCTTCAACCGGACGCAAATCATAAATTTGAATGTTAGCCATTTGAAATCTACTCCTAAGTAAAGTCTTTTAAGTTGGGATTAAACTTTTTATTGCCACATGCACCCAGTCATATACGTTCAGAACTAGGCGTATTCTTTGCCATATTCATTGTCAATATAATTTAACCACCAATCATCAATAAAATTCCACCCACCACTTACAGACCGCAACTCTTTGTCAGTTAAACTTAGCACTGGTACGTCTGCTTCAACCAGACGCAAGTCAGAAATTTTAATGTTAGCCATTTGAAATGTACTCTTAAGTAAATTGTTTTCAGTTGGGATTAGACTTTTTATTGCGTTCTCTCATTACCATAATCTGTTATTTAAGTCAGTATTTCAAGCTTTAAATAATTATAAAAGGGACAAAAATAATACAATTATGTCTTAGTCAAGTATTCAATATGTTATCTATTTCACTAAAATTTAAACTAAAAGCAATATAAAAGAACGCAAATCAAATGGAATAAGAAATTAAAATATTCTCAAATTAGCCACGCCCAAAAACCTCGCCACTATTGCAGCGATCGCAGCTAAGACTTTAATATTTCCCACAATCCGATTATGCACACGATTGGAGCAAAGATAGAGATGCTAACGTCCAATCATGCACATAATCAAAAAATGAAAGTACGAAAAATTAGTCAGGCATCTTTAAAAAATTTGCACTTAGGTGCGAATGTTAACTTGATGCTAGGTTTCGGAACTTTTAAAATTTCCTCTGAAACACATATCTGCAAAAACACCTGAAAATTTATGGTCGCTTCTTCAATGTAAATGTCCCTTGGTTGTTATCAACATCCACAAGGCTACCAGTAATAAGTCCGGGTTGATCTAGCCTGCCACTAAGGACAATAGCATAAGTGATGTCTTGTCCTGTTATTCCTACTCCTCCAATAGTAACGACGGGCTTTCCTCTGTTGGTAGTAGTTGAATAAACATTAACAACAGAAGCACCACTACCAGTAGGAACGGGTAACACATAATACGCGATACTACCAACAATTTTTATCGCACAGCCACCTAAAACGTAGCATTGACTCGCAGGAAGACTGACTTGGTAATCCCACGTCCCATCTAAGTTAGTAACATCATTGCTACTTGTTGAAGAACTAATCATATCTACTGGCTCAAAGGTAGATTTCTTGTTAATCTCCTGAGCTAAAACTGATGACATAGGTGTAAGAGTTGCAAAAGTAGCAAGAGCTATAATTCCTGTTTTCCAATTTATCTTCACTTTAAGTCCTTTGTTTGTGGGATTAGATGTTTAAGATAGGCTAGACATTGCTTTGATGGCTGAAAAAAGAGTTGGCTAACGCCAAAAATAAGCCTTGTATACTTAGACACGTCAAGCTACTATACTGCTATTTCCCTCGCATTGATAGTACCCTCTGGGGTAATATCAAGTTTGGTAAAGCTTGGTTATTGTCAGCGATATCTGCGGTTCTTGCTAGCCGAAGCGCTTTATATAGGCTGGTAGAGATTGTCTCCCTGCGTTCGCCAAAAATAACCTCTTTCTTCAGGATGTCGTTTTACCTGTGTAATACGCTCTTAATCCTTACTCAGTACCTGTTTCACCTGATGTCGTCAAACTACCATATCCCGACATGAAGGGAAAATAATTCAGCACAATGTCTGCTTTAGACCTGGTTGCAGCTAGAGTAACATTACCTCTAAATTGAAAGGGGACAAGACATGGACAAATCTCCGGTAAGCTTGCATCTAGAAAAAGTAACAGAAGATCACGCTCAGATGCTGTACTCGCATCTGAGCAACCCGATTTTATACGAATACCTAGAAGATGAAATCCCAACTCTTTTGGAACTTAAGCAAAAATTCAAATTCGCTGCACTGGAAAAATCGCCAGATAACGACACTATGACTTGGCTGAAGTGGGTTGCGATACTCCCACAACACCAGTTTGTTGGAGTTGTCGAGATAGGTATTTTCGATGACGCATACGCAGAAATCGGCTTCATGACTTTCGCAGACTTCCAGAATCGCGGCTACGCGTCTACTTACTGCGAAAGTGCGATCGCCCTTGCCCGAAGGCGCTTCAACTTGATCGCACTGCACGCTTCAGTAAACGAGCAGAACTATGCCTCCCGTAAGGTGGTTGAGAACCTTGGGTTTGAACTGTACAACGTCAATAAAAACGCGGAGTTCGTCAAAGGAAAACTTTCTGATGAACTCATCTACCGTCTGACTTTTTCTAACCCCAACTAAGCAATCGTCTTACGGAGTATTAGCTTAAAGAGATTCTTTTTATTAAGCCATCTTATCAGCTAAACAAAAAGCCTTTCTAAATGTAGTTAGAAAGGCTTTTTGTAAAAATAAACCTGGCATTGAGCTATTTTTGCGTAGGGCTACCCCTAAACTATCGTGGCCGCAGCAGCGTTTCACCTCTGAATTCGGGAAGGGTTCAGTGTGGTTCCACCGCGCAATAGACACCAGGAAAACTCTGGTTGGTTGACAGTTAACGGTTAACAGTTAACTGTGAACAAAACCCTGAAGACTGCAAGT
>NZ_JACJSI010000041.1 GCF_014698065.1 Nostoc flagelliforme FACHB-838
CGAGCTTAGTGCATCAGGTCTAAGTTTAGGTAGTGCTACAGGTACTAACGGTGCTGGTTTTGCAACCGCCACCTTGCTTGGTACAGTCAATTTACCTAGTGCTTCAACTGGAGTCATTGATTATGAAGGCTTTACGATTGTTAACGAATAACAGCCGTTAGAATACCCTTTCAGTAGAACTTTTACGAAAGGTGCTTTGCAAAAGCTAGAGAAAGGATTAACTGAAGGATAAAAAAAGGTTCTATCTGTCTTGTCCTTCAATTAACCCTTTTCTTAATTAATATTACAAATCCTTGTATCCAAACCCTTTAAGATATCGCTTTTTATCTAATTTACTAGTTAAAAATTTAATTTGAATTTCAGCTAAAAACACCTGCTACATTGTATATTTCTGAATTTTAAGTTTTTCTTCTCTAACGGGTAACTGTATCCCTCACTTTTATTTTTTTAGCCGTAGACATCGCTAATCTCCTGAACCTGCTGACACTGCTACAGCAAGTAATCATTCTTCCTGATACCAATTTTGTATGAAGTTGCATAGAATGAAAAGGCTAGAAAGTATGCTTGGCAATCATTCCAGCTTTCTGTAGTTTCATGCAGCTTCACAATAATTTGGTATGAGCTAGTTCTAGTTATCATTTTCAGGATTTAACATATTTCCGAATTGTCTGAACATTTTCATTTAAAGTATGAACTGCATCTATTGTCCTAATATTAGTTGTCGTTGGATTAGCATTGTGAGTAGTGCTTCAGCAGTCGTAACGTAAAATCCCTCCTGTTGAACACGCAACTGTGATAGCAGCATTGCCCCTAGTATCCAGTAAGCGAGAGAATACAGGGAGATGCAATATCCGTGTAATTTCTTCTGATAGGGTACTTTTGCCAGTGCCAGGAATACCAGAAAATAGAATTAGTTTCATCTATTCATAGTTAACAGAATCATAGGCTGCTCTCAAGCTAGCAGGCAAAAAGCAGTAATCTAAAGAATTGCTACTCACGAAGATGCTAATAAATCTGGGTAATCTCGTTCCCATATTCCAACTCCACAACACTCAACAATTTCTCTTCCACAGCAGTAAGATAGGGACGATTCACCTTACCCAACGACTGAAACAGACTTTTAACTGTCTCCTCCAGCGAATCTAAATATATTTGTGTAAGACGATTGCTCAAGGACTGCATCTGCTCACACTCCTGGGGCAGGTAGTTGAAGGACTTCAGGTGCTGTAACCCAACAGCGATTCGCCATCCCACATTCTCACGGTGCAACTAAAGTCATTCACTGCGCTGACAATTGCCCAACAGCCACCTTTGCCCCTAAGTTCTGGATTGTCCTTCGCAATGATTTGGCAGACTTCCCCGATTTGGTAGGTGTTTGGTACTACTTTCGTCCTTTCAATTATGCGCTGCACTACATCTTATACCAATTTAAATTGGAGACAAGGCAGATGAGGTAAACTGAGAAACGTTGATTTTAGATGTTTCTATCGATGGTTGGCGTGACATCAATTGAAGTAAAGGAAAGTTTGGATAATTTAGTAGAAAGGTTGGGTCAAGCCGAAACAGCAACAGCCAAAGAACGCTTGCAAGTGCTGTACTGGCTCAAACAGGAGAATCCACCGACGGTCAGTGCGATCGCCAAAGCACTGGGGAAACATCGCAACACGGTGCAAACCTGGTTATTGAAATACCGTAATGGTGGAGTGGATGAGATGCTGCTACCTCAAGCGCTCGCCAGGAGGAGTACGGGTAATTCCGCAATGGGCAGAAGGGGCGTTGGCAAAGCGATTAGAGGAGCCGCATCAAGGGTTTGAAAGCTACAAAGCAGTGCAGCAATGGTTGGCCCAGACTTTGGGAGTGGAAGCAGAATATCATACGGTGTATCAGATGACCCATAATCGACTCAAGGCCAAGCTGAAAGTTCCGCGACCGCAACACAAAAAGCAGAAGCCGCAACAGCGAGAGTCCTTTAAAAAAAACTTGCAGACGACCTGGAGTTGTTAAGTCAGTATGATCGGCAAGTTCGTCAACAACAACGCCCGATTCGCTACTTCGCTCAAGATGAGAGCCGTTTTGGACTTCACACGCTGCTCGGACGCTTGATTACTGCCTGTGGAGTCAAACCGATAGGACAATGGCAGTGGTTATTCAAAGCCTTTTGGCTCTATGGTGCGGTTGAACCTGCAACCGGAGAATCCTTCTTTTTAGAATTTTCTCATGTTGATACCCAGTGCTATCAACAGTTCTTGAATGAATTTTCTCAAGCATATCCAGATAGTCTCAACATTCCCGTGAAAAGTCCGATTTTTTGTAGGACTTCATTAACAGGCTTAACTTGACTAATAACGTGTAGAACTTTGCTGGTGAAGATAGGCTTGAAACGAAATAATGATCACATACCATTTATACCTTTTAATGCCACATCCAAAGGCACAGAGACGAAAAGTTAACTTTTTATTCTCTTGTTGCCTTTTTCATATCATAAATTCATAGCTAAGTAAATTTGGCAAGATTCTATGTAACTCTGCGTTTAAAATCGCTACGATTTTACGCAAAGCTGTACTCAAAAATTTAATATCCCGCTTATACCAAGCTTTTTTGAGATTTCTCAGATGCAATTTAAATGGATATCAGTTTATCAGGACTAAGGCAAAAATCGCCAAAAAGCTTAATTTATCGAACAGCCCTTTTAGGTAACGCTCATAAGCATTGTGTTAACGACATCGGAACATCTGGCTCGCGATCGCTACTTAACATCTGTTGTCTAATAAAATTGCAAAAGAAATCTGGCTTCATTCCTGAGAACATCTTCGTTTGCAGCCAAGGCACAATTAGCAAAAGCTTAAGGAGACCAAATCATGACTGTTTCAGAAACTAGAACAAACCCTTTGCAAGCATTACAAAATTATGGACAGTCCATTTGGCTAGACTATATCCGGCGTAGCCTGATTACTAGTGGCGAACTGCAACGCCTAATTGATGATGATGGAGTACGAGGGGTTACATCTAACCCAGTAATTTTTCAGAAAGCCATCACGGGTAGTACTGACTACGATCAGACCATCAAGATAATTGAGGATAGTGAAGATCGAAATGCTATTTCGCTGTATGAACAGTTAGCAATTGAAGATATCCAAGCAGCAGCTGATATCCTGCAACCTATTTATCAACAAACCAACAGAGAAGATGGTTACGTCAGCCTGGAAGTCTCACCCTATTTAGCTCACGATACTCAGGGAACGATTTTAGAAGCGCATCGGCTTTGGCTGGCTGTAAAAAGGCCTAACCTGATGATTAAAGTTCCTGCTACACCTGCTGGTATCCCTGCCATGCAACAACTGATCAGCGATGGCATTAATGTCAATGTGACGCTACTGTTCGCCCAAGAAGTCTATGAGCAAGTTGCCAATGCCTACATCGCCGGGTTAGAGACACTTGCTGCTAGAGGTGGAGATGTCAGTCAAGTGAACAGTGTTGCCAGCTTCTTCATTAGCCGGATTGATACTGCCGTTGATAATCTGATTGCGACTCGACTCAAAATAACGAGCAATAAGGATGAGCGGCGATTACTTGAAGTGATGCTGGGGAGAATTGCGATCGCCAATGCCAAATTAACTTATCAGCGCTACCAAGAGATTTACCAGAGTGATCGCTGGCAAAAACTTGCAGGGTTGGGTGCTAAAGCCCAACGACTTCTATGGGCAAGCACAGCTACTAAAAATCCACAATACAGTGATGTTTTATATGTGGAAGAATTAATTGGTATAAACACTGTCAATACAATTCCTCCTACAACTTTGGCAGCTTTTGCCGACCACGGACAGCCTCGCTCTAGTTTGACCGAGAACCTTGACATTGCTTCTGAGATGATGCTGAAACTGGAAAGAGCAGGTATTTCCTTTAAAAGCGTCACAGATCAATTGCTGTTTGAAGGATTGGATTTATTTTCCGATGCCTTTGACCAATTGTTGGGTTCAGTAGAGAAAAAGCGAGAAATAGTTTTGGGAGCAAAACTAGATTCTTTATCATACAAACTATCAGAAGACCTTACTGCTAGCGTTCAAGCACACTTAGAAACCTGGCGAGTTCAGGGCAAAATTCGTAGACTGTGGTCGCATGATGCTTCGTTGTGGACAGGCGCAGATGAAAATCGCTGGTTGGGTTGGCTCGGTATTACTGAAGATCAGTTAGCGCAAATCGATTACCTCAAACAGTTGGCACAAGAAGTTAAAGATTCGGGCTTTTCTCACGTTGTGTTGCTGGGTATGGGTGGATCGTCACTTTGTCCAGAGGTAATGAAGCTAACTTTTGGCAAAGTTGCAGGATACCCAGAATTATTGGTGCTAGATTCAACTGACCCTGCTCAGATTCAGACGCTTTTAAATCAAATTAACTTCACCAAAACCCTGTTCATTGTGTCTAGTAAGTCTGGTAGCACCTTAGAGCCAAATATCTTTAAGCAATATTTCTTTGATCGGGTGCAGCAAATTCTGGGGGCAGAATCAGCAGGAAACCATTTCATTGCGATTACAGACCCTGGTTCTCAGCTGCAACACATTGCAGAAGATGACAACTTCCGTCATATCTTCTTTGGTGTGCCTAGTATTGGTGGCCGCTATTCTGCCTTATCTAACTTTGGGATGGTGCCAGCTGCGGCAATGGGTGTAGATGTTGCCAAGCTGCTAGACTCGGCTGAAGAGATGGTGCATTCCTGTGCTCCTTCAGTTCCAGCCAAGGATAATCCTGGTGTTGTTCTCGGCATCATTTTGGGGGCATTGGCAAACCAAGGACGAGATAAAGTAACGCTGATTACCTCGCCATTGATTGCAGATTTAGGTGGCTGGCTAGAGCAATTGCTGGCGGAGTCTACGGGTAAAGATAACTTGGGATTAATTCCAATTGACCGCGAACCATTAGGAGATCCAAAAGTATACGGTAGCGATCGCTTGTTCGTGTATATTCGTCTAGAATCTGCTCCTGACCCAAATCAAGATGCTGCTGTAGCAGCACTAGAACAAGCAGGACAGCCAACCGTCCGTATTTCTGTTGCAAATCCATACCAGCTAGGACAAGAGTTTTTCCGTTGGGAAATTGCCACTGCGGTTGCTGGGTCAATTATCGGCATTAATGCCTTTAACCAACCTGATGTAGAAGCTAGCAAAATCGCTACTCGGCAATTGACAACTGAATATGAAATAACTGGGGCATTACCACCGGAAACGCCAATTTTCACAGAAGCAGGGATTAAATTATTCACTGACCCCAAAAATGCTGTATTCCTGTCTGAAGTAGTGGGGCATGACCAATCTCTAGTTAGTTATTTACGCGTCCATCTAAATCAACTCCAAGGTGGAGACTACTTTGCATTGCTAGCTTATATCGAAATGAACGAATCCCACCAAGCGCAACTGCAAGTTATCCGGCAATTAGTTCGAGACTCAAAGCAAGTTGCAACCTGTTTGGGCTTCGGGCCTCGCTTTTTACATTCCACAGGACAAGCATACAAAGGTGGCCCAAACACTGGCGTTTTTCTGCAAATCACTTGTGATGATGCTGTTAATTTGCCTGTAACTGGTCAACGATACAGCTTTGGAGTTGTAAAAGCAGCGCAAGCAAGGGGTGATTTTCAAGTATTGTCAGACCGAAACCGTCGAGCTCTCAGATTACATTTTGGTAAAGATGTGCAAGCAAGTTTAGAGCTATTACAGACGGTTATTAAGCAAGTTTTGGTCTAAAGGGCTTTCATTCTAAAGAGGAAAAAAATCATGCAAATTGGTGTAATAGGTCTTGGGCGCATGGGCGCGAATATCGTTAGACGGTTAATGCACTATGGGCATGAGTGCGTAGTCTTCAACCGCACGCCCGACAAAGTTCGGCAGCTAGAAGGCGAAGGTGCCACAGCGGCAACCTCACTTAATGAATTTGTACATCTACTTACAAAGCCCAGAGTCGTTTGGGCGATGGTACCTGCTGGTGATGCAACTGAACAAACAGTTACTGATTTAGCCCAACACCTGGAACCAAGTGACATAATTATCGATGGCGGCAATTCCTACTATAAAGATGATGTCCGTCGTGCCAAATTACTGAACGAAAAAGGTATTAACTATATTGATGTCGGCACAAGCGGCGGTGTATGGGGATTAGAGCGGGGTTACTGTCTGATGATTGGTGGCAAAGCAGAGGTTGTCAGTTGCCTCGACCCGATTTTTAAGTCCCTTGCTCCGGGAACAGGAGATATTCCCAAGACACCTGGAAGAGAAAATCTGAGAAGCACTGCTGAAATCGGTTACTTACACTGTGGTGCTTATGGAGCAGGACACTTCGTCAAA
The DNA here is from genome assembly GCF_014698065.1 of Nostoc flagelliforme FACHB-838. Lineage (GTDB taxonomy): Bacteria > Cyanobacteriota > Cyanobacteriia > Cyanobacteriales > Nostocaceae > Nostoc > Nostoc flagelliforme_B. The sequence goes on from NZ_JACJSI010000041.1 coordinate 6,333, forward strand.
ATGGTGCATAATGGCATTGAGTATGCGTTAATGCAAGCATACGCTGAGGGGTTTGACATTTTCCGCAATGCCAACTCTCAAGAACTAGCTGAAGATTACCGTTATGACCTAAATGTGGCAGATATTTCCGAAGTCTGGCGGCGCGGTAGTGTAGTTGGGTCTTGGCTGTTAGACTTGACCGCAATGGCGCTCGCAGAGAATCCCACACTTTCTAATTACAGTGGGTATGTGCAGGACTCAGGTGAAGGGCGTTGGACAATTATGGCTGCGATCGAAGAAGCCGTCCCTACCGATGTACTATCGGCTGCCCTCTATACTCGTTTCCGCTCCCGACAGGAGCATACTTTTGCAGAGAAAATGCTGTCTGCCATGCGCTACAAGTTTGGCGGACACGTTGAGCAACACAGCTAAAGGATTTCCAAAAATCTTTGTAATAAATGAATCGGCTGTACAGGCGTAGAGCTGTACGCCCTCACCCATGTATCTGTATCAGCTATTTAGTGAAATCGTATAAGGGATATTACTTGTAAAATCATGACTTTTGCAAAAGCAAATAACCTGACTAAATTGCCAGACCGACCAGCAAATCCCTGTGTAATAGTTATTTTCGGTGCAGCTGGAGACTTAACTAAGCGCAAGCTTATTCCTGCTCTCTATAACTTGGCACGCAGTAACTTGCTGCCTAATGAGTTTGCCATTGTCGGTGTCATCCGTGCCCCCATGAGTAACGAAGATTTTCGGATTCAAATGAGTCGGGATATCGAAGAATTCTCCACTAACGACATTGACCCCCAACTTTGGCAGTGGTTTGAGAAACGGCTGTATTATCTGGCAGGTGATTTCCAAGACACCCAAACTTACAGTCAGCTCAAAGAATTGCTCATGCAGGTTGATCGAGAATGTAGCACTCAAGGTAACTATCTTTACTATTTAGCAACTGCGCCTAATTTCTTTTGCGACATCATCTGGCAACTAGGCTCTGTTGGACTTACCCAAGAAGATGGTTCCTGGCGACGTGTGATTATTGAAAAACCTTTTGGACACGATTTAGAATCTGCTCGCGCCCTCAATAAAAATATCAGCACAATTCTCAAAGAAAGTCAAATATATCGGATTGACCACTACCTCGGTAAGGAGACGGTGCAGAATATTTTGGTCTTCCGCTTCGGCAACGGGCTATTTGAGCCGATTTGGAATCACCGCTATATTGATCATGTACAGATTACAGTTGGTGAGACTGTTGGAGTAGAACGCAGAGGCGGCTACTATGAAGGAGCCGGGGCAATCCGCGATATGGTTCAAAATCATATATTCCAACTGCTGGCGATGATGGCAATGGAACCGCCTGTTTCTTTTGAAGCAGACGCAGTGCGAGATGAAAAGTCGAAACTACTCAAGGCAATTCAACCCCTAACTCCTCAAGATGTGCTAACTCATACCATTCGCGGGCAGTACGGCGAAGGGATAGTCAAAGGAGAGCATATACCTAATTACCGTTTGGAGCCTCGCGTTGCTCCTGACTCTGGGACAGAAACCTTTGCTGCCCTGAAACTGATGATTGATAACTGGCGTTGGGCAGATGTACCTTTTTATCTACGTACAGGGAAGTGTCTACCACAGCGAGTCACTGAAATTGCCATCCAATTCAAGCGAGTACCATCCTTGCTTTTTCATGAAACCTCCGTTGACCAACTAGTTCCCAACTTTCTGGTGATTCGTATCCAACCCAACGAGGGAATTAGTTTACAATTTGGAGCAAAAGTTCCTGGCCCGACAGTACGAATGGGGGCGGTGGATATGGACTTTGCTTACACTGACTACTTTAATAGTACGCCCAGCACGGGGTATGAAACCTTGCTTTACGACTGCATGATTGGTGACGCTACTTTGTTTCAGCGATCGGACAATGTTGAATTAGGCTGGAAAGTGGTCAGTCCAATTCTGGATGTATGGAAAGCTTTGCCACCACGTGACTTTCCCAACTATGCCGCAGGTACTTGGGGTCCAAAAGATGCAGATGAGTTGTTGCAACGTGATGGTCGGCAATGGAGAACAAGTACCGATTTTATTGCTCCAGTTAAGCATTGAATGAATGCGATCGCCCAAAGAATATAAGTGACAAAATTTATGAATCAAACGATTCAGTTCAAACCATCTCAAATTTCTTTGTTGGTTGCCGATATAGACGGCACTTTGGTTAATCGTGAGAAGATATTGACAAATCGCACCTATACAGCAGTCCAAAATCTGAAGCAGGCTGGTATTATCTTCACCATTACTAGTGGTCGCCCACCCTTAGGCATGAAGATGATTGTGGATGCACTTAATTTGACTGCCCCGATGGCGGGCTTCAATGGAGCGGTATTCTTTAATTCTGACCTCTCCATTATTGATCAGAATGTACTGACTCAAGCGATCGCCAAGCAGGTCATTGAAATCATTATTGCTCACAGACTGGATGTTTGGGTCTATCAAGGCAAGGATTGGTTTGTACCAGAGCGCCACGGCTCTCACGTTGACCGTGAAGAAAAAACGGTCAAATTCTCACCAACGGTTGTATCCAACTTTGATGGACTGCTAAACAACGTTGCCAAAATCGTTGGTGTCAGCGATGACTTGGAAGCAGTGGCACGATGTGAGGTTGATATGCAACGAGAGTTCAGTGGACAAATCTGCTGTCAGATAGGCGCAAGTTCCGGTAATGGGGAGCAAGTTTCTGCTGCCCGCTCCCAGCCCTACTATTTAGATGTCACCTACCCTCGCGCCAACAAGGGGGCAGTGGTGCAACGTCTCGCTGAACTCCTGGCAATTCCGGCTCAAGAGATTGCCACCATTGGCGATATGCCTAACGATGTACCAATGTTTGAACAAAGTGGTCTAAGTATTGCTATGGGCAACGCCAGTGTCCAAGTGCAGCATCAGGCCAAATATGTAACAACTTCCTATGAAGAGGAAGGATTTGCTAATGCAGTGGAACGATTCATTTTGGGTAACAACCGCTCAAAGTCAGTACTTGATGAAGACTCAAGGGAATCAACAGTAAGCGGTCAAATCTAAACCAGCCCTTGAGATGAAAAATTGTCCTTACTGCTCTCATCGAATGCTGCAACATATTTGCAATAAGAAGATGTATTGGTTCTGCCGCAGATGTTGGCAGAAAATGCCATTACTGAATGTAGAAACCCATAATTTATTCTCAACTTCTCTTGTCAGCAGGTCATTACAGCAGTTTTCATCTATAGGAACCACATCCGTCGGGTAGCTGTCACTAGTGTCAACTTAAGCCCTGGTGAATAGAATTAGTGGCTATAGAGGCAAAGTGCGCCTCCGCGGATTAAGTCCAAATTAAGGGTTTGAAACCCACGGAGGTGGGTTTTGTTTGTGTAGACGCGGTTTCTAACCGCCCGTTTCGCTGATTTATTTTGGAGAATTAAAATGACCCAACAAGTAAAAGAAATTCTGAGTTGGTACGGCAGCGATAACCCAGGAACACTAACCAACTTGGCACGACTACTCAATCATGGTAAGTTAGCAGGTACTGGTAAACTTGTTATCCTACCTGTTGATCAAGGGTTTGAACATGGACCAGCCCGTAGTTTTGCCGCTAACCCACTTGCCTACGACCCTCATTATCATTTTGAGTTAGCAATTGAATCAGGCTGCAACGCTTATGCGGCTCCTTTAGGATTTCTAGAGGCGGGTGCAAGAGAGTTTGCGGGTAATATTCCTCTTATTTTGAAAGTTAACGACCATGATGTGCTGATAGATGAAAAAGACCCCAATCAAGCTTTGACTGCGAGTGTTCAAGATGCTTTAAGACTGGGTTGTGTAGGGATTGGTTTTACTATCTATCCTGGCTCAACTTATCGATTGGAGTTGTATGAACAAATTCGCGGCTATGCTGAAGAGGCAAAACGTCATGGCTTAGTAGTAATTATCTGGTCTTACCCACGTGGCTCTGGTCTGAGCAAAGCGGGAGAAACTGCAATTGACGTGACGAGCTATGCTGCTCACATTGCTGCCCAACTTGGTGCCCACATTATTAAGGTGAAGCTACCAACTGCTCATATTGAGCAAGAAGCAGCCCGTAAAGTCTATGAAAAAGAGCAAATTCCAATTGCCACTCTCAACGAACGAGTTTGGCATATTGTCCAATGTACGTTCAATCGTCGGCGAATCGTAATTTTTTCGGGTGGACCTACTGAAAGTGATGATGTTTTACTTGATGAGATTCGTGCTATTCACAAGGGTGGCGGATTTGGCTCTATCATCGGACGCAATTCATTTCAACGTTCTCAACCAGATGCATTACGGCTACTGGCTGCAATTATGGATATTTACCGTGATGAATTCGCTCAAATTCCGACTCCAGTCCTTGCCTAGCGGTTCATACTGCAAAAGTTTCCGCTCAAGAGTAGAAGTTTTATTTCAACATTGTAATGTGCTATTGGGCTCCGATTTGATTTTTAAAGCGTATAGAGAATAGAATGTCCGCTTGATCGAGATTTTATCTGAAATCCTGTTCAGAAATTAGACAGGAGTCCTATATCTAACGTGAGTTCGGGATCACAAAGGGGGCAAAACAGGCAGGCTAAAAATACTAAATTCTCATCCATCTGCTTGCCTGACTTTTCACGGGAAGTCCTCAAGCCCCTAAAAAGCGTGGCTTTTTCCACAGGCTGATTATCAATAATTTTGAGTTAATGAGAATACCCAACGGAGAAATCAGGGCTTGAGAAACCATCAAAATGACCTTTTCCACATGCGGTGAAAAGTCAGGCAAAACTTCAGGTTATATCTAGCGATCACTACCTAATTTGCAGTCTAACTTGTTACCACTGCTAACATAAACACCAGCATTAGATGTGACTTTAACTACGTTTGTATTACTAGGAGATGAACTATGACAAAGGTTAATTACTCAGCAAATGATAAAGATGTGACAACACTATATATACTTCTTAAAAAGAGAGAAGAAATAGATTGGCAAACATTCTATAGCTATTGGAAAAATGTGCATGGTCCAGTAAGTGCAAGGCTACCAGGTCAATACCAATATTGGCAGTACCACTTGAGTAATAATCGAGGTAATATTTGGCCAAGCATTGATGGGGTAGAATACAAAATTTCAGAGCAAGAACAGTTGGATGGAATAGCAGAATTGACGTTTGTATCACAAGAGAACTTTCAAACCTGGATTAATACTGCTGCTATTCTTGATTCTGATCAGCAGAACTTTGTTAGTAAAGCTGTTATGTATCTAACAACTCATGGTAATTCTAAAACATATGTTAACAACATAGAAAATAGTTCTCCAATCGGCAAGATAAATGCAATTAAATTTCATGTTATGCTCAAAAAGGCAAATGATATCACTGTTGATGAGTTTCGTAAATATCTGGTGAATGATACATTTGCTGAATCTTTTTGGAAAAGTGATTTAGTTCTTAAGTTTAAATTGCATCTACTTGAGGAGCATGACAATTCACTTCCACCAGCACCTGGAGTTTCTCATCACGAACCATTAGAAAAGCAATATCAAGCAGCATTTGAAATTGCCTTTAAAAATTCGATGGACATGGAAAGTTTCCTTAATTCAGAAGCATATACTTCTATAGTAAAAGACTACAGAAAGTATATAAAGCAATCTGCAACTTTTTTAGAACAGGGTACTTACACCTTTGTCAATAACGGTGAGTTAACTCTAGCTGGACAAAGAACTTCTACAGTAGCGGAACTTATCACAAATCTGGGTGCAACCAATCAAACGCAAGACAAGATACTCAATCTTATGCTTGGCAACCAACGTGCTATATCTACAATCTTATAAATCCCATCCCGTAAATCCTTATGTTAAAAAAAACTCTCGCCTACTTCTTTGGCATTATCTCCAGTATTGCCATCAGTACCCCTGTATTAGGAGCAGACCGCATTGAATTCAATTATCCGCCCTTTGGTGACTTTAATATTGCCACAAAAGATTTAGAAGTGTTTGTCAACGAAGGCGAAATTACCAAAGACTTTGCCTTTTATGCCAATCGTACTAACCCAGAGCAATTAGCTCAAATACGGAAGATGCTCAGAACTAAATTCCAATTTTCTCCCGTTTTTGTATCGCAATTTACCTATTCTCCTATTGGTGTAAAAATACTGCAACGCTTTGGTGAATTATTGCAAACACCAAGCAGACAAAATGGTTTTTATGCCCTCCGTTCTGCCTTAATATTATCTGCCGCCAGTCCTGATGGATTGACTTTAGTTAATATCATAAAAAACTATTCTACTTCCAGCATTCGCCTGGATTTTTCAGAAAGTATGCAGATAATGGGACAGTTATCAGATCTGTTGCAAAAAAGAGATTTAGTTATTTCTAAAATACAGCAGATAGCAGATAAAGAAGCTGCTAATTTGCTACCAATAGATTTTGCTCAAAAACCAGATATTCGCAAATCTGGTGAATTTAACATCGAAAAAATTATCTTAACCTTACAAAATTATTCTCGTGATGGGCACTCAGGAAGTGTTTTAGAACGGAAATATGATGTTGATGTTTACTTACCCAAACCGAAATCAGGAACAACATCAGAACCTTACCCGGTAATTGTGATTTCTCACGGTTTGGCAGAAGACCGTAATAGTTTTGTTTATATAGCTAAACATTTAGCGTCATACGGCTTTGTCGTCGCTGCTCTTGACCATCCCGTTGCTAACTCCAAACAATTTCAACAATTTTTAGCAGGGTTTGATGGGCCTCCCAAAGCCACAGAATTAATTGACCGTTCTTTGGATGTCAAATACCTCTTAGATCAACTCCAACATCTTTCCAAGACTGACCCCAGATTTCAAAATAAGTTAAATCTGCAACAAGTCGGTTTAATTGGACATTCGCTTGGCGGTTATACATCTCTAGCATTAGCTGGAGGAACCTTTGATTTTGAGAACATTCATAAAGACTGCAATCCAAATCGTTCTTTAAATTTGTCAACTTTTCTACAATGTCGTGCTAACGACCTCAAACCTGACAACTATCCCATCAAAGACGATCGCATTAAAGCGATTATGGTCATGAATCCCTTGAATAGCACTTTGTTGGGTGAAAAAGGAATCAGTAAAATATTAGTGCCAGTGATTATGGTGGCTGGAAGTCATGATATATTTACCCCCGCAGTTCCCGAACAAATTCGACCTTTTACCAAATTATCTAGCAAAGACAAATACTTGGCTATCATTGAGAACGCTACTCACTTCTCTGTAGAATCAGACTTATCACTCAGCCCAAGAGCTATCCCTGTACCGCAAGAATTGTTGGGTCCCGATAGAAAAAGTGTTTATTCTTATATGAATGCCTTAGGAGTTGCCTTTTTCAAAACGCATCTTTGCAATCAAGAAGAATATCGTCTTCACCTGAGCGCTTCTTATGCTCAATTTATCAGTCAAGCACCCTTAAACTTGAGCCTAGTGGATTCTGGTAGCAAAGAAGCAATCTCTCAACTATTAAATTGGGTTTACCAAACTCCATAGGTCAGTGGATTGAGAATAAACTCAAGTTAGAGGCTATTTATAAAGTAAATCTAACCTTTACTCAATACCTTTGCCACTGTCAAGAAACAACTTTTACAATTTGCCACCTAAAAAGCTTACAGAGAAAGCATTTCTAACTAAAAAGAAGGAAGGTTGTTTCGTGACAAGCTCTAACCGCCTTCTCTGCGAGAGGCTTCCGCCAACGCACAGTGGCTCGTAGAGAAGACGCCAAGAGCGCCAATAAAAGGAAGAGAAGCTTTCACAAATGATCTAGGAGTGCTATATCAAGTGTGAAGATTATAGTATTTCAACACCATATTTTGGACCTACTTCACGCATCTTTTTAATTTGCTCTTCGAGCGGGATAGGTACGGGCGTATCTTTGTCTTTCACTAAATAGCCTACTTCCTCAAAAAAGTTCTCCAACCCCGCAGGAATAGCTGTTGTGAAAGTTCTTGCCGGTGTCGTGCCTACATTTTTAAAGGAATGAGGAATACCTTTGGGTGCATGAACAAAGCTACCAGCTGACAAAACTATATTTTGATCTCCAACCTGGAACAATAACTCCCCCTCTAAGATATAGAATGTCTCGTCTTCCCGATGATGAATGTGAGGTGGAGATCCATGTTGGGGCGGAATGAAAAACTCAAATGTTGAATAGGCTCCGCCAGTATCTTCGCTAACTGCTTTAAAAGTGTATGTGTCTCCCACGACTGAGTAAACAAGACTTTCGCCTGCTGGTGACACTACTGGGTTAGTATTGCTTTCCAATGTACTTCTCCTTTATACTAAATTTTTTCAAAATGTAAATTGTTCGCAAGTGCTATACATACTTGGCAGTACCTGTTCACAAGTAGTTTATGAACCTTGACTGCAAGCTAAATTATCAATACTTTGTGCAGGGGTCACAAACCTAGAATTAAGATTTGTAATCCTCGCCAAAGAACTGGAGCAGCTGTTCAATCAGGTACTCTGGACGTTCTTCAGGAATAAAATGTCCGCAGCCTTCAATAACTGTACCGCGAACATCCTCAGCAACTGCCTGCATTGCCTTAATTGGGCGATCGCCTAAACCGTGGGAAGCTCCTAGAACTAGTACTGGCATTTTGAGTTTTGTCTTGGCATTTTCTTTATTTTGTTGCACTGACTCATAAATAGCGCGGTAAAGTCCAAGAGAACTGCGTACTGCTCCTGGTGCAGAATACCAACGAACATACTCGTCGATTTCAGCCTCAGAGATTCCAGACGGGTTATAAGAAAACTTATTGAAAAAGTAGGAAATGAATATCCGTTCTCTGCCTGCAATAAGTGCCTCTGGGAGATCAGGTACAGCATTAAAGTTAAAATGCCAAATTCCGCCACCTTGTCGGGAGGTTTCTGAGGAATACCCGGCTAGGTCTTCCCAGCCGAACCCTGGAAGCGTTGCATCAAGGTTTACAAATCTACGTACATCTTCTGGATGAGCAGATGCATAGGCGTAGTTTACTGGGACACCCCAATCAGACCCAGCTAAAAAAATCCGCTCAAAACCGAGAGAATGGACTAATTGGTAAATATCTTCAGCTTCGGTACGGCTATCGTAACCAGTTGCTGGCTTGGAAGAGTCACCAAAGCCACGAATGTCAACTGCAATCACAGTATAGTGTTCAGCTAAGGCTGGCATAACTTTATGCCACTGATACCAAGTATGTGGCCAACCATGCAACAAAACTATTGGATCGCCTTTGCCACCTATTACGTAGTGCAGACGTATCCCGTTCACAAAAGCATATTGATGGGTAAATTTCGCTTCGAGAGTCGTTTTGATATCTGCTAAATAACTTGTCATGTTTGTACCTTTGTATAAGAGTGCGTTGATATCTTGTGAACAAAACTGTGATCACACCTTTTGAAGCTTCCTAAGTTTTTTGATTGGATTGTATCAACCATTGTCACTTCTAGGCTTGTGTCAGAAATATAGGTGAGCAAATTAGTTGATTGCTCCTACACCTCCGCCGTCCACCCGAATATTTGCACCGTTAATGTAATCTGCAAGTGGACTGGCTAAGTATGCAATCATGTTTGCTATTTCGTCAGGTCGTCCCAGACGACCTGTTGGGTTAGACCAATACTCTTGCATAGCGTGCTTTTCAATGTCTGCCCACTCTTTACCCCATCCTTTGTGAAGAGCAATTTGATGAAAAATATTTTTTGCTCCTTCGGTTGCAATAAGCCCAGGACTCACCGTGTTGACGGTAATGCCTGTTTGGAATAACTCCTTTGCAAGACTCACAGTCAGATTTAAAGTTGCAGCTTTTGTAACTTGATAGTTAGGTAAGGAAGCATTAGGCTGAGTGGCTAATCCGCTAGCAATCTGGATGATACGTCCCCAACCTAGCTGTTTCATTCGGGGTACAAGAAGCTGAATCACCCGCACCATAGAAATCACATTAGTGTTATAAACTTCAGCCCATTCCTCTGGTTGGCTATTAATCCAGTCCCGGTCTTCGTATGAGCCAGCATTATTGACCAAAATTTCCACACCATCAAGAGTTGATAGTATTTTTTCAGCCACTTGATTTGCGCCTTCATTGGTTGCTAAATCTCCAATAGCAACAAAAGCTTGCCCACCATCTTTACTAACCTCTTGAGCCACTCTATTAGCTTGTTCTTCCCTTCGTCCGTGTATGACAACGATCGCACCTTCTTTAGCTAAAGCTTTAGCGATCGCAGCACCAATTCCACTACAACAGCGAGAAGAGGTGTTGAGTTGGTTGCAAACTAAGGACTGTTGGGAGCTTGGAGAACTGGAGTACAAATTGGGCCAAAATCAGTAGAATATTTTTATAAAAGTAGGAATAAAAAAAGAACACTCGCTCTGATGCTTCAATTAAACAAAAGAGCGATCGCCTTTATACTTAAGCGAGAGCTTATCGCCCTTACCTCAAAACAAAAAATCACCCCTCAATGCCTTTGCCACTCTTGTAGTTCATCGCTCTGGGTTTCCTCTTACCTATAGGGACTACTTTCGATTGCTTGGGAGGTTGTGGCGGACGGCATTTCTCGCAATATAGAGGTCGGACACCAAAGGTTTCTCGTTGTGTGGGTTGTTCGCACTGCTTACATACGAAGTTGAAAACACGAGTGTGAATTTCCCGCTTGTGCGCTCTAACAGTGTACTCTCGGACATCGATTGTTTTGCTGGGCATTGATTAGTTTTTTAAGTTGCTATTTATAAATATAGTTTCTTGTTTTTGATTAATAGTATAGCCAGAGCATCATCTTCATGATTAAAACAAGGATAATTGCCCTGGGTAAATATTACCTTTACGTCCGCGATGGTAGTAGAGGTGGAAATCATTCTAATTAATTAAGATACTCCTTAATATCACTTTTTTGACGGCGAAGAATAGAGAGCGCTTTCTGTTCAAGCTGGCAAATTCTTTCTCGGCTTAAGTTAAGGCGTTCTCCAATTTGAGTTAAGCTCAGTTGATGGCCATTTTCTAGCCCGAAACGTAGGGTTAGTACTTCTCGTTGTATTGGGGCTAAGGACGCTAGCAACTCTTTAATATTCTGGTGCATCAATGAAGAATTTAATTCTTCCAAAGGGGAAACATTTTCGTCAGCTAAAAGTTCACTTAATTCGGTATCCTGCTCATTCCCCACTCGCATTTCTAAAGAAACTAGCTTTCGATCTGCTTGAATATATTCTTGAACCTGCTCTGGTCTTACCTTCAGGGATTCAGCAATTTCTACCACAGTTGGGTTCCGACCCAAGGACTGGGATAATTCACGCTGTATTTTCTTTATTTTGTTGAGTCTTTCGTTGATATGAATGGGCTCCCTGGTTTGCCGCCTGATAATCTCAAAATTGAGTCAATGTTGCAGCAATTTACGTCGTCACCAGCGGCGTATTAGTGGGCGGAAATCAACTGTTGAATTGCGTGATTTTGGGCAATATCAGGTTCTATTCCTTGCTGAGAATGAGAAACAGCTACTTGAACAAATTCAGCAAGTACCTATAGCTGAGTATAAAGCTCAACATCGTAGATTAGCTGTTTCTGAAGCTCCTCGCCAACAAAAACATCGCCTTCATCGTCATCCAGTTAACACAATACAAGCTTTAGTCGATCAACATACGGAACTTCTTACTGTGCTTGAGTCTCAAGTCTTGAAATACTAGATAGCTAGGGGTCAGGTGGGAAAAAGTAGTATTTTTACGCTAGAGATGAAAGTTTTATCTTCTAATAATAGAGTCTGAATAAATTGGATAATTTATTTTTTAGAGTTCATTAAAGCTCCCCTTCTAACTGTTGGGCTACTAATCTGGCAAATAACCCTGATCGGGCAATCAATTCTGAAAAATTACCTACCTGCACGACATGACCAGCGTCGATAACATAGATGCGATCGGCGTTACGAATCGTGCTGAGGCGATGGGCAATTACCACTCTGGTAGCATTTAACTTGGCTAAACTTTCAGTTACAATTGCCTGGGTGCGGTTATCTAGGGCGCTGGTTGCCTCATCCATCAAGATAATTTTAGGCTTGGAAACAAGCGATCGCGCAATCAATAATCTTTGCCGTTGTCCACCGGAAAGATTACTACCACCCTCAGCGACGATCGTATGCATCCCCATTGGCATTTGCTTGATATCATCAGCAAAGCCTGCCATTTGTGCCGCTGACCAAGCTTCTTCTAGGGAAACCAAAGCCCCGGCGGTGATGCTATCAAAAATCGATCCTGTGCCGATTTTACCATTTTGTAGTACTACTCCTAACTGTCTTCGCACAGCCTGGAGTTCCATGTCTGCTAAATCTTTGCCATCATAATAAATGCTACCTGTCAATGGAGTTTCAAAGCCTAATAACAACCGCAATATCGTTGATTTTCCACTTCCAGAAGACCCAACGATCGCGATAAATTCTCCTGGTTCGGCATGGAGGCTAACATCATTGAGGATTAAGCTGCCATTCTCCGAGTAGCGAAAGCTGACACGATTTAGGGCAATACGACCGTTTAATTGACCGGGGTTAACCTTGGTTGGGTCATATTCAGGTTGCGATCGCCAAATCGGTTTTGCTCGTTCCCATATTGGTACAATACTCCAAATTTCCGATACAGTATTGCTCAGGTCAATTACTCCTTTGATAAAAATCGTCAAAGCATAGTTGAAAGCAACGAATGTACCCAGTGTCAGGCGTGTCTGCATCAACAGCATGGCAAACCCAAACAGCAGTATAGAACTTACCAAAGGGAGTGCTTCGTTAAATACAGAAATACCATCTTTAATCTCTTGCCAACTCGCCTTCAGTCGGATCTGCTGGCTGTACTTTTTTGCCCAAGCTGCAAATGCGCGTTCTTCTGCCATTGTCACTCGCAGTTTGGCGACACCGTTGATTAGTTGTATCGTGAGTCCTTGAATTGCACCATTCAGTTCTTGCTGTTTTTGCGATTTCTTCACCAAGAAGAAACTCGCAACAGTCGTAACCACAGCGGCAAATATTGCTAAACCTACGCCCACAAGCGCTAGTTGCCAACTGTAAATAAACATCAGCACTAAGTTGAATAAGGCAAAGACTCCACTCAATAACGTCCGTTGCGTAGCACCGCTGATTTTTTGATGAATTTCCCTCACTGCCATAGCGCGGTTAAGCAAATCTCCAGAAGTGTACTGGCGAAAAAAGCTAGGGCTTAATCTCAGCAGGCGATCCCAGATGGCTGGCTGTAATATGCTATCAGTGGCGCTTTCGACTCGTAGGGTAATAATACTTTGGGCAACTTGAAAAGCTAACTGTCCAAAGGCGACTGCAAACATGACCAATCCTATCTGCCACAGTAGAGCGCGATCGCTATCGGGAATGGCATGATTGATTAAAATTGCTGTTGCTTGCGGTGCAACCATCCCCAATATTGTGCCCAGTAGCCCTACCACTAATATACTGGCGATGTCTTTTTCATAACCCTTGACCCCAAACCGCAGCAGGTCGATGGCCTTGAGCGCAACTTGGGGTAATGGTCGATACAGAACGTAGGCTAATGGTGACAGTGTTTTTGCTACTGATTCATTTACAGGTGTCCGAGTCCGCGCCACGGGGTCAAAGATGACATAATCTCGATTATCTCTAGGTAACAACGCCACTGGGCGCTTTTCCAACTGAGTATAAGCTAACATTGCTCCTTGGTCTTGATGCCACCAGCCATCTGCTAAAGTTATACGCCGAATCCGAATTTGTGATGCTTGTGCGATCGCAGCTACAGGGTCTTTAATAGAATTTAAATCCTCTGCTGGTGGACGAATCTCTATTCCCAGCGATCGCCCAACTGCACCAAATGCTACCAGTAAGGGCGGCCCTTCGTGAGAAAAAACCGCCTCCTGCTGCGGCTGCAATACTGTTGCTAAGTCAGAGAGTGCGCCCTCTATTACTTGCTGATTAAATTGCTCACGTTCTTGAAATTGCCGAAATTCTGCTTCTGCTTCTTTATTTGTCAGCAAACTGAAGTAGTGAAAGAAATAAGTATGCAAACTGGCTAAACCTGCCAGAAGTTCCTCGTAATTTTCTACATTTACCGTTGGCAACATCTGTCCGATAACCGCATTTTCTGCTTCCAGCCACATAGTATTCGTGAGCGGAAACGCTGGTGAGGTAGAATTCAAGGTTAATTCCTCAACTCCCATCCAGTGAGTATTGCCTTGCTGCAACTTCACCCATAGAAGTGTTTGTTGCCTCCACTGTAGCGTTTCACCAGGGGATAATGAAAAATCCCGCCCTAATGTCTGCACAAGGTTTAATGGCGTTGTCAAAACTGTTTGCTGGGCACTAAGAGATTGTCCTAAATGATTTACCCAACCTTCTAAAAATTCTATGGCTTGAGAGTCCGCCGCCGCGATTCCCTTAACCAAATCAACCATTGACATCTGGCATAATTGGGTGGGTTCAACTGCGATCGCGACAAAACTCCATTGGCTTTGTGCTATTACTTCCGGTAACAACGCTGCACTAAACAATGCTTCACCAGCGTTGACATGAAACAGATAGCGGCGATGCTCCTTTGGTAAGCTGTTCTTAACTCTAGTGGCAAACACCGCCAATGTTCCAGACTGCACTATCCAGAATGTTTTTGAGTCATTCAATAGTAATGGTTCGTTTGCTTGAAAGGAGTACAGTTTAGAAGAAGGATTCACCTGTGCGCTACTCATTACCTATGCCTCTGCCGCGTGAAGTAAGCGAAGATAAGTTCCGCCTTGCTGCCATAATTCCTCATGGGTGCCACGCTGTACGATTTTACCTTGCTCTAGCACAATAATTTCATGGCAATCGCGGATTGTGCTGAGGCGATGGGCTACTACAATACATGAACAACCACGCTGTTGCAAGTTACGGTTAATAATCAACTCTGTTTCTGCATCGAGGGCGCTGGTTGCTTCATCCAGTACTAAGACTGTAGGATTTCTCACCAAAGCGCGGGCAATTTCTAAACGCTGGCGTTGTCCACCACTAATATTCATACCGCCTTCAATCAACTCAAAGTCATATTTTCCAGGCATAGATGCGATCGCATCATGAATTGCTGCATCTTGGCAAGCCTGCACCAAATCAGCTTCTGGCAAAGTTGAATCCCAAAGAGTGATGTTTTCTCGCACAGTGCCAGCAAATAAAAAGATATCCTGTTCAACCATTGCCAACCAGTTAGCCAGAACAGAACGCTTAATTTGCGATCGCTCTACACCATCAAAGCAGATTTCCCCATCCCAAGGCTGATAAAGACCGCAAATTAATTTAGCAACTGTAGATTTACCAGAACCACTTCCCCCCACAAGCGCTATTCTTTGCCCTGGCTTGACAGTCAAGCTCAAATTCTCAATCAACGGAGGTTCTACACGACTATAGCCAAAAGTGACATTTCGTAACTCAACATGACCCTGTAATTGCCAAAGAGACGAGAAAGTAATTTCTCCCCCTGCTTCCCCTGCTTCCCCTGCCTCCCCTGCTCTCCTGTCCCCCTCCACTTCCAAATCAACAGGATTTTGCAATACATCATCAAGGCGGTTTAAATCAGCTTCTAAATCTTGGAGTGTACTGCCGAAATTAACGAGGCTATTAACTGGCTCTAAGAAGCTCAGTGTTAAACTTTGGTAGGCAACGAGCATTCCAATACTGAGATTGCCATTCATTACCTGTAAACCACCAACTAGCAGAATAGAAGCTGTGGTTAAGGCTGTCAAAATTGTGGGTAATGTGGTGAAAATTTGAGTTTGTAAACCTAATTCTTGTTGGGCGTTGAGCGCTTTAGCATAATAACCCGCAAACCGAGCAAATAAATCTGACTCTAGCCCAGAAGCTTTGATGGTTTCTATCGTTTGGATGCCGCTAATTGTTACTCCACCCACCTTGCCATATTCCTGAGCTAGGCGCATATTCGTCTCTACACGAGTTTGCGATAAAAATAAAAGAGCGAGAATGTTGATTAAAGCAAAACCAACTGCGATCGCACTCAGCAATTGGTCATACTGAATCATAATCAGCAGGTAAAAGACCATCATCACTGTGTCAATTACTGTGGTTGCCAAAGACCCTGAGAGTACTTCTGCCACCCGGTCATTCAGTTGCACTCGGCTGCTGATTTCCCCAGCAAACCGTTGGTCATAAAACCCAATGGGCAATCGCAGGATATGCCAGAGAAACTGTCCTGATGTGCTGACTGATAACTTAACCATCAATCGCCGCAGGTAGGTAAGCCGCAGTCTAGCAAGGAATGCCCGTAATAAAGTAGTTAAGAGCATTCCTAACAGCAAAGGTCGTAACCAATCTTGCCGATCTTGAATTAAAATTTCATCGATAAATACTTGAGAAAAGGCTGGCACAGCTAACCGAGGCAGTGTTAGCAATAACCCAGCTAGCAAGCAAAATAAGATAGTAACTCGTGAGTTTTGTAAGCGGCTACTCAAGGCTGAGACAATGTGATTTTTTTTGCCTCCCTTCTGAAAATCCGCCCCTGGTTCCATTGTCAGCACAACACCCGTGTATGCGCGATCGAACTCTTCCCAACTCACTGTTCTCCGACCATTGGCTGGATCGTTGAGGTAGACGCGTTTTTTGCTATATCCTTCTACTACGAGAAAATGGTTAAAATTCCAAAAGGCAATGTAGGGAAGACGGGTAGTTTTGACGTTTTCCAGAGACAGTTTTAAACCTTTAGCATTGAGTCCATAGTTTTTGGCAGCTTTGATGATATTCAAAGCTTTACTCCCATCCCGCGAAACACCGCATTCTTCACGCAGTTTAGCCAGTGGCACAATTCGCCCGTAATAGCTAAGAATTATTCCTAAAGCAGCCGCACCACATTCGACCGCCTCCATTTGCAAAAGTGTAGAAGTGCGGACACGTTTTGGTTTAAATTTTGGAATTGGGAATGGGGCATGGGGCATGGGGGATTGGGCATTAGTATTAGAACTTGAAAGTTGAGCTTCTGAGGGTGGAAGTTGAGCTTCTGAGGGTGGAAGTTGAGCCTCTGAAGGTGAACGTTGAGCTTTTGAAGGTGAGCGTTGAGCTTCTGAAGGTGAGCGTTGAGCTTCTGAGGGTGGAAATTGAGCCTCTGAAGGTGGAAGTTGAGCTTCTGAGGGTGGAAATTGAGCCTCTGAGGGTGAACCTTCAAGTTTTAACCCCAATGCTCAAATTAACGCTATGTGCAACTTATCCTTAGAACCCCGCTTCCATTCCTCTCCCCCACAGGGAGAGAGGCTTTGATTCTTGCTCCCATTCCCTTGTAGGGAAGGGGTTGGGGGTTAGGTATGAGAGAAGGCTTAAATTAATAAATTCCCGTCCAAGAGCGCAGCATAGGAATAATATAAGAAATTGGTGCTTTTTCTCCAACTTTCACTTGAACTGATGTAGTTGTGCCAGAAGATATTTTTAAGGCTGGGCCATCAGAGGATGACCAGTTATAGCCACTGACTGATGTAGGGTTTTCTTGAAGTTTGACAAAAGCTTGCACCTTGCCTTCACCTTTACCTGCAAGACTAGCGGCAATTTCTTTGTTACCAACGATCGCTGTAATATCTTCTGTTGTTACCGGAAAGAAAGAGATATCTGCAACGGTTCCCAAAATGCCACCTTCGCGTTCGCGTGTGGCAAAGCTGGGAGTCACTTGTACAGCCATTCCAGGCTTGATTTGCTTACCATCTTTATTAGCAAAGTAAACAAGACTCATAAGTTTTGAATTTGGCTGTTCAGCCTCAATTGACCCCAAGCGACTACCCGGATTCATCATTTGACCAGGAACAGCGCTCAGTTCGAGAATGTGACCATTATATTTGCTAATAATTCTACTTTCTTGAGATAATTGCAGTTCTAATTGGGCAATTCGCCGCTTTACTTCCCTAATTTGATTGGTTTTATCAATTGATTGCTTTAAGTTTTGTTCGCGTAGTTTAGTATTTTGAGTATTAATATCTTTAATTTTGGTTTTAATTCCGTCAATTCTGTTGAGATTTTCCAGATATTCTCGTTGGGTGGTGGTTTCTTGGATTTCGAGATCCTTGAGTTGTACGTCAATATTCGACAGTTCACTTTGAGTATTAAAATATTCTTGTTCAGCTTGTACCAGCATATCTTGACTGATAACATGCTCCTTAAAAAGCTGACGACGGTTATCAAGCCGTCCTTTTAGAGTTTTGAGTAAGTAATTAATTTGTTGTTTGCGAGAATTAATGCTTTGACGTTTTTGGGCGATCATTCTCAATGTTTGATCGCGTAACTTTGGCGCACCTTGCTCTCGGCGCAGACTATTTTCCAGATCCATTTTTTGCTGCCCAAGCGTCATGATTTGTTGGTCAATCAGCAGCTTTTCTAGCCTGTCAGTTTCTTGATTCTGGGTTTGCAGTTGTTGCAACTTTATCTGCTCTTGCTGCAACTGCTGTTTTAGCGCCGATTGGTCGATAATACCCAGCACATCACCTTGTTTAATAATATCCCCCGGCTTGACCTTGAGAGTTAGTAATGGGCCAGAACTAGGTGCTTGAAATTCCACAACATGGTGCGGTTTAATCAAGATACCTTGACCTGTGACAGTCAGAGGAATTCTACCAAACACACTCCAAACGCCAGCCACAGCAACTACAAAACTCATGGCAGATAAAGTCAACCAAGCTTGAGGCTTAACCACATTTATCGCTTGATCGAGTTGTTCTGGTGAAGATAAGCGATCTAGGGCTTCTTGACGGAAGATGTGGCTATGTTTTAGTTGCATTGTTCTCCTTCTGGCTGACAGCACCTAGAACCTTAAGACTTCTAGACTTTTAAGATTAAGGTGCGATCGGGGAGAACTAGGGGAGAAATAAGGGAAGCGATCGCTTCTACTACTTCAAATCAAAGCCGTCCTGAAAATGCGGGGCTTGAATCCCATTAATTTGCGGTCAAAGGCAAGCAGATGGTGAAACAAGTTCTACCTGGCTGCGACTCAAATGAAAGCGTACCGTGATGGCGATTCTCTACAATCCGGCGAGTAGTTTCTAAACCCAATCCCGATCCCTGTCCCACTGATTTGGTGGTGAAGAAGGGTTCAAAAATGCGTGTTTTAATTTCAAGTGGAATTCCACTGCCTGAGTCGATGATGTCAATATGGGCAAAGCGATCGCAATGATGTGTTGTAATTTCTAGCAGTCCCTTACCATCCATTGCATCAATGGCGTTGTCGATTAAGTTTGTCCACACCTGATTCAGTTCACTGCCATAGGCAAGAATTTTCGGAAGACTTTGATCGTAATTGCGTTGCACTTGGACACCGCACTTGAGTTTATGAGTAAACAATCGCAAGGTATCTTCTAAACCTTGATGTATATTTACTTCTTGCTGAGTGCCTTGATCGAGGTAAGAATAAGACTTCATTGCTTGCACAAGTTCGGAAATCCTTTCAGATCCTCGCAAACCATGTTTAATCATTGACATGACTTCAAAGGAAAGCGATAGCCAGTGCAATCCCATTTCTCGCAATTCCGTGTCGTCGTTGCGCCAACGTTCCATTAGTTGCTCTAGGGTTTCAACCTCAACACCACCTTCAGCTAAAGGTTCTGCCAATTTCCATGCTTGGTTTACACCATAGTCTTCTAACCATTCCAGCAATATGGCTTCGCGATCGCTTAGTGTCACCGGATCTAGGCGATTATTCAAAATCGCATCATAGCCTTGATCGCGTACTCTCAACCAGTGTTGAGTATGGGCTTCGTCAGCATTGCGTTGCCCATAAACTAAGTTCATTCGTTGTAACTCTAGGATGGCGGGTGGCATCTCTCTTAAAGTCCGAACGAGGGCTGCGGCTGGGTTGTTGAGTTCATGAGCTAAACCTGCGGCAAGTGTCCCTAAAGCTGCCATCTTTTCCCGCCCACGAATGAAAGACTCTAGCCCCCGGACACGACTTTGCATAATTCGGAAGACCATCCGCTCAAAATCACGACATTCATGCAGCAGTTTACGGAAGTCCTCTCCCTTCATTTCATAGAGGTGGCAATTTGTGAATGCCCGCATTGTCACAGGTGCAGGTTCATCTGTGAGTATTGGAATTTCACCAAAAAAGGATGGGGCTTCGTGTTGCCCGATGGGAATTTCAACTCCTTGACTGCGGCGGGTAATGTTGATTTTACCTTTAACTAAGATAAATAAGCGACATACAGGATCTCCCTCATAAGACAACACTTCTCCGACGGAAAGTTCAACTGTTTGAGCGCGATCGCAAACCCATTGCAATCGCTCTTGAGGAAGCTGTTGAAACGGGTCTAAGTTGATTAATTCTTCAACACATAACATCAATGAACCTCCTTGAGAGGGCAGGGGGCAGGGGAGCAGATTTTACTTAAACAGCTTGTAGCTTAGTATTCGCCGCTTTAGCTAAACATTACTCAGGTAGCGGTGAACAAATTGAATGGCGATCGAACCTTCTCCCACACCGGATGCCACCCGTTTAATTGAGCCATAGCGGACATCTCCGGCTGCGAAGATGCCTGGAATGTTGGTTTCTAGCAAAAAAGGAGAGCGTTCCAAATTCCACCCACGAGGAGATTTGCCATTATCCATTAAGTCTGGCCCTGTGATGATAAACCCCTGAGCATCGCGTTGGATAACACCATCGAGCCAATCAGTTTTGGGGCTAGCACCGATGAAAATAAACAGCGATCGCGCTGGCACGGTTTCAGTTTGTCCAGTCTTGGCATGAGCAATCACAATTGCTTCTAAATGTTTCTCTCCCTTCACTTCCACGACGCTGCAACCTGTGCAAACTTGGATATTTTCAGTCGCGGCAATTTGGTCAATCAAATATTGAGACATACTCAATGATAATGATTCACCCCGCACCAACATAATCACTTTGCTGGCATACTTAGAAAAGTGCATTGCTGCTTGTCCGGCAGAGTTTGCCCCGCCTACCAAGTAAACCTTTTCGTTGCTACAGGCGATCGCCTCAGTCATGGCAGCACCATAGTAAATTCCTGCTCCTGCCAGCTTTTCGGCTCCTGGTACATTTAGCCAGCGATAGGAAACGCCGGTTGCAACTAAAAGTGCATGGCAACTAATCTCGCTACCATCTGCTAATTGCAAAACCCGATAAGTATCTTGCAGCCTAACCCCAGTTACTACTTGAGGTGTGAGAATCTCTACCCCAAATCGCCGCGCTTGGGTGACTCCCCGCCTTGCCAAATCACTACCGCTCAAGCCAATAGGAAACCCCAAATAGTTCTCAATCCGCGAACTCGTGCCTGCTTGTCCTCCTGGCGCTTCACGCTCAATTAAGACAGTACTCAATCCTTCGGAAGCGCCATAGACTGCGGCGGCCAGTCCGGCAGGGCCAGCACCGACGATCGCCAAGTCATAAAAGGGACGCTCTGCCTGAGTTTGCAGTCCAATTTTGGCAGCAATCTCAAAATTAGATGGTTGAATTAACTGAGAACCATCAGGAAACAGCACCAAGGGCAATTGTTGTCTACAATCAGCTTGGGCGTATTCCACCAATTTTGCCGCCTCCGGTTCCAGTTCAATATCTAACCACTTAAATGGAATCTGGTTACGTGCTAAAAAATCTTTCACCTGATGTGAAAAAGGCGACCAGCGATTACCAATGACTCGAATGCCTTCAAAGGGTGGGCGGAATCCAGCTAGCCAGTCATCCAGCAAATCATCTAAAACAGGATATAGCTTCTCTTCTGGTGGATTCCAGGGCTTGAGTAAGTAATAATCAAGTCTGGCACTATTAATTGATTTAATCGCGGCATTCGTATCTGCATACGCCGTCAACAAGGCACGTTTTGCATCTGGAAAAATGCCTTTTGCCTGTTCCAGAAACTCTACACCTCCCATCTGGGGCATACGTTGATCTACCAAAAATAGAGCAACTGCTTCATTCCGTAATTTAAGTTGCTGCACCACATCCAGAGCAGTAATACCCGAATCTGCCCGAAGAATACGGAAGCGATCGCCATACTGATGCCGTAAGTCTCGTGACACTGCTTGCAGTACCTCTGGATCATCATCGACGGTTAAAATTGCTGGTTTCGCCATAATTACTGTTACTCAATAATTGCAGTGCCTAGCCGTTATTTTCAAAAATCTGTCGTCAAGATATCTACTGTTTAACCAGTTGTTTTAAACGAAAGTATGCCTCTTCTGGTGTCAGCGGTTCGGATTGACTTTCATTAGGTATATAAAATACCCAGCTATCAAGAAAGTAATGCACCACAAAGCTGGGAATCAAACCCAAGCTTAATGCTTGCTTTCCAAGTTTTTCAGTTTGTTCTTCTAAACTCAGTTGGTCATGAAATACGTGTTCAGCCATACTTGTTCATCTCCCTGCACTTTATTAGACTCTGGAAGAAGGTTCAACACCAGTATTGCACTTAATCAGACATTGAGGAGCGATCGCTGATGGGATGAAAGTTGAGCAATGAGGCTTTGATGATAAAGTCATTTTAGAAGTAGAAGAAAGCCCCTGAAAAAGCGTGAAGCTCAAGCCCCTGGCCCCCTCTGGGGCTAAGGGAGCGATCGCGATCGCAGATGTAATGAAAACAGTGAGCGATCCCCATTCCAAATGCTCTGCGGCAATGGAAATCAGAATGAATACCAGCAAACCAAGAGAAACAAAGGTTTTTATTGACATCTTGTTCTCAATTGAATGGAGAGTGTTATACCAATTCGTAATTCGTAATAACGCTCCTACAGACGCTCGTTCCGACGCTTGATGACTCGCTAACGCTAACGTAATTCGTAGTACTTGCCTCCGGCGAGAAGCAAGCTACGTAATTTGTAATTAAGAAGCGTCAGATTTCATCTGGGTTTTCAGGTTTAAATCTGTTTTTGGAGAATTGGTATTAAACATAGCTAAATTGCCCATTCCACTCTAATTGAGAGCTTCTTGTTTCACGCCAATCACAGAACCTCTACCGCCAAATTTAGTCCCCGTCTCACCCCTATCCAAGCGAGCGCTGGCTGCTTGTAAGGCGATGCTGGGTAGGGGTACATCACCAACTTGGAGGATTAAATTGGCGTTCTGTGGTGAGAGATAGAAATTGCTGAAAGCTTTAACTTCAGGACGTTTTGCAGCCGATTTCTTGACGTAAATAAATACGGGGCGAGCAAGCGGTTGGTAACGAGAATCGGCGATCGTTTGGGGACTGGGCTGTAGACAACCACTACCGCTATCAACAGCCACAAGTTTCAGTTTGTCTCGATTTGCTAAGTAGTAGGCATAGCCAAAATAGCCTAATCCATTAGGATTAGCCGCAATCCCTTCCACCAAAGCTGTATCAGTTTTGCTCTTAGAATAGTCACTGCGGCTTTTTCCTTCCTCGCCTACAACTGCAAGTGTGAAATAGTCATAAGTACCAGACTCAGTATCAGGCCCATAAAGACTTAAGGGTTGATTGGGAAAGTTAGAACGAATTTGGTTCCAATTCGTTACTTTGCCTTGGGCGGCTGGCTCCCACATCTTTTTCAATTCATCCAATTTCAAGCAGCTGGCAAAATTGTTTTGGGAGTTGACCACAACTGCTAGCCCATCAAAAGCAATGGGTAGCTCAACAAACTCTACATTATTTTGCTTACAAAGCTGCATTTCTTCAGCATTGATCGGGCGAGATGCGCCACTAATATCAGTTTCATTGGCACAGAATTTTTTAAATCCTCCGCCTGTTCCTGACACTCCTACTGTGAATTGCACACCAGGATTTGACTTCTGGAATGCTTCTGTCATCACCTTTGAAATCGGAAATACTGTACTAGAGCCGTCAATCTTAATCGACCCTGATAAATTTCCCGAAGGGCTCACTTCCTCTGCTTGAGTTACAGCTTGAGGAAAGGAAACTGTTGTATCCTCTGTTTGATTATTACCGCAAGCTGCCAATCCCAAAGTTGCCAACGAGATTAAAAATGCCAATCGAGTTTGAGAAACCATGATCGTTTTACCTACTTTAAGCATTAGCACCGACTTGTTCAGACGTTTTCTGCTTCTCTTGTTGGCGACGTTGCCGTTCTAAATCAGCTTGACTATCAGGAACGAGCCTTTCTAACAGGCGAGTGACTATAGGCAAAAAGCCAATTAAAAGCACAACACCTAAGATGTTAAAGATCATCTGAGCATTAGCAACTTGTCGCCCTACGCCACCTCCACCGGAGATTACTTGAGCTAGTTGGACGAGTTGAGGTGCAAAAATAATCCCCACAGTGGCACTGACCAGGTTAAACAGGAAATGAAAAACGCCTGTTCTTAGAGCCGCACTACCCCGACCAATGGTAGACAATAGTGTATCAGCGCAAGTACCAACCTCTGCACCTAACATAATTGCGATTCCCGCAGGCAGAGCAATTATGCCAGAACTTGCCAAAGTAATCACGATCGCCACCGTTGCAGAAGAAGATTGAATGATCACGGTAAAAATGGCTCCGACTACAGCACCCAAGAAAGGATTACTGCCTAAGGTTTCCATCCAAGTGATGAATGGTTTGTATGTGCGGAAGGGCTTCATCGCTTCGTCAATTGCTTCTAGCCCATAGAACATTAAGCCAAATCCCAGTATGATAATGCCGATGGTTTTCTGCCGATCTGTTTTTCCCAGAAATAACAGCAATAACCCGGCAAACATTAATAGGGGAACATACAGTTTAATGTCGAGAGAGATGATCTGTGCCCCGACTGCTGTACCAATGTTAGATCCGAGTACCACACCGAGGGATTGCACGAAGGTCAATACACCAGCACTCACCATTGCAATCACCATGATGATTGTCACTGAGGAGGACTCTAATAGCGTCGTTGCTACCGCTCCAGTAAGTACACCAGCAAAGCGATTGGTAGTACATTTACTTAAGAAATTTTTCATCCGCTCTGTCCCCAGGTTTTCTAGCCCTTCAGAAAGACGGGTGACACCAAAGATAAACAGCACTAAACCTGCTAACGCACCCATCGCCATTTTGAAAAAGTCAAGGACAGGATCTTTCTTGCCGGCTTTTGCATCTGAACCTTCAGATGCAAAGGCAGCTTGACTAGTATCAAATTGAATGGTTGCTGGTGCATTTTCAGGAGCGATACTCCCTTGGAGTGGCTTTGCCAACGCCTGGATAATGCTAACCTCTGATGAAAGTGAGCTGACTAACGGTACACGTCCCAAAAGAGAAGGGTAGAAAACTAACGTCAGCACGAAGAAAGCAACACTTAAAAATTTCAGAAACTTATTATTAAGTTTTTTCAAAAAAAACACAGCTACTCCTTGCAATTGCTACATTTTTCTTCATGAAAGTCATGTGTTCTGCTTAACAAAAACTGTTACATTCAAATATCTTATTGCTCTGACTTGTACACGCATTTTTACTATAAATGCTGATCCAAAAAAGTTAAAAATTGATTAATTTAAGGTTATAAGACTTACGCATTCACAAAAAGAGAAGTCCTAAGAATTCAGTGGTGGAGTATTGACAAAAAGGACAAAAAGATCAGGGCAAACGCATCATATCAACAAAAGGATTTTATTCTCAATAAGCTCAAAAAATAGTCGCATTAGTAGCAGCTTACTGATATAGGTTTACCGTAGGTGCCGCCCGTCGTAGACATCGCTTTGAGTTTGGGAAACTAAACCAAACGAGAAATCCTGATTTTTTCGTTGGTTTTTAAGCTTGATTGTGATCAAGAGTAATTTAGATGCGTTTGCCCTGGGCACGGGCTGGATTAGTACCAATTTTCTCGACTGGGTAAACTTTGTTGTCAGTGAAGAAGGGGGGAATATGGCAAGTTGCACAATTAGCCTTTTCAAATACTTTCGCCCCACGTTTGACTGAATTATTATTCAGTGCCTGCCAGTTTTCAGGAGTCTTGTTAGCAGGTGGTACTAAGCTATTTTGATAAGCAGATATGGCGTTATTAGCAAACATGAACTTGCCACTGGCATTATCTAAAGGATTGCCAGTCGGGGGACTAAAAATTAATCCATTAGCTGTTAACAAGTTGGGTTTTAAATCTGGATAGTTACCTACACCAGGAGCAACAACTTGATCTTGTAACTCTGCTAGACTAGCATCCGGTACAATTGTCCGCAACCATACTGAGGGTTTAACACCTTCTGGTAAACGTATTCTTTCGTCAGCAGCATTTTGAAGAGCAGTACCAAGATATACTTCTGGGTCAATATTGAGAGTTTTGGCAATTAGTTCGTATGATGCAAGGATGTTTGTTTCTGAAGAGTGAACAGCACTGTTGAAAGCACTCAATCCAGCAAACGGGCCAATGGCAGCTTCTCCAGAGGCAACGTAAGGAGCAGTTTTAAAGGTGAAATTGTTGGGAATCTGAGTGGTATTTTTAATCCCATCTGTGGAACTTTCAAAATTACCAAAAGGTAATTGCCATAAAATATCAGCAAAAGCTTTCTCAAACTTTTGAGGATCGGGCAGTTTTACTAAATTACCTTTACTGTCAATCCATTACATAGTTATCAGGACACTAGAAATTTTTCTTATATTCGTTCACGATAAAAAAGATTTGTTAAATTGCGTGTATATGTTATGTTTTTATAACTTTGTAAAATATGGTGAATAAGAATTTAAATTTTTTGTTTCGAGTCGTAGCCCTTATCAGCAGCTAACACCTTGAAAGGGCTAGTTATGACCCTATTAGGGTAAACTAATAGGGTGTGGTCAAAAGCTATTTTTGAGCATGAACAGCAAGCTCAATCCCACAATAATATTGAAGGCAAGTCATTGTTAGCCAGACGTAGCAATTGATAACCAATTCCAGATATACCGGGTAAAAAGCCAGGATTAAATACAGAATTGGGTAAGTTGGGGAACAATTGATAAGCTCCAGTTCGCTTGGCTCTAGCCACAACATTTGTTACATTCTGGTGAGCAATTTGATGCCAATCAGGACGGGAACAGATTTTTGCACCGACTAACAGCACTTCCGCCCGACCGAAGTTGCCACAGCACAAGTGATCGATCGCTTGTAAGCCAAAATTCTGAGTAGTTTGGAGAGCAATTTCAATTTCTTGTTGAATTTCCGGCGTTTCCACGATTCTCAAACTGCCTAAGCGTCCCAAACCAATGCCGGCTGCACCATGACACCACTTATTTGCAAAGTCAGGTTGTCCTGATTGTCCCATTCTGCGGAAGTCTGGCCAGTTGGCAGTAGACTGGCAAAAGACGCTACGCTCATACTCAATTCCTGCTAAACCTGCTTCTAAGTACTTGCCTTCTGAGGTGGCGGCATAAAGTCTGAGCAAGGCATAGGAGATGCCTGCGGCTCCATGAGAAAAGCCAGTTAAGGGCTTGTCCCAATAAGTATGCCAAGCTTTGGGCGCACCGTTGTGGCTAACTTGACGGTTGATTAAATGTTGTCCACAGGCGATCGCTTTTTCTAAAACGGTTGCTTCTCCTGTGGCTTGATGCAGGGACAATAACCCTAAAATTGCCCCGGCTGCTCCGCTCATAATATCCAAGTGTTCATCGGCAGCAATTAGTTCTGGTGTCATCAAATCGGCTAATACTTGAGCGTCGTGCAACAGCGTTGCATCGTTGAGGAATTGACTAATTGTTACCAGGCTATAGATCATTGACCCTAAACCTGTTGCACCCCCAACGCCCATGAAACGAGCCATGCGTTCCCAAGTTTCGGGATCGATAGTGTGGATTTGGCGACGCAGAGATTGCACTGTCCTCAATGCTAAATCACGGTAACGGGAATCACCAGTTTCTTGAGTTAGTGCAGCTAAAAACAAAGCAACTCCAGAGCGTCCGTCAGAGAGACAATTATTTAATACTTGCAGTTGATATCGTTCGGCGCGAGGCACAAAGTCTAAGCCGATCCAGTTAACGCTGCCATCAGGGTCAGAAATGGCTCTGGTTTCCAGTTGAGTGGCGATTTCTTTGGCTTCGGCAATCAATTGTTCTGAACTCAGCAACGGTAACGATTCGCCTTGCCATTGCCCACCTTGGCGGCTGGAGGTGGTTGCAATCTTGGCATGGAAGGAGCCTTGAATAATCGCTACTTGTCGAGCTAAGTCGGTTTCATCTAGAGATTGTAACTGGTTGAGCAGGTCTTGGTAACTGGATTGCTTGAAGTAGTTGGGAATGGAAGAAGAACCGTTTAAACTCAGTTCATCAACCACCGCGCTAGCCGTGAAGAAGGGAATATCTAATTGTTCCATTGCTCGAAGTTCCGCGCTCAAAACGGGAAAAGCGTTCGGTTTATCTTGAGCAACTAGAAAAGCACGGCTGAGAACATCGAGTTGAATGCTGTAATCTACGCCGTGTTTGAGGTAATCGGGTGCTAAAGCTTTTTGGAGAATGATGCCATAAATGCGGGTGTTGCGGAAGATAAAGCGCACCTGCTGATTTTGCATAGCAGATAGCAAACTTTGGCGTGAAACTAAGAAATCTTTGTGCGCCATCAAAAAGCGATACATCTGCTCAAACCCAGTGGTGATTTGTAGTTGATAATCGTTTGGAGACAGAGGAACTTCACCCAAGAACGGCACATTTTTCCCAATCGGCAAGGTTACAGGCTCAGACAACAGGTGCATATTATCTGTATTAATGTTCTGCCAACGCGGGACTTTACGGGGAGATAATCGGGGATCTGTGCTGCCTAGCCCGCTAATATCATAAGCGACACTGCGATCGCCACTAAAGTCCCAACGCGGTAAAAGTCCGGTGCGGAGTACGGAATCCCAAAATTGTCGTGTGGCGGTTGTTTCTAAATCTTGGGTAAGCGGTGAGTCTTCAATGAGATTTGGTTCATGGTGCAGCAGCGTTTCCATGTCAATCAGCACCAGATGCTCACCATTGGCAATTAAGTTTTCGTAATGGCAATCTGTTCCCCGCAAAGCGTAAAGCACACACAACAACATCCCAGAACGCTGATAGAATCGTTTCGCAGCTGCTTCATCCATACAAGGCAACTGTTCAACATGTTCCACCCAACCATAACCATTGCGCTCTAGCACCTGAATGACTTTAAAATCTAAAAGATCGCTGTGTTGATTGCACCAATCCAAAAATTGGTTAAAGACAACCTCTAATCCTAAATCTTTGGGTTTATAAACAAGTTTAAGTCCAGACTCAAAGGTGAGCAAAATCACCGTTCGTCCGCGTTTGTGTGCATCGGAAATGGATGTTTGAATTTCGGCAACTTTGTTTTGAGAAAATGGGATAATTCTTTCATCAAAAGTTCGTTGAATATCTGTCCTATCTGCAACTAAACGTTCGAGAAATTCAGCAGTGAACTCAACCCAAAAATTGACTGCTGTTGCC
The DNA here is from genome assembly GCF_014698065.1 of Nostoc flagelliforme FACHB-838. Lineage (GTDB taxonomy): Bacteria > Cyanobacteriota > Cyanobacteriia > Cyanobacteriales > Nostocaceae > Nostoc > Nostoc flagelliforme_B. The sequence goes on from NZ_JACJSI010000041.1 coordinate 35,613, forward strand.
ACTAACCGACCGAGAACTGGATACTTTTGGAAGAACGTCAACATTCCATCTTCCAAGAGTTGATTGACGAACTTGGTGTAGTGAGTGTTATTGTTTTCTGTCTCCAGTCCTAGTAAGCCGAGCAAGCTTTGACCAAAAGGACGCACCTGAGAAAATTCAAAATCTAATGTCTTTGTGCAAATTCCTGCTAATCGTTTCAGTAGACCACGTTCCAAAGAGGTGTAAGCAGCTTGGGAAAGAATCGATAAGGGAAGACACTCTTGGGTGAATTGACTGCCGCAGCGAGTCAGTAATTGCTGTCTGGCTACCAAGATAGCAGGCAAAAGGATATCTTCAAAGGTAATCGGATTTTGTGAATTGATTGGTAAAAATACTTCGGTTGCAGAATTAAATCCTGTAGCGGTTTGGATGATTTGCTGCAAGGTTTCTGCCCACTTAGGCAAAGGTTGATCGGCAAGTAACTCAATGGTTCCCAATTTGGAACTAACAGTATCGAGATTTAGCCCTTCCCACTGTAAGCGTTTGTGTAACGTATCCCATTTACCTTCTGCTGCAACTTCGCACCAGCGATGTCTACGACGGTTAATTTCTTGTTCGTTGACTCGATCGCCATTAATTGCAAATCTGCTTTCATCAAGGCGTTCCCAGAGAAAGCTAGCATTGGCAGCGATCGCTCTTAAATCGTCTGATGTTTTTTGTGGGGATAAGCGAACAACTTGTTGAACCATACCTGAATTTCTCATGATGGGAAGTTAAAAGGGTAGTAAGCTATTTTCAGGTAAATAGACCATACAGTAGGGGCGCAAGACCTTGCGCCCCTACGACAGGTGTAGTTCAAATACATGAAAACTGCTGTAATCGTTAAAAATACAAAAAATTAGTTTCAAATTTATTGATTAGAAATATGAAAACAATGAAATTCCCTCTTTTTCTTGATTAAAAAAGTCAAGAGGGAATCTGTTATGCAGTATCTCTTTCTGCATTGAACCTCAATACCAAGTATGGAAATTATCCAAATTAAAATATTGGAACAGTTGGATCTAAAAAGCTCTTTTAGAAAAACAACCTGACTTTGGAGGCTACAATACCAAAGAGAAAGAGAAACTACATACCTTTTTTAGCAGTGTCCGCCACCACAGCCTTCTGTATGACATAGCTTAGGCGCACTATCAGCCATCAGTCCACCACTAACACTGAGTAATTCTTGTTCACTCAGTTCATTGGAGTCCACAAAGGTCAGTTCTGTCAGCATTTGAGAAATGGCTTCAGATGTGAAGTTATAACCTTTCTCTGCACTAGCGATCGCTAGCACTTTGATGGCTTCTGCTTGGTTAGTTGCTGCTTTAATTTGCTGTTGTAGTTGTGCGTTTTGAAGCAATTCTTTAACTTGGTGTAACATAGATTTGTTCTCCGTTTTTGTTGACTTATTGACACAGCAGAGATTTGCGCTTGTTTTGCTCGGTGTTCTCTGCTTCTCTGATTTGAATTTAGAAAGAAATAGGGGAGAACTAGGGGAGATAGTTGCAACAGCGGGAAATTTTTTCCGCACGGATTAATTGGGGGATTGAAAACTAGGTATTTAGTATTTCTACCCTTGCTCTCTACCTTTTTATAATGCTGATATATGCGTATTTGCTGTAATATTTAAAGCCAATATGTAGTTTTGCTGTAGTTAAATATGCTAATGATCAACTTAAAGATACAATCGCTATACAAAATTGATTTATCTAGGAGATATTAAGGAGTTGGTGATGAGCGCTAAACAATTGGAGCAGGTAAAGCAATTGCAAGCTACCCTCACCAAGATGGAAGTAACATTAGGTGCGATCGCTGATGCTGTAGTCTGGGTAGGAGAAGATCGACACATTCAATGGTGCAATCCTAGCTTTGAGCGTTTGGTGAATCGACCCCATAACACTGTCTGCGGCGCAAAGTTAACTGACTTACTACCATTAGCACAAGCAGGACAACCAGTTGCTTTACCCTGCTATCCTGATGTGCGGATACTCAATGGTGAGTACGAAACAGCAAATTACCAGTTCCAGCAGTATGAGCAGACTTTAACACTAGACATCTCCGGTAACTGTACCGGAGTGAGTGATGATCAATGTGCAATACTGGTGATTCGGGATATCACTCTGGCAAAACAAACTCAAGAATCTTTGCAAGAGATTGAGGAGCGTTTGCAGACATTAATTAACGCTACACCTGATATTATCTGTTTAAAAGATGGCGAGGGAAAATGGTTACTATCAAACCAGGCTAACTTAGAATTTTTACAGCTACAAGGCGTTGATTATCAAGGCAAAAAAGACTCAGAACTAGCAGAATTTAGCAATTTTTATCACGATGCTTTGCTCAACTGCGACAAAACAGATGAACAAGCTTGGCAACTGGGATGTGTGCATCGGGTAGAAGAAGTTATACCCCGACCTGATGGGACAATGAGCAGTGTAGATATGATTAAAGCTCCCCTATTTCACCAAGATGGTAGACGCAAAGCTCTGGTGGTTTTAGGGCGAGATTTGAGCGAACGCAAACAAACTCAAGTAGCTTTAGAAAACTCTTTATCTCTTTTAAGCGCTATTTTTGAATCGATTCAAGACGGTATCTTAGTAGTCGATAGCTTAAGTAATATCACTAATTACAACCAAAAGTTCTTAGAAATGTGGTCAATTCCACCAGAACTTTTAACAGAACCAGATCATCCTCAGCGGCTAGCATATCTGGCAAACCAGTTAAAAGACCCGGATGTGTTTTTGCAACGAGTCCGAGAATTATACTCACAACCGGAACTAGTTAGTTACGACTGCTTAGAACTGCAAGATGGCAGAATATTTGAGCGATACTCCTGTCCTCAGCGTATCGGCGAACAGATTATTGGTAGAGTGTGGAGTTTCCGCGACATCACCCAACGCCAAAGGGCAGAAGAAGCACTGCGACAAAGTGAGCTACAATACCGCAGTATTTTTGAAGCTATCAATGATGGATTATTTATTACTGATATAGAAACTGAAAAAGTCGCCGAAGTTAACCCTGCGGCCTGTCAGATGCATGGTTACTCTTATGAAGAATTTATCACTTTACATCCATTTGCCTATATTCACCCAGACTCATATCCTGTTTTTTTAGAGTTTTTTGAAAAAACCCGATCTGGTGAGCAATTTTATGGGCCAGCAGTTGATATCTGCAAAGATGGCACTTTGATCGATGTGGAAGTTAAAGGAACAACTTGCACTTACAATGGTAAGCCACACCTCTTGGCGATAGTGCGCGATATTACTGCTCGCAAACGCACTGAGGAAGCCTTGCGACAAAGCGAAGTCCAGTATCGGGATTTGGTGCAAACAGCCAACTGCGTCATTCTGCGTTGGGACGGTAACGGCGACATCATATTTTTAAATGATTATGGTCAAAGACTTTTTGGTTTCGATTTAGATGAAATTATCGGACGTAATGTCATCGGCACAATTGTTCCAGAAACCGAAACTTCTGGGCGCGACTTACAGACACTAATGGTTGATATTTGTCAGCATCCAGAAAACTATCTATTCAACGAAAATGAGAACTTATGCCAAAATGGCGATCGCGTCTGGATAGTCTGGGCCAATAAACCTATTTTAGATACACAAGGAAACTTAATCGAAATACTTTCAGTCGGGACTGATGCCACAGAACGCAAACGCGCCCAACAAGCCCTCCAGGAGAGTGAGTTAAAGTTCCGTACTATCATCGAAAATGCCAATGACCTGATATTTGTCCTCACCCCCAACGGAACCTTTACCTATCATTCGCCTAATGTTACCCCAATTCTGGGATATAGCCTGGCAGAAGTGGAAGGCCATTCTATGATGGAGTTCGTCGAGCCTGAAGATTCAACAATTAGTATGTCAGCCTTACAAAGGACTGCGACTGGAGAAAAGCTGACTGATATTGAGGTGCGATTAAGACACAGAGACGGCAGCTGGCGATGGTTCAACTTTAACACTTCGACAATCAACACTCCCAGTGATGGAATTGCGATCATCGGCGTGGGACGTGACATTACAGAACGCAAGCAAGCAGAAGAAGCTTTGCGTCGTAGTGAAATGAAATACCGTAACATCTTTGAAAATTCCCAAGTGGGGATTTTCCGTACCTGCCAAAAAGATGGATTGATTATCGATGCTAATCAACGTGGGGCTGAGATATTAGGCTTTACCTCTGCTGCTGACTTAATTGACAAGTATTTCACAACTGACTTATATGTTAATCCAGACGATCGCGTGCAAATGTTAGCAGAGTTAGAAAAGGACGGTGAAGTTCGTAATTTTGAAGTAGCACTGCGGCGGCTTGATGGTTCGCTTGTTTGGGTACTGTTGTCACTCCGTCTCAATGCCGAAGAATCTTGTCTCGATTCTGTCTTTACAGATATTAGCGCTCGCAAACAGCAAGAACAGGCTTTACACTTAATTGTTGAGGGCACAGCAGCAAAAACAGGTGATGAATTTTTCAATTCCTGCGTTCGTTACCTTGCCGAGGTGTTGCAAGTTCAATATGCCCTAGTCACTGAGTTTGGTGATGAGCCAAAAACTAGAGTTCGCACTTTGGCATTTTGGTGTAGTGGGGCTATTAACGAGAACTTAGAGTATGAATTGCAGGGAACTCCTTGTGAACATACCTTGCAAGGCAATATGTGCCACTACCCTCAAGCAGTGCAAGCTACTTTCCCGAAAGATATAGATTTAGTAAAGATGAATGCCGAGAGTTTTTTTGGCGTTCCTCTAACCAGTTCAGCCGGCGAAATTATCGGACATCTAGCAGTGATAGATGTCAAACCAATGAAGCCCGATCCCGGACGAGAACTGATTATTAAAATCTTTGCTGCCCGTGCCGGTGCTGAATTAGAACGAAAACAAGCAGAAGCAGCCCTACAGCAAAGTGAGTTAAAGTTTCGCACTATCGTTGAAAAGGTCAACGATATGCTGTTTGTCATCAATCCTGATGGGGTATTTAACTATATTTCCCCTAATATCTTGAATACCACCGGATTTGCCCCCAGCGAAATGGAGGGCAATTCCTTGGCATTCTTTACTCATCCTGACGATGTGCAAAACTGTCTAGAAGTAGCCCAAAGTATCCTCGCAACAGGTGAGGGAATTTCGGGGACTGAGTACCGCGCCAAACATCGAACTAAAGGCTGGGTTTGGCTAACTGCTAATGCAGTCCGCACACAAGATGCCCAAGGTAATTTTCAGATTGTGGGTGTAGCTCGTGATATTAGCGATCGCAAACAAGCAGAAGCAGCCCTGCAACGTCGAACTCAAGCAGAAAGTTTACTCAGTAGCATTTCTCGCCAATTTATTGACCAAAATTTAGAAACAGCAATTAATTTTACACTGCGAGCGATCGCTGAGTTTATTAGTGCCGAACACAGCTGCATTTTTGAATTATCTGAAGATCAAAGCCGATTCGACCTGATTCATGAATGGTGTGGCGAAGGTGTCGAGCCATTGATTACTCTTGCCAAAGGATCGCCTGTGGAAAGTTTTCCCTATTTTTATGCTCCAATTCTGCGTGGCAACCATATACAAATCCCTTGTGTGGCAGAATTGCCACCTGATACAGCAGAAAGAAAGCTATTTGAGGGGATGTCGTTTCAGTCTGTAGTTGCTGTACCCATGCTTCACTCTGGCAAAGTAGTCGGATTTGTCGGTACAGCAATGATTCACTTGTGTCAAACCTGGAGTCAAGAGGATGTGAATCTATTAAAGCTGATAGGTGAAATAATTGCGATCGGTCGAGCCAGACATCAAGCAGAAGAAGCGCTGAGAATTGCCAAAGAAGCCGCCGAAACTGCCAACCGCGCCAAAAGTGCTTTCTTAGCTAACATGAGTCACGAACTCCGCACGCCCTTGAATGCAATTCTGGGTTTTTCTCAGTTGATGGAACGAGACACTAGTCTTAACTCAAACCAACGTGAATCTTTGGCTACCATTAACCGTAGTGGCGAACACTTGCTCAATCTGATTAACGATGTCCTAGAAATGTCCAAAATTGAGGCTGGACAAATCATTTTCAACGCTGAAGATTTCGACCTTTATCTGTTGTTGCAAACGTTACAAGAAATGTTCCAGGTAAGGGCACAAACAAAGCAATTGTTCCTCAGATTTGAAATTGCTCCCAATCTCCCCCGTTATATCCAAACAGATGAAGGTAAGCTCCGCCAAGTCCTGATTAACCTTTTAGGTAACGCCGTCAAGTTTACTCAAACAGGGGGAGTAACGTTACGAGTGAGCTTAGGGAGCAGGAAGCAGGGAGCAGGAAGTGAGAGTAGAGGAGCAGGGGAAGCAGGGGGAGCAGGGGAGGAAGAACTATTGATCCCTGCCTCATACCCCATGCCCCATGCCCCATCCCTTCACTTTGAAGTCGAAGACACTGGACGGGGAATAGCACCAGAAGAAATGAATAACCTGTTTCAGCCTTTTGTCCAGACAACAAGCGGTATCCAAACTAAGGAGGGAACTGGACTAGGGCTGACTATCAGCCGTCAATTTGTGCGGTTACTGGGGGGCGATATTCAGTTGACGAGTAGGGTTGGGCAAGGATCTACTTTTAGTTTTGACATCCAAGTGAATTTAGCCGCAGCTTTGAAAGCTTTGCCAAAGTTAAGTAAGGGGCGTGTACTCAAGCTGGCAGCAGACCAACCATCTTACCGGGTTCTGGTAGTGGATGACCGCAAAGAAAACCGCGATTTAATTGTACAACTTCTTGGTAGTATTGGCTTTGAGATTAAGGCTGCGAATAATGGACAAGAAGCGATCGCTATTTGGCAAACCTGGCAACCTCATCTAATTTGGATGGATATGCGGATGCCTGTAATCAACGGTTACGATGCAACTAAAGAGATTAGAGCCAGGGAAAGAAGTACAAATGCAAATTTCCACACCGTTATTATTGCCTTAACTGCTAGTGCTTTTGAAGAACAACAAGCAAGTATCTTAGCCGCAGGTTGCGACGACTTGGTTCGTAAGCCATTCCGGGAGCAGGTGATTTTTGAAAAAATAGCTGAATATTTGCAGGTGCGTTATGTTTACGCAGAAGAAAGCCGTGAAGAAGCAACAGACAACCACCTAGAAAATATTGAATTTTCCATCTTGGATCTTTGCTCTGCAATTACCGTTATGCCTGTCCAATGGGTAACAGAACTTAATCAAGCAGCCGTTGAAGTTGATGCTGAAAGGATTTTCCAATTAATTGAGCAAATTCCACAAACACATTCTGCTTTGGCAGAAAAATTGGCAAATTTAGTCCGCAGCTTCTGCTTCGATGAAATCATTGGGCTAACAGAGAATAACTTGTAATTAATCAAGTTAGATTTAATTAGCGATCGCAATTTTTATGATAGAACTTTTTTAGCAAATATTAGAGTAAAAAATAAGCATTTAATTTCTATGAACTGTAACCATGCAAGTTAAATGCTTAAAGTTTATTAATTTGTTGCTAAAGCTGGTTCTGCCAAAAAATAGTTCAGGTTTTCTTGCTGAGTGGCAAATTTTAAATACTGAGATACCATTTCTGGCGTCAGCAATTCAATCATCAATCTGTTTTCCACCCAAAACTCAATCACATCAAAGAGAGAATCGCGGTTACAGCGCACCACACGCCAACCTTCACGGACACCGATTTTTTCAATTTCTTCCTGGCTAATGGGTACAGAAATAGCTGCATGAATATCTGTATACATAGAGGTAATTGCAGTACGAACAAATACACATTCTTCATCAGCTTCCCCAGGTTCAATTTGAGAGCCTAAAGGATAAAGTTCAATAGCTGTACCGTATTTATCAAAAGTTAGAACCATATAGCTTCCTGGGTTAGGAGGAAAGGGAACAGCTTGCGCTTTTAAGATTTCTGCCAGAACTTGAGCAACGTGGCTAGGATTTCTAACAGCAATTGAAATATGGTGAATCATGGAATAACCTCAGTTTGATATTTTATAAATTAGGAAACAATCGGGGAGAACTAGGGGAGGTAGGGAGAGCAGCAAAGAGAAAAAATGCTTAATCTAAGCCCATTGGGTTCTATGCAACTTGAATGCTTATAGCGGTTCTCGTTTACGTGAGGTACACCCGTAAGGGCACGGCACTGCCGTGCCCCTACACCTTGCAATATAATCTTGTACCCCATCTGAATGGGAACCGCTATATTAGCTTACTGGGGTCGTCCATAATGAGATCGACCCTTGCCATCGGGGGTTGCAAGTACGAGAACTTGCTGCCCATACTCATTCGTTTCAATTGACCACTCGTAAGTCTCAGCCTTTGCCGTATTACGGCTTTCGTAGGTGCGCCCGCTATTGCAGATTTGCCCTTTAGATGTGCTGTCGCTAGGTTGGAAAGTAAAGCGTTGAGCCTCAATCTTAACTTTGCCTTTTTCTTCTATGAAGAGGTTAGATGCACAGTTGTACGTGTTGATTTGAAGCAGCCTATTTCGCTTGTAATTACCGTTAGATGAGAGTTGAAATTGATCGCTTGAACCATTTGGGGCTGCTGATTGGCCTGTATAGCTGTCTTGGTATTGGATAGACGAGATTCGACCATACCGCCACTCGCCTTGGAGTTCGGCAGGCACTCCAGTGTCGTTTTTACCCGCCTGACTCGCGCTTGGGTAAAAAACAAGGCTGGCGGTAAGACCTAAACTCAGGGCACTAGAAGCGAAAAGGCGGACAGCTTTTGGTATGGAATAGAGTTGGTTGTTTGTTCTTGAGTACATATAATTTTTCTAGAAATAGGTTTATTTACTAGCGAAAGCGAAGTCTGCGTGCTGTTTATATATAGCCGTTCTTAGTAGGGACACTTATTTGGTAGGTGTAATCTACAAACTTGATTTGATGCTTTTAACATTAGAAATTAATCGGGGAGAACTAGGGGAGATAAAAGGGTAATTAATATTTTTTTGTAACTGATTATTAAGACATTGAACTAAGGTTAAAATCTCTAGAAAGAATTAGTAGCCTATTCTGGCTAAAGTCGATATTGCCATGCCTAAAGAGCCATTCAACTTCCCCAAAGCAGATATACTGGTAATTGATGATACACCAGAGAACTTGAACCTCCTATCTGCCATGTTGACAGAACAGGGATACAAAGTTCGGAGTGTAACTAAAGGTTCTACGGGGTTACGGGGGGCAAATGCAGTTCCCCCCGACCTGATTTTACTGGATGTGAATATGCCGGAGATGAATGGTTATGAAGTCTGCCAACACCTGAAAGCAAGCGATCGCACCCGCGAAATTCCAGTAATTTTTATCAGTGCTTTGGGTGATGTGCTGGATAAAGTGAAAGCGTTTGCAGTTGGTGGGGTGGACTATATAACTAAGCCTTTTCAACTCGAAGAGGTTTTAGCACGAATTGAAAATCACTTGACGATTTGGAAACTGCAACAACAACTCCAAGCTCAAAATGAGCGGTTGCAGCAGGAAATTCACGATCGCGCCAAAGCAGAAGAGAAGTTTACTAAAGTTTTTCGCTCTAGTCCCAATCCGATCGCGATCGCTACAGTCTCAGATGCTCGTTTTATTGATGTCAATCCCAGTTTCTTGAAAATGAGCGGCTATTGTCTAGAGGAAGTGATTGGTTATACGGTTGCTGAACTTAATTTAGGTAAGGATACAGTAGCGATCGCTCAAACAATTCAACTTCTGCCAGAAAGTGGGTCACTGTACAATCTAGAATTTGAATTTTCAACTAAGTATGCAGAACTTAAAACCATACTAATATCTCTCGAATTGATTGACTTAGCTGGAGTACCGTGTGCTTTATTAATTGCCAATGACATCACCGAACGCAAACGTCTAGAAAACGAATTTATCTCTTTAGTCAGTCATGAATTGCGTACACCTTTAACTTCCACAATGGGAGCATTAGATTTATTGGGTTCAGAACAACTGGGAACTCTAAATCAACAAGGCCAAAAAGTTCTAAGCATTGCCACCACTAATACTGAACGCCTAATTCGTTTAGTGAACGATATTCTCGATTTAGAGCGGATGAAATCGGGCAAAATCTTCACACGGAAGATGAAGTACAACGCCGCAGACTTGCTAACTATGGCCACAGAAGCGATGCAAGCAATGGCAGATCAATTACAAGTTAAATTGATTATAAATCCTGTAGAAGTTGAACTTTGGGCAGATCCCGATCGCCTTTTGCAAACCCTGACTAATTTACTGAGCAACGCTATCAAGTTTTCTGAACCAGGAGACACGGTGTATATAAGTGCCACTCTCTCAGAATCCAAAGGCGTTGAGTCTAAAGAAAATGAGCCTTTATTACCCAAATACCTTTTGATTACTATCCAAGATCAAGGGCGAGGAATTCCTGAAGATAAATTACAAATAATTTTCGAGCGCTTTCAGCAGGTGGATGCATCCGACTCCCGCAACAAAGGAGGAACAGGTTTAGGACTGGCTATTTGCCGAGATATCATCCAGCAACATAATGGCAAAATCTGGGTTCAAAGCACTTTAGGTGAAGGTAGCACGTTTTATGTAATGTTACCTTTGGCAGCTTTCTCATAAATGGTTTCTAACTGTTTAATTTTCCCCTACTTTTCCCCGATTTAGCTTTAGAATATCTCAAGAGCGATCAAGCAAATCAGCACGTACATTGTACAAGAGTGTCATTATGAGCAAAAATATCTTGATTGTTGATGATGAAGAAGATGTGCGGGCGATCGCAAAGTTGGGATTAGAAATGGGTGCTGGCTGGAATGTTTTGACAGCTAGTTCTGGTCAAGAAGCCTTAAACGTAGCTGTTAACCATAAACTAGATGTCATTTTACTAGATATGATGATGCCTGATATGGATGGGCGTGCAACTCTGCAACAATTGAAAGCTAACCCTGCCACTAAAAAAATTCCAGTAATTTTATTAACAGCCAAATTTCAGCAATCGGATCGAGAGAGTTTTACTGATTTGGATGTTGCTGCTATTTTTGCCAAGCCTTTCCGTCCATTGAAACTGGCAGAGCAAATTAGTGAAGTACTGGGCAGTTACCTGACTTTGATGAACGGCAAAGAAGGCATTGCATAAGTGGAGCGCCGATAAGTAGGAATTCGTTAAACCGAAGAATCCAAATCACTACTGGCTCTTTCTAACCAAGTCGGCAATTGTCTCAACCAGCTTTGCTGGGTCGATTGGCTTCGGAATATGGGCTTGAAAACCTGCCTCTATAGCCTTTTGATAGTTAATTTCTCCAGCGTAGGCTGTTAAGGCGATCGCTGGAATCTTCCCACCCTGTTGGCACGGCAAGGCTCTTAGTTGACGCATCAGCATATAGCCATCCATTTCTGGCATCCCAATATCGCTGAGTAGCACGTCTACTCTATACTGGGTAAAAGTGGCGAGAGCTTCCACGGCTGAGGTGACAGTTGTTACATTCGCCCCATACATCTCTAGCATGAAAGCAATAAACTCCCGTGTATCTGCATTATCATCTACCACCAAAACTTTGATGTCATGTAAATTTAAGGATGGCTCAGACGGTTTACTGTCCGCGTTCCTCTGGGGTGGAGTTGGCATAAGCGGAAGTCTCACAGTAAAGGTTGCCCCCTGACCTTCACCTGGACTTTCTACCTGAACAGTTCCGCCATGCAATTCGACTAAGTGACGGACGATCGCCAACCCTAACCCCAGTCCACCAAACTTTCTGGTTGTAGCACTATCTGCTTGGCGGAAGTATTCAAACACATAGGGGAGAAAATCAGGGTGAATTCCTTGACCTGTATCGATAACAGTGATTTCGGCAAAAGAGCTAACTTGCTTCAGATGGATATCCACTCGTCCCCTGATGTCAGTGAACTTAATCGCGTTCGAGAGGAGATTCCAAATCACTTGCTGTAATCGGTTCGCATCGCCCAAAACTTGCCCTACATTTGGTTCAAGCCTCATCTGAATTTGAATCGACTTGCTTTCAGCAGCCAGCTGCACAGTTTCCATTGCAGCTTGAATGATCGAGATTAAATTAACTGGGTAAACATTCAGGCTAAGTTTGCCTTGCAAAATTCGGGAGACATCTAGCAAGTCTTCAATCAGTTCAGACTGTAACTTGGCATTGCGTTCGATCGCGTTGAGGGCATAAGCGGTTTTGGCTTCGTCAAGCTTAGAGGTTTGGAGCAGTTTCGACCAACCCAAAATCGGATTAAGAGGCGATCGCAACTCATGGGATAACACTGCCAGAAACTCATCTTTAATCCGGTTGGCTTGTTGCAATTGTTGAGCTTGTTGCTGGATTGAAGCCAGTAGGTTTGCTCGCTCAATAGCGATCGCCATCTGCTCACAGGTGGATTGCAGCAGATCAATTTCTTCGGGAGTAAAGCAGGTGCGGGTGCGGCTGGCAAACGAGAGCGTCCCCAGGAACCGTCCCTGCACAATTAACGGTTGTCCAGCAAAAGCCGTGATGCCGATTGAGCTGAGAAGCTGCGCGTTGGGATGGCTGGAGATTTGCGCTTGATCAAAGACAATTTGCTGTCGCTCTTGTGCCACCAGTCCGCAAAGATATTCACCAAATTCAATCCATTCGAACGACTGAGCCGTTGCCTCAGAGATCCCCCCATAGTTGTTCAGATGCAGCATTTGCTGGTTGTCTTTTACCTCAACCATGTAGTTGTAGTAATAATGTAACTCTAGCTGGGCTGAGAGCTTGTTAAATAAGTTATTCATCAACTGCATGGGATGTTCCGTGGCCAGTAAATCGCTGGTCGTTTCATACAGCAGATGCAGCCGTTCTTCTGCTCGTTTGCGTTCGGTGATGTCGAGTGCGGTTCCGAGGAATCTCACTGCTTGCTTAGACACCCCCTCTCCCTCAAATTGCACCTGCCCATTAGCAAATATCCACCGCTCAGTTCCATCGTTCCACACGAGCCGATAGTCAATTTCATAAGTACCCAATGACATCGGGTCGAGCGCATTGCTGACGGCGTTTGCTACACGCTCCCGGTCATCTGGGTGGATGCGCTCTATCACCATTGACAGAGGGATAATCGCAGTGTCATCAGGTTCGCCCCAAATCTCGCGCATCCGCTTGTCCAACTCAATGAGGTTCGTACTGGGGTCATAATGCCAAGTCCCAAGGCGACTGACGTTAACAGCAAGCCTTGCGCGTTCCTCACTCTCGTGTAGAGCTTTCTCAGCTTGTTTGCGTTCGCTAATATCCTCTATTAAGCCGTCAATAACAGTTGTTATACCATTTACTTTGGTCAAAGTTGTGCTAATTCGCACCCAAATTAGAGTACCATTCGCTCGTCGCAATTGAATCTCGCGATCGTGGGTTTCGCTATTTTGCTTTAATTGGTTGAGAACTTGGGCATAGTCCAATGGTTGGAAATAAGCCTCAAGGGTATGATTCGCGGGAATTTCAATTAGAGAATTTAAACCTAACAGCCGCAGAAATGCCCGATTGCCTTCGAGTAAAGTGCCATCTGCCGTTAAGCGATAAATTCCCACATTTAAATTATTCAGCAAAGTTTGAAGGCGTGATTCTAGCCTGACTACTTTACGTTGAGCTTCAGTCCGCTCTATTGCTCGGCGGACTGCTGCGGGCAACCGAACATAGTGCTTAGGAGACTTGATGATGTAATCTTCTAATCCTGATTTCATTGCCTCAACAGCAACTTCTTGGGTTCCACTACTGGTAAACATTACTACTGGGCAATCAGGATAACGGTTTTTAATTGCCCGGATCACGGTTAAGCCATCGCTCCAGCGTAATTGATAGTCAGTTATTACTAAATCAAACTGCCCTGTCTCCAATGCTTGTTCTAAGTCTTTTGCTTGAACAATTTCGTGAAACTGGAGGTCAAAAAACTCTTGCTTTAGTACATGAATCGCCAGTAGGCGGTCATTCAAATTATCATCAATTAGAAGAATGCGTAACATCTAACTACATTACATTTACGTAAGGGGAACAGTGACAAGAATGCCCAAAAAATGTTCAAACAGTTCAAAATTGCGGTCTTTCGTTAAAAATAATCCAGTGGAGATTAAGGGTTATAACAATTTCTACTAATTCATTAAAAATAACTGGCTTGACTATGTAAGCATTTACACCTATGTCATAGATATGATTGATGTCGTCATACTCCCTTGATGAGGTGAGAACTACGACAGGTAAGCGCTTGAGTTGTGGTTGCTGCCGTAACCACATTAAAACCTCAGCCCCGGATCTGCGGGGTAGTTTCAGATCGAGCAAGATTAGTACAGGCAAGGGATAACGAGTGCGATCGCCATAAGGTTCCTCTCCAGAGAGATATAACACTGCTGCATCGCCATCATTTACCACCTGAACTGGATTGACAATGTTAGCCTTGCGGAGCGCTCGTTGCAGCAGAAGCACATCTTTGTGATTATCCTCTACAAGTAAAATAGTGTCTTGCTCTTTACTCATGAAATTGTTGTCTTTAAAGGCAGGGGGCATGGGGAAAGAAAGTTTTTCATCCTTTACTGTGCGCCTCAGGGGATGGCATAGGGTAAGGATCTTGCATCAAATATTTAAGAGTGTAGAAAGAACTTTATGTTTGCCCGTAATCAAGGCGATTGAAAGATTTTAGGGATTTACATCTATAACTATAGGTAAATCTATCCAAAATCGGCTTCCCTGTCCAGGTTGGGATTCCACACCAACTTCCCCACCCATGCGTTCGACTCCTTTGCGGACAATTGCTAAACCGATACCACTACCAGGATAAACTTCATAACTGTGTAGGCGCTCAAAAACATTGAAAATGCGTTTTTGATGTGTTTCCTTAATACCAATGCCGTTGTCTTGCACCCAAAAGCGAACTAATTTATTACGTTTCTCAGTCCATATCCGTAACTGAGGTTGAACTCCCGGTGCAACAAATTTAATCGCATTGGTTAGCAAATTGGTAACTACTTGAATCAAAATAGTAGGGTTTCCCGTAACTTCAGCTAAAGGCTCTTCAACTTGAACTCTTGCCTGTTGCTGCGTTATTTCTAGTTCTAGCTGTCTCAATATTTGTATCATTAATAAAGATAAGTTAATAGCTTGTAATGGCATTTCAGTCCGGCTGAGGCGACTGTATTCAAGTAGGTCTTGAACAAGCTTGTCTGCTTGCTGTGTACTTGCAATAATGCGCTGCAAATAGTTTTTTTGGTTCTCTAGGTTAGATTGCCTATCCTGGTTCTCTAGGAGAATGGAACCAAATGCTTGGATAGCACGTAATGGTTCTCGCAGATCATGGGAAATTGAATAAGCAAATGCTTCTAAATCTTGATTAACCTCTGCTAATTCCTGATTTTTCTGCGCTAAATCTCGATTTGCTACTTCTAATTCAGCAGTACGCTTCCTGACTCGCTCCTCCAAGGTTTGGTTGAGTTGCTGAATTTCAATTTCAGCCTGTTTACGAGATGTAATATCTTCAATTAAACCATCTATTACCTGTTGTCCCTCAAGAATATTCAGAGCTATGCTTAATCCTACCCAGATAAATCTTCCATCTGCTCGTTGTAATTGAATCTCTTGCTCTTGTTGTTGAGGTGGCGGCAGTTCTTGTAGTATTGAGTAGTATTTGTGGATGTTCAATAAATTCATCGCTGAGGCTTGGGATAATGAATCCAGCCCCAACAATTCCAGAAACGCTGGGTTACACTCAATACAATTTCCATCTGGATAAGTACGAAATATACCTAGTTTTAATTGGTTGAGCAAACCTTGGAGACGGATTTCAAGTAAAGTAGCTCGTTGTTTTATTTGTAATCGTTCTAGCGCAACTCGCACAGCAGCTGGTATGCGAATGTAGCGGTTGGGTAATTTGAGGACATAATCATCTAGCCCAGACTTCATTGCCTCTACCGCAATTTCTTCGCTACCTGTGTTAGTAAACATAATCACTGGGCAGTTTGGATACTGTTGCTTAATGGTATGTAAAACTTCTAGTCCGGTACTCCAGCCCAATTGGTAATCGGTAATGACCAAATCGAATTCGCCTGCTGCTACTGCACTAGCAAAACCAGAAGCTTCCCGAATTTCTTGAGGTTGAAATTGCGGAAATTCTCGCCTCAGTTCTCGGATTACTAAAGCGCGATCGCCTGGATTGTCATCAATTATCAGAATGCGGAGTACTTGCGTCATTGGCATCGTTGCTGTGAAGAACGGCTTTTGGCAGGGCAATCCAAAAACGACTACCAGTACCTAATTGCGATTCTACTCCGGCTCGACCGTTCATTCGCTCTAACCCTTTGCGGACAATTGCTAAACCAATACCAGTACCTGGATAGATTTCCACGCCATGCAGTCGTTCAAAGACCCGAAAAATGCGCTCTTGATGTTCTGGCGCAATGCCGATGCCGTTGTCCACAATCGATAATTGGATCGAATCTTGCTGATCCTCTGCGTAGATTTGTAGTTTTGGTTTTATTCCGGGCTGCACAAATTTCATCGCATTGCTGAGTAAATTGGTTACTACCTGGACAAGCGTAGAGCGATGAGCCATCGCTGGCGGCAAGGGTTTTGCGACTGTGACTTCTGCTTGCTGTTCCTGAAGTTCTTTGCTGAGTTGTTTTAAAGCTTCTTCGACAACATTAGTTAAATCAACTTTTTGCATTTGAATTTGGGCACGGCTGAGGCGGCTGTATGCTAGAAGTTCAGCAATTAGGGTGTCCATTTGGACTGCACCCTCTGTAATATATTGGATGTATTCTTGTCCAACCGAGTCTAGTTTGTCTGTGTAATCTTCTTGCAATGCCTGAGCAAAGCCTTGCATAGTACGTAACGGTGCCCGTAAATCGTGCGATATCGTGTAAGTAAATGCTTCTAGCTCTTGATTTGTTTCTTGCAACTGTGCAGTGCGCTCGGCAACACGCTGTTCTAGTTCCAAAGCGTAATTTTGAAGTTGTTCGCGTAGCAGAGATTGTTGAATAGCGATCGCTAACTGAGCTGCCACCTCAATCACAACATCTTGTGCTTGAGCATCAAAAACGGCTGTCTGAGTCGCCGCCAAGTTGAGTTCTCCTAACAGCGTTTCTTCAACTAACATCGGAATCCGCAAGCAACAACCCATTCCTGCCGAATGCAACTGTGCCAAAACAGGTGGGTAAAGCTCAACATTTGTCAAGTCTTTAACATAATTAAAGTCTTGTTGTATTTGCTCAGGCGCAAAGTCTGATGCTGCCATCTTTGTGCCTTCAAGTGGTTGCAATTCTTTAGTGCTACTGCCTGCCACAATCTCAGCTGTATCTGCCTGAAAATCAAACAGGGCAACAAATGCTTGCTCATAGGGTACTAACTGACGCATTTGTGTCAGCGCAGTTCGGGCTAGAGATTTGATCGACTCAGCTGCTAAAATTGCTCGGTCTATGTCATGTAAAGCGGCAAGCCTTTGGGCAGAAAGCTGAACATTTTCAGTTTGTACTTGGGCAGTTTTGAGAGCATTCTCATAATTGTCAGACACATGTGCAATTTGCCGCCGAATATAAAAGGCAAGGACACCACCAGCAGCAAGCGACAGAATTATGCTAGTAAAGATGACTCGCCCAGTAGTCTGTTGGACTGTTTGGTTGCGCCGATACCGTAGCTGCTCTTCAGTAGCAATAAAATCAGTAATTTGATTTCGCATCACGTCCATGCTCTGTTTGCGAAGCTCAATTGCTGATAGGGATTCAGTTTCACCTTTTTGTTTGCGGGCGATCGCTTGAGAAATAGACTTATTCCAGCCTGTTTGCTCTGCCTTGATTTGCCTTAAGCGTTGACTTTGTTGGGGATTATCTGAAACTAAATCACCCAACTCATCAAAAGTATTATTAATGGTAAAGTTAGCTTGCTGATAAGGTTCAAGAAAGTGTGGCTTACTTGTAAGCTGGTATCCACGTACTCCTGTCTCTAGATCCAGTAATAGTTTTTGTAAGCCATTTGCTCTGGCAATTACTTGGTCAGTGTGCTCAACCCAGTGCATAGCCGAAAGCAGACGATTAATTTGCCAGATTGAAACTCCTGACAAGGACAATAACAGGATAATTGGCAGAGCGATCGCGCCAATCAGCCTACGCCTGAATGCAACTTGAGTAATTTGCAGCATTTACCTATGGTATAGCAGCACTTATATAAATACGATTTTGAAAATAACTTTGTTCACATAGCCGAAAACATCAGGGTTGTAGGCAAGGCTAATTGCCAGCAAACTAACAATTCACGGTAGAGGACGGTCGAAAGTCGGTAGTGCTGATTTGAGCCGTTATCTGTACGAGGTCTATACTCGCAAGGAAAGTTAGATGAAATTATTAGTAAGTAAACGCAATTAAATATAAGATGTCATTGCGAGCGGAACGAAGTGAAGCGTGGCAATCTCAGTCTTTGCGATTGCTTAACTTGTTACTCTGCGGGAAGGCTTACGCCAATGCAATGATGAACTATCTTATAGACCCACCTACTTAAATTTTTGACTATATCAAATCGTTTTCAGCCTGAAGCCAATGTTCTACAGACTTATCCTCTGGATACCCACTTTGTTGCCAGATTTCATAAGCCTTAAAACGGATTTTATTTTCATTCGGGTGGTTACTAATAAAATATTGACAGGAATTAGTAATAAAGTTATAGGGTAATTCTCCAAAGAAATCCTGACGACCGAGAATTTCATCTGTAAAGCGGCAACAATTTTGTTTTATTGGGCAATTTTCCCCTGGGCACATAGTAACATCGTAAGGCATATATATGAAGACTAAAAATTATTTCAATTCCAGTCATCTAAGCATTTTTGTTATCCTTTCTCTGTGATAGCTGAGGTTACAAAAAGCCTGTAGCATTTGTTTGGTGGAAGGGCGATCAGTTTTTCGCTTGCGATCGCCATCATAAAGACCAAATAAAGATTCTTAAGTTTGTGTTTCTTCAGCTAAATTTAAGCTTTAGTTCCACTAGCTTTTCTAGAGACGGCAATCCCACCGAGTCCAAACAATAAACCTAGCAGGGAAGCGGGTTCGGGTATCGATCTATTAGAAGAACTCAGGGTAATATTAGCACCGGGATCGTTATAAATGTATACTCCTGCTCGTCCTACTTGACCCGTCAAGGTAATTTCCGAGCCTGATGTTCTTTCTAAGGTATATCTAGGAGCATCAAAAGCAATGCCAAAATCAACCACTAAATTCCAATTCGACCCAGAAGAAAGTTCAAAATTGACATTTGGGCCGGAGTTAACATCTAAAGTAGCGCCTAGGTTCAAATTCAGGTTTAGTTCGTTGACGTTCATCTCCCAATCACTCAAAGTCCCGTCCTCTGAATAAACCACAAATCCTGAATATTCGCTCCCTTCTGGCAATAAGCTTTGCAATAGAGGGCTAGTAGCATCGACTAAGGCAAAATCACCCGAAAATTCTTGTCTAGTTAGAATAGCTCCCAGCACGGGAGTAGCATGAAATACGCTTGCTACTACCAAACCAATCAGGGCAACGCGAACTTTGGGAGACCGAACTTGATTCATGGAAAGCGTCCTTTTTTAATTGTTTACCTTTTTCTAAAGCCTATGTAATTTCCAATACTGGTCTGGTTTTGGGAAAAGGGAAAGAAAAAACCTTTAACCTGTTCCCAAAACCAAATTTTGAGTTCAAAATGCTCAAAACGAATAGTATTGATGTAATTTCAGAGGTTTACCTAGGCAGCTAATAAGTTAGTTTTAGCTGTTACTAGTAACTTTTATTTATCATAAATAAAATCACTAGTAAATTACTTTACTCAATCTTAATTTTCTAAATGAATATCATTTATAATCTCTGTCGGAATATTATTAAATATTGTTGCAGAATGGCTGTAAGAAATATTTTTAGACCAAGTTGTGATTTTTTCTAGTTAGAAATATGATAAATGTTAAATTAAGTATCAAATTTTGGTTGATTTAGCTGCCAATAATTTTATGTTTTCAAAAAAATATCTAAAGTTAGAAAATATAATTATAGGACTTACGCATTGACAAGAAATAGCAAATATACATAAAGGTTAAAAACATATCTTTCGTAAGGGCACAGCATTGCTGTGTCCCTACAGCATGAGTAATTAATTAACGCCGACGCTTCACAAGGATGAATAGAGCGATCGCACTCACACCTAAAAACCATCCCCCTGATGCTTCAGGTACACTAACTTTCAAGGGATTAACGGGTTTAGAGAGATTTTCCTTACCATTCTCAACTTTACGGTCAAAGCGATCGCTTTGGGCTTCTGCTTCTTTAAGTAACTGTCTTTGTTCATCGTTGACTAATACCAACATCGAAGAATAAGGGCTGACAATCTTGTACTTTTTAGCTACAGCGTGAATCGCATCTAAACCTTTGAGGTTGTCTAACTGAATTTTTTTACTCAACCCTAAAATTAATTGTCTGGCTGCTAATGGCAAGAAATCATCTTGTTGGTTGCTAGTTGCAATTGCTGTGTCTAATGTTTGCAAATACCAAGCATAACCATTAATAACACTCACAACATCACTTAAAACTGATTTAGTGGCAATTCGTTGTAGCACCTCAGAAATATCAACAGCAACTCCACCACCACTATCTTGTAATAATTTAATGATGCCATCGTTATAAGCCCCAGGTAATTCACCTAGATGTAGCATCCACAAAGGTGCAGGCGTATTGGGGACGCTTTTATTGTTCTTCGATAATTCATAACTACCTTCATCACTCAACAGCAAAACGACATCATAAGCTGTATCTCCACGCAAATTGTTAAACTGTGTCAGCATTTCTTGGGGTTGAATTGTACCGTAAAAGGCGACTTTTTCCGGTTGGAATTGCTGGAGATCATCTAACCGTTTAGGTGCAGCACCTGGAGAAACACTGAGATACAAATCTGCATCGTTGTTTGTCAAATCATTGTCTGCAAAGCCGTATTTTTTCAACCATGATAATGTTTGTAGCAATTCTTTAATATGTTTCCCCATACTGCGAGATGTATCGAGAACTACAGCAACTCGCTGGTTTTGGGGTAAGGTGTAATCTTGACTAGATAAAGGTTTAGCTAATATTTTGTAGCCAGACTCTAAATTTACTTCATGTAATACAGGCTGAATTTTTCCACTTGCGGGGATGAATTTTTCTAACCAAGCATCGTCTTTCAAACCGATTTCTTTACCGTTGCGGATACGCTTAGTTTGATTAGTCCAGAAGATATTACGTCTTTCCCCTAAATCGGGCATTTCCCAACCTAAGTCTTGTCCCAGCACTTTGTAAGTTAACCATAGGTGCATTTCTGTGGGGAGTGATGGTTGCCCTTGTATTTGTTGTACATTCTTAGGAGGAATAGGAAAAGCCCGTAAGCGATAATGCCTCGGCCCTACTTGTTCCAACAAAGCTGGATCTATTGGCCGTGAACGTCTAACTTGAGAATTATA
Source organism: Nostoc flagelliforme FACHB-838 (assembly GCF_014698065.1). Classification (GTDB taxonomy): domain Bacteria; phylum Cyanobacteriota; class Cyanobacteriia; order Cyanobacteriales; family Nostocaceae; genus Nostoc; species Nostoc flagelliforme_B. The sequence continues at coordinate 56,995 of NZ_JACJSI010000041.1, forward strand.
AACTTTCTGGGCAGCACCGCGAGGAGAGACAACAAAAGGGAAACGTTGGTCTAATTTATTAGTATCTCCCAACCACAAGCCAGTAATTACAGCGCTTTCTGGCAAAGAAAAGGAGTAAAAAACTTCCTGAACTTCTTGTGTTTGGTTTTTATAAATTTCGTACAATTCTACATCAGCCCAATCACCATGTTCTTTAACTGTGACTTGTTGTGATGTCAATAAAACTTTTTGTTCGTTAATATTTAATAAACCTGCTTTAACTTCTTGTTCGTTAAAAGTAGATTGTACTGCATGACTTACTGCTGTTTTTTCTGCTTTTTGTAGAGGTGTATCAAAAAAATCGGCGTAAAGTTTTTCTGCTTTGATAGAATCTTTGTCAGAACCATTATATAAAAATGGTGACATCAAAAAGTTATAAGTTGCTTGCAATCCATCAGTAGCGGATTTATCTAATCCTAAGACATGATGATACATAGCACTGATGTGGTTATTTTCTTGCTTGCTGCTAAGGTAGCGGTAAGAAGCTAAATAAGCGTTAACTAATCCTGTACGGATTTGTTCTGATTTGGCTACAAGTGTTTGGCGATCGCTATCATTTTTAGGTGCATTAGCTAAGAGCGAAAAAGCTAATACTTGGGGTTGTTGTTGTAAAGATACAAAAGTAACTGCAAACGCCACAACAACTGCACCAGCACCAGCAAATGCTTTATTTTTACCATGTTCTGAAGCAAAAGCTCTTAAAAACTTTGCTCCCGAATGTACATACATTGCTGTTAACGCCGATGGCATGACAATAAACAATGTGGCACTAAAACCAAGAATAATTAGCCAAGGGATAATTAGGAATAACCCTCCCACAAAAGCTGAGTGATATAATATATCCGCTAATAATTTTAGCCATGCAAATTTGAAGAATTCTTGCAATAGAAAGACTGCTAAAGGCACAGCATAAAATAACAAAACTGCACCTGCATAAATACCAAATATCAGCATTAAGTATGGGCTAACATTTGTACCCATTGCAAACCAATTTTGCGGCGGGAAGCATAACCTGCGCCCCTAAAAATCTATAAATAATTTAGGATAATTTATTTTTTGCAAGTCCCTTAGACAATAAAATTTTGGCACAACATTTAACACCAATATGCCAGCCATTGCTCCAATAGTCTACATCAGCAAGGCTTTCAGTAATCTTGGAGATTTAATAGTTTGGGTAATTGGCTACGGCATTGGACATTTGTGAAAGAGAAGCGATGCCTTCTCTACGAGAGGCTTCGCCAACGGCGGGCTGCGCCTACGCTGTGAAGGCACTATTAGAACAAATAGTTCTCTTCCGTAAGGATGAATTCACAATCTACCTGAGAAAAGTTTTTATACTTTCACAAAAGCAATTATGGTGTTAGTACTAGCTTGTTCTATATCAACCACTAGGTTAGAACTATAAAGGTACGCAAATTATTTACTACTAATATTTGCATTTTCAGGCTTTGGGATATTTATTTTCATCTAAATTCTTAGATGGAATTACTAAAATACACCGAGATTTACTTGTATTTTAATTTAGCTATCTAGTACCAAGGGAGCTAACTTGTGATGTCTCTTTTCAATTTTCCCTTACAGACACTCAATGTTGAGCAAACTCTCAAACAGTTTTGGAGAATCAATGCGTCGATGACCTTCGTTGGTGTTTTCACTTTTGGGCTATTGCTGTTGATGCTGCCAGGACTACTAATTGATGAGCGTGTTATTACTGGCGCACCCGCTTGGCTCAAGCCTTGCAAGTTTGCGTTTTCAACTTCAGTCTATTCGTTCACTTTTGTATGGCTGTTGGGTTTGCTCAAACAACATCGGCGCTTGGCTAGTTTGGCTGCAAATGCTACGGCTTTTGCATTGGTTGTGCAAATAATAGTCATCATAGTCCAGGTAGTACGAGGTACAACTAGCCACTTCAACTTTAGTACTCCTGAAGATGAAGCCCTCTGGAAATTTATGGAAATTTCCCTGGTTCTCCTTTGGGCAGCAACTTTAGTTACAGTAATTTTACTGCTGCTAGAGCCTTTGGATAATCCTGTATTGGCGATCGCATTGCGGTTTTCTCTTTCCTTAACCTTCATTGGTATGGGCTTGGGCTTTTTCATGACTCTACCCACACCTGAACAAAGTTCGGCGTTGGCAGCAGGTCAGCCAGTGTTACATATTGGCGCTCACAGTGTAGGAGTGAAAGATGGTGGCCCTGGTATTCCCATACTTTATTTAAGTACTCAGGGGGGTGATATACGACTTCCTCATTTGCTGGGTATTCATGCCGTGCAAGTTTTACCATTACTAAGCTGGTTGATTACTTCAACTTTGTCGTACCTGGGACAACGCACACGGGCGGCTCTAATGTGGATTGCTAGTTTTGCCTATGCTTTTTTGATGTCCCTATTCACTTGGCAAGCATTGCGGGCCCAGCCGATAACTTCCCCCGATGGACTTACCCTGGCTGCCCTAGCTGGGTTAGTTGCAGTTACTATGGTTGCAACGGTAGTAAGTTTAATTGTTGACCACTATCAATTGGTTAAAACACAAAATTTTGAGAACTTGTAAGTCCTGAAGTAATTCAGGCGGACATCGTTGAAACAGATCATACGATGGCGATGAATACTGATTTGACTGGAAAAAGCAGAGTTAAAGTCAGGCTCAGATGATTTTAGCAATACAATCGGGTTGTCCTTTAGAAAACTTTTAGCAAATTGGGCATTCTGACGGTTCTTCTATCCGCTTTCGTTTTATCGTTTCACAACGTTACTGTGCGAGTTTTGTTTTCAGAACATCTCGTACTGGGTTTATTTTTACTCGGTGGATACGTTAAACCGGATTTGCAGAACTCATTATTGCTGATGTTCATGCGAATGCT
>NZ_JACJSI010000410.1 GCF_014698065.1 Nostoc flagelliforme FACHB-838
AAGAGCTTCTATTGTCGTTACATTAGTCGCCACATTGCTACTGCCTTGTTGTTTTAGCTTTTTCTGTTCAACAAAAGACATAGCCAGGATGCGGTTCTTATGCCGCTCAAAAGGTTCTTTATACAGTTCCCATGCTTTTTTAGTAATTGCTGATTGGGATGGCTCAACCATTTTAACAATTTCGCGCCAATCTCCAAGAGTAAATCTAGTAATATTTTCAATAAAAGCGATGAAAATGGCACTATAAATTTTAGTGGGACTCGCACCCCGTAAACCTTGCCTTCTAAGCGTATCAGTAACTAAGTTTAATCTGTAAGCAGAAACAGAAAGGTCAATTTCTGTAAGCTCAAGACTAAAACCCTGTCTAAGTCGAATTCTACTAAAACAAGGCATAGCAAAATTCTCAATAGTAGTAAAATCAATCGTTTTACCGCAGCTTGGACAAATAGCTTGGTGATGTTGAATCACCACTCCATCCTCGTCAACTTCGGCTTCAATTTTAGCTAATTCATCAGTTAGTGGTTTAAAAATATGGGTGCAATGCTTACATTGGATTAAGCCTTTATTTTGTGTTTCTGATATAGTTTTAGGCAATAAACTCCATTTACGGGCTTCATCAGGAAGCCCATGTTTTTTCCAATTATCCGTAATATCAATAATTCCCGCGGTTGGTTTTAAAGCGTAAGTTCTAAGAACCCGCCCCAGCATTTGCAGCCAAAGAGTAGAGCTTTCAGTCGGACGGACACAGTAGACGCACTCAATATTAGGGCAATCAAAGCCCTCGGTTAAGATTTCGTAATTAGTAATTACTTGGGTTGTGCCATTGCGAAAACGCTGCAATATTTCTAATCTCTCTTGTGTGGGAGTTTTCCCATCTAAATGTTCGGCACTAATATAATTACGAGAAAATTCCGCAGCCAGGGCACGAGAATGTTCTAAGCTACAGGCGAAAATAACTGTACGAAGATTTCGTGCATATTTAAAGTAATTCTCAAGGATTTCACTAACCCCAATCTGGCTAGTGACGGCAACCGCTAACTCTTTGGCTCTAAAATCCCCGCGAGATTTTGCAACTCCAACAGTAGAAATAGTTTGATTCGTTGCAAATAATCGAAAGTTACTTAAATACCCAGCCTGGATTAATTTATCCGTATCAATGCCAATAACCAAATCATCAAATAAATCAACAAAACCTTGACCATCAATTCTTTGAGGAGTTGCAGTTACACCTAATATCTGGGCGCTTTCATAATGTTCAATTAGTCGCCGATAAAATAAAGCAGTTGCATGATGCGCCTCATCTAATATCAAAAGTCCAATGTTCATTGGCAACTCTAATACCTCTCGTCTGCTCAACGTTTGAATGCTAGCAACTTGGATTCTCCGTTCCGGATTAGCCAGAACACCTGCTTTGATAATCCCAACTGGTTCACCGATAATTTGCTCTAGCTTTTCAGCAGCTTGAGATATCAACTCAATCCGATGGGCAATGACTAAAACTTGCTTCCCTTGCTCAAAAAATTTATGAGAAATATGTGCAAAACACACCGTTTTCCCGGCGGCTGTCGGGAGTTGTCCAAGCACCCGCCTATTACCTTTTTCCCAAGAATTCCAAATATCTTTTATCCACTGATGTTGATAATCTCTAAGCTCGTAGGTAACAGGCATTCAATCTACCTCAACCATAATTTTTCTCCCGTGGGAATATTGCTCATTATGCCATAAGCTTTTAAAGTTAAAATACCGATAATTCCAATTCTCAAAGTAGTAAAAATGTTTTGGGCTGATTTGATGCGATTTTACTTCATCAAGAGCAAATTATCTAGACTAAAAATATAGATTTACCAAATTGTTGGTTTATTGGCGATAATGTTGGTGATGTAGAAGCTGAACATAGCGCAGGTTATAAAACTTATTTTGATAGATCAGGGTAATCAGTCTCATCCTCAAATGTCTCGTTTCGGAATTGCTGACTATATTTTGGCTAACCTTTCAATAGCAGCACAGATGATATGTAAGCATTCAGGATCTAATTTTTAATATTTCTGGCATGAAGTTATAGAAATTGCTGGAACAGAAAACCTAGAAAAATTTAGATTGATGACAAACAATTTGCCATTCTGGTCAAATAATTCGTCGTACTACAGTAGACTTCTCAAATATGCCGCGCCAGTATAATAAATAGTTCCTTATCACCTAGTGCTTGAAATGACTGTATCTGTTGGAATCCGGCTTTTTTCCATGCTTTGAGCGCACGTTCATTAAATGCTGCCACTGTAATGCGAAATAGGGTGGGATTAAACTTTGAACGTGCATAATTGAGGACATCTGCAATATACATCTGTCCCCTTCCCTGACCCGTGAGGTCGGGGCGCACTCCCAAACCAATGTCAAGTGAGTCTTTTGTATAATCACCTCCTGGGACTTAAGCCTAATTAAATAGGTGCAAATAAACATAACTATATTACTAGAGTAAAATACATCTAAAACCTTTACAAATGATTAATAAAATTAGATAAACAACGATTTGAACTAGTTCAAATTATTTGTACACACATCATATTTCGCCAGAAATTGAACTTTTGTAGTTTAAATTTTCAATGAAGATATATCCTGTTTATTGAACTTACAGTACTTATTAATGTACTATTTACTGTAAGTGAAATTTACATTCTCCTTCCAAAAAAAATTTACATTGACGTGAATATAATTACGTATTTACGCTAGTTGTATGTTTGGCTGAATTTTACTTATCACACAAGAAAAAATTCCAATTAAAGGCATTTTAATGAAATTAAGTCAACTAGGTACAGTTATCACTGCACTGGCAATAGCGGCAACATTTGATCTACTCAGCATCGCCAAACCAGCGGCGGCTGTTAGTCTGGTAGGTCTAACTGAAGACAACAATCTAGTTCTTTTTGATTCCAGCAATCCCACCAGTAATAGCACTGTCTCAGTCACTGGGGTCGATGGTACTTTGTTGGGGATTGACCGTCGTCCAGCTAACAATCTGATCTATGGTCTCACGAATACTAACAACATATACACCATCAACCCGTTCACTGGTGCTGCTTCTTTTGTAAGTATCCTCTCCTCAGCCTTTACTGGCGGGACTATTTCTGGAGTAGACTTCAACCCAGTACCTGATCGTTTACGGGTCGTTGGTAGCAATGACCAAAACTACCGCATCAACGTGGACACTGGTGCAGTTATTGTTGATGGGACATTGAACCCAGAAGATCCCAACATCACTGCTGTAGCATACACTAATGTTGATAATAACCCAGCAACCGGAACCATACTGTACGATATTGACTACGTTACTGATACATTATCTATACAGAATCCGCCTAATAATGGCACCTTGGGGCTAGTAGGTTCTCTCGGTCTTGACATTATCTCGGCAGCAGGTTTTGACATCTTCACAGACAATGGGGTGAATACTGCCTTTGCAGCATTGACTCCAGCCTCGACATCCGGCTCCAATCTATACACTATCGACTTGACCACAGGTGCTGCTACATCAGTAGGCGCTATCAGTAGCGGTAAGCGTCTTATTGGCCTGGCAGCTATTGTCCCTGAGCCTAACGTTGGTCTTGGCGCTTTGTTCGGTGTTGGTGTTTTTGCTGTATTAGGTCGTCGCCGTAAGTGGGTCAGATAGACAAAATTCTGGTCTACTCTTAATACTATTTGGGATTGAGAATCCCGTTTTGGATATGGTTATCTTTCCAAATAGTATGAATACTCTGTTAAAGGCTTTTTAACGGTTTGCTGAAAGCAGATCGACAAAACATACTCAGTGTATTAAAGCACAAACGGTGTAGTGATTTGAATCCTATACCATCTACAACACTAACCTGTTCAGCCAGGGTGAACGCACAGTATTTCTAAAACCCTTACTGGATAAGGATCTTGACGAAAAAATCGGCTAAATTTAAAAACGCTGAAACCCTTGCTATTAAAGGATTTTTATACTTTAGATGCGTTTGCCCTACCTGTTCAGCCCCTATGAAAATAGGACTTACGCACTGCACGAACAAATCATCCACTCAATCCCGGAAAAAACTTACTCCAAATACTTTGCTCTTTTGAGGCTAATTCTTCTAAACCTAAAACATTCTGTACCCCTTGCTGATTACTTTGGATTTCTTGCATATTAAGAGAATGAATCACCTGGGCTAACTCTGGATTTTCTGCTAAAAGTTCGGCTTCAAGCTTCAACTCCTGCTGCAACAGTTGGGCATTGCGGCGTAAGAACATTTGCTGATTATGTCGCCGTCTCATCTCCTCTTCAGTCAGATATAATTGTTCTTCAAAACTCAAATTGTCGTATTCACCGTTATACATGAGAATTCTTCTCCGATTACATTAAAACTTTATTTCTGACAAGATTGACGACACTGCTCAACTCATTAAACACGTTTAATTCCTCCATAAAGTAATTGATATCCCAGCCTCAATCTTGTAATAAATTCATCAGTATTGCGATTCCCCCAAACTGGGTTAGTACGGCTTTTTATCCAATTGATTGAACTATGACAAATCTCATCATGACAAAGGTAGCACGTAGGAAATGTTGATACCCCAATAACATCATTGCCATAGTAAGCGTGATGAATCTCTTCACTTTTATTAGTTAGGCAAACGACACAATAATTGTGAGTTTTTCGGTGAGCGATTGCTACTTGCTTTCTGTACTCTTTAGGATTACCATATCGAGCATTCCAGTTTAATCGTCTGGGTAGCCGAGATTTTCTAGTAATAGAGTCACCCCCAAATCGTTTAACTCTTGTCCTGTTAATTCCTGCCACTTCTGTTTGATTTCCTGAAAATGCGGTCTTCTTCCTAATTCTGTTGCCCATTTTCTAATTTCTTGATACCAGTCAATCTGCTGCTGTGAGGATTGTTGATTATTTTTAGAACTATCAACAGTCTCACCATTAGGTTTGGAATCTTGTTTTTGTTCCAGACCCTTGATATCAAATTCCGGGACTAGGGCAACAAAGGGATTAGACCGAGTGGGAATCACTAGAGCATATCGAACTCCAGCACTATC
>NZ_JACJSI010000411.1 GCF_014698065.1 Nostoc flagelliforme FACHB-838
GATGTGCCAATGCACCCAATAAAGTCAACAATGCGTTGTTGACTTTATTTTCATTATTGTCTGTGTTGCGGTCAAAATAATTTCCTGTACGGTAAGCTGACTCTCCAACGGTGTAAGCAGTACCGTTAAAAACTACACGTCCTGGAACATCTTCCATTTCTACCGTGGAAATATAGCTGGGGGCACGAACTACTTTAAATCCTTCGACTAAAAGTTTAAGGCTTCCGTAACCGTTATCGAAACCCGCAGGAAAAATTTTTTGTAAGCTGTGAATGTTTGACATAAAGACAAAGGTAATACACTTTGATTGGTAAAAATTATCTGTTCAGATAATTTGGGGGAGTAGAGGGGCAGGGGGCAAGGGGCAAGGGAGAGAATTAAAACAGTTCTTAGTGTTTACTATTTACTGTTCAAAATGGATAACTCTGACCTTCAGCAGAATAATTAGTTTTTCTTACACCGATAACTATAATTGTTAATGCAAACAATTTTCTCTTGCTCCCCTGCTCAAGAGCCTTTTTTTCTCCAGACTCAAGAGTTTATCATAACCCATTGGGGGCTAAGTGGGGCACAAAATATCAACCAGTCAAATAGACCCTACTTAGCACTTATATATACCCTATACAGGGGTTGAAATGTCCCTAAAGTCCTAAACTATTGTTGGGGTATATATAGCCCATATATATACCCCATGAGTACTTTTTAAAATTTTCCCATATAACGAATTAAAAAAGCAGCCGATGCATATTTTACTTTTCTGCCCAAGGTGAAGGAATTGCTGTTGTTCAAAGTACTTCCCTCGCTTCCAGCCTAATCGCTGTTTGCTCACAGTTGGGGCATTTTACCTTTGTGAAAATCACTGAAGGTCGTCCTTTGTACTCGCCCATTACGGGATCTCCAGTGTACTCGCTGATTACCCCTTGCTTGCAGTGGTAGCACTCGAATATCACACGCCCTACCTCCGAGTTGCAATCCAGGAATTGCATGTGCTGACAGGGTTCTGGCGGTAATTCTTCTTCCTCATCGCTCTTTGTCAATTGACCCTGTTGCTTGGGCTGTTGCGGTAATTTGGATTTTCTCTTGTCAGCAGAGGTACGTTTGGCTTTACTTTTCTCTAAATGTTGCGGTTTTCCAGCAGCGTTTGTCTTTGATTTTACAAGAGGTATTACCTCTGCTTGGGCTGGCTGCTCAACTGACGGCAGATCAACACTGGGAGTAATGTTAGGCTGAGAGATTGGCTGCTGTTTATCTACTGGTTTATAAGCAACAAGGTCAAGCTTTGGACTTGGTTCGTTGGGTTTTGGCTGTTGTTTAGGTGGCTTGGGCGATCGCTCTTTTGATTTCATCAGAATATTTTATGTGGACTTTGGGAAATAAGTTTATTTTAAGCGCCAATTTATTTCACTAAATCGCTCCTCATCGCCAGAATGAAAGTATAGTTAGCTTTTTAGGTAACAAGCAATTTGGAACATTAGTTTTTCATTACTTTGGTTTAAAACTTGTGAAAATCTTTGCGGTCTACTTAAATTGTCATAGAATCAGTTCATTCTGTAACTAATATATGTTTTTTCATCAAAAATCGCATAGTACTAAGAAAATATGATTATCGCAGTTACTAATCAAAAGGGAGGAGTAGCCAAGACAACCTCTACTATTGCACTAAGTGGATTGCTGGCAGAAAGTTCCTCCTGCCTTGTAGTTGACTTTGATCCCCAAGGCAATTTAACCACAGGTCTAGGAATCAAGATTCAGCCAGGGCAGATGACTGCCTATGAAGTACTTACAGATCGTAAACAGAGCGCATCTGAAACTATTATTGACACCGAGTATGGAATCAAGCTGATTCCGGCTGACATATCTCTAGCATCTGGAGAAAAGCAAATTTTGACCTCGGCAGATAATAGCCGAATCCTGAGAAAGAAATTGAATCCTTTACGGCAAGAATTTGCTCATATCCTCATTGATTGTCCACCTAGCTTAGGGATGTTGACTCTAAATGCACTAATGGCAGCAGATGCAGTCTTGATCCCCGTTCAATGTCAGTTCTTTGCTTTGGAAGGCTTACGGCAATTATTGGAAACTATCGAAAGTCTTCGTGATGAAGACACTCACCCCAATTTGCAAATTTTAGGAGTCTTGCCTACAATGGCAGACCGTACACTCACGACCCAAGATGCTCTCAAAACTCTTAAAACTAAACTCCCTGGGGTCAAAATTTTTGAACCAGTGCCTAAGTCTGTTCAGTTTCCAGAGTCTAACTTGGCGCGTCAACCAATTCATCGGTATACCACAGAAAGAAAATTGATTGAACCTTATCAAGAAATCGCCAGAGAAATGGCAGAACAGGAGTAATATGGCGAAGCGGCGCTTGTCAATGGCAGATGAAATGGAATTTCCGAATAAAACCAAACAATTCCTGGACTTAGTAGGAGTTACCAAGAATCCTCAACTTTCGGAAAACGAATCTATTGAACAATCTTTATTAATAACTCAAATTCACCTAGCGGCTCATCAGCCTCGGCGTTATTTTTCAATTCAAGGAATGGAAAGCCTAGTTGCTTCTATCCGTGAACATGGCATCTTGCAGCCACTGCTTGTCCGACCGTTAGAATCCGGTAATTATGAATTGATTGCTGGTGAACGTCGCTACCTTGCTGCTCAAACTCTTGGAATGGAGCAAGTTCCGGTTATTATCCGCCATCTCAATGACCAAGATGCTTTCCAAGTCGCCCTCCTCGAAAATTTGCAACGGGAAGATTTAAATCCGGTTGAGGAAACTGAAGCTATTTTGCAACTGTTATCTATCCGCTTGGAATGCTCTCAAGGAGAAGTTATTTCCCTACTCAATCATATTGCTAACCTCCAAAAGCAAAAAACAGAAACTACGAACAACGTTGTTCGTAACCAATGGGAAATGGTAGAAAAGATATTTTCAGTAATAGGTAGGGTGACTCCAGACAGTTTTCGTAGTCATCGCCTACCTTTACTAAATTTACCTAAAGATATTCTAGAAATTTTGCGCCAAGGACAACTAGAATATACCAAAGCCCGTATCATCGCTCAATTGAAAGACGAAGATCAGCGACATCAACTTCTAGTGAAAACTATTGAAGAAAATCTTTCAGTTAGAGATATCAAAAGTTACATTCAATCAGTTCAACCTCCTAAGTCTTCTCAGCCCAATATCCTGCCTAATCGGATGAAGCAAGCCTATCAGCGAATTAAGCAAGCTAAAGTCTGGGAAGATCCTAATAAAGCAAAAGTTTTAGAGAAGTTGTTAGGGCAAATTGAAGCTTTATTAGAGTAAAATCTACGGTTTTTTACAACATATCTCACTCTTACCAACCTTTGAGGCGTAGCTTGCATAGCTTGCGCTCGTAGTCATCGTATAGCGAAGCAGCATTTTTGACTTTCTCATCTAATATTACTGTAATCTCAAAAAGATATAGTATTTATGTACTATATTCATCTGAATTCCAGTATTATAATAATGTGCGGCATCTGATCATAAGCAATGTCCACTCCTCCTAATCTTTCCCCTCAACAAGTAAGCGCCTTTCCTCAACACGAAACAATCACCGGAGTCGTAGAACGTTTAACTTTTTACTCTGCCGAATCAGGTTACACTGTGGCAAGGCTGACTCGCCCACGTAGCACCGAACTGACAACAATCGTTGGCAGCTTTGCTAACATTCAGCCAGGGCAGACCTTACAACTAACTGGTTTCTGGCGTGACCATCCACAATTTGGCCCCCAGTTCCAAGTAGTCAACTACAAAGAAACCAAACCAGCTACTCTCACTGGAATTGAAAAATATTTGGGTAGTGGGCTGATTAAAGGTGTTGGCCCAGTAACAGCCAAGCGTATCGTCGCTCACTTCGGTTTAGAAACGCTCGACATCATCGAAAATCAGATTGAACGACTGATTGAAGTCCAGGGTATTGCCAAAAAGCGGATCACTCTCATTAAAAACGCCTGGGAAACTCAGAAAGCGATCAAAGAAGTGATGGTGTTTCTCCAAGGGCATGGTGTTTCTACCACCTATGCTGTGAAGATTTAGAAGCAATATAAGGATGAAGCAATTGCCACTGTTACCAAGAACCCTTATCAGTTAGCAGCCGACATTTACGGGATTGGTTTTCTGACTGCTGACAAGATTGCGAGAAATATCGGAATTGCGCCTGACTCAGAATTTCGTTACCGTGCGGGGATTATCCACTGTCTAAGTGAAGGCGCCGAAGATGGTCACTGTTACTTGCCACAAAGCGAACTGATTGAGTCGGTAATCAAACTGCTGACTACCGAATCTCATCAGCCCACAGAAGAAGCGGTTGCGATCATTATTAAAGATATGGCTCTGGCAGACGAGCTGATTAGAGAGCGGGATGAAGAAAAAAGGCTACTTTGCTATAAGCCGACTTACTTTCATACGGAACAGAATTTAGCTCAACTGATACGCCAACGCTTGGAAAATCCTGTTGGTACTGACATTGAGCGTGTGCGTGGCTGGATTGAGCGCTTTACTGCTAGCCGTAGAATTCAGCTTTCAGAACAGCAACGCCAAGCTGTAGAAACAGCAGCCTATTCCAAAATCATGATCCTTACTGGTGGTCCTGGCGTAGGAAAAACTTTCACCACCCACACCATAGTTAGTTTATGGAAAGCGATGGGTAAATCTATTGCTTTGGCAGCACCGACTGGACGCGCTGCTCAACGTTTAGGTGAGATGACTGGACTTGAAGCTAAAACTATTCATCGCTTGTTAGAATTTGACCCTCGCTCAAGGGGTTTCAAGCGTGATAGTGAAAATCCTTTACCCCACACGGCGATTATTGCTGATGAAGCTTCGATGCTTGATTTGTTTCTGGCTTACTCCTTAGTTAAAGCAGTATTGGCTGGCGCTTTACTGTTGTTGGTCAGCAATTCTCATTATGAGAATAATTATCAATATCATTGTCATCTATGCAAAATTTTCAGTTAAAGGTATGGTTTTTATATCCTTTAACTCGTAAGTGCAGGAGCTTTTTTGAATCAGCCAGGAATTTT
>NZ_JACJSI010000412.1 GCF_014698065.1 Nostoc flagelliforme FACHB-838
ACTGAATGCAGAGTTAAAAGAGCAGGAAGTTAAGCTTCAGTTTCACCAACTGGGACAGTTAGAATTAGACAATAGTAAAGCCGAAGAAGCACTAAAGCAGTTTCCAAATTCAACATTAGGACAAGCTTTAAATCAAGAGTTATCTAGTTACTTAGAGGCAAAAGGGATTAGAACAGAGATTGCATCTCTAGTCACAGGATGGGTAGCCTGGGATACACATAATTATATCAAGCAGCTTTTCTCTTACGAATCAGAGGATGTGCGCCAAATCTTAAGTTTGATGATAATAGCAGCACAAGAAGTAAGAGCTAATGATAAATACGCCAGCATAGAGCTATACCTGAAAGAGCAGATATCACCCTCATCCAGCGACCCGTTACTAATGGAAAGATGGAAGGTAATAGGTGAAGAATTTAAAATTACTGAAATTTATGTGCCACTAAAAGCTCAATTGTTAGATAACAATGGCAAACCTAAAGAAAAGTCAGTTGTTGATTTAGAGAATTGGGTAACAGAACAACTGAATAAATCTGAAACAAATCCCCAAGTGATGTTTATTCAAGCAGGCCCAGGGCGAGGCAAAAGCGTATCTTGTAAAATGGTTGCAGAGCGGGTAAGAAAAGAACTTCACCCAATTTGGACACCAATACTAATTAGGCTAAGAGACATAGATACTTTTGAGCCAAATATCGAAAATACTCTTCGTGCGGCTGTCAGGGAAAACTTTGCTAACAGAGATGATTGGTTGAGCGATCGCAATACCCGATATTTATTTATACTAGATGGTTTTGATGAATTACGTTTTGAAGGAAGAACAGCAAAGGGAATTGAAGATTTTCTTGGGCAAGTAGGAAACTATCAAGCCCAAAGAGTATGTAAGCATCAATTCATAGTAACTGGAAGAGAATCAGCGTTGCATGGAATTGAAAATCGGCTACCAGCTAACTTAGTTAGATTAGAAATAGCATTAATAGATGACGAGATCCAAATGCAATGGTTATCAAAGTGGGGTAGATTAGTTGGACAAGATAAAGCCTCAGAATTCCAAAATTTTCTCAATGCAAATAATTGCCCTAAGCGTGTTAAAGATTTAGCTAAAGAACCATTATTATTGTACCTTTTAGCAGCAATGCACCGAGATAATGAGTTAAATATCCAAATGTTTGAAGGTGTTAATAATGCTCAAGCTAAAATAAAAATCTATCAAAAAACACTAGATTGGATTTTAACAGAACAACGTACTGAGAAACTTAATCAAGAGCTTACAGAATTCGATACAGAGGACTTGCGCCTTATTTTGATTGAAGCGGGGTTATGTGTTACTCAGTCTGGAAAAGAATGGACTTCAATCAAAGCAATTGAATCACGACTTAAAAATGATAAAACAGCTAGAGAGTTACTGGAAGAAGCACAAAAAAGGCTTAGTAGTGAAAATCCTTTAAGAAATGCGTTAGCAGCATTTTATCTACGACCAGCTAAAGCCTCTGAGTCAACAGAGGGTGCTGTTGAGTTTATTCATAAGAGTTTTGGGGAATTTCTCTGCGCTCAGAAAATAAAAGAAAGCTTAAAAAAATGGGTAAGGTTAGACCCTGAAAGTAGACGTGCAACATTCGTTATTGATGATGACAAGCTAGCAGAAGAAATCTATGATTTATTTGGCTACGGTGCATTGACAAGAGAAATCGTAGGTTATCTAATGGCTCTGCTTGATTCTGAGGACAAGTTTCAATACTTAAAGTTGTTCGAGCGTTTAGAAGATTTCTATCTTGATTGGTGTGAAGGGAAATTTATTGATGGAGAAAAACTGAAAATTTTTCCTTTAACTCAAATGCAAAAATTCCAAGCACAAAATATATTTTTAAAGTTAAGAGAAGTTGATATATTTACTGGGCTAAATGTAATGATTCTTCTGTTAGAGTTACACCGTTATGCTCAGACTCAAGATGAACTAAAGGATAATATTGTCTTTTATCCTTGTGGTAAAAAAGACAGCGATGATTTTGATGAGCAGCGATTGCTTCGGATTATTGGATATAGCAACAGTGTTAGTGTAGGTACTTTTTCAGGAACTGTTGGTTATTTCCTCTCTGGCGCTATCCTCTCTGGCGCTATCCTTGATGGCGTTTACCTCTCTGGCGCTAACCTCAGAGGCGCTGACCTCTCTGGTGCTAACTCCTTACTTGCGAACCTCGATGGCGCTGACCTCTCTGGCGCTAACCTCTCACGTGCGAACCTCTCTGGCGCTAACCTCTCTGGCGCGAACCTCTCTGGCGCTAACTCCTTACTTGCGAACCTTGATGGCGTTAAACTTACTAATGTTATAGGGGATAAGGAAGTGTATCAGCTTATTGATGAGTCGTTGCAACAAATACTTTGCCATTGCTTAGTCTATAATCTTCCTGTTCCAATGGAAGCTTTAGAAGCCGCTTGTGATATTCCTAATTGTAAACAGCAATTACAAAGAGGGGTAACGCCGGGAGTGATAGATGAAAGTTCTGAAGACCAAGAAGAAAACAGGGTTTTTCAAGTCTCACGATTTCTCCCCCACATCATCCCCACTATCCGCTTCACTGATGCACCAGAGGTATATTCTCTCTACCAAAAAGCTCACGAAAAATTACATAAATTGTGGGGAAATAAAAATAATAAAAGTGAAGAAAAATGGCAAGAAATATTCAGGTTAAAATTTGCTAATCAAGGAAATCCTGAACGATTTAGGCAAGGTTTTTCTGAGATGTTGGCAGTTCAGTATAACCCCCAAGCCGATAGAGCTTTTGAAGGAGAATTGAGAAAATATGCTGATGACTTGCTAAAGGATGGACTATGCACTCAGTTGGAAAACTATCTTCAGCAAAAACAGTGGAAAGAGGCAGATGAAGAAACTGCTTGGATTTTTTATCAAGTCATGGTTAAGGAAAACTATGAAGATTGGGACGAACTGCTAGAGAATTTCCCCTGTGAAACTCTGAGGGAAATTAATAGTCTCTGGCTTCAAAGCAGTAACAATAAATTTGGCATCAGCATCCAAGCGGAAATTTACCAGAATTTAGGCAGTTCGAGCTATGGTAATTATAATTGGGATGTTTTTGGTGAGCGCGTAGGTTGGAAACAAGATAGTTGGTTGAGCTATTATAAGTTAATGGAAAAGTTCGAGGAAAGTAATGTCCAACAAAAGGATGAGATTTGGACATCATCGCCATCACTACCTGCATTAATTTATACCCAGCCAAATAAGTGGACAGATTTGACAGTCAGAAGGAGGCTTTTCTTCGGGATTTTTGACATACGGAAAAATATTATCTTCTCTCGCGCAAAGACTTGTGGATTTTAACATCTAAGGCTTTCAAAAGTTTGTAACCATTTATTTCAGCCTCATTTTCCACGCAATAATCAGCATTTCGCAAAACCGATACCTGCCACTGGTGGCTGATAACAATTTGCCTGAATAAACTTTGTTGCTACCTCATGCACCTCCGTACTCTCTGTTACTCGCTGCTTATCCCAAGGTAAACTCATCTGCCCTGGCGATGACTTTTTCGCCTTTCCACCCTTCATCACCGATGGCAAAAAGCGACTACCCCAAAAATTCCTTTTTTCTGGTCTAGCCTTTGGCCGATATTTTTGACAAAACCTGCGATACTTAGCCGCACATTCCTCCAACGTCTTCCCCATTTGCAAAAACGCTGGATGCCACTGCATAATGCCATCGTTGCTCAAGCGGTCATGAGTGCCATAGTTGCTAAAGTCGTAGAAATAACCCTGCTGCATCCCGGCCGCTTTGGGGTTAGCGTGAATGTATCGCAGCGTATTCAAGGCCTGTCGCTGATCTGTGTTGGCAAAGCCAGTGCTGTGGTATCGCTTCTCCCAAAAATGACCAAATCTTCATCATGCAGAGATACCTGGTAGTAGCCGCAGGAGATGTGATCGCAAGAAGGTAGGCGGGTACACCATCGCACGCAATTGCCCCTGTGTGGGTTATTCGAGGTGTTGACGGTATATCGCAGGGTGACAAATGTAAACCAATGGTTTACACATATCTGACTTGCTTACTGAAGAGGTGGTACTGAATAAGGGATCGTTTTTTGCCGACCATTGGTCGGCATTTTATTTCAATAAATAAGTCAATTGGCGATCGCCTCCATTGCTGCTCCTTGGTACACTGCCCCCACAGTCTACGATTGCTATGAAGGGGTAATCCGGAATGGCACTAAGATATCGGCAAATCCAATATTCATCTCTGCTTTTGGGTGTGGGGTGTAGGGTGTGGGGTGTAGTGGCGAAGAAGTTTATTAATGTTCGCACTTGTTTTTAATTTTCTTGATTTTTTCCCTACACCCGACACCCTACCCCCAACAAGATAGCCCTGACTAGGTTTTACGTTTTCTTAGTGCCATTCGGGTAATGCGCTTGACCAAATGCGTGTAAACCAATAGTTATCACGAATACAAATGATGGGATTGTATTCAGTCTAATCCTTACAAGATGAAGTTTTCAAGGTTTCTAGTTCTTTTTGCGTAAATTACAAAACTTGAACTGAAGAGTATTACATAGCGAACTAATTATATGTAAAGCAGGGGGCAACAGTTTAAACTTCCATATTTATTTTTTTGTAAGCGCTGCTCTGAACTCCTTGCCCCAGGGCAGTTTTTTCTTGTGCAGGTAGCTGAGGGTCTTGTACCCACGGCCAACAATAGAATCACACGTGCAGTGCGTTGTTGACTCGCTGTAACCGTCAAATTGCATTACAGTCCGTAAAAGCGTTAACCTCAAGTGTAGCAAGCATAAACACTTGAGATATGCGGTGAAAAGCAGTGTAGTGTTATTAAAAAATATTCAGTAATCAATAAATTAATTATTTATGACTATAGATTTACTAGAGTTTTTCCAGCGAACAGACCCCAGCCGGACTTTACAGGTCAATCAAGATTTATAGGACTAGTATTTGATTTCTGAAAAAGCTCCGTACATTTGAAGAGTCGCAAAATCAAAGTTAGTGTGTCGGAGAAACCACTCAAACATCCATTTGAGATGAGAAAACGAA
>NZ_JACJSI010000413.1 GCF_014698065.1 Nostoc flagelliforme FACHB-838
TGCTTTTTCCGTGGTTTACTCATGGCTTTTTCAACACAGGGATGTTAATTGACTTTTACCATTGATTTGCCCACTCTTGACAGCCATCTATTTTTCTTAACTTGACACCAATGCCTACTCTCCCCTCATAACCTAGCTCTAAACTACAAGTTCTAGCAAACGCCAAAAATGCAGTTCCAACACCTTTCAATTTGGGGGGACGCTGGACGTATACCCGATTCCAAGGTGCGGTAGCTATGCCATCAATGTATACCAGACGTTTCCCCTCTACCAAACGAGAACCGTGCATTTGGGTTTCAATCAGCATTAAACCTTGAGTTTCACCTTCGTACTCAATTGCATAGCCTTCGCGGTTTGGTTGTCTGCTAATGACAAACTGTAATTTAAATTCCCAATCCCAAAATTTGTCTGATTGGTCGTGCAGTTTCAATTGTTCTTTCCACTTGTTGGCATAATCATCAACGTGCTTTTGCAATAGCTCCATTAAATCTGCTTCCACAACCGTGTTATCTTGACCGCGAATTAGTTCTACTTTTGTTCGCATAGCACCAAAATTGCCCATGAACTAATTTTATCAGTACGAGCAATCAACAGCATGACCGTCTATCTAGCCTAAAAAGAACAACGGCTCTCGATCCCATTTCAGAAAAAAGCTCAAAAACCGGGCTTTTTTTCATCCCTATTTTTTTTCGCCAACCCTGCCACTTCCTTTGTGACACCCATCCTGTATAGCTTTGAGTGCTTTCAAGTGACACAAAGTTCATAATTTAACCATGCCGCTTTTTGTGACATTCCTTTAATAGCAAGGGTTCTAGAGTTTTACCCAATCTTGCCGCTTTCTGTGACATCTATACACAGTAAGGGTTTCAGATGTCACGGCAGACCTTGCTGCTTTTTCATGCCGCTTTGTGATCCAATGCAACTGTAAAATATAGATGACGTTTTAACCAAAATTCAGACGGATCAACTAAAGAAAACCCCAGTTGCGCTCCCTAAACTCTTGGTAATTTCCCATTGTGTCTATATTTAAATATGGTATGAATTAATGCTCATCTCTGCTGATACCAAGATTCCTTTTCCACGCTCCCTAGTTTATGCTAGCTATCGTGACAAACTGGTTGAGCTAGTTCCCTATATGCCGAACGTGCGTCGCATCACACTTTTATCACGGAGGGAAGCAGGCAGTAATATTTATACTGTCAATGAATGGTACGGTGGCAGTGAAATTCCAGCAGCAGCAAGAGTTTTGCTCAGTGAAGATATGCTTTCTTGGACAGAATATAATACCTGGAATCAGGCAGATTTGACAGTTGAATGGCGTATTGAAACTCACGCTTTTACAGAAGCAGTTAAGTGTTCTGGCAAAAATCGCTTTTTGCAAGATGGTAATAGTACAGTAATTGAAAGCCGTGGTGAACTAGTGATTGACGCGAAACAAATCAAGGGAGTGCCATTCTTCCTCACAAGTAGAATTGCTCATCTCGTTGAAGATTTGTTGGGGAAAAATATACAACCAAACCTCGTAGCAATGAGTGCGGGAGTGCGCCAGTATCTAGAGCAAAATCAATTAGATTGATATACTGCTTTTCAATCTAATGGCACACTTGTTCATTTGAAAGACTAGCGTTGGGCGGGGAGTAAATCAAACCAATCACAATTACGTTTTGCGTCGGGGTCTAAATCCCCGTCACAAAACGCGCTGCTTGATAGGGGAGATCCAATAAATAAATCAGCCCAGCCGTCGCTTTCGCCTTGAGGGCGAAAGCGCCTAGATATCTCGGTTTTGCCAAAAATATTATTGATACGGCTGGGCTGATTTATTCTTGGCAAGTGCCTAGAACCTATGCAACTTAAACCGCTGAATTACAGTAAATGTATTAAAAAAGCTAACTACTTACTATGCGTTCGCTATACTTGCTAACTCTAGCCATCGACTCAATTCTTTTTGGTTAATGATGCGTAACTTAGAGAAAGGAATACGGCGTTTAGATGCCCAACGGTACAGGGTTCGCAAAGTTACTTTATAGCCTGTTTTTTCATAGATATAGTTTGGTAATTCTCGCCCTAAAAGTGGAAATTCCAGATTTTCTAAATCAATGCCAAAATTGGTAAATCGTGCTTTATCCTTCATCAGTAACAATGAAACATCAGATAAAGAATACTTTTTGAAAGGGTCTTGACGTTTCAGATATATCAGTCCTAATAAATAGCAGCCCCTGACTACTGCTAATGGCAAGTCCAAAAATGGCAACGGTAAACTCGGTAAAAACTCATCCCGTCGTAAATCCATTCCTCCACTGCAAGGAGCGATCGCTCATGCATCCCAGGTTTCAAATCAAGAAATTCAATCTCTGGAGGATGTTCTCAACGTCGGGATTGATGCTTACACAACCGACAAAGCCGACCAGTTGTTATCAACGATCCGCAATGCCCCCAAGGACGTGGTGAGTAAGTTTGTCTCTAAGGCGATGGAGGAGGAAGCTGACGTAGATTCCTTTCGTGCAATCGGTGACGAACTCGTTGCGGGTATTTTCGGTATTAGCCCAACAAATGCGACCGAATAAATTGATTGGATTAGCAGCAGTACTAAATCTGCTGCTATTAACCCTCGTTTTGGGCGTGGCAATATATGGAGCAACAAGACCAAACCCATCGCAAAGCATTAAATATTCACCTGAAGAAGGACGGGGAATTGAATCTGTCGGGGCTGACACTAGAAAACCTATCTTCAGAAGAATTCCTGGTAGTCCAGCAAATTATTGATGAGTCGAGAACGCGATCAAAGGACAATAGACAGATTGAGGAATTGATGCAACGGGGAATGATGGCTCAAACAGCGATCGCAGCAATAACAGTATTGATGTTTTCGTTTATGGGCATATATGGCATAACCCGATATATCGGCTCACAAGTTCAACAAGTTCAGCAGACTTATACCAATTTTAAGTAGTAGGGGGAGAAAGGAATGTTAGGAAAGTGGCTTCCTGGTTTGGCGGGAAAGGTGATGGAGTAGTATCAACGGATTTAAGAGTTGGGGATGCGACCCAAATTGAGGGTAATTTACCTTCATCAATCCGCTCACGCTACACATTGCCAGCTTACACGACTGCACAGCAGGTTCTGGATGAAGCAGAAGTGGCTGGCAATTTGAAAGCACAGAAGTGGCTACATACAAAGTTCTCCCGGCACAAGCTCAAGCAGCTGCAATCTTTGGCAGAGATGTATAAGAACCAATTGGCATATTCCCAAGAAGCCATGAAGGTTGAGGAAGATTTGCAGCGAACCAGGGGATTACATGGGGAGGCAGTGATCCGTCATGCCTTTGGTTCTATTGAGCAGCAGCGTCAGCTTGGAGGATACGAAAAAGCATTTGATGAAGTGGGTGATAGTTTCAGGTTCTAGGTTATGCAAATTAAACTGTCCTTTGTTGGATATGCAGTTTGTGGAGTCGGGCTGTCAATGTTGATGGGGTTTCTCTCAGTTGCCAGCCCAGTCAGTCAATTCTTGGTGTGGATCATCAGCATGATTTGCATTTGCGGTATATCTGTAGGTTTGTTCAACTTTGCTGGCTTAGTCGTCAAAGGATTCGGTTTCAACCGCAAAACTTTCACCATTGGCTTGATGCCTGGAATAATATTTCTGTTTGTCTTCTTGACTTTAGTTGCAGCCGGTGTTGCGTTGGGGGTGAGATAAGTTTATGCCATTTGAATTACAACGTCTAACTGCCAGTGGGGTGATTCATGCAGAACGGACTATCTTATGTTCTTTAGGAGCGAGTGCAGTATTATGCCTGTCTGCTCCTTTTTTCTTAAACACTGACCGAATCACAACCGGGATGCTACTTGGTGCTGGAACAGTGAGTGCTGGCTTATTTGGAGTATCTGCCCAAATCAGTGAAAGCAAGCAAAAAGTTTATCACTCTTTAAAACAAGCTGACCTGAAATCACTTAAAGCTAATTTACAAGGTGAAGCTGTTTATGATTATGTTACCACTGCGATTGCTGCCAAACGCAGAGTTGCTGATTATGTAAACCGGCTACCAATGCAAGAGCGCCCCCGGTGGATAGCTGAATATCAATTGCAAGGTCTGGTTACACTCCCAGAACCACCAGCACAACAATCACCTTCACCGACTGGTATTCCCAATCCCGATATTGCTGACATTGATGAAGAATTTGTACAGTCCGTGACTAATCCGGGTGCAATGAAAATTCTGCAAGCCCTAGCAGCAAATTATCCTGGTTACATCAGAATTGATGGTGCTTGGATTGATGAACTGTGTGATGCTGCATCTAATCAAAATATGACTCTTCGCAGTAATCACCATTTTTACCTTTCTGGTGGCACTCAGTCTGGGAAGTCCACGCTGGCAGGAGTAATTATCAATAAAATTGCTGCAAAATCTCAAAGCCCGGCAATTGTCATCGGTAGCGATCCAAAGGATGATGTCACCAGATGGTTGTGCAAGTTTAGCCGTAAGTTTGACGGCATGAAAGAATTAAAAACCTGGATTACCTTTGCCACTGGCATGATTGATCAACAAAAAGCCAGAGTATCAATTGTTGGTGGTGAATGTCAGGGTGTCCCGGAATTATTTCTTGCTCAGGATGAGGTGGGCTCTGTATTTGGAGGAGGTAAGGGACTTCCAGGAATGGTTGATGCTGACACTGCCAAAGACTTGCAAGGTTTTTGGAACTATATCATCAAATTCACTGCTGGGTTAAAGGGTCATGGTCTATTTATGGGCCAGTCCCCGCTCTCTGGGGAAACCGGATTTAGCCGCCCGTCCTTAAAAAATGTTTGTTTTATTGCGATGGGGCAGACATCGAGTTATATTCTTGACCATCCACAAGACTTTGTAAACGTTAAAAAGGAAATTCTGGAAGTATTACGACAGGCTTGCGAACGGACTAAGGGAAATCCCCATCCCCAAAAAGGACGGGACTACCAGAATGCTTAAAATACCAACCATAGCGGATAGAGCTTGGCAATGCCTTGCAAAATATGCACTAGAACCAGC
>NZ_JACJSI010000414.1 GCF_014698065.1 Nostoc flagelliforme FACHB-838
TTGATTACAGACTTGCTCCCTCGCCTAGGTTTTAATCCTGCCACTGATGTCCAAGTGCTTTGCCCAATGACACGGGGAGTTGTGGGTACTCGCAATCTTAATACCGTGTTACAGCTGCTGATTAATCCACCCGCCCCCGACAAGGTGGAGATTAACAGAGGTGGGAATTTGTTACGCGAGGGCGATGTCTGCGACAAGCCGCTAAGAGCGTCTACGGATTATCCAGTTGACCAACGACTACAACCGCGAAGTCTTCAACGGTGACTTAGGAATAATCCTCACCATTGATACTGTCGAGCAGGAAGTTACAGTGCAATATGGTGAGCGGACTGTGGTTTACGATTACGCTGACCTCAATGAAATTGCGCTAGCGTGGTGCGTGACTATTCATAAAAGCCAGGGGTCAGAATATCCGGTGGTGATTTTGCCAATCTATATGCAGCACTATATGATGTTGACCCGGAACCTGTTTTACACCGGGCTGACCCGTGCCAAGAAATTAGCGATCGTGGTTGGAGCAAAAAAAGCGATATCTCTGGCGGTGCGCTCTACTGATGACCAAAAGCGCTACACAAGGTTGAAGCAGAGGTTGCTTCAGACAGGGCTGGATTGGTGATGTGTTTTGTGTTCTTCAAAATAGAAAACTTTATTGAGTTATACTTTTAAATCCCCTGGTTAAAAAAAGCGTTGAGTTTGTATGTCCAGCCTCAGTTCCGACATGGTTCGCATCTATTTGCAGGAAATTAGTCAGTATCCTTTATTAAAGCCAGAGGAAGAAATTGCTTATGGTAGAAAGGTACAAGAAATGATTGCCATTGAGCAATCTAAAAATGAACTCACCCAACAGCTAGACTGTGAAGCAACTTTGACTCAATTAGCTAATGCTGTCGAAAAAACCGAAGCACAAGTCCGAGCAGCACTACACCTTGGCCAAAAAGCCAAACAAAAAATGGTAACAGCAAACCTGCGATTGGTAGTATCTGTTGCTAAAAAATATCAAAACCGCAATTTGGAATTTTTAGATTTGATCCAAGAAGGAGCAATCGGTTTACAAAGGGGTATAGAAAAGTTTGATCCCAACCGAGGTTATAGGCTATCAACCTACGCCTACTGGTGGATTAGTCAAGCAATAACCAGAGCTATAGCAGAACAATCCCGCACTATTAGATTACCTGTTCACCTCACTGAAATACTTACCAAAATTAAGAAAGTGCAGCGAGAAAGCTTTCAAAAACTCGGTCGTCATGCTAGTGCTGAAGAAATTGCATCAGCATTAAACATAAGCACAGATAAACTTCGAGAATATCTCAGTGCCTCTCGCACAGCCATCTCTTTAAATAAACAAGTCGGAGATGAGCAAGAAACAGAATTGGGCGAAATTTTAACAGACGTTGGTGTTTCACCAGAAAAACTCCTCACCCAAGACGTGGCTAAATTATTAGAACCACTGACACCAATTCAACGTCAAGTGTTGACTTTAAGCTTTGGTCTGGAGAACGATTTGCATTTGAATCTTGCTCAAATTGGTAAAGAGCTAAACCTCAGCCGAGAGCGGATTCGTCAAATCCAAGTCAAGGCTATAAGCATTCTCCGTCGCCAGCACAATGACATCCAAAAATATTTATTTGATTAAGTAGAATTACTTCCATCAGATAATGCACGGATCTTGTAGAACTAAGATGAAAAACTATTATTAAGAAGTAAGGATACTTTACTAATCAATGCCCAGCAAAACTATTGAAGTCCGAGAGTACACCGTCAGAGCGCACAAGCGGGAAATTCATACTCGCGTTTTCAACTTCGTATGTAAGCAGTGTGAACAACCCACACAACGAGAAACCTTTGGTGTGCGACCGTTCTACTGTGAGCAATGCCGTCCGCCACAAGCACCCAAGAAATCAGTAGTCCCTCTCAAGAAAAGAAAACCCAGAGCTATGACTTACAAGAGTGGCAAAGACATAGCAGGATGATTTGTTGTCTCAAGGTTTTGAGTGAGCGCACGAAAGTGAGTGAAGCAGTGCGCTCATTCGCTTAACCTAACTCAAAGTGGTAAAAAGTAACAAGAATGAATGTCACCCTTGTAAAAGTGAAACCTAGTTTGGGCTATCTTGTTGGGGCTAGGGCAATACGGTTCGGTTAAGAATATTTCTTGGTTGAGGCAGGCTGGCATTGCAGTTCGGGGAGAGAAGCTGTTCTTGAGAGGAGAACTACTGACCAATAACTCTTTTTCCTCCCCTACCTCAAGAGCTTATCCGAACCGTATTGAGGGGTAGGGTGTAGGCTGAGTGTGTTTAAGGCAATTGAATTTTAGTGCGTCAACGGATGTAAAGTTGTGATGAAAAACCCTAGTTTCTTTGATATACTCCAACGAACATCTGGGCTTTCTTAGAACAAAAACCGTATATATTTTTTAAATGATTTACGGCAACAAAAGTTATTCTAATTAATTAAGATACTCCTTAATATCACTTTTTTGACGGCGAAGAATAGAAAGTGCTTTATATTCAAGCTGGCGAATTCGTTCTCGGCTTAAGTTAAGGCGTTCTCCAATTTGAGTTAAGGTCAGTTGATAGTCATTTTCTAGCCCGAAACGTAGAGTTATTACTTCTCGTTGCATTGGGTCCAGCGATGCTAGCAACTCTTTAATATTCTGGCGCATCAATGAAAAATTTAATTGTTCCAAAGGGGAAATATTTTCCGAAGCCAAAAGTTCACTTAATTCGGTATCCTGCTGATCGCCGACTTGCATTTCTAAAGATAGAGGGAGTTTAGATACTTGAAGATACTCTCGGATTTTTTCTGGCTTGACTTTCAAGGATTCGGCAATTTCTGCCATAGTCGGCTGGCGGCCATTCAATTGTGATAGTTCTCTTTGTACTTTTTTAAAAGAGCTTAGTTTCTCGACAACATGAATCGGAAGGCGAATAGTGCGAGACTTCTCACCAATTGCTCTAGTAATTGCTTGTTTTATCCACCAATAGACATAAGTTGAAAGTTTGCAACCTTGATTTGGGTCAAATTTTTCAATGCCACGGTATAAACCGAGCGTACCTTCCTGGATAAGATCAAGAAGTTCCAGATTACGATCCTGGTACTTTTTAGCAACAGAAACTACCAGACGTAGGTTAGCAGTCACCATTTTTTGCTTTGCTCGTTCCCCTTGGTGAAGAATAGACTTGACTTCGGCTTCAGTTTTACCAAGATTTGCGGCTAATTCTCTTGTAGTTGGCTGTCGGTTTAATCGTTGTGCAAGGCTTACGCACTCTTGTTCAACCCCAAGCATCAGTTGTATAAGTCGTGCTAATGAGATTTCCTGAGATGGAGTCAGCAGAGGATAGCGAGCAATTTCTTTGAGGTAGGAGCGAACTAAGTCGGTAGTTGGACTGGGCATACTTTCAATTAATGGTGAGGAATATTTTGATTTTTCGTTTGAGTAAAATATTTTAGTAAGAATTCAGGAGTAAGAATTCAGCTATTGTGAATAGTTAAATAATCAAACAGAGACCAATACTTTTAGGTTAAGAATTTCGGCATGATTTGCACTCACTAAATTCAAGGCATTCAGTCACTTTCTTCTAAGTAGATTTTTAAGCAGAGAAGCTTAACCGAGAGGTATTGAAAGAAAGACTTGATAAATAAATATCCTAGTTTTAATAAATTCCTTGTATATTCTGGTTTCTGACTCCTGTGTGCTGAATTCTTAGCATGTTAACAAGGATTAGGTAAAGAATGGTTATGTACAACAGGGTCAGAGCTACATGGTTTAGTCTGTTAAGACGCTGACAGATCGGTTATTGTCAAAGAGCGAATCAACTCCCGAATCACATCAGTAGCAGGTCTACCTGCCATTGCACAATATCGTTCAAGCTTTTGGCTTTCAACTGATGCGAGATTTAGCGTGATTCGTTTGACAGCCCATTTTTTGTTCATGACTTGACCTAATAATTAAATTTAATAAATTATCTAAACTTACAAGACCAGATGTTAACTACAGCATAGTTGCTGTAAACCCTTTTTAGCACATCCTCTCCAAGGTATTTACTTATAATCGAAAACTTCATTAATAAATCATTTATATAAACTTTAGATTTATTTAAAAATTATTTTTATCTTTTATAAATATTGTTAATTCAAGCGCAATTAGAGCCAGCCTAGCAACAGACCTGTAAAAAGTAAGCACTATCAATTGAATCTTGGTTAATACTTTTTTCATACAATTGCATCCAAGATTCATCCGCTCTTTACCCAGAGTTTGAATTAACTAAGTTAAACTTCATATTTCATGTTCGCGTAATAGGATTTGACTAAGAGGAATTATCCACCAAGCCGCTATAAATATCAGGAGACAGTCCTAGTAAGCTAATAATTTCTTGCTGTAGAAGATTTATTGGTGGTACATAGCCAAAACGTTCACCTCGGACTTCAATAATCGTCAAAGTGAGGTTAGAAAAAGCACGTAATAACCTCTCAGCAGTAGGTTTATTAGTTTGTTTTTTGGGGTTATCAGGATATAACCCAGTAAAAGTTTTGCTCTGTGCTTCCAGTTGTCGTCGGACAACAAACTCGATTAAAGTCAGCAGTCGCAGTGCTAAACTCAGTAAATGAATCAGCCCAGTAACCTGGTATTCACGTTGAACAAACATTCGGGCAATGGAAAGCGATGCACTCTTGAGACGATGAAAACCACGCTCGGCAATCCACTCATCTCGATTACGCCAGTACGGCTTGCTCGATGGATAAGATGCTTAGTGGCGCATTGCTAACAAAAGCTCTCCATCCAAAAGCTTTTTGGGCTTGGGCAATAGCACTTTCGTTACGTGTAATGTTTTGATTTGATACCTAATTTTCTTGCTAATACGCTTAGGACGATCTGTTGCACGACCACGACCTACATATTTTTCAACAATAGTTTCCTGGCATTCATGCTCGAAGCCAAGTAACCCTTCGACTCGATGTTGGCGAAGAATTTCTGTAGCTTTTTGCAACAAAACCTGTTCGGAACTAATCGTGTTA
>NZ_JACJSI010000415.1 GCF_014698065.1 Nostoc flagelliforme FACHB-838
AATTGTTCCGCCAGACCAACATCATGTAAGCTGACGACTAATTTTAAGTGCCAAGCCTTACGGTGTGGGAGATGTGCCAATGCACCCAATAAAGTCAACAACGCATTATTGACTTTGTTTTCATTATTGTCTGTGTTGCGATCAAAATAATTTCCTGTACGGTAAGCGGACTCTCCAACTGTGTAAGCAGTACCGTTAAAAACTACACGCCCTGGAACATCTTCCATTTCTACAGTGGAAATATAGCTGGGGGCACGAACTACTTTAAATCCTTCGACTAAAAGTTTGAGACTTCCGTAACCGTTATCGAAACCCGTAGGAAAAATTTTTTGTAAGGTGTGAATGTTTGACATCTGCTCCAAGTAATAAACTTTTATTTGTGAAAATTATCTGTTTAAGTGATCTGCAAGAGCAAGAGAAAGAAGAATAAAATAACTTCCCCTTTTTCTCCTAATCTCAAGAGCTTATCATAACCCCTTGGGGGCTAAGTGGGGCACAAAATGTCAATTAGTTAAATATACCCCACTTACCACCTATATGTATCTTATATAGGAGGCAAAATATCATCAAAGTCCTAAACTACTGTTGGGGTATATATAGCTCCTATGTGACCCCTGCAAAGAATTTCTGAAATCTTTTTTATCAACGCAGCAAAAATTAATTTAGATCATCGTTAACTGTTTGATTTATACTCTACTGTCAAGGTCTAAATTAGCTTTACGTAATATGGCGAGATTTGACTCTGATACACTTGGAATTTACCTACGAGAAATTGGTCGCATCGATAGGTTACTACCAGAGCAGGAAATTTTCTATGCAAGGCTTGTAAGGTCTATGCTGGCACTTGAGCAGCAAAAAAATCTTCTCATGCAACGGCTAAAGCGTTCTCCAAATGGGTCTGAACTCTCTGCCGAAGTGAATAAAACAGAAGCAGAATTAACCCAAATCCTTCAACAAGGGCAACTGGCAAAACATTTAATGATTACTGCCAACCTCCGCTTAGTGGTTGCAGTCGCTAAAAAATATCGTTGGAGTAAGCTGGAATTTTTGGATCTGATTCAAGAGGGAGCGATAGGTTTACAAAAAGCAGTAGAAAAATTTGAGCCGAATCGGGGCTATAAATTTTCTATTTATGCAAAAGGCGTGGATTCGACAGGCAATTACCAGAGCAGTTGCAGAACAATCCCACACTATTCGCCTACCCCATGACTAAGTAATTACTAATTCGTAATTCGTCAGGACTTACGCAACTGGAACAAATAGCGAGCGGGGCGTAGCCCTACCACACGACAATTTAAATCAAACCAAGCACATAGGAATACTTGGGCGTTTTAGTTGCTGAATTAAATAATTAGAAAGCAAATTATGCTTGATTTGATAAGCAGTTTGACCAGTGGTATAGGCTAAATTCTTTAATCTAATCCAAACCAACATTGCACAAGCAATATGATTTCTTTGAAGCCTAGCTTTACGACATTGACAAGATTCAATGCCTGTTAGTTGTTTGATCTCTCGGTGAAACTCCTCGATTTTCCAACGAATTTTACACACCTCTAGTTAATTGCATCATGGCTAATAGTCTCCAAATGCTCTGCCAAATTGGTCATCGTATAATTAATTTGACTACTTAATAAGTATTGGCAGTAATTAAGCTTAGTAAATCTCATTCCCGTAAGCAACATTTATCTCATACAACCTCTACCTATTTTCTCATGAATATTTCATGCTTTGCTTCCAATACACCAGCTTTTATTACAAATACAAGGCATTCGGAATCAGATTCAAATAATACTTATGTACTAGTAATTGGCGCTCGCATTGTGCCAGTTGCGTAAGTCCTGACTATCAATGCTTCCCAAGCTTGGTCTTTATTCTTTACAGGTGGTAGAGAAGACAAAAAACTAGATTCTAACCCTCGAATAGGTCTTTTGTTTACTAGTATTTTGCTAGGTCTTAGTGTTTCTGGGTTCGCCAGCGTACTAATTACCCGGACAATATTTCCTGCTTAAGTGCTTGACTAGTAGCTAATACGAAATATAACTCTGAACCATCAAGAAGTTGGTGGTTCAGAGTTATACTGTGTCTTCACTAATATCTGAGTAACGCCATAGTTTCGGCTAACATACAAATCTTTTAAAGTCGGACCGAATAATTCGTAATTCGTAATTAAAAACTTAGAAAATAGGAATTAATTAATAATTAATTTATTAAGGGTGCAGATTCACCTAATTTTAATTATGAAAAAGAGAAGAAGGGCAAAGCCAACTTTATTCAAGCTCCCTGATAAATCCTTTGGGATAATAATTACGAATTACGAATTACGAATATAGATTGGTTAGGTGGGGATTGTGCTGTTTGTTCTGGTGGTTTCAAAAACTGCGGTCGTGTGGCGAGGGAGCTAACGTTTTGCTGATATTCAAGAGTAGATTCAATGACAGCCCCAAATTTCTTGGTCATGCTCGACAAAGTTTTAGCAGGGATGGAGCTATCAACCAAGTTAAATACCGCTAGACCTTTTCGGGTTTTCCTGACAACATCTTCTATTGGTACTTGCTGCCATTCAACTTTTTGAGCAGTTAACCATTTAGTCACAGTTTCAGCTTTTTGGTTGTCAACAGCCAAGCCCATGACTCCAAGTTTTTTATTTGATTCTGTAGAAAATAAAAAAGTAGGACGCTCTTTAATATGATGGAGAATTTTCGCACTACTCTCAATCATCTCTTGCTGTTGAGAATTAACTGATTGAGTCCCAAAAGCCTGAAATTCCTTCGTCCACTTCTGGGGATATTCAACGGTATTAGGCTCGATTTGAGCGCAAATAACAGAAAAATTACTTTCAATGATTGCGGGCGCGAGTGTAAGTTGTCCGGTTTTGAGCAGTCCAAGCTGTCTAAGCGCGTCTTTGTCTTTTTTAAAGTGCAACACTCCCAAGGGTTCACCATTCAAAAATACAGCATCTCTAGTTTTAGAAGCTGAGGTTTCGATACTCAGTTTTCGGTAATCTTGATCATTGAATGTCTGACCAGAAAAATCATAAAAGTTAATTTTATTGATTTTCAGGAGATTCCCATTGGGAGATTCACCCAGCACAAAAGCTTGATCTCCAGTTTCGGAGATAGAAGTAAGTTTTAACTTTAGAGGATTACCATTTTTGAGATGATTAATTTCTTTTAACTGTTGGACAGAATCACTGTCTAACTCGCCCAAAGTTTTGCCATCAAGTTTGATTTTTACTGTTTTGTCAGAAATCGGCACAGTGCCAAATTCTAAGTTGATCGGTTCGACGTTAAAAACAAGTCCTGCATAAGAGAAGTTCTTGAGCTCACGGATAGTAATTTCAATCGGCTCAAATCCTGGCAGTCCAATAGTTGCTTTGGCAGTGGCAGGTTCTACCCCAACCATACGGGAGAGCGCTTTCGTTCCAATGGGAAGCTGTGGAGTTCTGGTTTCGAGCATGGCGAATTCCTTATATTCGCCGTCACTATCCTGGACAAACATTAGCCTGGAAACATGGCGCTCATGTCCGACTGGATGGTGAGAAGCTCTGATTTCTATCGGGTGTTTTTCGTCTGGGTTCCACTTTCTACCCAAAAATTGATTTGCCTCATTATTTAATGTGACTAACTTCGGCTCAGTAAATTGCAATTTATCTAAGCGAGAGATAATCTCATTGGGGAAAGCAGCGAAGGCAAAATTAGAGACTTTTTTAGCGATCGCCTGGGAGTTTGCGTTTTCTTTTCTTGCAACTTCAAGTTCATCCTGGCGGAATGCACAGATGTTCCAAGCGGCGGCGGATGCAAGTTTTTCTGACTCTGAGATCGAGGCATAAAATGCGAGAGCCGCCTCTTGTGCCTTGTCGAAAAGTAATTTAGTTTGGCTTCTAGTAAGTTCTGGTTTTAGTTCTAGGAGTTTAGCTCCCTGCATGGTCATCCCCGCCTTGAGAGTGTGGTCAGTCACAGATTGTTGGCTAACTGTCCCCAGGTTGCGGTAAGCGGGTTTTCCATCTTTCCCAACCTCGCCATCTATCTGTGCAACTGCTAGTAATTTGTGGGGGCGTTCACTGTTTGTGAATTTAATCTCATCTAGGCGAATGTTCAACGTCTGGGCTTTCCAGATTAAGGGATGCCCCTCACGGGTGAGATTGGTAATTTCGAGTTGCGTTCCTGAATCCGTTTGAACAACTGCGCTAGGGCCAGACTCTGTTTCTCGCCGCCTTGAGGCATGAACCCCAGCGTTGAACTTCAGATCAAACTCGTATTTGGCGGCGATCGCTGCAAATTTTTGCTGTGGTGTAAATTCCACTCCTTTGAACAAGTCTTTAAACTGGACAATGGGACGCGATTCTAACTGTGATTCTCGGAAATATTTATTGGTTTGGCTAATTAATAATTCTACTGGCGAGTAGCCCTTTGGTGTTATCCCCGTGCTTAAATAAACTGACGAAGATTTCTTATCTTTAATATAATTAACATCACGATACAAGTAGCGGCTGTTTTCCCGGATTTTATCCATTTCAGGTTTTTTAGCACTTTTGAATAAATCAACCGCTATTTGGTTTTGATAACATCCCTCACCAATCATTTCTCGCTACATTATACCAATTTAATGTGAAGCTGCATAGAAAAGAGCTTCTAAGATAAAGTTATAAGAAGAGACAGAAATTACTTCCTCAAATGTAAGTTGGTCGAAGATTTCTTGGATGCGCTCGCGTAAAGCTTGTAAAGAAGAGAAAAGTTGATTTTTGAGAGGTTTCTTAAGAGCTTGCCAAAGCCTTTCTATAGGATTGAGTTCAGGAGCCGATGGTGGTTGAAATAGAGGAATAATATTCTCCGGCCAGCTAATTGCTGAACTTGTATGAGCCGGTGCTTGGTCAATCTGTAAAATGGCATAATCTGAACCTAATTGCACAGATAGCCAGTCCAAAAACTGTTGAAAACACTCACCATTCAGTTTTGGGTACTCATAAAGAAAATGGTCTCCAGTCAATGGTTCAATTGCACCATAAATCCA
>NZ_JACJSI010000416.1 GCF_014698065.1 Nostoc flagelliforme FACHB-838
CACAAAAGCTTTGGTGAATTTCTTTGCGCTCAAAGGCTGATAAAAAGTTTTGAGAAGTGGATACGGGTAGATCCAGAGAGTAGACGCGAAGATTTTTGGATTACAGATAAGCAGTTATTTGAAGAGATTTATGATTTATTGAGTTATGGTGGGTTGGCTAGAGAGATTGTAGAATACTTGATAGCTTTAATTGATGCTAAGGAAAATTTTCAACTTCAGAGTTTATTTAAGCGCTTAGAAGAATTCTATCTAGATTGGATTCAAGGAAAGTTTATCAATGAATCCTCTAAAAATCTACCTCTAGCTCAAATGCAGAAATTGCAAAAGCAAGGACTAGTAATTGGTTTAAAAGAAGTTGATATATTTACTGGACTAAATGTAATGATTCTTTTGTTAGAGTTACACCGTTATACTCAGACTCAAGATGAACTAAAGGATAAAGTTGCTTTTTTCCCCTGTGGGGAGAGAGACAGCAAGAATTTTGATTCCGAGCGATTGTTTCGGATTATCGGATACAGCAGCACTACCGCTGTAACTACTTTTACAGCAAGGGTTGGTTATTTTCTCTCAAGCGCTAACCTTTCAGATGCTTACCTCTCTGGTGCTAACCTTTCAGGCGCTAACCTTTCAAGCGCTAACCTTTCAGATGCTTACCTCTTTGGTGCTACCCTTACAAACACTAACTTCTCAGGCGCTAACCTTTCAGGGGCTAACCTTTCAGGCGCTATCTTCTCAGGTGCTATCCTCTCTGGCGCTAACCTTTCAGGGGCTAACCTCTCTGGCGCTATCCTCTCAGGTTCTAGAATCTTAGACCGTAACTTCAATGGCGCTAACCCTAACCTTTCAGGGGCTAACCTCTCTGGCGCTAACCTTTCAGGGGCTAACCTCTCTGGCGCTAACCTTTCAGGGGCTAACCTTCTCAATATTACTTGGGATGAGCATACAAACTGGGATAATGTGCGGCTATTAGACAAAGCACGAAACATACCTGAAAGCTTGCTTTCCCAATTAAACTCAACTCCTCAACCCTCGTCCTCTCCAGATACTCCACCGTCAGTCTGACCCCGGCACCAACCGCCCCCGATAGAATTCCTGCTGTAACCCCGAAAGAACCGCCAGCATCCCAAGTTCCGACCAATCCCCCAAATCCTCGCCATGCAGAGATACCTGGTAGTAGCCGCAAGGGATGCGATCGCACTTCACAGGATAACCAGCGTCATGGCACTTGGACAGCAGCGTTTGAATAACTTGCGGGTAGGTGGAGTCAATGAGAATAGTCTGTTTTGGGGGGATTTTGGAGTTGATTGTGACGTTAGAATGTTCACGGCTCGATTTTAGAGTCATACTTTCGGTATCGGTTAAGCCGATACCCTTTTCCACCTGAACAAGTCTTTCATCAGAAACCAACTGATCATCACCTAATAAAGCAACTTCCCCACCCCAAAGCTCTGGCAAATACTTTTGCACCAGTTCTTCACCCACTTGATGTCTGTGACAGAAATCGGTAGGTTTCTCGTAACAACACAGAGTTATATCGCCGGGGTTCTGCCGTTGCCGATTAATCCAAAGTTCAATCAATTGCTGCCGCTCCTGAAGAACTTCTCGGAATCGACGCTCGTACTCAAATTCAGCTTCAGTATCTTTGTTAGAGGCTTTCCACCACTTGAGCAGTTCGGGAGTTGGCGCGAACAGAGGCAGGTGTTTGCCTTTCCAATTTTTGGGAGGGTACAGCGAAATTGAAACAGCCTCGCCTCGGATTTCGCCACGATAGAATGACGTGTACACTGTCATAATCGCACCCGCTCCAAGTCATAGTCAGTCACCCGCGCGATGGAATCTCTGGAGGTAAAAACCTTGTCACCTTTTTCCGATATCGCAGGGGACATCCACTCGATGCTGTAGAACCACGCATCATTAATCAGTTGAATGCCCTGGACAATCCGAACCGGAGGGCCATCACCGTGAAACCGAAACTTGACTAACTCACCGAGTCGAAACACAGGTTTTTCTTTGGTGTTCGGTTGTAAATTACCTGTACCAATAAGTTCACTTCCCAAAACAGTAATATTGGTATTACAAGCGAAGATTTCGTATTTCCAGCCACGTTCTAACCACTCCACACCAGTACAGTAACCGAATGCTTTGGCAGACTTTACGTACACTTGCTCTAACAGACTGACCAGTAACGGCGGGATTCGCTGACCCCAAGGTGGAGAAATGTACCACCACTGTTCTAAGTTTTGGACAAGATTAGTCATACAGTCACTCTTAATAATTTGCTCTGTGCAGATATAAATAGTTGTGTTGCGAAACTGGGTGGTACAGAGTAGCCGATGATTGACCCCGCCGTAGCAGTTTCGTTGGGAAACTCGTACCAACTGGGAAATCCTTGCAAGATTGCAGCCCCTTCAATAGACAAGGATTTGACCGTACTATCCGGCAACCAGATATCAGCGAATTTGCTTCGGTTGCAACCTTTGTGATCTGTAAAATGTGATCGCAATATCGTGTTGCAAGGTAAATGTCCGGGTTTGTATTTGGACTGTATACGTCCCCCAACTCTTTCTATTAGCAGTGGTGTCGGCGCATTCCCGGCTAAAAATTTCTCCAAAGCTTGTTGTTGTTTAGGTAGCAGATGTGAATCAGACATCGTGGGGATGAGATGGGCGATACCTTCGGCACACTTCGTGATCGCCTTGTACCAACCGCAAGGTGTAGCTCCCGAAGGTAGGGCAACGTGAAAACCCTTGCTTGCAATCAGGACTAACCGCCGACGCGCCTGGGGTAGTCCAAAGTCGGCCATATTGACCACGCTGTAATTGACCAGATACCCCTCTTGCTCCAAAGCTGACAAGATGATACTGAAACTCTGACTGTTCTGATAACGCGGCACATTCTCCAGCGTAAACACCCGTGGCTGCAACTGTCGGATGGCTTCTGCAACTGCGATCGCTGCACTCAGGTCGTCAGCCGTTTCAATACCTTTACCAGCTTTGGCTGTGTGGGCTTGGCTGAAGTTAGCGCACACTGGGGAGGCGTGGCAATACGGTTCGGTTAAGCCCAAAAAATAAAAATGTGTAGGTTGGGTTGAGGAACGAAACCCAACATTTTGCGGGGTTTGTTGGGTTTCACTTCGTTCAACTCAACCTACAAATATTCTTAACCGAACCGTATTGGGAGGCGTGGAGGTAATCGGGGCGGTGGGGAAAACCTAGAAATCCTAACCGTGCTACTTCTTGCACTGTTAGTTGGATTATTCTATAGCCATACTCGCTAAAGTTGTGGTGATGGGTTTTGGCAATCGCCCGACTCAGTTCCGGTTTACTTGGGTCAAACTCTACTGCAATAACTGGACGAATCCCGGCTTGCACCATCCCCGCTTCAATCCCGCCGCCACCTGCGAAAAGTACTACAGCGATCGAGGCATCATCTGGCAGAACTGGTTTTATTTTTGTGTTATCAAAATTTTTGCAGATATCTAATTTTGGTGATGGCTTTTTGGATTTCGCTTTTTTGATAAAGGCGATAATATCTTCTTTAGTTGCCCCCTGCTGTTGCATTAGACGAATCATGTGGACAGCGCCAGGGGGAATTGAGCCTATACTTCGTCCTTTCCATAATCCATCAACTCGTTCTTCCCAGTTAAAACCCCATCGCCACTGAATCGGGTTGTCTGGGTCACGTTGACCTATAACTCGTGGGTAAAAAACTATTGAGCCATCAAGTAGCTTTTTCTTTTCGAGGTACGGGTATAGGCATCCTTGGCTATGAAGTTGTATGCTTTTAAGGTCGTCCTCTAAGAATTTTTCGGGTGTCGCAGATAACGTAACCTCCACTGGTGCAGTAGAAGGAGGTAATTGATGATGTACTTCAGTTCTATAATGTGCGTTTTTCTTTTCGAGGTACGGATAGAGGCATTCTTGGCTATGAGGTTGTGAGCTTTTAAAGTCGTCCCCTAAGAATTTTTCGGGTGTCGAAGATAACTCAACTATTACTGGTTTTGCCTTCGGAGTTAGGGTATTGCTTGGGGCTGTTTTAGTCATGCAACTACCGCCATGACCAAATCATCGGGTACTTCAAAAATCCCCAACTGCCCAATGTCAGTAGATCACAAACTTTTCCCAAAAGGGCGATCGCCAACAAATTAATCAGTAAGCTAAAGTGCTATAAGCTACTTAATATATAGATAAAGCTTATCATTGCTTAAGCCAAGAAGTGAAATAATGAAAGTGTTGTGTATTATTTTGTTAGAATAATTGACTGTTTCATTAGAACAACTGGCTATAACAGAGACAGAAACTCTAAATGAAGTTATTGAGTGTTTGGCAGAAAACTTCTCAATTAAGACTCAAGGTGCATATAATCAAAAAACTCTATTTGAAATTTTAGTGAGAGCCGCAAGCAATGGAGATACTATTGAGAATACAGCCAAGACCTTGAAGAAAACTCCATCGGGAAATGATATTAGATATCATCTCAACAAAATTACCGATTTTGAAGACTTAGAGAGACAAATTAATCAAGCATTAAAAAGTCGAGTTCCGAAAGGAATTAAAAACGGACACCTAAAGTTAGCTATTGATTTAAATTTAATTCCTTATTATGGCAAGCCTAGTAACGAGGAATTACCCTATATATATCGCAGCCAGGCGAAATCTGGTACTTGCTCCTTCTATGCTTATGCAACTTTATATGTTGTCCTGAAAGGAAAACGTGTAACCCTTGCGATTAGAGGCGTTAGATGGCTGGATACAAGTGTTGCTATTATTACTTATCTCTTAGCAGAAATTGATGCACTTCATATTCAAATAAAACAACTTTATCTTGATAGAGGATTCTTCAATGTCCCCGTTATTCGGTGGCTACAAGCTTTAGAGGATGTTTGAAAAGTCGGAAAAGGTGTAAAAAAGCTCTCTCAGTATAAGCTGTGAATAGATAATAAACAGTACCGAGAGAGTGACATGAGTAAAGCATATCCCAGCAACC
>NZ_JACJSI010000417.1 GCF_014698065.1 Nostoc flagelliforme FACHB-838
ATGTTTGTTGATTTTTTTATTAAGCGACCTGTATTTGCAAGTGTTTGCTCCATCATCATTTTGTTGGTAGGAGCCATTAGTATCCCAACACTAGCCACAGATCAATATCCAGAGATCAGCCCGACTCAAATTAACGTTACTGCTAACTATGTCGGTGCTAATGCTGAAGTTGTAGAAAATACCGTCACGACTATCTTAGAGCGGCAGATTAATGGCGTTGAAGGCATGAAATACATGACTTCAAATAGTAGCAACAATGGCAATAGTACGATTACAGTTACATTTGACGCATCGCGCAATAAAGATATTGCAGCAGTCGATGTGCAAAATCGTGTGTCAATCGCCCAACCGCTCTTACCAGAAGCTGTGCAGCAAACTGGAGTCACTGTCACTAAGCAGTCTAATAACATTCTTTTAGCGATTGGGCTGTACTCCGATAATAAAGAATACGACAACGTTTTTTTAAGTAATTATGCTGACCTCTACATAGTAGATGCCCTCAAAAGAATCAAAGGAGTGGGTGAGGTGCAGATTTTTGGTGAACGCCGCTATGCGATGCGCCTGTGGCTCAACCCCAGTAGCCTTGCTAGTCGTAACCTCACTGCCCAAGATGTAATCGATGCACTCAACGAGCAAAATTTACAGGTGGGGGCTGGGCAAATTGGGCAGCAGCCAACATTACCAGATCAGATGTATCAAATCGATTTGCAAGCTATTGGCAGACTAAGTGGGGCAACAGAATTTGCCGACATGGTGATCAAGACATCTGAGAATGGCACGCTGGTAAAGCTAAGAGATGTGGGTCGCGCGGAATTGGGAGCAGAAAATTACAGTACTTTTCTGCGATTTAGAGGCAACGAGGGTGTAGGTCTAGGGATATTTCCCAGTCCTGGCAGTAACGCTTTAGACGTTGCTAAGGCAGTTAAAAACGAAATGCTGCGCCTGGAGCAAAGTTTTCCCCCAGGACTGAAATATCAGGTAGCGTTTGATACAACACTTTTTGTGGAAGCGTCGCTAGCAGAAGTAGTTAAGACGTTGATAGAAGCGATCGCTCTGGTGGTTTTAGTAATTTTTATCTTCTTGCAGGACTGGCGGACTACGCTGATTCCGGTGATTGTCGTTCCTCTAACCTTGATTGGTACTTTTGCCTTTATCAAGATTTTTGGATTTTCGATCAACACCCTGACCATGTTTGGTTTAACTTTGGCAACGGGATTGGTGGTTGATGACGCAATTGTAATTGTTGAGAATATCTCTCGCTTAATTGAAAATGAGGAGATGTCGCCCGGCGAAGCTGCCTCTGAGTCAATGCGGGAGCTGTTTGGGGCAGTGATTGCAACTTCCCTAGTGATAATGGCTGTATTTGTACCCGTGGCATTCTTCCCAGGAGCTACGGGACAGATATATAAGCAATTTGCACTGACGATCGCTTTTTCAATGGCGATTTCTACCTTTCTGGCCATTACCTTAACTCCTTCCCTCTCAGCCTTGCTGCTGCGTCCAGGGCAAAGACCAGGCGGTTGGTTAGGCTGGTTTTTTGAGCGTGTTAACAGGTTTATTGATTGGACACGCAGACAGTATGAGGAAATACTCAAGCGCTTGACACGGGTGAAAGCGATCGTAGTGGGGATATTTATATTGTCCTTGGGGGTGACAGGTTGGCTTTACATCAGCATACCTACAGCGTTTATCCCTGATGACGACCAAGGTTATTTTATCACCATTATCCAAGGGCCAGAGGGAGTTTCACTCAACTACACCAGCAAAGTGATGGCTCAGGTAGAAAAAGAAATCCTCAAATTGCCGGAAGTCACAGGTACTTTCGCCATCGGTGGCTTTGGTTTTAGTGGTAATTCTGCCAATAGTGGTGCAATTTTTTCGACTCTCCAGCCTTGGGAAAAGCGTCACGAACCGGGACAGTCAGCACAGGCAATCATTGGTAAGTTGGCTGGAGTGTTTGGGGCAATTCCCGAAGCAAGAATTTTCCCGGTGAATCCACCATCTATTCAGGGTTTAGGCAGTTTCGGCGGTTTCCAGTTTGAGCTACAAGACAGAAGAGGGAACAGTGGTTTAAATAACTTAGTGCAAGTAATGGGTCAGCTACTCCAACGCGGTAATCAGACGCCAGGATTGCAAGCTGTGTTTAGCACTTTTAGTGCAAATACACCGCAGATGTTAATTGAAGTAGACCGTAACAAAGCTAAATCCCTGCAAGTTGGAGTAAACGATATCTTTAATACCCTACAGTCTTACTTAGGTTCGCGGTATGTCAACGATTTTAATTTACTACAACGAACTTATCGGGTGTATGTTCAAGCGGATGCTCAGTTTCGCTCTAACCCTGCGGATATCGGGAAATTATACGTGCGTTCTGCTAATAATCAGATGATTGCCCTGAGCAATCTCGTGAAAATTACTTCTGCTACCGGAGCGCAAACGATTAATCACTACAACTTATTCCGCTCCATTGAAATCAACGGTTCCGCCGCTCCTGGTTATAGTTCCGGCGAAGCAACAGTAGCTATGGAGCAACTAGCAAAGCAGGTTTTGCCAGCAAGTATGGGCTATGAATGGTCGGGGATCGTTGCCGAAGAAAAACAGTCTGGC
Organism: Nostoc flagelliforme FACHB-838; assembly: GCF_014698065.1. GTDB lineage: Bacteria > Cyanobacteriota > Cyanobacteriia > Cyanobacteriales > Nostocaceae > Nostoc > Nostoc flagelliforme_B. Next base: position 2,608 of record NZ_JACJSI010000417.1, read on the forward strand.
GGTCTAGCGCCCCTAATTTTTGGATTGGGGCTTGTCTTTGTCTTTTTGGTGCTGGCTGCTCAGTATGAGAACTATGTTGACCCACTGATTATTATGCTGTCAGTTCCCCTAGCTATTTTGGGGGCGTTGTCCGCGCAGATGTTGCGGGGTTTAGCTAATGATGTATTTTGCCAGGTTGGTTTAGTAATGCTGATTGGTTTGGCAAGTAAAAATGCCATTTTGATTGTGGAATTTGCCAACCAACTGCAAGAGCGGGGTCTTTCAATTACCAAAGCAGCAGTGCAAGCATCACAAGAACGCTTACGACCTATCCTAATGACTTCCTTCGCCTTTATCTTGGGCATTTGGCCATTGGTAAATCCTGAAGGAGCGGGAGCAGCTAGTAGAAAATCTCTTGGCACTGCGATTGCTGGTGGTACAATTGTCTCTACTTTCTTGACTCTGTTTTTTGTACCAATTTTATATATCGTGATTGGCAAAATTCGCGATCGCTTGAGTCCACGTCGTCAGACTCATAAGCTAGATGATAGTCAAAACAGCAAAGTTCCTTCTACCAGGCATCAGTAAAAAATTAGGAGTTAGGTGTAGCGACCCAGGGTAAGCGCATCTCAAACTCTATTGACACAGTGGTTTTGGGGTTCAACCAAAGCACAAATAAGTTCAAAATTACTACACTGAGCCAAGGGGTAGGATTGACATTTTCGTATTTATGTGGCGAAAAAATATAAAAAGCTATTTGACCCATGTTTTTTCAATCATTTACAACAATTTGTCCTACTTTGAATGGAAAATTGGTATTTAGATACAGTTTTAAGCTTTTTACCTGTATCAAAAGCTACAAAAATTGATGCGCTTACCCTGGCTATTTATGCTGTCATGACTCGTATCATGTTGCGTCGTTTTCTTGTCTAAAGATTTACTTTATAAATCTTCTCTAACTCCTAACTTTTTTAAATCGGCAAATGATTGATATCTTTGTTGCAGCCAATAACGACCATTGCGGAACCACGCTCTAAACGCTTGGTGGGGCCAGGATTAATTATAAATTTACCATCCTGGCTCACTGCTAGCAAATTTAAACCGTAGCGGTTACGAAGTTGAAGCTCAGTGATTGTTTTGTCGTGAAATTCATCAGGCACAATCAACTCTACAATACTGTTATCTGGGTCGAGGTCAAATCGATCTAAGATTGCAGGTTTGGTAAGTGTACGCGCTAGGGCGCAACCCGCTTCATACTCAGGAAAAACAACATGATCTGCTCCTACTCGCCGCAACAATTTACGGTGAACTTCACTAGAAGCTTTGGCAACGACGTGGGGTACACCAGCCTCTTTCACATTTAGGGTAGTTATAATACTTTCCTGAACGTAGTTACCAATCGCTACAATCACAGTATCAAATTCAAAAATTCCAGCTTCTTTGAGTGCAGCTGGTTCTGTAGAGTCTAACTGCAAAGCATGACCAACTATTCCCTCAGTTAATGCTTCTGAAACTCGTTTTTCATCAACATCTGTTGCTAGCACTTCATAACCGAAATTGTGCAGTGTTGAACAGACAGACCTACCAAACCGACCTAACCCAATTACAGCAAATTGCTGGTTATCTTTATGTAAACTGCGAAAAAAACTTAATGATGACAGATTCAACTTTGTTATCCTTATTATGGTTTCCTGTATTTCGGGCAAAAAACAAACGGTGATACCACTTGAATTAAAATTTTATTTTTTGCCTTCAATGTATATTTTATCAGTTTAGTTGTTAGTCATTAGTCATTAATCAGTCGCCAAGAATTATTCTCCCTCCACTTCCTGATCCTTACTCCCTCTCTCTAGCTATCCCACGAGTAAATTTTCTTCAGGATAGTGAATTCTGGTGCGGCGGGGGTCTCCTAGGACAGCAGACATCAGTAGTAAAATACCTACTCGTCCAACGTACATTGTTACAATTAAGATGAGCTTTACTGTTATAGAAATACTTGCTGTAATGCCTGTAGAAAGTCCTACAGTGGCAAAGGCTGATACCACTTCAAACAAAATTTTAATAAAATCTAATGTTGGATCTGTGAGGCTGATTAAAATCGTAGCTAAAATAACGGCCGCTACTGAACCCACTAACACACCCACAGCTTTCAAAATTAAAGATATTGCTATTTTGCGATCATACAATAAAACTTCTTCTTTCCCCTGGAGTATAGCTTTAGTGCAACTAGTCAACACCCTCAAGGTTGTTGTTTTCATGCCTCCTCCTGTACCACCTGGACTTGCACCAAGAAACATTAGTGCGATCGTAATAAATAGACCAGCGCTGGTCATTTTGCCAATGTCAATGGTGTTAAAACCAGCAGTTCTAGGAGTAACTGATTGGAACCAAGCT
>NZ_JACJSI010000418.1 GCF_014698065.1 Nostoc flagelliforme FACHB-838
AGGGGTTTCAAAAACACGCTGTTCGAGTAAAGGTAATCACACCCGGCATCACCATAAATGCACTCAAGGCGCGGGACGGGGATTGTTTTACCCAACATTCTGATTTGATTCTGTTGCCACTCCAGTTTCAAACAGTGTTGGTAGAGTTCATTAGCTTGTTCAAGGCTTAAGAAATCGGGGTAATAGGTGACTGGTAAAACTGGGGTTGATTCAGCGAATAAATTTAGCTGTTGCATGGTATTTCTCTCAAATTTTGAAACTGCTATTAGTTGTGTTCGGCTTTAAAAACCTCAACCAAAATACTTTCTGGATATAAACCGACTTTTCCAAAACGGGGGTCGTGAATGCGTTCTATTTCTATTCCTTCTTTTCGGCACAATGCACTGGCTTTTCTACCTTTAGTACCAGCTTCTTTAACCGATATTTCTAAACCTTGAAGATTAGCGAAACCAACAACACTATATTTATGGCCGCATGGTGTATTTACTCTGTCTTGCTCAACTTCAACCGCTTTAAGCCGATGTAAAATTTCAGTCTGCTGCTGTTGTTGTTGAAGTAAATGCTGTTCTTGCTGTGCCATCTGTTGTACTAAAGCTGCAAGTAACTGTACTTGAGTCATTGACTGCTGTTGTACAGGCTCTTGAAAAATCATCACTTTCATTAAAGTTCTGTTGGCCCAGATGCGGAACTCGACAGAAACCCACTGCGCTAAATCAATTGCGATTTCTGGATGAATCCAAGTACCTTGAGAACTGCCATAGCCATCAACTTCGATGACAAGAGACGATATCGGGATTCCGATGTCGTTTGAAAGTGCTGTCCAGTAAGCTTTTGTGGACTTCCTTTCTTTGTAATGCCCCCAAGACTTATTATTTGCATGGCACATCTGAGTTGCATTCACATACCCAAGGGGAATGCTGTATTTGCCTAGCTGCCCAACTTCTGGCATTTGGTTAATATCTGAGTCACGCCATTTGTGTATCAACATAATCAACTCCCTGGTTATTGGTCAAACAGTGAAGAAAGAGGAATTGCAATCTAAGAAACTCAAGCATTCACGCGCACCAAACTTTTTTCACCAACGAGTGAGAAACGATTAGATATAGTTCGTGATTGAGTTAAGGTTGGCGACACCAATTCGACGACGTAAAACCAAGAGTTATTCACAAGCCCAACCCCCAAAATCAACCGTTGCTTTGTTCCCTGATCGTGAGAACAGAGCATTACTCTTTCGCCCAGAACAAAAGCAGGTTTTTGCACTTTGATGGCTTCTAATTCTCCAGTTGCGATGATTTGGTTTTGTGTAGCGTGAAGGATTTCTTTACCGCAATCCACTGAATAAATCCAGGATTCATGCTTCCATTGCATCCCACAGCAATAACCAAATGTTCTCATGGTTCTCAAGTAAACTTTCTCCAGTAAATTCACCTCAACAGGTGGAATTGTTCGACCCCAAGGCGGAGAGATATACCAACTCGTTAAGAGTGCGTTAACATTGTCAATCATGCTTTTCTCCCCAATAAATAATTAATAGCTTCGGCATCAATAGAGGCAATACGCTTTTTTAAATGCTGTGGTGGATTGTCAAAAAAGTTTTTGAGATGCCATCTACGGACTTGATAGCGCTTAGAAGAACAACGGCTAGTTTTCAACCAACCACGGCGCACCCAGCCAGAAACGGTGGTGGAATGGACACACAGAACACGGGCGATTTCAGCACTACTATAGTTATCGAGAAAGGGGCTTGTAGAATAACCTAAAGCCCAAAGCTTAGTAGCGATAGCAATTGGAGTGCGGAAATACCCATGTCTTTTTAAGATTGAGGCTATTTGTTTTGGGGTATAAAGTTCAGCTTTAGCTTCAATGATTGCGAGTTCTTCATCAGTCCATTTTGTATGCATCTGATTAGCTCCCTTGTTTATGCAGATTTAGTAGAATGATCTTTGACAATTTAAGCGCTGATTGATTCAAAGTCCACTTGAAAGATGTTCATATCAGTGGACATCTCTCCAGTGTTGTAACGGTCTACTATGTGTTGCTTGATTGCGGATTGATTCAGCCCATCAGGGATATCGATGTGAGCTTCACTGATGATTTTTTCCACGACTGTAACGATGACTTTCATGGGTAATTCCTATTTGATTAATTGAGAATTCAGAAGTAAAAATATTCTGAATCCTCACTTCTGATTTACACTGCTCCGGCTTTTGCAGTTTGCAACTGTTGCATCTATCCGTTGATTACCGTTAACTCATCAGCACCGCTAACAACAGCATCAACAACTTGATTTTGATACAAAGACTCAGCATGATTGGGATGGTCACACTTGCCTGCTGCCCAAGCCAAACACATGGTTTTGATTAGTTCATTAATTTGGCTAATATCAAGTAAACTTGGGCGGTCAACATCCTGAAATTGCAACCACTCTCTGACCAAATCAAGGGGATAATCAAGCAAGGTGCGAATATTTTTAACTCGCAAATCTTGTGGGTGTACTGATTGAGGAACTACACTAAGTTTTGGTGGAGTCAGTGGGGGTTCGGGAATCGAGTTTGAAGTTTTACCCAATAAAGATTGAATGTCACGAATGATAGTTGCCCAATCCAAATCTCTACTCCATTCCCTGTAAATCTTGGTTTTACTTGCAGCATCGTAAAGATTGCAGAAAACTGTGTTTTCGTCGCCAGCATTAGCAACGATAATTAGTGGCTTAGAAAAATCTTGGATTAATGATGCAGCCAGAAGAAAGCTTTTAGCAAAGTTTGTTTCAATACCAGTTCTGACAATATAAAGCTCATCGGCACTGATAACAATATCCAGCTTCAAATTGTCCTTGCCTTTGAATTCTTTAGTAGTCAATCGCAGTTCTGACAGATACCCAGTTAATGCCCTTTGGGTAACAGGGATTTTCTTATCCTGGCTGATATTAAACTTATACCAAACGAATGATTCCCCGTCTACTTCTCCCTGATTGACAAATAAATAGATGGGTTCTGGAGGGTTGCATAAACCTAGTTTAATTTCAGTAACCATGTTCACCTCGGTTAAAGTTTTATTGATGGGTGTTCTGTATGCAATAATGGGAATTCTATAGCGGGAGAAGAACTTCCGTGCGTTCACTTGAATAAGAGGCACTCATTCAGGTGAACGCTTTTGTATTAAATTGAAAGTTCTCGATTACGCTCTAGTTCCCATTGCAAATAGGTGAGTGCAGTGCTAGCATCCGCAATGTTTAAATCAGGTTGATATCCTAATTCCAGTAGTTGTTTGTAGTCTGGGTGCGTAGCAATAAGGGATATCAGGGTTTGAGCTTGTTCAACTAACTGGTAGAGATTGGGGTTAGACATTTCAATACCAAGCCGTGAACATAAATCCTCAGCTTTGACTCCTATTGTTCCTGGCTCAATCTCGGTTTCTAACTCTTCAAGTAAAAATTGAAAATTCGGGTGTTCATCGTTAATTTCAATCTCAATCAAATCTGCGCTCTTTGTAACGACAGTTGCCGAATCTGGTAATGTGTGTGGAATCGTCTTAACGTAAAGTTTCATAATTGCTTCCTCTTCGATTAAGAGTTAAAATCCTCGGCAATCTCCAACAAAAAGCCGCGTCCCGTGTTCTGCACTTGCACCAGTTCTTTATCCAGCAGAGTTTGAATGACTGAATCGGAAAATTGGAATTGCAGCTGATGCAGAGGCACACAACCACCACAAAGCCGAATCGAACGCAGCAAATGATTTGCTCTACGGTCAAAGCTGTTGTCAACCGTTTTAGGCATTTGTGAAACCTCCAGTTACTAAGGCTAACTGTTGTTGCAAGATAGATATTTGACGCTGATAGAATTCAATTTCTGCGGTAATTTGTGTGAACAATTCCTGTGGGGAGAGCGGTTGGATTTGATTCTCTTGCAAGTACGATATCTCATCAGAATTCTTGTTAGGCATCAATACATAACGCCATCCTTCATCAAATTGTTCAGCTAATTCTGTACCAGAAGGATAGTAGTGAAGCCCCAGAACAATGCCCTGGTTTGTACGCTGTTCCAAAGCAAAGCGAGGGTAGTCCCAGTGTTTGGGAATGGATATTATCGGTTGCATTGATTTAATTAGGGATTGGTGAATAAAGGAGTAGTTGATGAGCGATCGCTACCTGTAGATGTAGAGCGATCGCTCTCGTCTGTGCGAGAATTACGCCGCCACTAATTCCCGACTTTCTGTAACTGGTGCATACTCCCGTAACATTTCCCAGTCAAGGGCAGTCAACATCTCACATGGGCGGTCTAGCAATTCTTCACAGTCAGGCGCTTCTGCATGGGGTACGGTATCCAACATCGACAATGAGCGCACAGCATCAAACACGGAGTTAGAATACTGCTGCTGGCTTGAATAACTCCTCTTCACCCACCAGTTACGGTCAGTGCATCCGACTTGCCCCAGTTTCACGCCGTTGTTGTAAATGCCATCATCAAGAATTTCAAACCCATAACTCTGGCACTCGTTGAAGATATGCGCCATGATTTGGTTTTCAGTAGAAGAGGAAGGCGTGGGGGCAGAGGCGCAGAGGGGCAGAGGAGAAAGTTGTTGTAAGTTTTTCCCCTCTGCACCCCTGCTCCCCTGCACCTCTGCTTCTTCTTGCACTGGTAGTGTCCCATCTTTGTAGTGAGTGCAGATGAAGCGATGACAGCGCATTACGGTGTTGGCACGAAATACTTCTTTATCGTTGACCATTACTACCCAGCGTTGGGTTAGGTGGTTGTCGTCATAGCTAATGCTGGCTACCAGTTTGTCATCAGCGTAATATTCGTGATGGTCAAAAGAGATTTCGACTATTGTGAGGGGTTCGGGAGCTACAACTTGGGCTTGGTCGGCGATGTAGTTGTCGAGTTCGGCTTGGGCGACGGCTTGGTTGTCAACTTTCTGAAGCTTAATGGATTGGTGGGTGATGATTGCGTTTACCCAGGATTCTTTGCAGCGTTTGTCTAA
>NZ_JACJSI010000419.1 GCF_014698065.1 Nostoc flagelliforme FACHB-838
GGGGTAGAGGGCGCGTAATTGGGCTATAAATCTCTAAATAAAAGGGTTTGAGGCAGTAACATCCAAAAGATGCTTCAGTTTTTAACCGAAAAGTTGTAAATAAAGTTAATAAATACTTCAGATGTTGTCGCCATACTCCATCGCTTCCCTAATCGATTATCCCAAAATTACCGGAAGTGCTGCTGATGTGGGCTATTGGAGTGATGAGTGGGGTGTTGGTGAGAAATCTGGCGCGGAGATTCGGTTTAGTAGCTCTTTTGTTCACAACCCACTGTTGAGGTAATACTTCAAACAAGACCTTGTGTTTATTTTTAACGCTAATTCCTCAAAGTAAAAAACAGTAGTCGTTACAGGAGCTAGGGATGCGCTCATACTCGTGTCCCCTTCAGACGTTTAACTTTGCTCCCAATATTTCTTATTTAGATGTGATTGCCTTCCTCTTGTGGATTTTAAGGAATTTTACTGATATTTCAATTGACTTTCTTTAAGCGGAGAAAAACATCGTAAATTTACGATGTTTTTCTACATAGAGAAGTGTCATTTTAGAGAAATAGATTTTGGAAAGAGAATTGATATATGAATTTCTTAAAAAAAGACTATTTCAACAATAACTTATTAAACCAGCTCCGTTATCAGCTTGAGATATTAGAAATACATGATTCTAAATTAGCCAAACTTTTATGCAAACTAATCCCATCCCATTGTCCTTTTGAAATAACTGTAAGAATTTTAGGGAGGACAGTTTTTCACATTCCACCATTGTGTAAAATCAACCCCCTTTATGAGCAAATAATTGGTTTACGTTACAAGTGTTTGTTGTATTTAGTAGATGAATGTGGCGAAGATGCAACAAGGTATTGTTAAACAGGATTTTTGTTTAGTAAAAAGAGAGAGGAGCTTGGTCTAAAATCTAGATAATGCTTTACTCTTGCGTCAGGGTAAGCTTTTGTTGATATTCTTTATACTCTCTATCTTTCTGCTGCCAGTATTTCTCAACTGTTTCTTTAGCAGCGATTGCACTATCGTATTCATCTCCACCTTGGCTTAATAATTGCTGTTTACTTTGCTTTCGTAAGTCAGAAACAACTTTACCGTTAACTTTACGCGTCTTTGACCAATCTAGAATCGCTTTAGGATAGTTACTAGTGTCAATGTATTTCCCCTGTTCAATTTCTGGTAAACTGTAGCCCCGTAGTTCCGGTACCCAGTGGGAAATAAAGTCTCCTTGCGGGTCTTTTTCGGCAATATTCTTCGACGGCTTATAAATGCGAAAAGTATCGCTAAGTGGATTAGTTACACCAGCCTGCATCTGCCATTGCCAATTATTAATTGCTAAATCTCCATCTACTAAATAGTTCATGTAGTGTTTAGCTCCGTGATGCCATGAAATCCCACAGTTAATAGTTAGGAATGTGGCACACATCGCTCGCATCCGAAAATTCATCCAACCCATTGTTTTGAGTTGTCGCATACTGGCATCAACCAGTGGAAAGCCTGTCATACCTTTAAGCCAAGCCTGAAATAACTCTTGTTTTTCTGCCGACAATGTTGCTGGTGTATATAATTTATCAAACTCCCTGTAGCGGTTAATATAAGCAATTTCTGGATGAAAATAGAGTCGCTGTGTAAAACTATCATGCCAGCGCAAACGGTCTCGAAATGCTTTGAGGGAGAATTCTGCCTTGGGTTGAGTTTTTAATTCTTCTGCTTTAGCTTTAGTGCTTTGGTAAACAGTGCGAGTTGAAATAGTCCCAAAAGTCAGGTGTGGTGATAAATGAGATGTAGCACCAAGCTGTGAGAGCATTGGGCGAGAAAGTTTCCAATGGTATCCGTAATATCTTTTTTTGAGAAATGAGTCTAGTTTAGCTTGTGCTTGTGTTTCTCCCCCTGTAAAGTAAACTTTCTCAACTTCCCAAAAGCGATGGTATTTCTGTTTGAGTTCATCAAATGTTAGCTCTGGTAGATCGAGTGTGATTTGAGGCGTATTAATAGTTGCTGGTGTTTTATATTGGGATTGTCTTTGATAGGTGTAGTATTCGTTAAACCACTCGTCACGTTGCTCTGTTGATTGCAGAAAGTTGTTTAGTCCAATGTGGTAATCAAGGTTTAACTGTTTGTAGAAATCAACTATAGTTTTATCCCGGCTGACACCGTATTCTACCTGCACATCACGGTTAAAGAAAAGTTTGGGCTTATATCCTGCAATGATTAACTGCTTAGTCAATTCTTGCACGATGTCTGTAGAATTACCTTCAAATAAGTACAGCCGACTACCTAACTTTTGGAGATTTGAGTCGAGATTTTCCAATGACTCAAACAAGAAGCGGACTCTCTTCTTTCCGACATCAGCCCAGGTATAAAACCAAGGGTCAATAATGAAGAATGGCAGAACTACTACACCATTATCAGCTGTTGCTAATGTGACAATCTCGTTATCAGTTAAACGCAAATCTCGACGAAACCATAGAAGGTGCATAGTTTAATCTACCATCATTGCAATACATTTGTACTAACAAGGTCTTTTGTTGTCGAAGTTGAGTGCCCATAGCCAGCTGTAATCTATCCTGACTGCGCTGACTTTTGACAGTGCAGTGAACCGAACAAGTAAGTTCTAGTTTTAACGACTTGTGAGCAGTCTAAAAAGTAGGCAATTATAAAGTCAGGTATCAATGTTAATTCTTTCATTAACTCCTGAACTCTTCAGATTCAAGAATAAACTTTTTGTAATCATAGATTTGTCAATTTTAGATAGAAATGCAACTGAGCAGTCAAATAGAAAAGCCTATTTTAAAAAAGGCATCTGCAACAAACTTACCCCAACAGTTAGAGCCAGAAATTAAAATCATTGAGGCTCCCAAACCAGCATTAAAAGCCAAACAAAAGCTGGAAGAAAATAATAACAAGCTAGAGTATGATTTTAACTACTACTATTCTCCAGTATTTGACAATCTCCAATTGAAATCAATTGAAAACTCAGGGTGGCAGGTGTCAGACATTTAGCGAGAGATTCGGGTAGATAGTTACTGTGATAGTTGGTAATGTTCAGAGCTAGCAATAATGTCAAGTAGTAACCTAAGCGACACACCTTGTAGAATATAAAACTGCAAGGGTAGCGGATGTAGAGCAATATTTAAAAGTCAAAAGTTTAAATGGGGACACATTTGCCCTCATTTTTAAGATAGATATCAGGGGAGCGTGCGTTAGAATTGAAGTAATGGCAACTTGATTGATTTGAAGCTAGATTAAAAAATCGAGGGTAAAAGTTGCTCACAGGGCAAGGTTTAATGATTGGGTCATTGATAAGTTGTTTATACAGCATTTGTGATAAGCAATCAAAGTACTGTATAGAAACGGTGTAACCCAAAAATAGCGATGTAGAGTTTAATATTTACAGGAGTCAAAACTATGGCTAAGGTGACAATTTACAGACTATTAACCAGTCAACTTAATCACGCCTTGGCTGACTAAATGTTCAAGCTGAGAATGATGCTGTGTTTGCTCCCGTAGCAATTTGAGTTGCTGGTAAGTGAGAATGTGTAATCCGGGGCGAACAACATAACCTTCAATGGTAATGCTTTGTGGTTGTTGGCTATCGGTGCGGTTGTAGGAAATCGAAGGCATATTTACAATTATGTAAGTTAAAACTGATTAGTAGAAGAAAGTTTGATTCTTTATTCTCTTACAGCTTCACACAATTTCCTCTTAAAAGGTGATTATAGAATCAGTCAACGCCAAACTATGTAGGAGATTCTCAATAGAAGTGCTTTACAGTCCTAGCCAAGATGAACCAAATACCAATGGCCATTCACCATTAATTGCAGTTTAGAATCTGGCTTGTACCGTACAATATAAAACTGTCCTAAGCGAAAGCTGGAGCAGTTTTTGTTAGAAGTAAATTGTATAGGGGACAATTAATGTTGCCCCCGGTTTATCCATATTAAGTACCGTTATATAATACTCTTCACATCATATTTAGTCACGTCTTGGCTCGTAATTGAGAACAACAATACCACAGTCAAATGATGTAGCTTTTACTAATGTCAGATATTGTTTGCTATCAAGTTCTTTGAAAATTGTCATTCCGTCACCAATTGCGATTGGATTAATAAATAAATGAAACTCGTCAATTAATTCTTGTTTGATTAGAGCCGATACAAAGGTCGCACCGCCATAAGCGATGATGTCTTTACCGTCTTGTTTTTTTAATTTAGTGATTTCGTCAACAAGGTTGCCTTTTACTAAAACGGTATTGTCCCATTCTGACTTATCAAGCGTTTTGGTAAAAACAACTTTGTGTGTCTCCGTAAATTTCCTACCAGATGTAAACTCCGGGTCATCAGGATTTCCAGCCACGCTACCCCAGTAAGGAATGAACCCTTCGGCAAGTTTTCGTCCAAGAATAATGCAGTCAACAGGTTCAGTTATATTTTTGACATATTGTTTTAATTCGTCGTCCCAATTCCACGCCATAAAGTCCATTTCGCCATTTAATCCGGCAATGTATCCGTCAAGGGTCATTTGTATTTGAAGTTTTAATTTTCTCATTGTTGTATTCTCCTTTGTGACGAATTAGGTTCATATTCAGCCCCTTTATAGTACATAAATACTGTATAAATTTCCTATCTCTTGTGGCTAAATATGAGAATGTATTTACCTAATTGAAAATGAAATCGTTACACCTATTAGACGGTTTTGGAGCAAAATAGCGATTATCTATCGCGCCAAATCGACACAGCAGTAGGTATGAATTGTTAATTTTTTTTCGTATGCTGCTTGATTGTTAGTCCTTTTCTCCCTATCCTCACAAAAGGTGTAAACGTTCACAGGAGTTATCCTGCTACTGTAAAAAATAAGTACACGTAAATGGTAGATTAAGAGGCATGAATGAAAACTGCCTCGCCTACGGAATCGAAATTTCCGACTTA
>NZ_JACJSI010000042.1 GCF_014698065.1 Nostoc flagelliforme FACHB-838
AGATGGAGATTATGCCAATAAACCAAAGAATGTATCGACTAACGGGGCTGGCAACGGATAAATAACCCATAAACATAGAAAAGCCAACCCCAGACACTGCATATCCTATATGAAAGAGCTTGATACTTTGCATAATCAGAATCCAGAAGTCAGGAGTCAGAAGTCAGAAGGGAATTAACATAACTTGTTAGTAATTTGCTAACTTCTTCAAGTTGGTTAATTGCGTTTGCCATATCACCGTAATTTAAATCCCTAGCTAGGATTAAATAATATCTACATTCTTCTAAAGAACCCTGTGCCGTGTTCATAAATCTTGCTTTATCTGCTCTACCTTTAAACATCAATACTGTTATTGCTGCGATCGCAGTTTGAGCCATCATCCCTCGCTGCATCAATTCCTCAATCTGTCTATTGGAGTGCGATCGCGCTCTTGACTCATCAATAAGTTGCTGGACTATTAGGAATTCTTCTGAAGATAGGTTTTCTAGTGTCAGCCCCGACAGATTCAACTCCCCGTCCTTCTTCAGGTGAATATTTAATGCTTTGCGATGGGTTTGTTCTTGTTGCTCCATATATTGCCACGCCCAAAACGAGGGTCAATAGCAGCAGATTCATTACTGCTGCTAATCCAATCAATTTATTCGGCTGCATTTGTTGGGCTAATACCGAAAATACCCGCAACGAGTTCGTCACCGATTGCACGAAAGGAATCTACGTCAGCTTCTTCCTCCATCGCCTTAGAGACAAACTTACTCACCACGTCCTTGGGAGCACAAGAAGCGGCTATCAATCACTCTACGGTTAGTGAATTAGTTGCAGACATACTCAAAAACAACGGCTTGAAAGACGTGTTAGATATTGAAACGGTTGACTGGGAAACATTTTTAGTAGACGAATCAGCAATACCTACCGAGGAGTAAGTATAAGGGGAAAGGGGAAAGGGGAAGGGGTAAGGGAGAAGAGAAGATGCTTTTTACTTGATCAATTGATTTATAGCTTGAATTTGAGTAAATAGCATCCGACTCAACTCGACAGTTTGGCTATAAAGCTGGTTGTAAGTTGGTTGCTCTAGATATCCAACTTCCAATGCAACTCTTAAAAGACTACGAACTTCTCCTGCTGAACCTTTAGCAATATTAAGAAAATTCACGTATTCTTTCCGTGAATATCGCTCAAATCCTTCTGCAATATTTGTTGATATTGAAACTGATGCTCTTCAAAGCTTGCTCCCTTAACCCAAAATCTTTACTTAGTTCTCCATCTTTAGTCAATATGTATATTTGTTTAACTAATTCAATCCCTTTCTGCCACACTCTTAAATCTTCAAAACTCTCAACCCTTTTCTTTTCCATTCCTTTCCCCCTTCCCCCTTCCCCTTTACCCTTATTATTATGGAAAAATATCCTTTAGACTGGTTAAAAACATCTTGTGAGCAAGTCTATTGCCATCCCATAGCAGAACGTACTTGGCGCAAATGGTTAAGATTGTGCCAAGTTCCACAGTACGCTAGGGAAGTGGTGAAGGAACAAGCTATGTGGCTATTGACTTTGGCTTACATGAAGAAGTTAGAGCCGAATAAAAAATTCACCCTGTTTCAAATTAAGTTTAAACTCTCAGGAAATCCATTTGCCGAATTGCATCTAGCTGAAGCAATTTATAACGCTTGTTACACCAATGCAGTTGGAAAGGACTTACCAGAAATCATTCTTAGAGTCACAGGTAACGCCTGTACTTCCTGGATCGGAGAAATAAAATTTAGATGGTTAAAAGCTTGCCAATCCGGGCATTGACTACCCTCGCAGCCGTGAGGATGAATAGCGCAATTGAGTGTTACACCGCCATAACTCGACCCGTGATAGTACCTGCAACAAGAGCAGGGAAAGGAAATAGGCTTAGGTTGGAGTAAATCCCCAATTTCGACTGCGTCACTTTCGGAAAAAATAATCGAAGCCAGATTCTGAGACGTTGATTTAATTAAGGTTTTAGGCTTTATTTTCTAACAGTAACTCAAATTTATAGCTCAAAATCCGAAAGTAAAGCTCTAAAAGGCTTTCAGCGATTGGGTTCTCCCAGAATGACTAAATAGGGATAAACTCTTAAACCTTTGCCCCATCTAAAGTGAAAAAATAGGCTTGATTTTTCTCTTAGCAAAGTGATGGAAGAGCGTTATTCAACCGTATGTATTTTTTAATTTACTCAAGCCTTGGTTAGATGTTTTTCATATTCCTCTTTTAAAAAGCGGATTTATTTCTCTACAAAACCATCGTTTCCCGTTAATTCAAACATTACTAATTAATCAAGATAACGGGCCGCAGAATATGTCTCTTCTTATAACTTTATCCTAGAAGCTCTTTTCTATGCAGCTTCATATTAAATTGGTATGAATCCTTACGAAATGGTAAGCTATAGGTTTTGAGATGAAACTCTAATTGCCGGCTTGCCATCTAGCAAAGTTAGGGTCAGACAACACTTTCCGATTAAGTCAGAACTCCAACAGTAGATTGGAACTCCTCCGTAACAGCAAGAAAACTCTTTAACCGTTTGTGGTAAGTCTTGAAAAGTAATATTTGTTTGAACTGAATTTATTGCCGAAAGAGCTTCTGCTAGTATAAATATTGAACCAATTTCACCTAATCTTCTGTTTTCTAGCGAAATAGTATTGCCAAATGCAAGTTGATCTAGTTCTAATTCTGTAATCTGTAATCCTATAAGTTTCATCCCTTTCTGAACTTCGCTTGTTTCTAGACCTTTTTTTAATTGTGTTAACTTAGATACAGTAGACATAGTTTTTAAAGCTGTAATAATAAAAAATTAAATTTATAGGTTTGTATGATGTTGAAAAGCATAGGTTTAACTGGTAACAAAGGCTAAAATTAAACTTCAAGATAAGATTGTAATACAGATTTTATTTAACCTTTGTACTGCAAGAACCTATAAAGTTTTTTTTTTCTTCTTTCTGCCTTCAGCAACACGTGATTGATCACCAAAAGCTGATAATAACCATAATTTTGCTGATAATTTCATCAACTTTTGAAATAATGCTTGTTTACTTACTAACATTAGTTCTACAAACAATAATGCTTCAGTTGCTAACACCTTGAGTGCTTCGCTCAACTAGGACGTTCACTGAGCAGACTTAATACCACTATCATCATCACAGGTAATGTGAAAATTTGCTCTCTTAACTTTTCGTTGTCTTTCCTGATGAAAATCGCAGTAGCTCCCAGCTTGATAGTTTTAGAGGATGTTTGAAAAGTCATATTGTCAGTATCAAAAGTTTTATAGCCTTCTAAATCTCCCTTTTTAAGGGAGATTTAGAGTCTGGTTCCTTCTTTTTTAAGGGAAAATTTAAAAGTGCCTAAAGCCACAGGTAAACACTTTTCAACCAACTTCTTAGTAGCGCAAGTACATAGATTTCTGTTTCTATTTTTTCTATTGCTGAAGCTGGCACCTGTATTTATCTTCTTCGGTCTGGATTTCCTATTTTGGGGTGCGAAAAGTAGCCATTTTGACAACTCATTGTCTTGCTATCTTTGCTTCCCAACTTTATGTCTAGCGCTTTCTTTTTGCTAAGTTGACATCAATGAAAACTACTAAGGATTCTACTAGGGCTTGATCATTCAAATTTTTTATTAGCAACAGGACAGCTAAAAATTTAAGGAAGTCCTAAACCACTATTAACTTTAGATGGAGATGAATATCTTTAATAGCTCACCAATGAGATAGTTTTTGGCTTTAGATTTGTACTATTGTTGTGAGGCGAACGACCAAAGAATTTACTTAGGGCAGTTATTTCGTGCATTAATTCCTTAAATCCTTCCAATGTCAGTGATTGAGGCCCATCTGAAAGTGCTTTAGCTGGATTAGGGTGAACTTCAATCATCAAGGAATCTGCACCAGCAGCTATTGATGCCATTGTCATAGTTGGCACAAATTCGGATTTACCTGTGGCATGACTAGGATCAATCATGATAGGTAAGTGGGTCAGGGTTCGCAAAACTGGAATTGCAGATATATCAAGCGTGTTTCTTGTAAACTGTCGGTCAAAGGTGCGAATTCCTCGTTCACATAGTATAACGTTTGGATTACCTCCGGCTAAAATATACTCTGCTGACATCAACCAATCTTCGATTGTAGCTGACAGTCCCCGCTTCAGTAGCACTGGCTTAGTGGTAGCTCCTAGTTTTTTGAGAAGTGAAAAATTCTGCATATTTCGGGCCCCAATTTGCAACACATCTGCTACTTCGATGAGCTTGTCTAAGTCATCTGTGTCCATGATTTCTGTAATGATTCCTAAACCTGTAGCTTCTTTAGCTTTTGCTAACAAAGCTAGAGCGCTCTCACCGTGACCTTGGAAAGCATAAGGTGATGTTCGGGGTTTATATGCCCCACCACGTAAAAATTGTACACCGTATTCTTTCACCGCTTGGGCTGTCTCGACGATCATTTCTTCGTTTTCTACCGAGCAAGGGCCTGCAACTACAACTACAGGATGGTTTTGCCCAAAAGTTATAGGCCCATTAGGTGTTGGTACTACAACCTCACTATGTTCTCCGTAACGAAATTCTAAAGAAGCTCGTTTGAAAGGCTTTTTAACCCTAATCACTTGCTCTATAAAAGGGTTCAAATTTTGAATCTGGCGTGGATCAAGTTCTGAGGTATCTCCCACCAAACCGATTACTACTTTGTGATGACCTACACAGATTTCTGGTGTAAGTTCATAGCGACGAATTTCTTCATTTACTTGTTCTATTTCGGCAGATGGGGTGAAGGGTTTCATTACAATAATCACTAGTTTGTCTACTCCTTAAATAGTTCAAAAATTGATAATTTTTAGGGAAAAAGTTGATTCAGGTTCGCTGATTTATTGTTAAATACTAATCAGTTAAATATTGTAGATTTATGCAACTAGATAAAAATTATTTTTAGGTCAGGTGCTAGGTCTAGTGTACCCAAAAGCTCCAAAGAAGAGAAGGATTCCCATCCTTGATGCAAACATCCTTTAACCCACTGCTGTACAGTGACTTTTTATTTGCTGCTGTGTTAACTTAATGTCATTGAGGGTGTAAAGCTTGCACTCTCTAGCGTTAAGCTGAGAAGTAGCACAGGCAACTTACAAGCTATATCAACACAAATGGTTGTAAATCTAAAGTGGGTAAGGCTAGTTATACAAATTCGATTAATGATTGCAACATATTCTTAGGTAAGTAAAACGATGGCAGTTGTGTAGACGTTACATTGCAACGTCTACACTTTGGGAAATTGGTATTATGTTGGTTGCCAAAACTAGTTATGGATAATTAATGTCAGAGTTATATTTACTATCCATACTGGTTATGTTGTTTTTTGAGCCGGGAAACAGCAACCAAAACTACAAACATAAATATTCCACATGAAACAGAAGATTCTGGTACTGTTTTCAGAGTAACTGCGCGAATTTGGCTCATCCGGGTTTGCACTATGTCAATCCTGGTAAATTAACTATCGCTATATTGTTATCTTTACATAGTTGGATTTTTTCGCACCGACTTATTTACTGAGTTGTTTTTAAACAAAACTGCTATCTTAAGCGAAAGTCACCAATTCACTTCCCTGTGCAAATTTTTCCGGCTAACTTAACAATAGGTTCATTCTGCTTTCTGTTTTTTCGGAAACAAACTCCTCCTATAAACCCAAGCACCAATATTCCTGGTATGTAAGATGATTCTGGTACTGGTTTTGCTACTGCTTGAATAGATCCAGGTATTGAGAAATACTGTATCCCGTATTTATCTGTGGTAATAAAATCAAATGATTCTGGAGCGCCTGCACTGTTCCAAATTACCCTAACCTCGCCGCCTAGAGAGGCAACATCCGATAAAAAAGCATCAGCCAAGCTATTCTCTAATAGTGCTAAATCAGCCTCTTTTCTTGCTGTAACAGGGTTAGTAAAAACGAAGAAATTATTATCCTCAAATGAAATTGTAGGTCCCTCATCAGCAGCTACAAATATATCGGAATAACTAAAATCTACTATTTTAGTTGTTTGATAAAATAGGCTGAAATCTACATTATCTGGATTAGCTTTATAGATAAGCTCCTCAACAGTTGAATCAGGGCTACCGTACCAATCCTTTCCTAAAATATCATCACCCAAATTCCACGTTTGAGTAAAGCTACGATCGCTTTTTTGACTGAAACCGAAGCCAATATCCTTGAATGCAATCCCATTACTTGTCAAGTAGTTACTGAAATTATTATAACCATTGATTCCAGTCATACTTCCCGATTTTACAGCTTGATTAAAAGGTTCGGGACTTCCCTCTCGACCAGTTACATAATAGGAACTATTAAATCCTAAAGAATTTTTACTGATCTCTATATGACCATAATCTGGGGCAGAGGGATCTAGACTACTGAAACCAACATTACCCTCATTTTCGTTAATATCTCCGAAAAAATCGATCCTATTGGCAGAGTTTTCACTTGGTAATGGTGGCAGAATTTGAAGTGCAAGGAGTGAACTGAGGACAAGCGTGTTGAAAGCCATAAGTATTACCATAACTATAACGTGTACTGAAGCTGATGCTTCTAAACTGTAGCTGTCTAGATTTCGATTTAGCTAGCTGTCTGCTGACCATAAAAGATTATATGATAGGACTTACCCAAAAAGGCAGTGAAAGCTTTGATTTCCCGTAGAGGCAATTCATGAATTGCCCCTACATTTCTTACTTGATGCGTAAGTCCTATATGATAATGCAGCAATACTTTTGCCAAAAAAAAAGTAGGTCTAACTTTTGCCGAAATCTGGAGTGCGGAATGTGGGTTATATAACCTAAGACTCAAAGTCTGAGGTCAATTTTTTACTAGTGTAAGCGTGTAGTACGTTAAGAGTGATTTGTCACTTCTACACCATTGCCTAGTAAAGATACAACGGCTAGCATCTCTGCCATAAGTTCCAAATAGCGATCGCCAAGTCTGCGAATAGTTGCAGGTAGGTGGAAATTGCGAGAGTATTCGATTTCTAAGTGAACAGTGCCATCGGTGATGGAGAAGAAAAACTCTAATAACGCTGTACGTTTCTGGTCAGGAGAGGACAACCGACTATCTCTATCTTCCTCAATAAACTCAAACAGTTCTGAGGCGGGAGCAGTACGATTTCCTAAGTAGTTAGCTCTGACTGGTGTGAGATTGTTATCGGGATAAACATGATGAGGAAGCTGCTCAGAAATCCAATCAAAAGTTACACCATTCATCGGCAACTCGTTAAATTTGGCTTGGATTTCCTTGGTGGTTTGCTCCCACTTGATGGAACGTCCTACATTAACCCCGACAGGGAAATTCATCGCAAAGTTACCAACACTATTTAAAAACGTGTGTTTGCTATCTAGAGTTCTGCCGTGGCTGCGATGGCTAACTACTACCCAAGGCTGTCCACTCCACTCAGCCATCAACCGATACAAGGTAGAAAGTAGCAACATGTAGACATTACATTTGTAATACTGTTTGGCTTCACGTAAAAGAATGTTACTACTGTTTTTAGCCAGGGTAAATTTTTCGCTGGCGGCGGAAGCCTCTAAATTAGCACCTTTTTGATGGTCAAAGGGAACTTGGAAGGTATATTCCTGTGAAGGAAATTGAGATTTCCAATAATCTACATGACTTCTCAAAGCTCCCTGTTGTTCCGCCTGCATCAGCACACGCACATAGTCTATATAAGAAGGTGTCGCAGGGAGAGGATGAGAACTCAGAGTTATGTTCCCCAGTAACTCGCTGTAGGTCAACCATAAGAGATTAAAAATCACCCCAGTACTTAGCAAATCACCAATGATATGATGTCCAACCAGCGAGATATCGTAGCAGGATTCATTGACCTTGATCGCGATTACTTTCATCAGCGGCCATTGGTCGATTTGAAACTGTTGAGCTATTTCTTGTATCCGGTTGTGGATTTCACTATCTCGTTGTGCAGATGTAAGATGACTACCATCATAGAATTCAGCACTCAACTTTTGCTCTGGGGAAATTAACTGTTGCCACCATTGTTGATCTCTTTGCACAAACACAGTCCTTAGTGCAGGATGAGTTTCCAGAACAACATTGAGAGCTTGGTTAAATATTTCTGCGTCCAATGGTTGATGGAAAAGAAAACGTGTATAGCCATTCCATTGGTATGGAGGCTCAAAGTATTTCACTAACCAACGTTGAGCAGGGCCTAGAGGTAAGTATTCCTGGCATATTGTTGGCTTTTCTTGGGTGATAGCTGCCAAAATAGCCTTGCGGTCTAACTTACCATTGTGGGTTTTAGGTAGACTGGCTAGCCATTCCCATCGGTGAGGAATCATATAATCAGGCAACCGTTGAGCCAGGAATTCCTTAATTTGTTGATTGTCTACTTGAGAACCAGCCAAGCAAGCTATTAACCGTTTTTGACCATTTTCGTAATCTACAGCTAAAACGGCAGCTTCATTAATCGCGGGATGGCTATTGAGAACACTTTCGATTTCACCCAGTTCTACACGGAAACCACGTATTTTAATTTGGTGGTCAATGCGTCCATGATACTCGAAACTGCCATCGGGCAATTCCATAGCTAAATCGCCAGTTTTGTATAAATATTCCCCTGGAACGTGAGAAAAGGGATTAAGCCGGAATGCGTCTGCTGTGCGTTGTGGATCTTTGAGATAACCTTTAGCCAATTGCACGCCGCCAATCCAGAGTTCTCCCATTTTTCCTGGGGCTAATGGCTGCATCTGTTCATCCAAGATTAAGATATACACATTATCTATAGCTTTACCTATAGGAATGCAGATTTCTTGTTCGCCTGGGCGTTGACGAATAATGTGTGCGGTGACATCGATGGAAGCTTCAGTGGGGCCATAAAGATTGGCTAAACCAACACTCATGCCATACTTCTCAATCCAACGCTGTACAAAAGGTACAGGTAAAGCTTCACCACTAAAGACTAACCAACGCAAATCGGGAAAAGTCCATGATTCTGATTCTAAAGCATTACAAAATTCTCCAAATAGGGAAGGAACAAAGTGCATGACATTGATTTGATTATCTTTAATCCACTGTGCTAAGAGCCAAGGATTTTTGACTGTTTCTGTTTCCACAGAATAAACAGTAGCTCCCACCATCAAAGGCCAGAATATTTCCCATACTGATATATCAAAACAGCAAGATGTTTTTTGAGCAACGCGATCGCCATAACGCAATTGAAAAGCATTCTGCATCCAAACCAGGCGATTCATGTAACCCCGATGGTTGAGCATCACTCCTTTAGGTTTACCTGTAGAACCAGAGGTGTACAGTACTGTCATCAAGTCATCAGGATTATTAACATTGGCAGGAGCTATGTCTGAACAACGCGCCCAAGTCTTTTTGTTTAACTGTGTCCAAGCTTTACCTTGCTCAAAAATACCCTCATCTAAGAACATCAAAGTATTTAACGGTAACTGCTCAGTCAGGCATTCTGCTAACTTGTTTGTCAATCGATTTTCTGTTAGCAAAATTCTGATTTCAGCGTGTTCTAGTATGTACTTAATCCGTTCATGAGGATATATAGGATCTAAAGGAACGTAAGTCCCGCCTGCTTTGAGAATGCCAAGAATCCCCACAAACATCAAAGGCCCGCGTCGTGTCATTATCCCCACAAACACGCCTGGTTTCACTCCCTGAGACTGCAAATAATTAGCCACCTGATTGGAAAGACGGTTTAACTCTGCGTAGGTAATTTGAGTTTCCCCATCCGTCACTGCTATGGCATTGGGAGTACGCTTGGCTTGCTCGATAATTTCCCAGTAAGGAATTTCTTGGGGTTGTTGATTGTTGACAACTGATTGGTTTTGTAAAGAAGATGATTGTTTATTCCCAAGTAACACAGTCATTTCTTGCAAACTGCGACAAGAAAGCAAGGCTTGACGATTTACTTTACCTAACCGTTTTTCTAGCCTCGTAACAATGCGGATGAGTTCCAAAGAATCCATTCCCAATTCTGCTTCCAAATCCTTAGCCATATCATTGTCAGTAATCTGGGAATGGCAGATTTCTGTGGCGATTTCTTGCAGAAGCTGGGCTAGATTTACATCTGTTTGTGTCTTGGGCAGTGGCTGTGTTAATTGTTGAGATGGGATTTTTAGTGAAGCTAATTCTTTGATTTGGGTAATGTATTCCTGCATCAATTTATCGATAACCGACTCAGGGAAAAAGTTACTGTCGTAGCTTGCGAACAATTGTAAACTGTCGTCAAATATTTCTTGCAATATATCAATTGTTCCCGCCGCATTAATACCACCTGCGCGATAATCGATTACATCTATGGGGCCATATTTGTTTTTAATATTAATCTGTCCTGTAAATGGACAGTATAAATTTGATTTCAGTATCCGCCGATACATGGGTAACATCCGCTCAGGGATTTTGCCATCTTCTAAAACAATATTGTCTCGGAAAGCGATCGCCATTTGACGAGTTTGGGCGCGGTCATAACCGTTAACTAACCCTTGTTGGATTTCCTGATGAACGCGGTTTAACAAGCGTTGCCAATCTTCATTCAGTGCTGGTAAGTCTAGGCTAATGGACAAATTCTGAGCAAAACTACCCACCACATCAGAAGCATCTATGCCAGGATAAACCCGTCCACCGGTGGGAACTTGAACCATAATCGGTTCGTTTTGAGACTTCTCAAACTTGGCAACAGCCCGCACAAACGCACCCACTAGTAAAGAGTTAAGTGGTAATCGCCATTCACGAGTTTGGGCAATGAGTTGATTAGTAATGGCCTTTCCTAAAGAAAATCTGCGGTTATGGAATTTTGGACACAGGGATGTGATGGCATTTCCTGTTGGGTTCCACAAGTAAGAATCTTTGCCTCGCCGATTTACATACTCGACCAGCGCTTTGTCTTCTTCCGGGTCTTGCCAAGCATTAATTGATTGCACCAATTCGCTGTAATCTTGGACGGTTGTAGGTGGCTGCAAATTAGGTTGTTCACCACAGACATGAGCGCGGTAAATTTCCATAAATTCGCGTAAGATGATATGACATCCTAGGGCATCAGAAATGAGATGCTCGTTGGCTAACACCAGTTGATAGACTGAATCTTCCAGCCGAAAAACAAAAAATCGATGTAGTGGCCACTCTGTCATTTGCCATTCATAATTGAGGCAGCGATGCAATTCATCATTAATTAGTTGTTCTTGAGCCTCACTATGAAGATGTCTGATATCAGTAACGGGTATATCAGGAGGAGTGGGGTTTTCCATAACTACCATTTCGTAATCCTTGAATCTGGTAGTATCTGGAGGAATTATAAAGCGCGATCGCAGCATAGGATGACGAGCCAGCAAGTTTTTCCACGACTGCCAAGCAACGTTTGAATCAAAATCACCTCGTAAACGTAGAGTAGAAAATAAGCTAATTGAATTTACTACCCAATGACCGAGTAAATGAAAATATTGCCCAGAAAGAATCTCAACCTGCTCTGTTTTCTGCTCCTTTTGATTGATAATACTTGCAGATGGCGAAGAATCATAATTATCTATTTGGGAAACTAAGCATTTATCAGCTATTTGCACGACATCGCCCAAAGTTTGCAATTGCATCAAATTTTGCAAAGGCAATGTCTCCATAAATTTGGGTTGTCTTTCTTGGGGAATTAGTGCTACTAATCCATTCAATAGTTCCATCATTTTGATGGAATCTAATCCTAAGTTACCCTCCAAAAACATATCTCGTTCTAATTCTTCTGCATCATGTCCAGTAATTTTGGCAACTAGGGAGAAAATAGGCAATTCTAAGCTCTTAGTACTCATTGCATCCTCTAAAAAAATTAATATTCGCAATAAAAATGTCCAACGTCTTACCTAATTAAGTAAGTAAGTATTGTTTTGAAGTCTAGTTATTCATACAAAACTAAATTTGAATGGCTAAGAATTACGAGAAAAATTAATCTTTGCTCTTGTTATGTTACTTATCGGCTTGATCTGGGCTATTTATGCAAAAAGTTAGGAGCAATAAAACAAAGAGTTAGCTTTCTTTGTCTATTGCTTCCTAACTAATTTTGGAAGTTTTATTGCTCTGTGGGTGTTAGTGGTCAGTTATTAGCTGTTCTGCCACTGACTACAGACCTCTGACGAAACTTTACCCACAAGGGGGTAGAGTTTTCTAATAACTTCAGCCTATTTACCAAATCTCTGCAAATCCTGAGCCAGCTTGATGTAACTTGACTGGCGTTGGCTGTCTGTGAGTGGAGATAATTGTTCCATTAGCAACAGTCGAGTTTGGGCTACTGCTACCGGATGCCTTGGCTGTTGGCTATTGTCCACAATCTTCAAGTCCTCAGCCAGCTTGGCGTAGCTTGACTGGCGTTGACTGTCTGTGAGTGGAAATAGTTGTTCCATTGGCACTAGTCGTGGCTGTTGGCTATTGTCCACAATCTTCAAGTCCTCAGCCAGCTTGGCGTAACTTGACTGGCGTTGGCTATCGGTGAGTGGAGATAGCTGTTCCATTGACAACAGTCGAGTTTGGGCTACTGTTACTGGATGGGTGTCCAAAACTTTGACATCTGACTGACCTTGGCTGTCTGAGCGTGGTGGTGATAATTCAGCCGCAAATATGGAGGTTGCTTGATTTTCCTGAGAGCTATCAACTAATGATGCCCTGTAGGTTTTATGCTCGAAAGGATAAGTAGGCAGCAGCACCCGACGTAGACCTTGAGGAAATAAGGGTATGCTATTAAACCTCACCCCGGCTACATAAGACCTGGCCAGACTTGTCAACACACGTCCCACTACTGGTTGTCCTTTGTCTAGATATATCCAAACTCCCAGTTCATCCAAACTTGCTAATTGTTCTTTGAGAGCTAATGAATCTCCTAAGTGTAAATAAACACTTTCTTTGGAGATGACATCTTGACACGCATCTACATTTAACTGTTCAGATACTTGCACCAGGGCTACCAGTTGAGCCGTGGAAATCGTGTCAGAATAGCTGAAAATTCCTTGTGAAGTCACTAATGGACAAGTCCAGGTTGATGCTGACTGTTCTTTTGCGGACAAATTATGAGCAATAAGACCTTTTTGTCCTTCTATTTGTAGGAACAAAGCGATCGCCTGCTCTAGTGTCAACATTCCCCGCAGTGTAGCTCCTACTAGAATACCGGTTTTTTCTACTAATAAACTAGTGGGTTGTAATTCCAAAGACATCAACAAGCGTCCCCAAGCGTACTGCACCGCAAATATATGTGCCTGTTCGCTCATCTCATTTAATCCGGCACACACGCTATTGTAAGCTACTTGGAATTGGGGGAAACGTTTTCCTAAAGTTTCTACTTCTGCGGGAGCGATCGCACTCGTTCCATCTAATACTAAGTGAATCGGTGTTGTGCGCTGGGGGTTAGCTCGACCTGTATATATCTCTGCTAGTGTTTGTGCCGAACAGATAGCGTCTAAGTAATTGAGCAGATGTTGACGGTCATTGACTACTAAAGCCGCCTTGTAAGGTAATTCCTTCTGAGCATTATTCTGAGTAAAGCAGATTTGGGAAGATTCTTGTTCAGGATGATGAATGATATGTTCGCGTAGTTGTCTAGCTACTTCTTGAAGTGCTTGTTGATTCCGTGCAGTCAGACATAACAAATCAGGAGAAGAACTTGTGACCGGGGACTGTAAATTAGCTGCTACCGGCGATTCCTCAAGAATAACGTGACAATTGGTGCCACCAAATCCAAATCCATTCACACCTGCACGTAATGGGTTGCCATTAGGCGACCAGGGTATACTCTTACCTGCCACAGTGAAAGGTGTGTCCGCAAAATTGATATGGGGATTAGGCTCCTCAAAACCTACAGTTTGGGGAATTTTGCCGTGCTGCATGGCCAGTACCACTTTGATCAGGCTGACAATACCGGAAGCAGACAGCAAATGACCAATGGAGGATTTAACCGAACCAATGGTACAGAATCCCTTTTCATCAGTAAAGCTACGGAAAGCTTGTGTCATCCCCTCTACCTCTACAGGATCACCCAAGAGAGTGCCTGTACCGTGGGTTTCAATGTAGGAGATAGTACGGGGATCTACGCCACAACTGTTGTAAGCTTGGCGGATGGCTTCTGCTTGACCTTTGGGATTGGGAGCGGTTATCCCTTGAGAATGACCATCATTATTCACTGCGGAACCTTTAATTACAGCATGAATCAAATCCCCGTCAGCCAAAGCCTGTTTGAAAGGTTTGATAATTAATACACCTGCACCTTCTCCTAAAACGATGCCGTTGGCACGGCGGTCAAAGGGATAGCAGGTTCCACTGAGGGAAAGAGCCTGTGCCTTACGTAAAAAAGTAAAGGGGCTAGGACTGAGATTTAAATTAACCCCGCCGACTATTGCCATGCCAGTTTGACCGGAACGTAGACTTTCGCAAGCAATATGTAATGCCACCAGAGAAGAAGAACAAGCAGTGCTAACTGCCATACTTGGCCCCTTGAGGTTTAGGCAATGGCTAACTCGTGCCGCCAATTCGTTGACCTCATTACCTGCTGCTGACTCGGGGAGAATTTCACTTGGTTGCAGTACTTGTGAGAGGGTCTTGAGCAAATGCTGACGATCTTCAGCAGAAAGGTGATCAAACCAGGAACTC
Source organism: Nostoc flagelliforme FACHB-838 (assembly GCF_014698065.1). Classification (GTDB taxonomy): domain Bacteria; phylum Cyanobacteriota; class Cyanobacteriia; order Cyanobacteriales; family Nostocaceae; genus Nostoc; species Nostoc flagelliforme_B. Next base: position 14,620 of record NZ_JACJSI010000042.1, read on the forward strand.
TCTTGCAAACGCTGACGTAATTCCTCGTAATACTGATAATTGGTGAAGTGTTCGATGTAAGTATTTTGTCCACAACCAACAAACACACCGATATTATCTGGGCGATATTTGCCGCCGTAGCCTGCCTGTTGTAGAGCCTGCATAGAAAGCTCTAAGAACAACCTTTGTTGTGGGTCCATCGCCGTAGCTTCCTTGGGAGAGATGCCAAAGAACATCGGATCAAAGTCGAAGGGACTATCTACAAAGCATCCATGTTTGGATATGTTTGCTTGCGGAGAGTTTCCTTTGGCTTCAAAGTAGTGTTGGTTGAACCAACGGTCTTGAGGCACATCTTGAATGACGGAGCGGCCTGCATTGAGTAAATCCCAATACTGTTCTAAGTTATCAGCTCCTGGTATTTTACAAGCCATGCCGATGATAGCAATGTCTTGTTCAGGAACATCTTGGTATTTTTCCTGGGTGGCGACATTTGGGGGCGCTGATTTTTCGGCTTCCGGGCTAGATGTTTCTTCTGGAGCGATCGGGGCGTGGTCTGTCGCGCTCGTGCTAGTCTTAACAGAATAACCGTACTTGCTTTGTAAATAATCTACCAAGTCATCTGGTGTTTGATATTCAAATAGCAAAGTTGGAAATAATTCCTCGCCCAGAGTTGTTCCTAAATGTTGGACAACTTCTACAGTCCCAACAGAATCTAGCCCCATTTCTGGGAAAGTTTTGTGTCCTTCTACCTGTGCTTCCGGAATACGTAAATGTTGCAGCAAAACTTCTCGGACAAGCTGTCGCAGATTGCGAGATTTAGTTTGTGATTGGCTTGCGAAGGATTTTGGTGCTATTTCTGGGGTGGCTTGAGCAATTAAGTCAATGATGTGAATTACACCAGAAGCATCCAAAGATAGAGCCTTAATAAAGGCATTAGCAGCTGGCTCTGGTTCCAAAGGATTTAAACCTTTGGATTTTACCATTAATAAAGTTGATGCTCCTAAAAGAGCGCCCATACCGCGATCGCTCCATAGGGAATAATTCAGAGCCAAAGAGCGTCCCTGACCACCATGCTGTGTCCGGTACACAGCATAACTATCGAGAAAAGTATTGGCTGCGGCATAATCGCCCATGCCGGTTCCCCATTCGGCTTTGGAAGCGGAAACCGAGGACAACAACACAAAGTATTTTAGAGGTTCGTTACGGGTAACAGTATCAAGGATGATGCTTCCCTGGACTTTCGGGGCTAAAACTTTGGAGACTGAGGCAGGTTGTTTTTGTAGTAATTTAAATGTGCTGTGGTCAACTGCACCCGCCGCGTGGATGACTCCATCCAGATTACCAAAGCGGGACTTGATGCTCTCAATTAATTGCTTCATCCCCAAGGCATCCGTCACATCCACAGCCTGATACATGACTGTGGCTCCGAGTTGTTCTAGTTGCTGAATTGCCTGGATACGTTGCTGGGTAGACGCATCATGACTAGGCGATTGCCATTCTTGTTTGGGAGGGAGTAGATGGCGACCTGTTATCACCAAATTGATGGGTACTTGTCGAACCAAAGCTAAGGCTATTTCTGTCCCGACAGCACTGGTACCACCAGTAATCAACCAGGTTTCTCCTGCCGACAAAGGTAGAGCATCGTTGTCTGTGGGGACATTAATTCTTTCCAGGGTACGGCTCAACCGTTGACCATGACGGATAGCAACGATACCTTCACCAGTTGGGGCTGCCTTCATTTCCTGGAACAAAATATCGGCTAATTTTTCTGGCAGATAGACATCCTGGTTAAAGTCTACGACTTTTGCTTTAATCTGAGGATTTTCTTGTGCCACCACCTGTGCCAGTACACCTGCCATAGATTGATGTACACCGTGTAGGGAATCATTTGGAGATATTGGATAAGCACCTTGAGTTACCACTAAGAAATTGAGGGGAGAGGCTGGGTAATGTTTGACTAGAGCCTGTGTCAAAAACAAAAGACTGTAAACGCGTTCATTGAGCAGGCGGTCATTTTCTAGCAATTGTTCTGGGAATGTTGCCCACAAACTGTAGTTCCACAGATGCACGGCTGCTGTGACTGTAACACCGTCTGTTTTGATATTTTGGATCAGTTGTTCGTAGTCTTCAACGGATGCCGGATTAATAGTGAAATGTTGTGCTGTTTGCTTAAAGCTCTTCCCTGGAGTGACAAAATATGTCGTGTACTTTTTAGAGTCGAACAGCTTTTCTAAATTTTCCCCTACTTGGTGGCGATCGCTAAAGATCACAATTGCCCCTGAAGGAATATCTTGAGATTGGCTCAACACCTCTGGAGTCCATTGCCAACTATGAAACCAATTCGATGGTACAGCCAAGGGAATTTTTGGCAAAGCTTTGACTTGAGGAATAGCTGGCAGACTTTTCTCCTGCAAGGAGAGAGGTTTTGAATTCTCCTCTGGTAGGGAAGGGGGTTGGGGGGTTAGGTTTCGCGTTAGGTTTTCCACCCAGTAGCGTTGGCGTTGAAATGGGTAGGTTGGTAGTGCCAGGCGGCGACGCTGATAACCTTGGTCAAATGCAGTCCAATTGATTTTTATACCCCTGATGTACAACTCACTTAAACTAGCAAGCAATTGTGACCAGTCTGGTTGTCCTTTTTTCAGAGAAGTTAGCCAAGTGCCTGTACCTTCTGGTAAGAATCTTTTACCCATGCCTACTAATGTGGTACTCGGCCCCATTTCTACAAAGATTTCATACCCTTGTTCCTGTAGCGTCTTGATGCCAGCATAAAATCTTACTCCTTCTCTTAGATGCTGTCGCCAGTAAGTTGCATTGGGAATTTCTTGGTATTTAAGTATTTGTCCAGTCAAATTCGAGATTAGGGGAATACGCGGCGCTTGAAACTGCACCGAGCTAGCTATCTGCTCAAAGGGATCGAGGATACTAGCCATTAAAGGGGAGTGGAAAGCGTGAGAAACCTGCAATGGTTGGGCGTTAATTCCTTGAGTTGCCAATTCTTTCAGCACGGCTTGGACAGCTTCTCTGGCTCCAGAAATAACGATATTTTCTGGGCCATTAATCCCGGCAATTGCCACTTGCCCTGTGTAAGCAGCTAGAATGCCGTTGATCCGTGCTTCATTGGTGAACACTGCCGCCATCATGCCATTTTGGGGTAGAGATTGAATTAAGCGCCCCCGCTCGGCGATTAATTTCAGCCCATCTTCCAAGCTGAACACTCCAGCAACGCAAGCGGCTACATATTCACCAACGCTGTGACCCATGACTGCATCTGGTACAATTCCCCAAGATTTCCACAGTTCAGCTAGGGAGTACTCTAAAGCAAACAATGCTGGTTGAGTATATGCTGTTTCATTCAAGGGGGAAGCAACATCCGATGTGGGGTAAAGTACTGACAACAAAGGTTGCTGAAGATAGGGACGCAAAATCTCATCGCATCGGTCTAAAGTCTTACGAAACGTCGGCTGGGTTTCGTAAAGTTGCCGTCCCATTTCCACATACTGAGAACCTTGCCCTGTAAACATGAACACTACTTTGGAACGCTTCTTCTGTGCTTGACCACTGACTAACGTGCTGGTCTGCTTTTGGCTAGCAAAAGCTGTTAGTTGTTCGCGCAAGTCTGTGTTAGATGCAGCGACAACAGCAAGACGGTGTTCAAAATGCGATCGCCCGGTGTTAGCTGTGAAACAAATATCTGCTAAAGATGTTTCTGGATGGGATGTTAAAAAAGATTCATAGCGGCTAGCCATTGCTAGTAGTGCTGCCTCAGTTTTGGCCGATAAACTCAGCAGGTGGAGTGGACGCTCAGTTTTCGGCGGCTCTAATTTCAATTTTGGTGCTTCTTCGATAATCAGATGGGCATTAGTACCACTCATACCAAAGGAACTAACCCCAGCCAAGCGTTTCCCGTTGACTGCCGGCCATGGAGTTGGCTTAGTTGGCACAGCAACCGCAAGTTTGTCCCAAGGAATATGAGGACTGGGCTGTTGTAAATGCAGATGTGGCGGTATCTCTGCGTTTTGCAAAACCAGCACCACTTTCATTAAACTGGCAACTCCTGCAGCTGATTCTAAATGACCCAACTGAGTTTTTACGGAACCAATCAGCAATGGTTGCTCTGGAGAACGTCCTTGACACAACACTGAGCCTAAAGCTCTCACTTCAATGGGATCTCCCAAAGATGTGCCTGTACCGTGGGTTTCTACATAACTAATTTGTTCTGGTGCTACCTTAGCGTTGGTGAGTGCCTGATTAATCAATTTCTCTTGAGCTAGCCCATTCGGTACTGTCAGACCACTGCTAGCACCGTCGTGATTAACTGCCGAGCCTCGCACCACAGCCAAGATATTATCATTGTTAGCGATCGCATCTGATAAACGCTTGAGTACGACTATGCCGCAGCCTTCTCCACGTACATAACCATCGGCTTTGGCATCAAAGGTCTTACAACGACCATCTGGAGCCAGCGCCCTCATTCTACTCAGACCAATAGAGGCTTCCGGTGCTAATATCAAATTGACTCCACCAGCTAAAGCCATATTGCACTCACCTGACCGCAAGCTCTGACACGCCAGGTGAACTGCTAGCAATGAAGAAGAACAAGCTGTGTCTAACTGCATCACAGGGCCTTGCAAGCCGAGGACATAAGCTAGGCGACCGATGGCAATACTCCGAGCATTTCCTAAACTGCTGTAAGCATCAATGCGGTTATGATCGCCGGAATATAGGTTAAATCGGGAATAATCTTCCATAAAGAGTCCCATAAAGACTCCCGTCTGGCTGCCGTTTAATTCCTCTGGGGATTGTCCGGCGTTTTCGATGGCTTCCCAGCCTACCTCTAAAAGTAGCCGATGTTGGGGGTCCATGCTAGCTGCTTCTAGAGGGGAAAGTCCAAAGAAATGAGGATCAAATTGATCTACCTGTTTAATAAACCCACCATAGCGGGTGTAAATTTTCCCCAGAGTATTGGGATTTGCATTGTAATATTCATCCACGTCCCATCTGTCAGCCGGAACTTCAGTGATAGTGTCTACCCCATTGTGGAGTAATTCCCAGAATTTCTCAGGGTAGTCGGCTCCCCCAGGAAAGCGACAGTTCATCCCAATAATGGCGATTGGTTCTGTCTTGGCGTTCTCCACTGCGTCCAATTTGGCACGCATTTCTTTTAAGGCTAAAACTGAACGTTGTAATGGAGATAATTGGTTGATGTCTGAAGTGTTACTCATTTTAAGAAATTGCGTAATTAATAGACAAAGAAATTGAGCCTGAAGCCAGACTCATTTAGCTGTGTACAATAAATAAATGTCTTTTGTATACTTATCGGAGTTAAGCAGGTGATTTACGCAAGTTCACAAGTAATTACTTCAGACACCAAGCAAAGCCTCTAATTCTTGGTCAACTAATGCTGCTAATTCATCTTCGGAATATTGCTGAATATCTATTAACAAATCAGTTTGCACTTCAGTCTCTATTTGCGGCTCCACCACAACTGGCTCTGCTACATTCAAGGAAATTACATTGTTGAGCAGATATTCAGCTAAAGATTCAATTGTGGGATATTCAAAGGTCAAAGTCGAAGGTAGAGAATTTCCTAAGCTGGTTTCTAGTCGGTTCTTCAACTCGATGGACATGAGAGAGTCCATCCCCATATCGAAAAAGCCCTGTTGCGGATTTGGTTGATAAGCTGCTTCAAACCTGAGAACTTGGGCAACCTCAGTTTGAATGTAAGCAATTAAAACATTCAGGCGAGCGCTAGCAATAGTTTCCTCTAATTGACACAGAAGTTCAAGTTGTTTGGCTGATTGTGCAGAATTCCCTTGTGGCTGGGTTTGGGGAGCTAAATCGGAAATTAAAGGTGCTGCGCCTCCTGGTGGGAATTGCTGGAGGAATTTCTCCCAATTGACTGACATCACACCAACTTGAGTGGCATCTTGTCTCAATAAATCTCCCAATAGTTGCAATCCCAATTCTGAGGACATGGTAGCAAAACCACTCTCAGCTATGCGTTTTTGGCTACGACTATCTAAATCTGCTGCCATCCCAACTTCTGCCCAAGGCCCCCAGTTAATGCTCAAACCTGGCAAACCCAAACCTCGACGATAATGAACTAAGGCATCCATGAAAGCATTAGCGGCTGCATAGTTTCCTTGGCTGGGTGAACCAAGTAATGAGGCGACAGAGGAGAAGCAGACAAAGAAATCTAAAGGTAGGTCTTTGGTCAATGTGTGCAGATTCCATGCCCCTTGCACCTTGGGAGCAAGCACTTTAGCAAAGCGGCTCCAATTTTGTTGCATTAATACTCCGTCATCTAAAACACCAGCCGCGTGAAAAATACCTCTAAGAGGTGGATAGTTAGCTTTGATTGCCTCTAATATCTGAGCCACATCTTCAGGGTTGGACACATCTGCTGTGACAACTAGAACTTTTGCCCCTGCTTGCTGTAGTTGATTGATAGCTACTTGAGTATCACCAACAACTCCGCGCCTGCTAGTTAAAATTAAGTTTTTGGCTCCTTGTGCTACTATCCACTGGGCAACTTGCAGGCCTAGCGCCCCTAAACCACCTGTAATCAAATAAGTCCCATCTTCACCAACTGCAAGTTGATTCGCCGGGGTTTGAGCTTGGCGACGCACCAACCGGGAGACTTTCCGCACTCCTTGACGAAATGCCACTTCGTCTTCTTGGTCTGGGAAGCACAACTCTGCTAATAATTCTTCAACTTCGTTCCCATTACCAACTGGGTCTAAATCCAACCGCACACATGATAATTCTGGATGTTCCAAGGGAATAACACGTCCCAAGCCCCACAAAGCAGCCTGAGTTATGGCTAAGGAATCGGACATTGGCTCTACTGGCTGGCTTCCTCTGGTAACTAACCACAGACGAGGAGACTTAGACCAAGTTGATTTTGCTAAGGCTTGAACCAAATGCAGCACATAACCACAGCCAGTAACCTGGGTATCTTGGAAATCAACAATGCTTTCATGCTCCAGCCCCCACAGGTATACTACCCCACGGCAAGGAGGTTGGTTATTACCTAAGCTTGCTTGAATTAACCTCTGAAAATCTTGTGGTTCTGAGGGATTGATGTAGTAATGTTCTGCATCGGCTTGATATTCGGCACCGGGAGAAACTAAGATAGTGCGATCGCCACGTTCTTTGAGTAGTTTTGCTAACTTAACCGCCGTTCCTTGGTTATCAGCAAATATCAGCCAACTCCCTTCTTGTGCCTGTGCCAACTGATGATTTTGCTCACGAGCCTTTGGTTGCCAAGCTACTTCATACAGCCAATCACCTAAATCTTTTTGCAGACTTTGCAGCAGAGTTGCCCGACGAACTTTCCTCACTTCAAAACCGATGATTTCGGCGATTAACTGCCCATTTTGGTCGAACAGATGTACGTTACCAATTAAGCTTTGCTGATTAGATGTTGGTGTTTTCTGAGCATGACACCATAGTTGATGACCAGGATGGGAACGACCATAGAATCTAAAGCTACCGATGCTAAAGGGAATGTACATATAGTCATTCTGGACTTGCTCGGCAGGATTAACATCCCAGCAAACGTTGAGTAGTTGCAAGCATGAATCAATTAATCCCGGATAAAGTTGATAGTTATCGAGTTCGTCTGGTAATTGGGGCAGTTTCATTTGACATACAGCTTCTCCATCCTGATGCCAAATATTTTCTAGCCATTGAAATGAAGTTCCCCAACTGTAGCCAACTGCTTGAAAACTAGAGTAAAACTGCGTTCCTGATAAAACTTGAGAACATCTAGCCTTGACTTCTGCCACATCTACGAAATTGGGTACTGGCGAGAACAGCCGGACTTTTCCTGTGCCGTGTGTTTTCCAAGAGTTAACCTCGTTTTCTGCTTCTCCACCTAAGAAACTAATAATTTGGAAGGAAGTATCTTCCGTTGTTTGGGGTGTCAAAACTAGCTGAACAGTTGTACTGCCGTCATCTGGGCAAACCAGCGTATTTTGAAACAACAAATCTTCGATGATGCAAGATTCATTGGGGAAAGCCTCCTTAACTGCGGATAGAAGCATCGAGATATAAGATGCACCAGGAACTATTCTGACTTCATTTAGTTGATGATCCTCTAGGTAAGCAGGCGAATTGGGGCTAAATTGGGTTTCAAAGCGAATTTCTGGAGAAAATGGTAATTTTAGCCGTTGACCGAGTACAGGATGGAGAATTTTGCTAGTCTTGGCGGGTAAAGTCTGTTGCCGATGGGATGTCTCAACCCAATAGCGCTGGCGCTGGAAGGGATAATTTGGCAGCACTAGGTGACGACGGGGATAATCTTGCTCAAAGCCAGACCAGTTGATTGATGCCCCACGCAAGTATAATTCCTGCAAGCTTTGCAGTAACTGTTGCCAATCCGACTGTCCTGGGCGCAAACTAGGGAGCCACACTCCTACTCCTTCAGGGAGACACTTACGACCCATTCCCAGTAAAATTGGTTTTGGCCCGACCTCTAGAAAAATTTCGCAACCTTGCTGCTCAAGGGTTTCCATCCCAAAAGCAAATCTCACTGACTGGCGCAAATGTTTGACCCAATATTCCGCATTGGTGATTTCTGTGGTCACTACTGTGCCGGTAACATTAGAAATCAGTTTGATATTAGGTAATGAAAAGCTGACTTCTGCGGCAATGCGCGCAAATTCTGCCAACACTGGTTCCATTAAAGGAGAGTGGAAGGCGTGGGAAACGTTTAACTTGGCACTATTAACGCCTTCGCCTTGGAGAGTAGACATTGCTGCTGCGACTGCTTGATGCTGTCCAGAAATTACGACACTTTCGGGGCCGTTAATGGCAGCAATCGAGACTTGATTGGCATAAGGTTGAATAGCTGCCAATACTCGCGCTTGGGAGGCGAATATATTGACCATTGCCCCATCTTGAGGTAATGACTGCATGAGGTGAGCGCGGGCAGCAACCAATTTTAGTCCATCTTCCAGATTAAAAACTCCAGCTATACAAGCGGCAACATACTCACCCAAGCTATGACCCATAACTACTGTAGGTTCTATGCCCCAAGATTTCCATAACTGGGAGACTGCATACTCTAGGGCAAATAAAGCTGGTTGGGTGTAAGCAGTCTCATTAAGAGGGCTAGTCCCAGATTCAGGATAGAGAATCGACAGTAAAGGCTGTTCTAAATAAGGACGGAGAATTTCATCACAACGATCTAAAGTTTCCCGGAATGTCGGTTGGGTTTCGTAGAGTTCTCGCCCCATACCTATATACTGAGAACCCTGTCCGGTAAATAGAAAGGCAATTTTCGGGCGCTTTTTGTTATGTAATTGTCCACTCACACCTGGAGTTTTACCTGCTGCAAAAGCCGCCAATTGTTGACGTAAGTCCTGAGTAGATTCAGCGACAACAGCCAAACGATAGTCAAAATGCGATCGCCCTGTATTCGCTGTGAAACAAATATCTGCTAGATTTGCTTTGCTATCACCTGCCAAAAAGGATTCGTAGCGGCTGACAAGTGAATGTAGTGCTGATTCAGTTTTCGCCGATAAACTCAAAAGATGAAGCGGACGCTCAGTTTTTGCCTGTACTATTTTAATTTCTGGTGCTGCTTCCAAAATCAGATGGACATTTGTACCACTCATGCCAAAGGAACTGACCCCAGCTAGTCGTCGTCCATCTGCCCCTAATGGCCACTTGGTAGGCTGAGTCGGAACCACAACCGGCAGTTTTTCCCAAGGAATATAGGGATTAGGTTGTTGAAAATGTAAATGTGGTGGTATCTCTGCGTGCTGGAGAGCTAACACAACTTTCATTAACCCAGCAACTCCGGCGGCTGATTCCAAATGACCAACCTGAGTTTTTACCGAACCGATAGTTAGGGGATTGTCTTGGGAGCGACCTTGACCTAATACTGCTCCCAAGGCTAACACCTCAATGGGATCGCCTAAAGGTGTACCAGTCCCGTGAGTTTCCACATATTGAATCTGATGGGCTTGGACGTTGGCATTTTCTAAGGCTTTGCGAAGTAATTTTTCTTGAGCCGAACCATTTGGGGCTGTCAGACCATTACTAGAGCCATCATGGTTGTATGCTGAACCCCGAATCAATGCCAGAATAGGATCGCCATCAGCTAAAGCATCAGATAAACGTTTGAGTACTACTATGCCACATCCTTCTCCTCGTCCGTAACCATCGGCGCTGGCATCAAAAGTTTTACAGCGACCATCACTAGATAAGGCTTTTAATTTACACAGACCAATGGAAGGATCTGGTGAGAGAATCAGGTTGACACCGCCAGCTAAAGCCATATTACATTCTTGAGAACGGAGGCTTTGGCAAGCTAGATGCACCCCTAACAGCGAAGACGAGCAAGCTGTATCTAACTGCATGGTAGCTCCTTGCAGACCCAAGACGTAAGCCAAACGCCCAGCTGCCATACTTCTGAGAATACTTAAAGTATTGTAGGCATCAATTTGAGTGCGATCGCCATAAAAGCTCAGTTGTGAGTAGTCGTCCATAGACAGCCCTACGAATACCCCAGTAGGACTGCCATTTAACTTTTCTGGTGCTTGTCCAGCATTTTCTAGCGCTTCCCAGCTTACTTCCAAAAGTAGCCTCTGTTGAGGGTCGAGGCTGACGGCTTCGCGGGGAGAGATGCCAAAGAACTGAGCATCGAACTTGTCTACCTCATTTAAAAAACCGCCGTGCTGGGTGTACATTTTCCCCAATACATCGGGGTCTGGATGATAAAACTCATCTACTGGCCATCTTTGTGCAGGAATTTTGCTAATGGCATCTACCCCATTATGTAATAGATTCCAGTAATCCTCTGGGTTATTGACACCCCCAGGTAAACGGCAAGACATCCCAATAATAGCGATGGGTTCTTTCTGTAATTGCTCAACAGTATCAACTTCAGACCGCATCCGCCGCAATTCTAAAATGGCATTTTCTAGTAACAAGCGGTAATTTATGTTCTCTGAATTAGAACTCATACTAATCTCCTTTGTTTAACTGTGGCAATTTCTCTGGTAAGTAATTCAGCTATTTCCGCATCTGAGAGTGCTTTTAAGTCTGCCGATTCGGTCATTTCTGCTTTGTTTGTAGGCAATTCTACAGACACCAATAGACTTTCTGTGTGCAAATTAGACTCTGGCTTTGTCTTGGCTAATTCTGTCGGTTGGGGAATTTTTTGACTGGCTAGGTGGCGTGCTAAAGATTCGATGGTGGAGAAGTTCCAGACTATAGTTGCTTCCAAGGGATATCCCAACCATTCACTCAATTCTTGGGCTAACTTGACAGCTCTAACGGAATCTAATCCATAATCAGCAAATGACTTACTTTGGTCGATTGACTGGACTGCTACTGCCAATTTTCTCACGACCCAATCCATAATCCAGTTTTCGATCAATTCGGCAGTTTGATAAGAGACATTTACCGACGCAGATGTCTGAGTTTTGCTAACCACAGTATTATGGGAAGGTGCAGCAGAATTTTCTTGCCTTAGTAGCCGCTTGAGTATTTTGCCAGTCGGGTTCTTGGGGATGGAGGAGACAAATTCGACGGCACTAGGAACTTTATATTTAGCCAGTTTCTGGTAACAGAATGCAATTATTTGTTCTTCTGTAACTACTTGGTTTGGTTTGAGGACAACACTAGCTTTCACCTGTTCACCTAGTACTGAATCTGGTACACCGTAGACAGCTACCTCTGCAACACCTGGATGCTGGTAAATAACATTTTCAACTTCGGCTGGGTATACTTTTAATCCACCGTTGTTGATCATATCTTTGAGGCGGTCAATGATGTAAAAGTAGCCCAATTCATCTATTTGACCAATGTCACCGGTGTGAAACCATCCGTTCTTAATGGCTTTGGCAGTTTCAGCCGGGCGATTCCAGTAACCTAGCATGACATTGACACCGCGAATAACGATTTCGCCGAGTTCACCAGGGGCAACTTCGCAACCATCATCGAGGCTGACAATCTTCATCTCGACATTTTCAATTGGTGAACCAATAGAACCCAGTTTGTACCTCAATTCGTGGTTATAACTAGCTAATGGTGATGTTTCTGTAAGACCATACCCTTGGTTGATGACTTTACCAAACTTGTCTTGCCATCGTTTCGCAATTTCTACAGGCAAACCTGCGGCCGCAGAGAAGTAGTAACGCACTGAATCCAAATCGCGGATAGATGCTTTATCGCATAAAAGAATAAAAGTAGTGGGAACACCAAAAAAGATTGTAATATTATTATATTCGCTGATGGTTGTCAGTACCGTTTCTGGGTCGAATGATCGCTGTAAAACGATAGTTGCACAGGTATTAAGTCCACTATTGAGAACTGCATTCTGCCCGAAACAGTGGAACATCGGTAAAAATAGTAAAATTTGATCATTAGGGCGCATTTCGCAACAGTGATTCATTGAGTGCATATTGGAAATCACATTGCCATGAGATAAAGTAGCGCCTTTAGGGAAACCTGTTGTACCAGAAGTATAAAGAATCGCCGCCGGATCATCACGTTCCATCTCCACAGCACGGGCGCTAGACGAAGCATTTGCCATGAATTCACTCAATGCGATCGCGTCAGATGCTTTCCCCTCAGCAATTAAGATGTGCTTAAGGTGCGGTAAATCGGCTTTGGGCAATTTTTCTCGCAGCGTTTCTGTGGTTACGAGTACAACCGCTCCACAGTCATTGAGAATAAACTTGAGTTCATCGCTTTGCAGACTTGGGTTAATGGAAACTGCGATCGCCCCAATCTTGAGAATCCCCAGATAGGAAATAACAAGTTCAGGAATGTTTGGTAATAATAATGCTATGCGATCGCCACGTTCAATCCCTAACCCCAGTAAAGCATTGGCAAAGCGATTTGCCATTTCATTCAGTTGTTTATAAGTAAAATATAAGCCTTCAAAAATGAGCGCTGGTTTGTTAGGAAAAAGGCAGCAACCACGCTCCACATTTTGTGAAATATTCATAAAAGTTGTTGCAAGATTTAAGTTGTAGCTCTTGTTGTACTTATCGCCTTGATGTAGAGAATTTATGCAATCAGTGTATAAAAATAGTAAACAGTTAACAATTATTAGTTGACTGTTTACTATTGACTATTGGCTAATAACTGTTAATAGATATCTTGAACTGCTTTTACAATCAAACCACCAGCCGCGATATCAGCAGAAATCCGGGCAATATGCTCATCCAGACCTTGCTCATTATCATTCCAAATATATGGGCGATCTGAAGTTGGTTTTTGTCCAACTACGTGGCGGACTGCTGAATACAACCGCTCAGTTGCAGGAGATAGACAGACGCGTGCATCGTAATGACCAGTCTTTTTATATGTGCGGAGGTCAACAGCTTGGACTCCAAACATGAGAGCGATCGCCATATAATTCTGGAATATATCGACAGAACGGCGGGCTAGAGTCGCTGAAGTGTATCCTTGACTGTTGATGTTCTGATTAAATTGTTCCGCATGGGTAGGAAAGCGATCGGCGATGGAATTTCCATAGAAGGTCAACAGTGGCATAATTGAGTTACCGCATATTTGTAGACCTTTTAGTCCCATATTGACTTTACGTTCTCGGTTGCCAAGTAAAGATGGTGGTAGTCCATTGCTAAACTCCGGTGAGGCGAGGAGGGCAATCTGCACATCCAGGTGTTTAGCCAATAGCCCAATATAGTAACGCAGGTGATCCATTCCCATACCTACGTACTGTCCGAGAAAATTGCCTCCATGATAGCTAGCTTGGTTATTCACATCAATCAGTGGGTTATCAGTCACTGAGTTGATTTCGATTTCAATTTGTTTGGCAATCTGAGAAATCCCATCAACAATGGGCCCCAAATACTGGGGAAGGCATCGGAGTGAGTAACGATCCTGAATCAATTCGTGATCACGATAATCGTGTTTACCATCTAACTCATCACGGACTAGCTGGGAATTTGCTAGCAAAGAAATCATCTGATCTGCTGCCCATAATTGACCAGGATGTGGTTTGGAATTATGGATAAATGGGTGGAATGATTGATTGGTTCCGTTTAAAGCTTGGATATCTAGAGCGTGAACGCCCATAGCGATCGCAGTTAAAATTTGAGTATCGTAGACGCAGTTTGCCGCAATACCTGTCATTACTGAAGTGCCGTTCATCATCGCCAAGCCTTCCTTTGGCAACAATGTCAAGGGTGACAAATTCAGTTGACGTAGAGCTGTTGGCGCATCCATTTCTTTACCGTTGAAGTCAACCTTAAAACTGGGATCTAAGCCTATCAGTGAACCAGTAATGTAGGATAGTGGCACTAAATCACCACTTGCACCAATTGAGCCAAACTCATACACATACGGTGTAACACCAGCGTTGAGAAAAGTTTCCATGCGCTTGATAAGTTCCAGCCTGATGCCAGATGCACCGTGCATGTGAGAGTTTGCACGCAATAGCATAGCTGCACGTACATCCGCCAAGGGTAATTTGTTACCTGCACCTGTTTTCAGGAACCAAACTAAGTTGGTTTGGAGTTCAGATGCTTGTTCACGGGATATGGCAACATTGGCCATACCACCAAAGCCAGATGTTACTCCGTAAATTGGTTCCCCAGATTCAACAGCATTATTAATATAATCACAAGATGCGTGAATATTCTGCAAAACGTCTGCGTTATCGGTTAAAGACACTAATGCGCCATTGCGTGCTACCCTTGCAACATCATTGATTGTGAGTTTATGATTACCAATAATTACATTGGTAGAGGAATTTCCAGTGAAAGAAAATTGTTGAGATAAGGTTTTGCTTTGTGCTTGAGATAGTGTCTTCATACAGGGATTATGTTTAACTTGTAGTAGGTATTGCAATTAACTTAACTTTTGTTTTTTACTGAGAGTATTTGACATAACATTTCAGCAAATACAAATTGATATTTAGCTGGCATAAGTGTTTTAAGGAAGCAGTCATTCTCCATGATTGAAACTTTCGAGAATAATTTTTGGAGAAGTTCACGTAAAAATTAACCAAAAAAATTAGCCATTTGTTTCAATTGGTTTACTCATATATTGATGAGAGGGATTCCGTTTGTTGTGTTTTGAAATGACAACATGAGATAATAAAAATTGTAATCGTTTGTTCTGTAATTGAACTGTTATATATTTATCTGGAGTAAGTAAAAGATTTATGCAACTATTCCATAAATTTGACTTTATTTATTTTACTTACCTGTGATCACATATATTAAGCCTTATGTGGAATATGTTTCGCCTATTTCGGTGTCTACAACACTAATACAGCGTGGTGTAAACAGCACAAACATTTAAAATCCGTGAAAATCCTACTATATGAGCTTTTCACGGATTTTAAATATTTAGATATTTTCTTACTCGAAAATGCCTAACAACATAGCTCAATCAAATCAAGCCGTATCCGAAAATTATGTAACTCGATATTAGTAGGTAGCAAGAACTTGGTTAACTTTCTGTTTCTGTAACTTTATGCTGAAGGCTATTATTTACCTTTAACTTACTTTTTCATGTTGTTCCCTATAGCGCCGATTCAGTAAAGCACTTACTCCACCTATATCTAGACTAATCAGCGTTATTAAAGTATTAGGTTCTGGAACGGTAGCGAAAGTGCCATTCACTATAATCTGAGTTGGCTCAGGAACATTTGGTTATAGATCAATTATGACGCTTCCAGAAAGGGATAATATGCCATTAGCACCAGTGAATCTTCCCTCTTCACCAGTGATATTGACAAGTTAAGCACTTCGGAACGGAAATTTTTTATTCTGTCTGCCCACATAAAACAAAAATATGGCAAAGATGATTATAACTAAGCTAAATATGTAACCATCACCAAAAAGTTTGATGGCTAAGGATGAAGCAATAGGCCCAGCAGTACATCCGAAACTATATATAGCTGTGAACAAAGCACTTCCAGAAGATAGTTCGTTTCTAGAAAGTTTTGCTCCAATTAATGCCATTGCTAAGGGAAAAATCGGACTGATACTAGCTCCAGCAATAAATGCAAATATCTGGGTAGCAGTGGAGTCTTGAATCAATGAAAGAGATAAAAACGACAAGATTACGATAGACACGCTCATAAAAAGAACTTTGAGTCTGCCGAATTTGTCTGCTATGTGAGTAACTGGAACAGTAGAGAGCAAGCCGCCAACTACAAATACAGCAAAGGTATAGCCGATCTGCTCTATATTGTAATTTTGTCGTAGCAGATAAACCGGATATAAAGAAACTAGCGTTGATTCGGCAAAACCATAGGCAAATGCACCCTGAAGAGGAAGTTTCAGCTTGTTGAAAATTCCGGAACGTGAAGATTGTTGAAAAACAACTGTTTTATCTGGTAGAGCTATCCAGACCACAATTACGCCGCTAAAAATTAAAGCACTACCCAACAAAAAGGAAAGTTTTGGTGAAACATTATAGAAAGCAGAACCAATTACTGGGCCAATACCAAATCCAAAAGTAAAAGCTAGAGCATTCAAACCATTAACGATCGCTCGATTACCTTCATGACAAAAGTGATTCAATGCAGTGTTTCCACTGACTAGATATAAACAACAAGCAATGCCCATAACAGCACGTATAATAAACCACAAAGGCATTGATGTAGTCATAGTGAACAAAGGAGCGCTAATACCCATCATTGTCAAGCCAAGCATCATAGTTTTACGAAGCCCCAACTTGGGTAATACTTTTACTACGAACGGTGTTCCCAAAGCTATGACTAGAAAATACACGGTAGAATTTGCTCCTATCCATAAATCATCAACTTGATGTTGCGCCATTAATGTTGAGATAAAGGGATTAAATAGCCCTATAGAAATACCAGACAAAAAAGCTATGCTATACAAAGCTGGTAATCCAGTAGAAAAAGGGGAATTTGATTTTGTCGAGATCAATTCTGTCATAAAAACTGAGGATAATTGATAAATTACGTGGTTTAAGTGCATCGTATAAATACGATGCAAGCAATCTTGTTATCGCAAAATAGAAATAGCTTTTTTGCAATAAAATTATTTTTTTAACTTTATTGAAATAAATTTAGCTGCTTAGTAAAGTATAGATTTGTATCTCAAATTCTTAATTGTTATTGATAGCTACTAGATAATGTAAATGTTGGGATAATGACTGCAAAAAGAGTGATTGAGAATTATGCAAAAAGAAATGATCTCCAGGAAACATTTGCAGGTTGAAGTAACTACTAGTCTGCTCACGCCAAGCTTCTAAAGCATCAACCTTAATTGCTTTATCCTGCAAACCTCCAAATACAGAGATTGGGCATTCGAGTGGCATTTCACTTTTGTAAATGTATGTCTCTAGTATCGTAAAGTCCGCTCGCAGACAAGGCAATAAAAGTTGCAACATTTGTTCATTCTGCAAAATCGCATTGGGAATTGCATTGTAACGATCGCAAAGTTCCGCCAGGAATTTAGCCTCAGGCATTTTGTGAATAAACGGTTGGAGAATTGGTTTTTGGGGAGCAGGGCAACAAGCAGCAAATAAATGAACAGGGCTAAGATTATATTCTTGACGGAGTAGACGCGTTATCTCAAAGCCAAGCGTTGCACCCATGCTATGGCCAAAAAAAGCAAATGGCATATTCAGATACGGTCTAATTTTTGATGCCAAAGTTTGAATAAGAGGTAAAAAATTGGTATAGGAAGGTTCTTGCAATCGACGGCCTCTTCCAGGAAGTTGAACTAAGTAAACCTCTACATCCTTTGGTAATTTGTTTGTCCATGTACTATATGTTGAAGTTGTACCCCCCGCACATGGAAAACAGAATAAGCGAAGTTGGGCCTTTGGATTAAGCTGAGGGCAGCTAATCCAAGGATCAACTATTAGTCTTGCTGTCATAAAATTATGTCTGTAATCTGAAAATTTTTGTTATAAAGCCTAAACCTGTTTCTTTATCAGACTGTGGTAACTCTGTTCATAGCAGCGATTAAAGGTAAATATTATTTCTGTACATATACACGGTTAATTAACATGAGTAATTAAATCTGACTATGAGTAAGAATAATTACAGCCAAGACTTCTATTTTTAGTAAATATTTACAGCAAATAATACTATCAAATTCATTGATAAAAAATGTTAATTTTTATCTATTGTTAACTGCTATTAAATAAAGATAACTAAATAGTAAAAGCATAAAAATTTAATGCCTGAGAAATTGCCAATCATATTTGATTCTTCCCGTCAGTATATAAGTTATTAAAACTTAAGAGTTAATTTTTTGTTTGCTCTTATAGTACTTATCGCTCTTCTGTGGGTTATTTATGCAAAACACCAAAATCCCCAGTAAATAAAATTTGATTGGTGAAAAAATGACATGAACTACAGCATTAGAAGCGATGGGCTACGCCCCGCAAAGAAGCGATCATTGGTGGGTACGCCATCGCACTATCTTACTCAGTTAACTAGGATAAATACCAGGAAGGCGATCACTTTTCACTTATCATTAGTTCATTGCTATCAAAATTGATATCAAATGGCTGACCACAAGACCCCACCAAGCGAAATGATTCGCGTTCCTACTGCCCTAATTCCAGTAGTCAGAGAACTATCGCGGCTGCATCGCCAAGGACATACAATTGCCTTGCAGCAAGGCTTAGAGGAATTGATATCCAAGTTTGATAGCAATATTGATATCGATGTTGCCCCAGCAGTAAATCGGTTTTGCAGCTAGAGAAGAAGCTGGAAACCAAACTAGAGGCTATCTCTGGGCAGTTGGAAAAATTGGAACAGGCAATGGCTTCTGGTAGATACAACAACACCAGACCTTGAAGACAAGCTAACCCGTACCAACAGCCCCAAGTTGAACTGCAAGTATTACCTCCTGAAAACCTAGCACCGCGACTAGGTTTAAGTCCGTCGAGCCTCGCACCGTCACGAAAAAAACTCACTACCAAAGAACTTATCAGTTGGACTCGTAACCGCGACCCCAGAGGCATAGGTTGGGAATGGAATGCAAAAGATGGACTTTACCATCCAGTAAAATAACTACCACTGTCCCCACAGTAGGGTTTAATGGAGAAGCATTCAACATAAGAATAGCAATCGTGCTGTTAGTCACAGGTCAGGCAGAATCGTTGAATTTTGGTACTACAAAGCAGTGGGAAGTGCGCTCACCCAGTGTTGTACTACAAGTTCCCGAACATATTCGCTTGACTATGGGTAATCCCGAACGCCACTGGAAAGTACCACCTGTAAATCGGCGTGAAGTGTTAAAGCGTGATAGCCACACCTGTCAATACTGCGGTAGCAGCAAGCGTCTGACCCTTGTTTGTTCGCGTAGCGTCTCCGATAGGAGAAGAACAGAAGGTCATCCGTTCAATCCGGATCTGGGGGACTGGCACATTGCCCTATAGCTCAATGGCAGAGCAACGCGCTGTTAAGGCGGTGGTTGTAGGTTCAAGTCCTACTGGGGCAGCCATTTATTGGGAAGTAGGCAAACAGGCAAAGCCGTCGCACTTTGAATGCGAAGTTTGAGGGTTCGATTCCTTCCTTCCCAGCCTATGCTCCTGTAGCCCAACTGGAAGAGGCGGCTGTCTCAAAAACAGTCTATGTACGGGTTCAACTCCCGTCAGGAGTACCAACGGGATGTGGCGCAACTTGGTAGCGCGGCAGCTTTGGGAGCTGAAGGTTGTAGGTTCAAATCCTACCATTCCGATCATTTGCCCTTGTGACGTAATTGGAAACCGTCGCTCGTTTAGACCGAGTGTTTTGCAGGTTCGACTCCTGCCAGGGGTACTGAATCTTTGTTTGTACTGCTTGCTTTAGCTCAGTAATAGACACTTAGATTAGTTTTTTGATGTGTATGATAACTTGGAGGAATGAAAAGAAATGACATTTTAAATAAAGAAGCTCAAATCAGGCAGTGGATTAGCGAACACCGTTCTAAGGCTTTTATTTGCAGCCAACTGCACTGTAGACCTATGACCTTAGAATCGTATCTCGCTAAAATGAACATCGTCTATAAAGGTAATCAAGGTGGACGTTCACAGAAAATTGGTAAACACAAGCCTGCAAGTGATTATCTTTATAAAGGGTCTTGTATTAATCCACATAAATTGAAGCTAAAGCTGATTAAAGATGGCATCAAACTTGCACAATGTGAGTCTTGTCATGCGGCTAAATGGCTGAATGGCAGCGTTCCTTTAGAACTTCATCATATCAATGGTAATCGCCATGATAATAGATTAGAAAATCTTCAGCTATTGTTTCCTAACTGTCACGCTTTAACAGATAATCATGCGGACAAGGCTCATACAATTTTGAAACAGAAGTTGAAGTCGAAAGAGGTGACACAATCCCTTGATGAGAGGGAAGCTAACAATCGTTTCATCAGCGTCCTGGTATTTGATAGCGCAGAAAGTTGTGATCGCTGGCACAAAATACCACTTGCACTTAGGCATTTAGTAAAGAATGGAGATGACATTTATTTTTCTATCCGGTAGAAATTCCCTACCCACGCCAAGGTAGTAATCTAGTCGAATTATAGAATACCAGTTTTGATCATCTTTCTCTACTAATTCGGGAGTAACGGTCACGTTATAACGCCTTTCAATCTCACATTTTCTGTGTTTTAACTGTTCGGACTCAGTTTTGCAATTCTGTTTATCTAGTTTCAAAAAATCTTCATCTGTAATGCTTTCAGATGCAGTTACATTCTCACAGTGTCCCGTATATTCTGATTTGCAGTTGTTGTAAATTTCTTGCTTAGTAGTCTCTACTTCTGCAGGTTCGGGTAACTCATCCGCGCTGACTTCACAGATGATATGTCCGTCAGATTTCAAATCACTAATAATTTGCAATTCATAGCTATTCATCCCATCATTGATGATTGCCCCTAACTTCGCCCAAGTATTAATGCAAATGCTCTCAAAATTGCCTTCTATCGATTCCTCAAATCCCAAATCAATGAGCTTTTTAATATAAGCAAGTGAGTTTTACCTGTGTTTTTTGGCGATTTCAAGCCTATTAGCTGCTTACCCAAAGGAATAGCCAACTCACCCAAGTAACGCTGATTTAAGTTCAAATCTGGGGTGTATGTGAGCCGCCTTAGTTGCTTGGTGTTCCACTCATCCAATTTCAGAGCATCGCAGTAAATAGTATCAAATTGGTCGCGGCCGTAAGCGGCTAGTACATCATCAATCCCTTTGCCTAATACCAGATGCCACCCCATTACTCGGACTTCACAACCATGCAAAGATAAAAGCTTGGCAGTTTTAGCGATCGCACCATTCACGCTTCTAACCGTGGTGCGCTTCACATCGGCATCAAAACAGAAATAAATTCGCCTGCCTGATTGAGCATAAGCGGCTAACTGTGGGATCAGGTATGGTGCGCCGTTATTTTCGCCGTATTCATCCTTTGGTTGGCGACGGCCTCCCCATACTTCGGGTATACCAATGGCGACATAACCACAAGATAAGATTGCAGCTGCTTTTTTAGCACCCTCGCAGATGATAACGGGAATTTGGGTATTCTCTCTCACCCATCGCCAAAAATCACCATAAGGTAAACTTTGGTAATTTTTTGGTAGTGCCACATCGTAGCGGCGGCTAATTAATTCCCAGATCCGGGCGGGAATCCGTAAGGCAAAAATTTCTGTGTCAACTTTGGGGGGATGCTCATACTTAATTGCCTTGCTGTTACCCTCATCTATTCTTGGCATGTTGGGCTTGAAGCATCCCCAATCGGAATCTTCACCAGTGATAATATTTATTCCGCTACACCACCAACCACCATTAGAGAGGTGAGCATATCGCCGCATATCCCCATCGCGTAGCCGCCCATCATTGCGGCGGCTGATTTTATCGGAGTAGAGCAAGTAATCAAAAGCGGCATTCCCTGACAGCGATTTGAAGTTAAGTGCCGCTATCTCACTGTCAATCTCACTCTCACCCCACTCTTGCCAGTGGCTGGCTTCAAAATCTTCTCTGGCTGGCAAAGTATAAGGTGCGGATGGCTCTTAGAATCCTTGATGATTACCCAGTGCTTGAATTTCACTATCATGGTGATGGCTACGCCCAGAGCAGGCATCGCCTTGCGCCATGTCATTTTGGCTGGAGGCTACAACAACTTGATGGACTTTTCCATCTCTGGACTCAAGTCTTGAGATTTCATGCAAAGCCCAAGGGGTACTTCTGAGCTTACCTCGCTTGTTGAATTTTCTGAAAACCTGCCTTAGTTCTTGATTTAGTGATTTTTGGGGTGAGGCTATCTTGCCGAATCCTTTGTGATTCATACTGCCACCCCTCCAACCTTGGCTTCAATTTGGAGAAGTACGGCGGCCACCTGACCACTAAACATGCCTTGCTTGACTAATCGCTGTAAGTAAAAAGACTCCTCTAAGTTGAGGTTAGGCGATCGCAGTAACTCATCCGGGTTGGGGCATGGTCTTAGAGCAACGTCACAGCAACCCGCTTTTAAATATTTGGTGCTAGTTCGGCGATCGCTTATATGGTTTGATAATTCCGAAATTCGAGATTCTTGATTGTTGGGGAAAGTTTGCGTTAGAATACTAGGCTTTTCATTCGCAAACCCCTGTCTGTCAAAAGTGAGGGGTTTATTCATTGGGTTGTCCTTTGTTGGTTTGGACAGCCCCTTAACTTTTAAATTTGCAGATTGTAGGGATTAGTCGGTAAGCTTGAAATAGTTATAAATTTAATTAGACTTGCTGGTTGCAGAGTCCGGGGGCTGAAACGTCTAGTAAACGTTTCTTTGTGCGCTGCTTTTGCTTACCGTGGTGGATTGATGACTAATCCCTGCGATCGCACTCAAAAAGCTGAGGGCTGTGTGGCTAGCATTTTTTTTGCTAGTTATTTTGTGAACTCTAGATGAATTAAGCTAAGAGATTATATCTTTTGTGTAGTCCTCAAAAATACAAACTATTGGTAAGGGGATCGCATACTTTGGAAATCTCTTCATATACCAGTACCGCCATTGCGTAGCTTGCCGCCGTAGGCATCGCTGAGTATCCGTAAAACTTCTTCTAAAAGTACTGTCTGACTGGACAAGGTTTTATTTGTGGTCGCCTCAAATCGCTCAACTCTACGATAGATTAGAGCGATCGCGGCGCTATCTGTTTCACTCATTGTCCGCTTTTAGTCCCTGTTCAAATTCATCAACAGCTTGAATTGAATCTGAAATTGTAATGCATTGCTCTAGCAAGGAAATGTCTAATCCTGGTAGTATTTCGCTTGCTGCCCTAAGCTCAATAAGCCTGATATGCCATCAGTTCTGTACTTCTGCAACCATCTCGTGACTGTTGAAGTATCTTTTGCCAAGCGTTTTCCGATTTCTTGCTGCTCCTTAACCTGCCCGCTTTTTATCCACCACAGCATCATAAGCTTTTCTTTCTGATTTCCTAAATTTGCTGTTTGTAGACGTTTTTTAAGTTCTTCTTCGCTCTCTGCTATTTCAATCTTAAAAGGGCGGCTCATAGTTATTTTAATTTATCGAGTTTATTTTCTCTATTATATGCACCTTCATATAAAATCGGTATGAGAACTGATTAATAGAAGAAAGTTTGATTCTTTACTTTCTTACAGCTTCACACAAGTTCCTCTTAAAAGGTGATTACAGAATCAGTCAAGCTCTCCTAGAACTCAACTGAGTTTATTCCTGAATTCAAAGTCACCACAGGAGTAGTCATGCATTGTTAATTTTCGTATGCTGCTTGATTGTTAGTCGTTCTCCCCCTATCCTCACAAAAGGTAGTAATGGTAAAGTAAATTTCCAATACTGGCAATACTTCAGGGTGATTTATGAACAAAGGGGAATTAGTGGATGCTGTAGCAGCGAAGGCCAACATCACGAAAAAGCAAGCTGATGAGGTGATTAGTGCTTTTTTAGAAGTCGTTACCGAGGCTGTAGCTAAGGGGGAGAAGATCACGCTTGTTGGGTTTGGGTCATTCGAGCGACGCGAACGTTCAGAGCGTGAAGGGCGTAATCCCAAAACCAAGGAGACAATTACGATTCCAGCTACTAGAGTGTAGTTTTTCACTCTCCCCCCTAAAACAAGAGTTTGCAGTGTAGGTAAAAGTAGGGGTGACAATCGTGTGGTAATGTAAAAAATAATTGTGCAAAAAAGCCAAAGCAGGAATGAATCGACTGAGTAAAGAAGACCTCGCACAAATGAACCAGGACTACTTCCAATCTCTGGACAAAGAGAAATTGGTACAAGTTGCAGGCAAGCTTCATTGTTTAGCAGTCGAACAACTAGAAAAATTAGAGCAAAACTCAAGTAATAGTTCGTTACCCCCATCATCAGACCAATTCAAAAGCAAAGAGAAAGTAGCGTCACAAGAAAAACGACAAAGGGGGAGTGAAGCTTCCATTACTGAATCACAGCCAGAAGATAAGCAAGTTTCAGAAGAAATTGAGAAAGCAAAAAGCAAGGAATTTGGGAAGAAGTTGCCGGGAAAACAGGTAGGGGCTAAAGGGATTTGGCGAACAAACCCCTTAATAGCAAGCCAGACAGTAGCCCATCATCCTCTAACTTGTGCATCATGTAACAGTCGGCTAGAAATAGACCCAGAAGCCAAACCCCAGATGGGTTATTACGTATTAGAGTTAGAAAAATTAGATTCTGGAATCGAGTTAAAATGCACGCTTCATCACTACTATCAAGCAACTTGTGGTTGTGGACACCACACTTTATCTAAACCGCTTGCAGGTTACATCTCAGTAGTAGAAGGGAGAAGCAAAGATTTATGTTTGCAAGAGTATGGACTTGTTGGACCAATGTTGGCAACGTTTATTGCTTGTCTTGCGGTACGATATCGAATGTCTCGACCCAAAATTAGGGAATTGTTGAATGATTGGGTTGGGGTATCGCTTTCGGTGGGAACAATCGACAGATGCATTCGAGAAGTAGGAATAGCTTGTTCGGCGGTAGTCGAGGAACTTATTGTTGAATTACAATCGGCAGAAATAATCCACCTTGATGAAACACCCTGGTATGAGAGAGGAAAATCTCGGTAGTTATGGGTAGCAATCACAAGTACAATAGCGGTTTTCCACATTGGTAGTCGTCGGAAAGAGGAATTATTGCACCTGATAAGCGAGGCGTTTGTGGGATGGTTGGTCACTGATGGCTATGGAGCCTACAGTAGTTACCCGAAACGCCAACATTGTTTAGCCCATCTCATCCGCAAAGCCATTGCTTTGACTGAAGCGCTAGATAAAGAAGTAGCAGATTTAGGGCAGTGGCTTTTAGAAGAACTAAGGGAACTAATACATTCACTTGCTACTGGCGACGGGGAATCAAATGAATCAGACTCACACCCCGCTCGCCTTTATAGAGTCTGCCGATTAGCTGCGGTTGCAGAGCATACCAAGTTAAAAGCTTTAGCTAAAGAGATTTTAACTGATTGGGATGCCGTGATTGCGTGTTTTTATCACCCGCAGTTACCACCCACCAATAATGAAGCAGAGAGAGCTTTACGACATGCTGTAATCGTTGCAGACGACCTGGAGTTGTTAAGTCAGTATGATCGGCAAGTTCGTCAACAACAACGCCCGATTCGCTACTTCGCTCAAGATGAGAGCCGTTTTGGACTTCACACGCTGCTCGGACGCTTGATTACTGCCTGTGGAGTCAAACCGATAGGACAATGGCAGTGGTTATTCAAAGCCTTTTGGCTCTATGGTGCGGTTGAACCTGCAACCGGAGAATCCTTCTTTTTAGAATTTTCTCATGAATGGTAGGGCTTTCACCTACATCTGACCGAGAGTTCAGCCTTTAGTGACAGTAATCTGCTGTCGGGCTGGATTAGTTATTTACGGACTGATTACCGTGATTCACTAATCAACGAATCGCACGATTTAATTAACCGCTATCTCAAGAATGAAAAGCTAACGCCAAGGTTGCTTTGGGATAATGTTAAAGATATCATCCAAGTTAGTGAGAACGCATATCTAGTTTTTGATGACACAGTAATTGATAAACGATATGCCATAGAAATAGAAACAACTAAACGGCAATATAGTGGGAATGAGCATAGAGTCATCCAAGGAATTGGACTAATAAATTGTATATATGTCAATCATGAAATAGGAAGATTTTGGGTAGTTGACTATCGTATTTATGACCCAGACAGAGATGGAAAAACAAAAATAGTTCATGTGACAGAGATGCTGCAAAACCTTGTGTATCATAACTTTTACTATTTGAAGCCGTGTTAATGGACACTTGGTATGCGACAAATAAATTGATGTTATATATTGATGGGTTAGGAAAATATTATTATTGCCCTTTGAAACTTAATCGACTTGTTGATAATAAGGAAAAGCAAGAAGATTATAAAAGAATTGAATTGTTATCTTGGGATAATGAGGAGTTAAAATCAGGTAAAATAGTTAAAATCAAGAAATTTCCCGCCGCCAAAAAAGTGAAACTGTTCCGGGTAACTGTCTCCACCGACAGAACGGATTTTATCGCTACGAACGATTTATCTCAAGATTTTACGGACATTGTACAACAAGTGTGTAAGGAACGATTGCAGGTTGAGGAGTTTCACCTTTGAATTAAAACAATTGACTGGCATTAAATCATGCCAATGCCGTAAGGGTCGGATTCAAAGAAATCATATTGCCTGTGCTATTTTAGTCTGGCTTCGACTCAAAGATTTAGCTTATAACACTGGTCAAACCATCTATCAAATTAAGCATGGATTGTTATCAAATTATTTATTTCAACAACTCAAACGTCCGACTGTTCCCATGTTTATCGCATAGTTGTTTCGTATGCGGCGCGGTTACACCACACCATTGCTTGTGCCAGTTGCGTAAGTCCTGTATGTGATTCAACAGTGGGTGGAACAGGCAAAAGTGATGCTGTTGAAAACGGACTTGGCGATAACCCTTCGGGATAGCTTCGCTTACCGCAGACATTGCCTTACAAGTCGGCTTCTCCAGCCAAAGCCATTTGACGCAACAGTTTAAGCGCCTGACTGGAATGACCCCCAAGCAGGTTCGCTAACCTCATAAGAATCTGACAAATCATTGTAAAAATCTGAAAGAAGTTGAGCGTTGGCACTCATTACACTCAAGCTAGATCAGACGAGAATCCAATGCAGCTTGCACTCCTGATACAACAACATGATTGGTAAGCGATCGCAGTAAACAGGTAAAACGCCAACAGCTTGCAAAAGTACGCTCGATTGTATATTTCATTCACTCATTCATTGCATTATGAAAACCAAAGAACCAACCATTGTTTTTGACCAAGAACGCGCTTCTAACTTGATGACGACAGCGTAGGTACTTTTCGCCGGGGGATCGGGTGTCGTGGGGCGCGCCGCCGTCAGGTGCTTCTGCCAGAGGCATCCCGGCATTCCAGTGTTCATCGGAGGACGGAACCTGCAAGCGGCAGGCGAAGTCGCCCAGAAGGTGGGCGCTGCCGAAGCCGTTGTCATAGATATTGATAAGCCCCGCTTGGGCCTCGGTGACGACCGACTATCTACGAATACTCTAAGTAGCCTCTTCGACCAGATGGCCAACGCTTAATTTTACGGACGATCGCCGTTGGATTCTCCAATTTCTCGGTTCTACCTGTCGGCAGTATTACCTACTGTGTTAGCGCAGGAATTAATCCTCTTGTGCCAGCTGAAAGTACAGAATGTCGGCACTAATATCTCTTTGAGCGATTCCCTGTGAAGAGCGGTCGATTTTGGAGCGAGAGATTAAACAAATCAAGGTTAATAATTCAACTTCAAACCCAAAAAATTTGTGGTTGCCTGAATTTAAAGAAATAATTAAACCTATTACCTAATCTAATATTGGGTAGGCTTTCAATGCCGTCTGAACAACTTGTAGGAGTTCCGTGCGACTGGCTCCACTTGCTGCTTGCCCGGACAGGCCAAAGTTGACCGTGAGCACAAAGCGGGCAAGGGCAGTAGGGTCAGCATCAGGCGGCAAGTCACCCTCAGATACCGCCCGCTCGAAGCGATCACGGATAGCAATCTCGTCTGCCGCTCGGCGTTCTACCAATTCCTGATGAAGCGGATCATCTGGATCTGCACAGGCGAGCAAACTCTGTGCAACCAGACATGTGGACGGATTGCCTGGATTGGTCACTAAATCTACAACGCCCTGCATCATCCGCTCGATCACTCTCCGAGCCGTTGGTTCCTCAAGGGCATCCCGCAGGTATGCAGTGTGCCGATCCCGATAGCGATCGAGTGCCTTGCGGAATAAAGTCTCTTTGTTGCCAAAAGCGGTGTAAAGGCTCGGACGGTTAATGCCCATCGCCTCAGTCAGATCTGTGAGCGATGTCCCCAAATAGCCCTTGCACCAGAACAGAAGCAAAGCCTGCTCTAAAGCTAGGTCGATCGCATTCTGCCATTGGAGTCCACTGCCGCGAGACTGCCGAAGCTCATCAAAGATAGCCGCCTTGTAGTGATACCGGGCGGTCCTCACGCAATCAATTGGACTCATGCAAATGAGGTGAACTCCATATTGCTGGACTTTCTGCGTACCGATGTACAACTTCAGCTCAACTCACGCATCAAAATCCCTACCTCAAGGATTTAGCGCCGATTTTGACGATATTCCTCCAAGTTGTCGATAAAATCCAGAATTTCAACGAAGCGAAAGCCAAAGTCTGTCAATTTATATTCTACACGCGGTGGAATCTCAGGATAAGCAATCTTTTCCACAATGCCAAAATTAACGAGATCGGACAACCGCTCATTCAAAACTTTGGTCGTCAAGCCCCCAGTCGCACGGGTCATTGCTCCTGGACGGTTAATGCCTACGCGAATTAAGTGTAAAACTGCCAACATCCATTTACACCCAAGCGTATGCTCCACGATATGGGCAACGCTTGGCTGCAGGTTAGAAAAATTATTTGTTGATCGACGAGGCTGTGATATCTGCATTTGCTACTAAACGGTAACTACCTTACCAAATCGTGCTGACTTGCGAAGTTAGGGAGAACTTACCTATGCTGAATGGTATCGAAATCACTGTTTATTATAAATCAAGGAGAGTTGGCACAAATGGAATTTATGAAAGCAGCCGTATTAACTGCGTTTGGTGATGCTGAGAAGTTTGAGATTCAAACTGTTCCCACACCAACACTGAAGGCGAATCAGGTGTTAGTCAGAGTTTGTGCAACCTCGATTAACCCGATCGACTACCAAACTCGTCGTGGTGATTACAAGGAACTGGTTCGATTACCCGCTATCCTTGGAGTCGATGTTTCAGGGGTGATTGAGGCAATTGGCGAAGCTGTGACTGATTTCAAGGTGGGAGACAACGTGTACTACTCGCCGCAAGTTTTTGGAGAATTCGGTAGCTACGCTCAGTATCATGTGGCTGATGCAGCGATTGTTGCATTGAAGCCTGCAAATCTATCGCACATTGAAGCAGCTTCTTTTCCGCTTGCAGGCGGAACGGCTTGGGATTGTCTAGTGACTAGGGGCAATCTACAAGTTGGTGAAACAGTTCTCATCCATGCGGGTGCGGGTGGAGTGGGTTCGATCGCAGTTCAACTCGCCAAAGCAATAGGGGCATACGTTTTTGCGACGTGTAGTTCTAGAAACCGAGATTTCGTGACAGAACTGGGCGCAGATCGGGTGATTGATTACAAAAATGAAGATTACGTAGAAGTCATTCGTCAAGAAACAAATGGACTAGGTGTGGATTTAGTTCTAGATACGATCGGCAAAGAAACAATTCAGCATAGTCTAGAAATCATTCGTCCCTTTGGTAGGCTTATAAGCATTGTAGACATTGCAATACCGCAATCCCTTCTTGAAGCATGGGGTAAGAATCTGACGATTCATTTTGTTTTTTCACCCCAGTACCGAGCAAAATTAGAGGCTTTGACAAAACTCATCGAGCGTCATCAGCTTCGCCCAGTGATTGATTCAGTATTTTCTTGGGATCAGGTCGTTCTGGCACATCAGCGTCTAGAGCAGGGAGGAACACGGGGCAAAATTGTGCTGAAGTTTACAGAAAATTAGACCAGCTTTACGGCGTTGGTAATTGCTAAACGGATCGGAGTTTGATTGTGTGCTGAAGGTCAACATTGATGGGAACAGGAGAAACAGGATGATACTGCAAGATAAAGTGGCTAGTTGCTACCCCGCGCTTACTGGCATCGGTGTTGCCTCACTCGCCTCCCCAGAAACATTAGTTGAGATTGAGGCAACAGCAGCGCTTAAGTAATTATCTGCTTACTGGGTTGGCAAAGTCCCTCCGATGGGAGAAGTATCGATCGCGGAATCAAGGTTACTATATATTCTTCGTGTTGGATTTCTGGCTGGTGACTATTGTGCTCCGCTGCACATTTGCTTAAAGTCGGCATTCATTCAACAAGTTGCTGAAGCCTCTGACATTGATTCAAAACGGTTCGACCTTGTGCATTGTTTCGGTCAGCAAGATTTGCAACTTCATCAGATTGGAATGATGATGTTCGCTGAGTTGCGATCGGGTGGGATGATGGGTCAATTATATGTCGAATCACTCACTCAAATCCTGGTGATTCATGTACTACGACACTATTCGACCCTAACGCAACCGATTGGATCACAAAACAGCAGCTTAACTCGTACCCAGTTGCACCAGGCGATCAATCTTGCTTGGACTCGTCACGCCCCTCGGCGAGGAACTGCTCTTCCGAGGTGTCATCACTAATGCACTGCTACACTACGGTTCGTTCATCGGGGTCCTCGGCAGCACCCTGATCTTCGCCCTTATGCACGGCTTCAATACCGTCTTCCCCGCCGCCTTGGTGGTCGGTCTCGTCACCGCTGAGGTGTACCGCCGCAGCGGATCGGTCTGGCCCGCAGTTGTCGCCCACACTGTCGTCAACCTGCCCACAATCCCGGTGATGGTGCTCGCTGGCACGGGCTGATATGACGGATCGGAGTTTGATTTTGTGCTGAAGGTCGATATTAATTAAAATCATTGAGAGTGCCTGGAGAGATTTTCCATCCTCCTACCGTTTAGTCATCAGCCAACCTCAGAACATTGTGTATGTAGTCTGCCCGACTGACTTGGCTCCTGAGTTGAATTACATGCGAAATATCGAGGCAATTCAATGTAAGCGTTTTTCGATTCCATAGGAGAAAAATGAAAAGATTTACCTTGTTTACTTTCCTGTATCTCGCGCTGGGAGTTTGTCTGACGGCGATCGCGCTTGAGTACCCGAACCTGACTTCGAGTCTTCAAACAAGCTTGTTAATCAATGCAGGAGCATCCTACATCGTTTGTATCCTCAGTACCTTCCTATTTTGGCGTGAGGCGACGATCCGCATCTATCGCAGACGGAATTCAGTGGTAATTCTACCCTGGTTGGTGATTGGATTAAAGATTGTTTTGATGATCTGGGATGCTCAGAGTCAGAACTGGACGATAGAAGCCTTTTTACGAGCATTTTCGGAGCTATTAATTGTCTTAATGTTTGCAGAAATCATTGTTATTACATGGCGAGTTAAGTCTGAACATTAATATCTGTCTAAATCGGATGATACCGAAACGAACTCGCTCTTCACCATAAGAATTTGACAAATCGTTGTAAGAATCTGGAAGAAGTCAAGCATTGAAACTCAGCACACTTGAGATCAACACAACGAAGTTAATGCTGAGGAAAGCACAATGATTCCAATTTCCGACTTACCCATTAAGGGACTTCCAGAAAATAAACTATTCCATATATAATGATAATCATTATATATTGGGGATTTTATTCCTTGGAAGTCCCCAAATGACTTCTCGTTTCAAGCAGACAGGCTCTCTGCGTTCGGCTCCAACGAAGTGTTATGCAAAGACAACACAAATTGCTCTTTAAGTAATCTTTACTTATCTCAACTGCCAACTTAAAGTACTCACGCCACCATCAATGATCATCTCACTACCCAGCATGAAGGAGGATTCATCGGAGGCTAGGAACACCGCTGCTTTGGCTATCTCAATCGGATTGCCGAGCCGCTTTAACGGAATTTGGTTGCGGAGCGCCTCTGCTACTTGCTGAACTTGCTCGGCTGGAAGACCAGACTTTCCGAGTATCGGTGTGGCGATCGGACCTGGGCTAATGGCGTTGACCCGAATTCCTCGCTCGATCAGTTCACCAGATAGAGTTTTTGCCAGCGAGATCATCGCAGCCTTACTTGCACCATAGACGCTAGAGTTTGGCATCCCGATGTGAGCATTAATTGAGGTATTCAAGACGATCGAAGCGGGATTTGCCAAAATTGGCAATAGATTTTGGATGAGAAAATAGGGTCCTTTGAGGTTGACTGCAATTTGATTATCGAATGTTGCTTCATCCCAAGCCTCAAGCGGTTGAAAAATACCAATCCCAGCATTAAGAAAGACGGCATCAAGCTTGTCGAAAACTTTAGCGATTTCCTCTGCCAAGTGCTTTTGTTCGCCGACTTGGCCCGCATCGCTCTTAATGAAGATTACCTCTTTGCCCATTTCTTGCTGTGCTTGAGCTAGTGTGTCTGGGTTGCGCCCAGTGACTGCTACACGCGCACCCTCTGCAAGAAATTGTTTGGCTGTCTCAATCCCTATACCCGTTGTGCCACCAGTGATGAGGGTACATTTTCCTTGTAAGCGGTTCATGCGAAATCTCCTTATTCTGAGGGTTTTAAATCAGATTAACAAGAGTGATTTCCGGTCCAATTAGCTGCTTGCCTGACACCGACAAGCTTGGTGAACCGTCACTATCGGCAACTTGAGCCGCATAACTATTATTTGGACTGAAAATTTCCACCTAAGAGTCCGTCTTGAGGCACTTAGCCCGAAACTTTCTGTCTAAATCCGCATTGAGCGACTTAGCCCGACGCGATTTCCACATAATACCCCTCCACAGGGATCTTAGAGCCTGTCGAGAAACAACCTTTACAATTTATTATCTAGAAAGCTTATTGATAAAGCATTTCTAGCTCAAAAGAGGCAAGGTTGTTACATGACTTACTCTTAGGCGGAAATCTTCCGTCTTTCTTCCACAAGAGAACCTGCCACCATCCCCCTAAGATCCTGAATGACAGAATTACAGCGTTAGAAATTGCCGTGATGGAACCACGACCCAGAAAACTGCTCGAACAAGTCTCTAACCTGCTGCGGGTGAAGCATTATTCATACCGCACTGAGATAGGCAACCACTTTTCATCCCCTCAGAATGATTATCATTATTTTCTATATGTCAAATTATGATTTTTGCTGAGTAAATTTATTTCTTGGAAGTCCCTTATTAAAAAAGCGAAAACTAAAAAGCTCTCACCAAAATCAGATGTCTGCAAAAATTTTGATGACACAAAATTAAAACCAGTCCTGCTGGATGATGCCCCGATCGCTTCGCTGTAGTACTTTTCGCGGGTGGCGGCAAGATAGAAGCGGGGATGGTTGAAGCCGGGATTCGTCCAGTTATCGCGGTGGAGTTTGACCCAAGCAAGCCAGAACTAAGTCGAGCGTTCGTCGAAGACGTTGCCGTTGGCGTTCGCGTAGCGTGTCGCAGACAAGCCTCTCGTTCCCGTTAACGTCTCTGAAAGAGAAGGCATCGCCAAAACCCATCACCACAACTTTAGCGAATATGGCTGTAGAATAATCCAACTAACAGTGCAAGAAGTAGCACAGTCAGGATTTCTAGGTTTTCCCCGCCGCCCCGATTACCTCCACGCCTCTTTGGTATGTGCCAACACCACTGTTAATAGAAAGAGTTGGGGGGCGTACACAGTCCAAATATAAACCCGGACATTTACCTTGCAATACTATATTGCGATGCCTGCGGCGGACTGCGCCTACGCATTTCACCGATCACAAGGGTTGCAACCGTAGTAAGTTCGCTGATATCTGGTTGCCTGATGCTACGGTCAAGTTTTTGTCATACGAATTCCCCAACGAAACTGCTACGGCGGGGTCAATTATTGGCTATTCTATACCTCCCAGTTTTGCAACTCAATTATTCATGTCGGCACAAAGTATTTTGAAAGGAGGAATCAGTAAATTCAGCTTGCTGTGCTATCAACCCTTCACTCAGGAATAAAAACTAATAAACAAAGGACTTGTCCAAACCTGAGAATCATCAATCTGACGACCTGAAATATAAACTGGGACAAAACCATAGGAACTAGATTCAGGCTCTAGAATAAAACTGCCACTTATATCTCTAGGCATGGGAGTTGTACTTAACCGTTCTACCGCCAGAAAAAGTTCTGTTCCTCCAAGTTCTTGCCGCAGCATTCCTTGGTTGAGGATGTCTTGTCCGCTAAATTCCCAGGTAAATTCAGGACAATGGATATAAGGATTACGCCGTAGTGGACTTCCGACTTTGGTGTAACTATCGATTTGAACCTGTAGCCGGAATTGCGCGTGGAGTAAATCAGATAAATTCAGTTCAATTGCATCAGCATCTCCATAGGTATCAGAACGGAACTCTAGTTTTAATGCTGCCGCTTGTCTGACATACTCTTCTGGATGTTCTAGACCATAAACTTGATAGCTTTGCACTATAGTATTTGTGTATTCCAGAGTGCCACGCCACTGGGCGCAACGATAGCGGTCTTTAATCCGCGCACCACCCCAACGCAGACGAATTTTGTTAGGAGCGTAACCCGCTTCTGATTGCAGATTACGATGCCACAATAAACCATGATGAGTATATGCTGTAATCTCATCCCAGCCACTCGTACCTAAAAATCGGTAGTTAATAGTCACAGCATCAGAGGCAGTAAATTCATCTCCTTGAATGTGGCAACCAGACCATAACAAAGCAACTATGCGATCGCCTGTTGTCGCCCAAGTATGACGAGAACGCAAAGCCTGATTAATATCCAACTTCGTCAACCCTGGAGCAATAATTCCCGTCACTCCGCCATTGACACCAAATACAGCTGTCCCCGGAACGCCACTGCCACAGCGTCCGCGATGTTCATCACCATTGGCTGACACACCCACTTTATAACCTCTACTAATGGCATCTTGGTAAAACCAAGGGAAGTGTCCCCAAGCCGAACCTACTTCAATTAGACGCTCTAGTTTAGGATGATGCCAGTCCAAAATTGCCCGTCGTCCACCCACATGAGGAATCATTAAATGCTGCTCTGGATTGTGAATATAAGCAGCGTAAAGCCGATCCACAGGCCAAGCTCCGGGTAACAATTGCTGGCCTTTCATGTCTTCATTCCATTCAAAAGAACGCACTTGTTTTCCTTGGCGATCGCAGGGAAATAACACCTCATCACCCAAGAAAATCACATTGCGATCGCCACCAACAGCAGAATTACCACACCATTCTGTGCCAGGGTAGCAAAGAAACTCTCCTTCTCGCGTTACCTCTCGACACAGTTTGACATCATGTTGCCAGCGTTCCTCAGTAATATTAAAATCGTTGGCTGTATATCCTAAAACATCCAGCCCCGCCACATCTCGACCGTAGGCAAAATTGTACTCTGTACTATTCGTTCCTACAGTATTGTTGGAATGTACATGAAGGTCAGCAAAAAAAGTACGGGGATAAATCAAGTTACTATCTGCTGTAATCGGCGTTAACTGACTTTGCAACTCAGTACCCACCAAATTAGCTTGCAGCAAGGTTTCTTGGTTATTCTCTAGGGTCAAATTAGTTTTGACTACCGCCCATCCTTGCGTCGGTAAATCAAGTAACTGCTCCTGCAAACCGCTTAAGTGCAACTTTCCGCCCAAACCCCAACAAGTATTTCCCCAAACATCTTCTACTCGTACCCGCACAGGAAAAGGAACGCCTGTTTTTACAAGTCTAGGAGTCACAATAGTAATTTTAGCTGGTGGTGCGGGGACAACATCAATCACCACATCACCCGGAACTTCAGCAAAGCGGGAAGTACCTACCGGATCGATGTAAGCCCGAAACCGGAAACCTTGTTCAACAAAAGTTTGTACCCTTGTACCTGCGCCACCACCTCGGCGATCGCCTAATCGAATTAAAATGCGATCGCCTGGTTTTAAATAGCCATCAACAATATCGACAATAATGGCCTTTTGATAAGGACGTTCATGACCCTTTTGATCAAACCTTACCTTTAACAACTGTACCGTTGACTGACTTTCACCAGTCAGTGGTGGACGAGCTTGGTATTCTGCCGAAACATAGTTAGCTGCTGTTGGGTCTTCCGTCTGAAACAACGCCCAATCCGAGTAGAATTTGAAAGTTACCTTAAACCAAGCACCATCAGCAATTCCCGAAGCACCAACCTCATAATCAAGCAAAATTTGTTGCCAACTTCCCGCTTCAATTTGTCGCGTATAACAGTGTAAACGACCGAGAAAAGGTAAGGTATTGATGTATTCTAAATATCCTTGAGGGTGTGTATATTCTCCCAATAAATCAAGTATTTCGTCTGACATAGAATTTCTCTCAAAAATAAACCTTCAAGTTGCCAAGTACATCAATAAATCACACTTTTGCGCTCTTTCTTTGCGGCTTTGTCTTGAAAAGTTCAGAGCGTCGGTTTCCGGCGCTCCGACTTTTCGCTGCGTCTACTGTGCGTGAGACATCCAAATTTCGCAAAAACTCCTGAGCCACCAAAGTCAACAACGCTAAAATAGCCAACAAAGAAGCACAAGCAAAAGCAGCTATAGTTTGATACTCCGCATACACCTGCTCAATATGTAAAGTCAGAGTATTAGTTTCATTAATCAATTTCCCCGAAACCACCGAAACCGCGCCAAATTCCCCAATCGCTCTAGAAGTACAAAGAATCACACCGTAAAACAATGCCCAACGAATTGTCGGGAATGTTACACGCCGAAAAATTTGCCAAGAATTGGCTCCTAATGTTTGCGCCGCTTCTTCCTCTTCCCATCCCGTACTTTGCAGCACAGGTAAAACCTCTCGCACTACAAACGGAATAGTCACGAATAAAGTTGTCAAAATCATTCCTGGTAGAGCAAAAATCACTCTTATATTGGCTACTTGCAACCATGAACTAAATAAACCGACGGTAGGACTATAAAGCAAGATAAACATCAAACCGACAATAGTAGGTGAGATTGCTAATGGCAAGTCTAAAATTAATAACAGCATCACCTTACCAGGAAACGAGTATCTTGCTAAAACCCAGGCTGCTAAAATGCCAAAAACCGTATTAACAGGAACACATATTAATGTAATCAATACAGTTAAGAATATGGCATGGTGAGCTTCAGGCGTAGTTACACTCTGTAAATAAGCCTCAATTCCATTAGCAAAGGCTTGATAGAAGATATTCAGTAGGGGAAAAAGAACAGCGATCGCTAAAAATGATAACCCTAAAGTCATCAACACATAGCGCCCCCAAGGTATTGATTGTAACTTAAGCTTCATACCTGCGACTCCACAACTGTAATAAGTTGGTACAGATGAGAATCACCATAGAAATCATTAACAACACAATCGCTACAGCCGTTGCTCCACTATAGTCATACTGCTCTAATCTGCGATAGATATAGACGGAAGTAATCATTGTTTCATAGGGAATATTACCGGAAATAATCAGCACAACTCCGTATTCACCGATAGCACGGGCAAAAGCCAAGGTAAATCCTGTGATGGTTGCAGGTAGTATTTGGGGAAAAATCACTCGCCAAAATGTCTGCCAAGAATTTGCACCGAGAATATGTGCTGCTTCTTCAATTTCTGGTTCTATCCCCATTAAAACAGGTTGTACAGTCCGAACTACAAAAGGCAGAGTAACAAATACCTTAGCGAAGACTACACCAATTACAGATGAGGTCAAGTTTACCTGTTCAATACCCAACAATCTCAAGCTTTCACCTAAGAATGTTCCCGGATCTAAATACTGTCCGATGACTCCCCCAGAACCGTAGAGAGATAACAAAGCAATCCCCGCCACTACCGCAGGCATAGCAAAAGGCAAGTCTACTAATCCATCTGCCAACCTCTTTCCGGGAAATTCATATCGAACTAATATCCAAGCCAGGATTACCCCAAAGACACTGTTAATTGAAGCAGCCAACAAAGCCGCCGAGAAACAAAGTTTATAGGCTGCTACAGCAGGGGGAGCAGTGATGACTTGCCATAATTCTGTCCAGGAACTTTTGGTAGCCTCTAGAAAGATTACTCCTAAAGGCAAGAGAACGATAAAACTGATATAGGTTAAAGCTAAACCTTGTAGAAGCGAACGGTGAAAGCGTTGATGGGAAACTGCGACAGAGATGGCTAACATTGTAATTACCTATTTCTGACTGCTTGGGCAGAGTCGAATAATGCGCCATCGGCAAACAGTTTCTGATCTACAGCCTTCCAATCACCAAAGTCAGCAATTTTATAGAGGGTTGTAACTGGTTTATATTGAGTGGCATATTTTTGATATACCGTCTGATCTATTGGGCGATATCCTTGTTGGGCGTAAATTTCCTGTCCTTTGGGAGAAAACAAGAACTTAGTAAATGCTTCGGCTACTTCGCGTGTTCCTCTGCTATCTACAATCTTGTCAACTACAGTCACAGGAAAATCAACCTGGATATTAGTTGCTGGTACAACGTAAGGAAAATCCTCTGCAAGGGCATCGTTGGTAAAAGTAATCTCGTTTTCAAAAGTAAGTAGTGCATCACCAATTTTGTTTTTGATGAAAGCATCTGATGCTTCTCGTCCGCTACTGACTAGGGTTTTGGTGTTTCTCACAAAGCTTCTAAGATAATTTTGGGCAGCTTGTTCTCCTTGAGATTTGAGAAAAGAACCATACCCTGCCAAAATTCCCCATCGCGCATTCCCACCTGTTTGGGGGTTAATGCCAACAATTGCTACATTGTCACGAGTTAGATCGTTCCAACTTTGAATGTTTTTAGGATTTCCAGTCCGTATGACTACAACCATCACAGTATTAGCAGGGGAAGCCTGATTGGGTAATCTTTGCTGCCAATCTGGACTGACAAAACCTTTTTCCACCAAAGCATCTATGTTACTTTGGATATTCTGTGCTGTAATATCCGCTTGTAAACCCCCAAGAATTGCTCTGGTTTGCGCTCCAGATCCGCCATAAGATTCTTTGAATATGACATCTTGCCCAGTCTTCGCTTTCCATTGTGCCTGAAACGCCGGAATCATTTTGGAAAATAAGGCTCTCGCTACTCCGTAAGAAACTAACGTCAGTTCAACCGAGTTGGATTTTTGATCTGTGATGACTTGGGCTTGATTTGTTAATGTTTGGTTTTGCGTAGAATTTTTGGTTTGAGTGCAAGCTGGGATAAAAAATCCCGCAGCAAATAACAAGGCGTGTAAGGTCTTACGCCTCTTCATAAATTCCTCCTAGTTATTATTCTTGGCTTGATTTAGATAATACTACCAAAAACCGATAAAATAACTGTATTTAAGAAAATACTAATTAAAAATGATTTGATTACACCCCCGGACAGTGGTGGCATCTTTGATGAGCAAAAGTTGTACTAAAGTGCGGCGGTAGCATTGCGGACTCTATATTGGAGTGGGTGAGGGAGGAGGGGTAATGAGTGCGACGATGCTCCGCCTGCGATCGCTCCCAAGAATAAATGTTCAAAACAGCTAGAAGCCTTGCTTAATACCGCAGATTTTGTCAGAAATATCGACCACAGGCAAAACCAGAGAAACGGAACCACTGGGGGAGCAGCTTTTTGCCATCGGTGATAAAAGGTGGAAAGGCGAAAAAGTCATCGCCAGGGCAGATGAGTTTACCTTGGGACAAACAGCGAGTAACCGAGAGTACTGAGGTGCATGAGGTAGCAGCAAAATTTATTCAGGCGAATTGCTTTCAGCCCTCAGTGACAGGTACTGGTTTTGCGTAATGCTGATGTACATTCATTTCTGGAATAGTTGAATTAAAAACTTCTCAAGTTTTAGCGAAGCTCTTAATTACTAGTGAAAATGGTTTAATAAAATTGAGTAAATTGCTTGATTGTTACTATTATAAAGCTCATAAAACTAATCAAATATAACTTATCAAATCTGCCTTTTAAGACTAGTACAATGAAAACTTATGCTTCGATATAACTTATTGATTTAACAACATTTATTAATAATTCTGATTGCTGGAATAATACAAAATGCAACTGGAGAAAGCGTAGAGTAATTACGAAGTTAAGGATCTACTATTATGGCTATCGCACTTTAAATGGGGGATAGTAGCTATAGCGGTTCCTGACAAGCATGAGGTACGTTTTCAAAGCTATTAACCTTAGTAAACAATATTTGAGTCTACCTCAGTTGCTTAGAAAACGCTATAAATAAAATTTGTAGTTGAAAAAATACATTTAATATTTATTATTTTAGCCTTAATCTCTATCTAAAGATAGTTATTCTTCAAATAAATAATTTTCAATTTATTCTGACTATTTAGGAAAACTTAAGAAAATATAAATATTTAAATTTTATCCCTGGCGGGGGGATTGTTCAGTCTTAAAAAAACTGGTTTTCTGATTACGTAATTAAGTATTAAGACCAAATACAACTTTCTGGAGAGTTAAATGCTGCTCAAAAAAATTTCGGGTCTGCTCATAGCGGCAGCTATTCTGCCATGCTTTATTCAACCAGCTTCCGCTCACGTTATTTGGTTTGAGAAAGAAAATGCTCAATACAATTTATTATTTGGGCATCCCGAAGAAGGCCCACAATTCTATGATGTGACAAAATTCACAGGAGCAGAAGTTTACGATATAAACAAACAAACAATTCCTTTTAGCATTAATCAAACATCAGACCAGTTATATCTAACTGCTGATAAAGAAGTAGCCGCGATCACAGCATCATTGGATAATGGCTATGTTGCGGAAGTAGGCGATGATGCTTATTACGATATTACAGCCACGGAAGTTGGGAACTACCAAAATGTTAGGCATTTGCTCAAGTACACTAAAGCTTTGTATAACTGGTCAGATGCCTTAGCACAATCTTTCAATCTAC
The DNA here is from genome assembly GCF_014698065.1 of Nostoc flagelliforme FACHB-838. GTDB lineage: Bacteria > Cyanobacteriota > Cyanobacteriia > Cyanobacteriales > Nostocaceae > Nostoc > Nostoc flagelliforme_B. The sequence continues at coordinate 55,473 of NZ_JACJSI010000042.1, forward strand.
CCTTGGAAATCTTACCTTTACAAAACCCTTTTGCTGAGGACTTGTCAGGCAGTTTATTAGTTCAAATTCTGGCTCAAGGCAAACCAGTCAGCGATTCAGTTACTGTAGAATACCTTGGGCAAGAAGTAGCAAAAAATGCGGATGGCACTTTTTCTATTCCCATCGGTACACAAGGGCTAGTACAAGCAATTGAAGCCAGCTACTCAATATCAGTTGGAGGTATAACGACTTCTTACGAAACTGGTTTTACAGCACAAATAGCCTCTGTACCAGAACCTTCGGCCTTATTAGGATTAAGTGTAGTAGGTTTACTGGCTTTACGTAGAAAGAAAATCCTACTGAATAAATAACTACTTTCTTGCGAGGTTAGTTAACACATCAAACTGAATAATTTAATTAACTCTAGGTGAGGCTTAATGCCTCACCTATTTTTCTAGAAAACCCATTTGATATCTTTTAGACCATAGGTATGATCGATTACGCAATTGACCACATGAAACGAATAATAACCAGAGCTTTCAGACAAGCTGGCAATGGCTCTAATCTTCCAGAAAAGTGAAGGTTGTTCTAAAATAATGGTTAGTTCTAGCGAAAAGTCATAAATGGCTAAGTCTCGACTCAATCAACTATATTATTGAGTGTCTAGAGGCGTGCGAAAGCTTCGGGATACTGGTTCCTTTGCAAAAGATATTCCCAAGGCAAACACAATCATGTCGTTAGTATCAAAGAAGCGTGCTAGCCAGAGAGAGAGAATTGTCATGAGGTTACAGCAGTTGAACCAATCCCAAGCTGCATAAATCAACACCACTAATCATATTTTGGGAACAATTGTTCCCATTCATCCTTCTATCGCTGTCATTACCCTAAGGAGCAATCATAGGCTATGGAGGGCGGTTGTTAATCGAGCAGGGATGAGGGCGGGGGCGGCGATAGGGGAAGCTTAAGCCAAAGGCGATCGCTGTTTCACAAAATAGTCTACTGAGCTATTCACTTCAGCAGAGTAGAATAACCAATGCTTGATTTACCAACATTCAATTTATACAAAAGTAGATATTTATACTTCTGTAGAAGTACTACAAATCCTGACCATAGCGAATGCATGATCGGACATTTAAAAATTTTTTCCGAAATCTTACGGATGTCGCTTGTAGAATTTGATCAAAGCAAGAAGTCAATCAGTTCAATGACTTTTGTTTTAGGGCGTTTTTGGGGGTTTACGGCTTACGTCGTGCTTTAGTAATTGCTGGCTCAGAAAGCCAAGTTTTGAGTTTGTGACTAGTAGACGATCAGGCTACAAAGGATTTAATGGTGAAGTATTACCAGGGTTTGAAAGCAGGTCAAGGCAGACATGAAGCACTGCGAGCGGCACAGTTAGAGTTGCTAAATACGGAGAATTATCAGCATCCTTACTTTTGGGCAAGTTTTATTGCCTCTGGACAATGGACTCCTCTTCAAAATAAATAGCGTAAGCGCTCCAACTCCAGAACGGCTCAAATGGTGGAAGTCATCAGCCCAGGATGCCGAAGCTGAAACAAGAGTACGAGCGCCGATTCCGAGAGATTCTTTAGGAGCGGCTGTAGGCAACGGAGCGATCGCCAACACTCAAAGATGACCGCAGTTAATCCCACGGTAATGCCAACAGTTGATTTTTAACGTTAACGTGCGTCTTTTTGTGGAGTGTTGCTATAGCCTCAAAGCATTCCATCACAAGCATTAACAGGAAGATTAGTTAGTAATTAAGCTTTGATTAAAATAAGGTTATACAACAGAGCTTTTCACATATATAAGTCCATTTTTCAAAGCTAACACCTTTAGGAGCGCTATTGCAGACCCCAGACTCTGTTGAAGTAGGAGACACAGTTTTGATTCTACGTCCTTTCTATGTAACTGGAAAAGTTGGGGTTATTTGTGGTCGAGAGCCAGACTCAGATGGTCAATCAAGCATACGCTGGCTTATTCAAGTAGATTCAAATGAGGAAAATATTCTAGTATCACTCAGGCGCAATGAGTTTGAGGTGATTACCCCGGTTCACTGATAGGAGCAAGCATTGTTTTACTGCGGGTTAAACGCTGATAATCAGAAAACTTGACTTTCAGAGTTAATGTGCGACCTCGCGTTTCGTGCTACACTAACCGTTGCTCGACAATTTGGGCAATCTGTTCAAGTTCTTGCAACATCTGACCGACATCGCTTAAGTCCTGTGCAAATGAGGTTTCTGCACCAACTGACTTACGAACCCGATTTGCCTCAACTGGACGGTCATCTTCTGCCCTGGCAATCTTATAGTAATAATGACCAGCTTTACCAAAATGGTGTGTTAGCTCCAAGAGCGATGCCTTCTCTTTCAGAGACGCTACCGCGAACGGCAACGTCTTCGACGAACGCTCCTTCAAATCTGCGCCAGTATGAATGCCGAGTGAGTGCATCTTAGCCGCCGTAACTTCTCCTATACCGTGGAACTTCTCAATTGCTAGAACACCGATTCAGTAATCGGAGAGCAAAAGGAAAATCAGCCCAAAGAGAAATAAACAATGGAGAATAAAGCGTAGAAAACGCTTGCCAGCCAAGACTTATAGCGACAAATAAGCTGTAAGCAATATTTAACAAAATCTCTTGGAGAGGGATAACCTGAATTGAGGTAGATTCAGGTAATAAATATCAGCTTCGCAAGCAGAGAATCTACGTATGCGGCCAGAAAATTGGAATCCACTGATAGAACTATCAGCAGCAGAGCAAAGTCTTGAAAGCCGCTTTGGACTTAAACTGAGATGACCCAAACCAGAAAAATTTGGCCTTGGGGATTATATTAGACGCTTTAGAACGACTTGAGACTTTTGTGCAAGCACAACCAGAAAATACCGAACACCCTCAAGTTCGTTCGGCGTTGGAAACCGCAAGGTTAATTGAAGCGCAAGATGTGGAAGTGGATGCTCATGGCGAGATATAACGACTTTACCACCGTTGCCGAAGTTTCATCACCGCGACTATCAGGATCTGGTGACTGATCAAAGCGGTAGTTGCGCCGGTGGTATTGCTCGTCCTGAAGACATTCAACTAGCCAACTATTACTACAGCGAAATGCTGAAATATCGGCAACTCAAAAGCGAAGCCGAACAGCAAAGGGAGCAATTTACTCAACTGCGTACCCAAGCCGAAAGTCAGGCGGCTGCTCTTCAAGAACAACAAACCCTTGCGGCTCAAGAGTTGGCACTGCTTCAGCAAAGTATAGGTAATAACCAAGACCAGATTAACGCCAGACAAGAAGAATTAGCGATCGCTCAATTCCGAGTTGATGCCCTTTCTCAACTGCGAAACTGGACAGAACAAACCCAGGTGCAACTGCTCTCTGTTGAACAGCTGAATTTAGCTCAGGCTCAACTTGAACAGGAGATTGCCACAAACCGTCAAGATTTAATTGACGATGCCGCTAAAGCCGAACTCAATACACAACGCCTCAATATCGAACGCGATCGCCAGATTGCTGTCGTTAAACTCGAACAACTAAACCAACTCAAAACTGAAGAAGCTCTACAAACGGCGATCAATAATCTCCGTTTCGATTTAGGGCTGAATCCCTAGCTATCTAGTTGGTATACAAAGCAGGTAAGCTGAGGAAAGCACCTACCAGCAGTAAAAAATTAGTGATAGTAAAGTCGCCTCGCCATCGCCCAGAACGAAAATTCAGCAATATCAAACGAATAATCTTAGAATGTTCGCTCATCGAATGTGTCCATTGTGGAACAGAATTAGTGTTACGCAGACCAAGGCATCTGCGTAAAACTGTTCAAACAATGGATGGTGCAATATTCGTGGCAGGCAAGAGTAAAGAATGTACCAATTCCAGTTGCACACGTTTTGGTAAACATTACTACGGTCGGTTCGCTGATTTAAAAAGCTAGAAGAGGAATTAATGCACTGTAAAGCTTATGGAGCTTAATTAGATAGGATTCTGGTAAGCACTTATCCAGGTACAAGGTAAGGGAAAGTGTAAAGTGACTGCGGTATTCCCATCAGAGTTAAAATTTGTTGTTGAAGTTCACCGAGTTGAGTCATTTCGTAGCTGCCGTCTCGATGAAAATACATTGTTATACCATTGAAAGCATTCAACAACTTTTCTGCTGTTGGTTTGGTTGTGTGGCGCTTGGGATTACCATCATACAGACCAGCCAA
>NZ_JACJSI010000420.1 GCF_014698065.1 Nostoc flagelliforme FACHB-838
TAAGTCGGAAATTTCGATTCCGTAGGCGAGGCAGTTTTCATTCATGCCTCTTAATCTACCATTTACGTGTACTTATTTTTTACAGTAGCAGGATAACTCCTGTGAACGTTTACATTCCAGACATTACCTCTTTGGGGAATTACAGCTTCTACCAAATAAGGTTTAACTAAGCTGACGTAAATCAATAACCACAACGCTGCTATTGCAATACCAGTCCAGATAACTGCTTTCCAAAATAGCCCTAGATAATTATCCACACCTAAAGCGTGTCTTAAACCAAAGACAACGATAATAACTGCTAAAATACCATGAGCGGGGTCTGTAGGGTTTCCATACTCATCTTGTAAGTTGGCATATAGATTGAAACGCAGTTGCCGTTTGCTTCTGATGTTAAAATTGCCAATTCCTCAATGGAAAATAATTTCATAGCTAACTAATGCTGCTGAACTAAACTACTTAAAAACGTGCTGCATCTTTATTTCTGATGGCGAGAGCCAGCCTATTCTTAGGTAAGAAACGACGCATTGGCTCACAACTTCAGTAGTGACGAGGTGCTTTTTTGTATCTTGAGTTTGGCAAGCAAATGTGATCAGAAAGTGAGTTTAAGCAAATTTTTAATTAATAATCCTTAGAAAATCAAATTTTCCTATTTTGAGAGCGAATAGGAGTTTTACGCCCATTGAGATGAGTTTTTAACTCATCAATAGTGTTTTCAATTTCCCAACGCTAATGATACTCTGTGGCCAACAACAAAGCTGGAAATAGCGCAATATCCATCAAACTGGTGATTAAACGATAAGTTTGTTGTCTGTTGTCCATTCTCTGAGTCGATAGTGTATTCTCTAATCCGTACCTGAATCCTTGACCCACCTTTGTACTTGGATTTGCGGTCTGGAGCAATCCAGGACAGATATGAGCCATCGTCTAAAACCTTGTCTACTGGAAAAACGTTCTTTGGCACTCGCTCCAAATACTGACATCCTTGATTTAAGGTGGCATGAACCATACGGTAAGAATAGCGATCGCTTCCATAAGCTCTTATATTGAACTCTCCCCAACTGAATTGAAAAAGCTGCAAGACAAAAGGGCAAAAACGAAAACCGAACGACATCAACAACGCAAGGCCGAATTATTCCGTCGCTACGGAGTTGAAGTTACGCCTGAATTGGTCGATAAAGATGACGACGCCTGGTATCCTCAACTGCGGATGCACTATTATTTGACGCTGGGGCGAGAATTTCTGGCGAACCGTGATGCTAAACGGGCAGCAGCGCAGTTAGAAGCTAGGGAAAATTCGATTTGGAAACCAGATTTTAACAAGGGGCAGCTATTACCTGCTGTACTGTTACTCGAAAGCCTGAATCTGTTCTAGTTTCTTACACCAGACGTTCAGTTACGTGTAACTGACCAGAAGATGGTGGAGTTTAAAGCCTTAGCTGTAGCACATCGGTACGTTATCAAGAATTACTTAAATGTTTCCATTTTTGAAAAACTGACCCCGATAGCGATCGCACAGAAATTACTTGCTAAGATTGATTTGAAACTGGACTATGTGGGTCGGCTTGGTTCACGAAACAATCGGGACTGCGTTTATCAATTCGTTGCCCCTGATGATCAGCGTGATTCAATTTTCGGGCAGTGGTTCAAGAGGGATGAAGCATCTGTTTTAGCCAGCGCTCAAAATGCCAGTTCTGATTTGGTGTCAAGCATTAATAATATAGTGTTGTCTACACAATTCATTGACACAAAACCTATTGATATTCCCCAAACAGTTACCCAGGTGGAAAATCCTATTGCCCAATCTAATTGCACCGACGACGCCGCAACAAGCCAAGCCCCGCAACGACTCCCAACCCTAATATCGTTGCTGGCTCAGGCACTGACTGTCTGGCAGCTACTTTAAAATCAGGACCATTGTAACTACCATTAGCTGTTAATCGAATACCAGCTAAAGACGTAACTCCTAATTCCTTGAGGCTGACTCCCCAAGAACCAACCTGTTGAGCATTGCTAATTTCCAGCGTGTCAATAGAGTAGCCTGCATTGGCTTGATTCTTTCTATCCAGTTTTAAGAAATTACCAATTAAATTGCCACTAGTATCAACTGCTTGAACGCCTAAATCACTATTGCGACCTCTTTCCCAAAAAAATAGGTTGTCTAATCCTGTGTTATCTTCCTTAATTAAGCTTGGAGATAAAACCGATGTAATTATCAGGTCTGAGCAGTACCTTAAAAGGTCGGTTTGTGCCGAAGATTTCTACGATGCGCGGGTAAAGTGGAATAACGTTGAAGTCGAGTAAATCGCTGTATTCCTTTTCAGGTTCCGGCTTCAAACCTTGATAACCGTGTTCGCCGTCTGAGAAAACGAGCAGATGGAATTTGGGAGCGCGTAGTAGATCGTAAACATTCGCGCCGTTTATTAGAAAATACGGCATTCTGTCTCCGGCTTTGACCTGAAAATCGTGAGTATCCTGATTTCTACTTAAAGAACTGTTCCGGTAGTTAAGCCCGATTTGGGAAACCATCGGAAAGATAAACTCTTTTGCCGCGCCAAACTGTGTTATAAGACTGGCAAGACCCGGCAGAATGTTTTCACGGAAAAATTGCAAATACCACTGGTTACCCGCCGCGACTTCAAAAAACTGGTCAGTCGTCTCTAAGAGCCGTTTCGCATTCGCCAGCCGTTCCTCATCATAACTTTCAAGAAGTGAATCCTTGGCATAACCACTTAAAACAAACCCGATCTTCCATGCCAAGTTATAAGCGTCCTGGATACCCGTGTTCATTCCCTGACCCCCCGCAGGTGTGTGAATATGCGCGGCATCACCAGCAAGAAAACATCTGCCAATAGAGAACTTCTCGGCGCGACGAGTATGTACTTTGTAACTCGAAAACCAGCGCACGTTCGTGATCTCCAGTGGGCGTTGCACTAATTGCTTGACCTTGTTTTCGACTTTATCGTAGGTTACTTCTGGGTCAACTTGCTCATCGTATTCAGGCAGGTTACCGATCAACCTCCAGTGCTTCTTGCCTTGCATGGGAACGATTAGCACGAACGAGTTCTCGCCCAGAGCAGCGTAAAACGTTGCTTCATCCCCTTGGAACTCCATATCCACATCCGCGACGTAAAACAGGCGCGGGTAGGTCGAACCTTCAAAATGGAAGTTGAGGAGATGGCGCGTTGGACTACTTGCACCGTCACAACCTACTAAGTATCGGGCTTCAATGGTCTGTGTTTCGCCGTTTGAGTTTTTAAGAACCGCTTTCACGCCGTTTATATCTTGCATTAGGCTTTCCATTTCGGTCTGCCATTGAACCTCTTTCCCATTGTGTTGAAGATGTTCCTAAAGCAGACGCTCGTTTTTGCTTTGTTCAAAGACAAGGAGAAAAGGAAAAGGGCTAAGTCGTCCGCCGAAGTTTCAAAAATCGAGGTGAGCGCTAATTTTGCCATCATGCATCAGGTTGCCTTGAAGCACAATCTCTCCACCTGCAATGGCTTTTTGCGCCAAACCAACTTGGTCGTAAATCTCCAGTGTACGTGCGTGAACGACTAAAGCCTTTGACAAATCAGTGACGCCTTCTTTTTTGTCAAAAATTACAAAGTCGATGTTGTAACGCATCAACTGCACGGCCAGCGAAAGTCCGGTTGGCCCTGCTCCAACGATGATGACATCTGTTTGGATCATTGTCTCCATAATTTCAACCTCACTTTTGAAGATTAGTCTTGTCCAGGGCGAACGTGGTCAGAATGCCTGCTAATGCCGTGCAGCAGTTGGGCAACCAGCTCTGCCCACGGGCGAATCGGCAAACGGGCCAAATGCGTAGTCAACACTGTTCCAAGAAGTGTTCTGGCAGTCAAGGCTGTATCGTGAGGCCGCAACTCTCCCAGATGAACCCGCCTTTCCAGATAAGCTCCCAATGCCTTGATCCCTTCTTCCACGATGGTGTGCAGACAGTCTGCAACTTCGGGGTTACTTTGGCTTTCGCGTACCATGAGGCGAAACAGCGCCTCCTTATGAGCAAGCATCGCCGAAAAACGCTCCGCCACATCCCGTAAAACACGCTCTGCTGTCTCGTTATGCTCCACCAAAAGTAAAGCACGTAGCTCCGGCAAAAAGCTGTGCCGCTCCCAAATCGCCCTCATAACTGCACTCTTGCTCGGAAAGTAGTGATACAGCAGTCCTACTGCCACTCCTTCCGCCGCTGCAATCTGCTTGATGCTCGTCGCATCGTAACCCTGCTTGGAAAACAGCGCCAACGCTGTATCTACCAGTTGCTCACGCCGCACTAACGCTTGTTCCTGCCGCGAACTTTTCCCTTCCATTTATTTATTGATTGAATGCTCATTCAGTAAAGTAATAGCACATTATCCTGCGATAGTAATTAGACTTATTGGCATTTGTGGGGAAAAGGAATGGAATTTCCCAAAACCCAGTAACCTTTAATATGCGATCCAACATCTTGGCATTTGTTACTTTTGCAAGATGTCTATTCTCCAGTGGTGTTTATCCTTATGTTGCAGAGATCGTTACCCCTTGGCAAATTGTTGATTTGGAGTTCCTTCAACCAAGCCATCCTGTCTATGCTTTACGACCAAGACGACCGCTTGAAATTACCTTTGGCTTCTATGCTCCCCGTTCTTCCTTCTGTTATCCCGGTGGCGAACAAATACTTTAACTGTGTTTTAGCAATTTCTAGCATTTCAAAAGGAGCTTTCTCTCCTAGTCGCTAATAAGCTGTTCCACATCTAATTTGCATAAAATGTAAATTAAATAAACTCGTGGACTTACTGCTATGCCAGCCAAAGAATACTTAAGTAAATTACAGAAAGAGAATTTACAAAAAGCTCTATCAGAGAGTAATAATCCACAGTTAACACAGAGAATATTAATGTTATTACTGATGGATGATGGCAAAACTT
>NZ_JACJSI010000421.1 GCF_014698065.1 Nostoc flagelliforme FACHB-838
AGTTGCTCCAACCAGTTTCATCTCAGTCAAAAGCAACTCTGTATTGGCAGCAGTGTTGTACTCAAAATCCTCAAAAGCCGTTGAGATCCCCAAGACATTTAAGCCGGACTGACAATACTTCCAGTGCAACTTGTTGACGAGAGGAAAACCATAGATGAAACAACCGGGACAATTGACTTGAAACACAAACAAAAGATTCAGCGCTTTGAGGGCAAATGAACCTTGTAAGACGCGATCAATCTTAAGTTGGATTACCATTATGCTACTCCTAAGCAAATCGAGTTGGGTTGCCATTGACAGAGATCAGGCGATCGAGCCGAATCTCAGTCCCGTCTTTAAGCTTCAAAAAATCTGCTTGTTTGGCAGCATACACATCCACAATCTGATCCTGAACTTGGACGATTTCTCCAGTTACAGTGCGATAGGAAATCTGGCAAGATTGCCGTAGCGTTGCTAGGACTTCTAACTGATCGTGAAAACCACAGTCCACTAAACAATAGTCATTCATTGCCTACCTCACTTCTGCCAATAATTGTTAGCAGCCGCGATCGTGGCAAACTCAGTGGCAACTGTTTGCCCTACGGCAATCAACATCATGGCATCGTTACCATAGACATCTCGTAGCTGTTTGCGCTTCTCTTCATCGGGTTGAGTTAGCTTAATAATTAGTCGCGCCAATTTCACGGCTAATTGCCGTCCTTCCTCAGGTGTTTCGGTGATCAACGAGTTGTTAGGAACCAGTGCAATCGTATCCATTGTTTGTTCTCCTGTTAATTGCGTTTTTAAGAGCTTGTCATGTAAGAAACTTGGGCGGTGCAGATGCTCCGTCTGCGATCTGCCGCACGTATGCCTCATTGAATTCGCTTTTATAGCGGAAACGGACAAAAACTGCGATCATGGTGCGCTCCTTGTCTGTTTTCGTCGTGGGTAATGTTTAGCTCAACTTCTACAACCACAGGAATGAAACATACTATAGGTTGCGAAAAATTTTCAAATTTCCGTAACCTAAATCTATCACTTGTTTGCTTGAACCCATTGGAGCTAGAAGTTGTCACCAGGGAAGCTCATGGTCAATTGGTAAGGATTCACGCAATTGATGAATCATTCAACTACTTCTGTTTAGCATCCCCACACTTCACTAGGGCATAACCCAACCTTGCCTCTTTTGAGCTAGAAATGCTTTCTAGATAATAAATTGTAAAAGTTGTTTCTTGAAAGGCTCTAAGGGCGATCGTCTGAAAGCAGTAAACCTAGTAGATGACGAAGTTTACTACTCTGCTATTTCACTACAGTTGGCATCAGACGTTCTGGTGAGTAGTCTGCACCTTCCAGCATTAATTGAGCCACAACTTCATACGCCTCTATCCACGCTTGTTGCACGTCAGGAGTCCAGGCTGTACCCAGACTTACCTCAAAAGCTTTAAGCAAACTACTGCCCACCATTGGATAGTGTTGCGGCAATACACCATACTGAACGTGTCGAGTGCCCAAGCCTCTCAATACATCGCTTAAGGCATCTGGTTTACGCAGGTTATTGACGGTAAAGACGAGAGATTGAAACAGTTGCTTGCCCTGCTTTTCCATATGAGTATTGGCAAACAAAGGCTGGACTTCTGGATAGTCTGTAAACAGCAGTGTGTAGAACCGTTTAGTCACCTCTGAGCTGTTCATCTTAATCTGAGCAAAGCTGCTTTCTAGCAATTCAACATTGAGAGCCATTTAATTTTCTCCGTTACTGAGGTTGCACACTGTAGGGAAGGCTTAAATTCCCTGAACTAAGGCTATACGCTTGATAGACCCCAAGCATGGGGAGATTTTTGTTCGTGGTATTCACCTGCATATAAACAACCACTCCATCAAACTTGAACTCTGTTTTAGATCGAATGCGTTGAGCCGGAACCAGAACACTGAGCTTGTTACCTTTTAGCAAAACCGGGAAACCGGGAGAATCCAAGTACATTGGCATACCAGGATTGGTGGGTGGAAGCACAACAGTTTTGTCGGTTTTGTTGAACTGCTTGACCGATAAGCCACCAGGAACGCGATCATCTTTGACCAGTACAACCCAATGACTATGAAAAATAATGCCATCATCGGCATAATTCGAGTTGTTATTCTCATCCCATAGTGGCGTGTCATCGAAATCTGGATGAGACGTGACTGCTAATGCCAAAATCCCTTTAACCTTCCTAAATCCAGCATCTTCGGGTTTTAGAGTCGTTGGAAAGACATAACCCAGTACAGGTGCGCCATTAACGCTACCCTGAGGTTTAGGCAGTGTTTTGCCAGCCGTTCCTTTCACAATTTGCTCAAAAATTAGCAAATCTGCATCTTTGAGATAACGAACCCTAGTGTCCAAAATTTCTAGATCAGGTGATTTTGAAGTTGGCACAACTTGAGCAGTCGATCGTGCAACTGATGCTGCTAGGGGTTGATTTATAGGACGGGCATCTGCCTGAACACTGGAGTGGAGCATTGTCAATGCGAGGCTTAAACCAATACCGAGCAAAACAATGAGAAAACGTTTCATAACAACCTCCTGTTGTATGAATTAAGAGCTAAAGCGAATGGAAGTAGTTAGAAAGTACTATGAGTACATACCATCAAGACGTTACGCTGGTGAGAGCCAAACAGCCAGAAAGATTTGAACATGAGTATACTCCAGTCGGTCAATGAATCGTGTCGTCAACATTCACACCAGCCCAAGTTCTGAGGAAGCTACAGTCGTTTATTTCTGAAGTTGCTAACCCTGGTCTGTCTAAACTGTAATAAATTCCAACACTCAACTTCTTTCAGGTTCTTACAATGATTTGTCAGATTCTTACAGTGTTAGCAAACTTGCTTTGGGGTTATTCCGGTGAATCGCTTGAACTGCAAGCTCCAAACGCTTCACTCCTGCCGATAAAAAGGCAGTTGCAGCCCAATCGCTCTGGGCCCGATCTACATCAATCAGCGGTGTAGATGAAATCGTGAGGGCGAGGCGATCACCCAAGGTCGCAACTCCAACAATCCGCCCTACCACACTTGGCATGACAACAGGTGCATGGAGTGCTTCAATCCGAATGTTACCGTATTGTTGAGCCATATCGATGCGACCGAGATTTGTGACGCTCAGTTGACAGTGATATTGCGATTGCACTTCTTCAGCAAAGGCGGTGGCATCGGTGAGATTCGCCATTGCGGGTTGTCGAAGTTGACGCTCCTCGACTAATTGCTGGGCAATGTCGATTTGTGAAAGTTGAGATTTGACTGAGCGAGCAACGTCCCAAAATGCGGAATCCGCCATTCGGGAATGTGTTGTCATACAGAAATAAATATAAAGCCCAACTCCATCTGGCATCGGCAAGGATAGCTGCGATCGCACATTAACTGGGTGTAAACATCGCATCACATCGCTGGGTTTAACGTCTTGCTGAGTGAGCGCGAGCAAGAACGCCGCGCTGATTGCACCGTGTACGGTTGTGTGTTCGGCTCGACTGCGTTGGATCAATTGCTGGGTGAGTTCGGGAGATAAGACAACGGTGCGAATGTGGGGTCGCGGACGACGAGACAGGGTTGGTACATAGTCCGTGGGCTTAACGGTCGCTTCTGGAGATGGTGCGATGCCAGGAATCGCTGATTCAAGCGATAATGTCGCAGAAAATTCTGATCGCTCAAATATTTTGCCTCCTAACCCTTGAAGAACATTTCGCATCAGATAAATACCCGATAGCCCATCTGAGATTGCATGATGACAAATAATCATCAGTTCGGATTCAGCCCCCGATTGCAGCAGCACGACTCGCAATAAGGGTGCAACCTGCCAATCTAATGAGTGAGCCAGTTCGACTTCGAGTTCTGCTTGCCAGTGCCGATCGTCCGTTCTCGCAACCAGCCGCAGCGGAATTTCGTCATCGGTTTCGACAAATTTAGGCTGTCCGATCGCGTCAGGGGCAATGCGGACTCGGAGCAGTGGATGGCGTTGCTGAACTTGCCTAAGCACCGTCGAAAGTTGATCGAAACTAAACTGCCCCTGAAGTTTTGCAACGGTGGCAAAATCCATTGGATAAAACTGGTTGTAGAGCCAGTATGAATGTTCAACTGCGCCTAAATACCTTTCCATGAGGAACTCCTTGTAAATCCATTATCAACAATCAAAAATTAAGTCACTGTGAATCCACCATCGATAACCAGCGCTTGTCCAGTGATGTAGCTGGCAGCATCAGAACATAGAAAGACAACAGCTTGAGCAATTTCTTCTGCCTGTCCTATGCGCCCCATCGGAACCGTAGATGCTAAATTATCAGCTGTGAACCCCATCTGGCTAAGGCTGCGATCTAGCATCTCAGTTGCAGTGCCTCCAGGATTCACTGTATTAACCCGAATGCCCTGCTTGGCATAGTCCAGCGCTGCCGCTCGTGTCAGCCCCATGACTGCATGTTTACTCGCGATATAAGGAGATGTCCTTGGAAACGCAATCAATCCTCCCAACGAGGAGGTATTGACGATCGCCCCAGCTCCTTGAGTCAGCATTTGCTGAATTTCATATTTCAGGCATAAAAACATTCCCCGTACGTTAATCGCCATCAGTTTGTCAAAGTCCTCAATCGATTGTTCGTGCAGGGGGTTTACGATCGATTCGATGCCTGCATTATTGAAGGCGCAGTCGAGTCGTCCATACTTATCGACGGTGGTTTGCACAAGCGCTTTAATCTCGACTTCGTTCGAGACATCTGATCGCACAAATAAACAGTCAATGTCAGCATCTCGTAGCTGAGCTTCCGTTGCTTTACCTTCTGGTTCGCGTCGTCCTGAGAAAACCACCTTAGCTCCTGCAACACCGAATGCTTTAGCGGTTGCCTTGCCAATTCCCGAAGTTGCTCCCGTAATCAAAGCCACTTTATTTTCAAGTTTCATCGTTTTCTCCTTTTGTAGTT
>NZ_JACJSI010000422.1 GCF_014698065.1 Nostoc flagelliforme FACHB-838
CCTTGCAGTGTTTCTCAGGCGGCTCCTCAGTAAATGCGCGTCAAGATTGCTTAAATGCTGAATAATGGAGGAATATGTCTTGTAATAGAGGAATATGTCTTGTAATAATTGTGCATATCAAAGCCAATTGCCTACTAGGACATAAGGTGCCCAGAAATAAGGGCTCTTTTCTTTAGCAAATACAGTTAATTGAGCGCGTTGGAGTGCTTGGGCTTTACTGCTTCCAGTATTCAAGTTTCGATAAAACTCACTCATAAGTTTAGCAGCCCATTGGTCGTCTACTGACCATAAACTTGCTAGGGTACTGCGTGCGCCTGCTCGTACAGCTATGCCAGCTAATCCCAAAGCCGCTCGCCGATCGCCAACAGCAGTTTTGCAAGCGCTCAAGACAAGTAACTCGATGTTACCAGATTTACTTCTATCGCCAATTCGTAATAAACTATCGAATTGCTTAACTTTCAGTAGCTTATCCCAGGTGAGAAGAAAAGTCCTTTCGGGATCTGAGCTAAACTCACCATGAGTTGCTAAGTGAATTATAGAAAAGGGAGTTGCCAGCAATTCTTTTTGTAGATTACTATCGAGAAACTGCTGGTTTAACAGTTCTTCACTCCTCGGAATTTCCGTTTGAATTTCTTTGAGTTCTTGCGCTACATTTTTCAGAGCCGAGAATTTTTGACCTTCAATGGAACGCTCTTCTCCTACTCCAGCAGTTAAAATATTTAATTGTAGCTTTTGCAAAGGTTGAGGATTGAACAATTGTAAACCAGGAGTTAAAGCGATCACATATTTCTCTATAAGATATTTATCTTGTTGTCGGTCATAAAGAACTCCCATCGGAATATTTCTTAATTCCCCATCCAGGACAAAAACTAAAGTAGTAATACCACTTTTCAATAGTTCAGCTTCGGCTGGTCGAATTAACCAGTCATATACTTTTTGAGACTGTTGTTTGACTTCATAAGTGCCAGCGACATCAGTTAAAGATTTCCGTAATGAAGTAACAGTACTCTCTACTTTTTCTTGAGGGATATTAGTGGTATAGTGCTGTAACTGTTGATTAGGCAAGGTAAGGATAACATCGAAACGGTCTGGCAAAATAACTGAATAGATAACAGCTGCCTTTTTATCCTGCTCCACCACTTTGTCAATCTCTACAATTGGTTCCAAACAAGGTGAACGAAAAAAGTTGTTCAGTTCTGCAAGCTGGAGTGACTCAACGACTTTACGTGCCTGTTTAAGATTGTATTGATTAGTCTGTAGATTCCCTTGTATATTCTCTGTTCGCAACTGTAACTCAACCAACTCTCGATAGATAGGTTCTACACTTTCTCGGAAAGAAAACTGAACATCTAAATTAGTAGCAACTAAATCACCACGTAGAGATTCTAAAGTTTTGTAAGCTGTATTGTATGCTTTGAGGGCAGCATTGATATCTCCTTGTTGCTTTAGTAAACGTCCTTGTTGCCATTGCCACTGATAAAGAATGTCTGATGCATCAATACTCTGAGCAATGAATAAGGCTTTTTGGGTTAGCTCTAGAGCATCAGCCAACTGGTTATTCTTTTCATACAGGCGGCCTAAAGTCCCCAGAGCATAAGATTGAGCTTGTTGGTCTTTTAAGTTTTGAGCTTGCTGTATCGCAGTAGACAAGAGTTGGGCAATATTTAAATTTGAGAAAATAGGTGTACTAGTTTTTTGTGTTAAGCCCATTAAAATGGAGGCGAGTTGAATTCGAGCATATACTGAGTTTCGGCTAGGAACCAATTTATTTATTTCAGTGAGAATTTGGTCAGATAAAGGTAAAGCTTGTTTGAACGTATTTTCTGCTTGTTTTTGAGAGAAAAATTCTAAAAGTAGGCTAAGTTGATTTAGCTGTGCTTGAATATGCGTGGTAGCTGCTGAGTTTATAGGTGCTTGCTGATAAAACTTTAAAGCAGCTTCAAATTCTTTTTGAGCAAGGTCTGTATTCCCTACCTGATGTTGAGTTTTTCCTTGAGCAAAGGCTGTATTACCTAAATTGAGGAAGGTATCACCTATAGCTGTGGGAGATTGTATAGCTATTGCTAGAGTTAAACTTTGTTCTAAAACTGTTCGAGATCCATTGAAATCACCAATAACTCGTAGGACATTGCCAAGGCTATGTAGTCCAGCAACTTTAAGCGATGAATCTGGAAGAGTAGTAAGGGTTTGTTGAACATCAGTTAAAGTTTTTTGTGCTTGGCGATAAAGCCCTAAAGCCTGCATAGCTTGAGCAGAATTAATCCGGTTACGAGTTAATGTCGCTCGATCACCTATTTGCTCATATATATCAGCAGCTTTTTGCCAAGTCGACAACGCGATTTCAGTTTGTCCGATTGCTAATTGCAATTTTCCTTGTATATCTAAAGCTTGCGCTATAATCGCATCACGGTCTTTTGAGCTATTTAAGTTGTTTAACAGATCAAGACTTTGGGTAATTGCAAGTTCTGCTTGTCTATGTTCACCAAGCTGTTGATGAATCAAAGCAAGATTGCTTAATGCTATAGCTTGATTAAGTTTGTCTCCTGTGTTGTAGAAGCCGACAGAAGCTTGTGATAAAACCTGAAGTGCTTCAGTAAATAAACCTGCTTCATAGAAAGCTTTACCTTGTTCTACTAAGCTTTCATACGAGGCAGATGAGTTTTGAATCTGAGCTTGGGGAATATTTAGGCTGATATCAGAAAAAATTGCGAAAGCAGGTGAACTAAATATGCACAGTATGGCTGTGATTAGTAGCAGCAAAAAAAAGTTCAAAAATCTGAAACCAGATTGTGGTATACGCAATAATACTGCAAATTCCTTCATAATTCTTGTGCTAATTTGATTCAGTGCTAGCTTCTTCGTCACTCTCCACTTCTACAATCGGTGCTGTTGCAAGTTCTGCCAAACCAATATCTTTTAACAAAAGTGTCCAATCCTCTGTAAAAATGCGTGAGTTGGGATTAGAACGACGCAGGGTAGCTAAATTAGTTAAAGCATCTTGCCAAATTTGGTTAAGAGCATAGGTAGTATATTCTCTTGATTGTGTTTTTTTCAATTGACTTTCAAGATTAGAATTTAACGGCACACGTTGTATCCATGCTTTCACATAAAAATACTCTGGCATTTGCTGGGGATCGCCACAGAAAACTTTAAAATACCACTGATAATTTTTGTTTATTTTTAGAGCAGACTGTAAGTTGCGCGGTAACTGAATACCGAGAACACTAGCCTTTCGTGGCAGTGATAAAGATGCCCTATAGATGTTTTTGTCATTTTCATCTTGAAGTATAAACTCTCCAGAAACAGTATTAATCGGTAATTCCGGTACAAAAACCCAAAAAGTTGGATGTTCAGAAATTGTAAATGTCAAAAAAGATTTTGATTCATTCGTAATTTCTTGACCAGGAACTAAGGCAGTAATTGGTGTATCCAATGGAGTACAACCATCACGGCTTGTACCTCCTTTACGCCGTCCAGTAGGTGCGCTGTTATCTGGAAATTTGGGACGTTGGGATTGGCTGCCTGTATTAACTTGGGGTTGGTCAACTAATTGAGCAAGCTGTGCCGAAACTCTTATGGGGCAACTTACCAATCCAAGAAGTACTAAAGCCATAATGTAGGTAAGTTTCATCAAAAATATAGCCCTTTGGTAAAAGGAATATAAAGGTCAGCGACAGAAAAAAACTAACTTTAGCCTTGTAATGAGAATAATAAAACTGGAACACACTAAGGTTTTATAAGCAGCTATGAAAGTAGGGCAAAAGCACGCAATTCTGGAAAGCCTTAATGCTTAAGGCTATTGATTTAAAATAGCCGGAACAAGCGATTTTCCAAACTCAAGAATTAAAATATTTTTATCCTATAGATGATTTGCCTTAGCTATGAAAAACATTGCACTAAATTAGTGTATCCAGCAATTTACTAATGTTAACTACAGCAAAAAGATATAAAATTACGCAGAGCAAGCATATTTAAATTAGTTTTGACAAAAACCTTAGTTTGTGAACAAATTCATAATCAAAGTTTCTTACTTAGTTTGTTTCCCAAAAATTAAAGTGATGCCTAGCCACTTACCTTAGAAAAATAGGGCATCTGTCAGATTTCGATTCATGCCAAACACCAATAAAGATGCCTAAAACATTATCAAAGGTAAACATTATTGATACTATTTTCAGCCTTATTAACACTGAAGCATTTTTCTGAGAAGATGTGCTGACCCTGTAAGATTACGATAGATATAAACTATAAAATCGTTGATGTAATCGACGCTCAAATATAAAATTTTCAGGCAGGCAAAGAATTGTAGATAGTCTCTACTGAATTGGGAAGGACAAAATATATACTTGTTCGCAATAATGCATGGCGTTACTATGCGCTTTTTAGCATGTTAATATTAGTATAATAACATTATCAATCTAAATAGATAAAAATTTGCTTATGGAAGTTACCGATTACGGGCATCTCTATACACAACTGCTACTTGTGTAGCTACTAATGCTAATGCTGCGGGAATAAATGGTATCCAGCCTGCTTGCGTAAAAATCCCAAAACATATACTGAATAATGACAATAGCATTATTATCCCAGCTGTCCCAAGACGTATAGGATGGCGAATATACGATGCTAAAATTCCTCCCAATAATGACCATCCCCATATCCAAAGTGCTTCAACCCAAGTCGGCCACCACCAAAGTAGAGGTCGATGATCCAGGACGGCACTGAGTATCTGGCTACTCAGATGAGCTTGGACAAAGACCCCTGGTATCAGCTTTTGATTTGGCCCTGCTTTGGCACTATAAGGAGTTTTCCAATAATCTGTAGTTGTTGAAGCGGTAACACCAATCAAAATAATCCGTCCCTTCAACAACTCGCCTAATTCCGAATTAATTTTATTGTT
>NZ_JACJSI010000423.1 GCF_014698065.1 Nostoc flagelliforme FACHB-838
GCTCTAAACTATCAGTAACTATCTCAAAGCTTTATGATTACGTTTTCACGAAGATATCAAAGCTTGCTCTCAAAGCTTTGAACAGTCTGGCTTTGGAGTTTTCGGACAAGTCTATTGCCGGTACCAGATGTACCAGCAGATATTTGTCCTTCATCTGCAAGGAGTAAGCGGCCAGTATGGATGTTAATATTGCCGCCTGTACCAGTGGCCCCTTGATAAACTTCTGCTGCAATAGTTGTGTTCAAAAACAAGTCAGATCCAGGCGCTCCCATTATAGTTAGTGAGTCTGTTGTATTGACCTCTATAGTACCCCCAACTTCAGTTCCTAAAGTGCTGGCTTCAAGTTGAGAACCTCCAGTTAAAGCTAAATTTCTAGAATTAACACGGACATCGCCACCTCCATTACCACTAGCATCAAGCACTGCTGCTTGAGATAATGCAATGCTGCCAAAAGTTTTGATATTTGAATAACCTAAGACCCAGCCTTTATCTGTTGGTGTTAAGTTAACCAAACCTTCTTCAGATACACTACCTAATTCAATTTGCCCACCTGCGGTCTTGATTGTTGCGCCTGTTAGCGCCATATCACCGCCGAGTAAAGCAAGAGTTTGATTTGGTTGTACGCGCAGCCCAGAAGTAGTATCTATAAGGTCAGATCCCGTTCTTGCCCCTTGCCCATCGCCAGAAACAAGAATACTGGCTGGTCTATTTGAAAATCTTAAGCCAATCGGAATAGCAACTGTTAGTAGACCTTGGGTTTGAGAAGTCTGTTGAGTATCAAAGTAAGTACCATCGGCAAATTCAATACTGTTTGCTGTACTGGCTATAAACGAACCGCCAATATTTAAGCTAGCATTAAAGCCAAAAGAAATACCATTGGGGTTAATAAAGAATAAATTAGCTGTGCCGTGGGCTTGAATTAATCCATCAATACTAGAAGTAAATTGCCCCGTAACTCGAACTAATATATTATTAATATCTAGTGCATTATTAAAGTGAGCTTGTGTTCCGGTAGGAAGGGAAAACTGTCTAAAACTGTGGAATAGGTTGCTGCCTGCTTGAGAACCACCAGTAATAGTAGTAATATCGCCATTTATCGTAACTTGGGAATTAATTTTTAATGTATCTGGAACAATTTGAGGATTAGCAGATTTTATTGTTACTTGAAAAACAAAAAAAGCGTTGGCTGTCAAAAAAAATAAATTAGCTAATATTTTTTTCATAGGAATTTTAAGTTATTTTCTTAGCTTTGATGAGGAAAACACGCTCTACGTTTTCATGATTCCGTGGTGGGAAAGGATGGATATAACGATTAAAGTTTGCTCCCTCTTCTCCTGGTTGTAATACCTCTGCTTTCCAGCCATAAGTAGCTAATAATTCTTCTGGATTATCAAAACCAGAATGAAAATTCCCGTGATAAAATTCATCATAAGTAGATTCTTTGCATAATTGGTTTAGTAAATCTAAACCAATCCAACTACCAGTTGTTGTCAGATCCATGATTGTGTTGAGCAAAGCATGAACCTCGGAATCACTCAAGTAATACAATAATCCTTCCAGTAACCAGACAGAAGGTATGCTTTTGTCATATCCTTGTTGAAGTAGCTGCTGAACCCAGCAGTAATCAGTAAGGTCAATTGCAATAGAGTACCGATGACAAGTAGTAGGCGTATCTTTCAAGATTGAGTCTTTATAGTTCAGAACTTCTGGGTAATCAATTTCGTAGTATTTTGTACCTTCTGTCCAATTCAGGCGAAAAGCACGGGTGTCCATTCCAGCACCCAAGCTAACTACTTGTGGCGCAACATGAGCAAAACTTAGTAGAAAATCATCAAAAAAGCGTGTGCGGACAGCTAAGTAAGCTCTACCATCTTCTTCTGGGTCTTTTAAGGCGATCGCTTCTGCTTCAGGAGTGACTAATTTGGCAGCAAATGGAGCGTAAAATAGGCGATCATTTCTTTGATTTTCTATTGCTCTATAAGCTGCCATTAATGGCGCTGATAGCAAAACAAAATCCTTTTGAGAAAGTTTTTTATTACCTGATTGATTCATAAAAAATCCAAATAATTTTATTATTAATTTGATTTTAAAATGGCTACATATTATGCTTGTAAAGTAAAACATTACATAAATTAACTTATTAGTATTGTTTTCAAAATTAATACCTAAAAGTCTTCCATACCTTAAATAATTTAGCAAGTAAAATAGGAATATAAATTAGGCATTAGCAGGAACTTGACTATGCATAGTAAATCTTAATTGAATGAGCCGATGCCCAGCTACGGAGTAATATTTCCTTTGCTAATGTATTCATTATTTCTTAGCGGGCTGAAATTATTCTTTTTACAAGATAAAAATCTCATAAGAGAAAAATCTTAGCCAGTGAAGATCGAGATTATAGTATTGAACTTAAGCTTTAAAATCTTGAAAAAACCGATTAACTCTCAGCAGTAAACCAAAAAGCCATACCTGCTGTTGTGACTTATGCCTTAAGCAAGATGACATTCAGCTTCAGCTAGGGTGGAAGTGACGGCTGTCGAAGCACCAGAAGACTTGGTACAGGAGAGCAAAGCGATCACCATTGAACTACAGCCCTAAAAAAATCTAGATATATGTACATATTTAAAGTTAGTGTTCCCCTTGTAACCAGAAGCTTTCGCTAGCTCCTTGAGGTTTTGCACACCTATGTACTGGCGACCATTGATGACCCAAGTAGGAAAACCAGGGATTTTGGCGGCTTCGCACCAGTCAGGATGTGGATTGATGCCTTTGCTGTCGCACTCCACCTTAATACTGTCGCTGATTATTTGATACGCTTCTTTGCCGAACAGTAACTTCTGTTCATGACAATGAGGACACCACCACGCGACATATTCTTTAGCACCTGTATTAGCTAAATGCCGCGCTAGAGCTATCTCTGCTTCACCAGAGGTAGTGGTGATTTCCCAGCCGACTCCAGTTTTCGGACGTTCGCTGGCAGGAAAGAATATTTTCTCTTGTTCTTTTGATTGAGTTGTGTAAGGATGCTGGGCAGATACCGAAGCTAAACCACCCATAGCGATCGCTACTGTTAATAGTCCTACTGTCCACGCAAGTTTTAAATTCATGCAGATTCGGGTCTACACTGTTGTGACGAAGATATATTACAACTAGCAATCAACTTGATATGTTAATTTTTATTCAGTCAGAGCTTAATTTACCCACAGAAATCATCAACTCTCAACTCACGCCACACAGATGTTGAACTGCTTGACGCATTCGCATTAAATTGTCTGGAACACACGAAGCTGCAACCCTACCCCCAACAAGATAGCCAGCAAGGAGGTTTCACATGAATCTTCGTGCCATTCTTTCAAGGGGGAAGAGATGTCTTAACCGAACGGTATTGAGGCGACTCCAGGTTTAGCGGGTTCTCTTTTGAAGATGTTTCATATTTGGTAGTGCTTTAAAAGTGCAAAATATAAAAAGTAACGAAAAACCCCAGCCTATTTGAAGGATGGGGTATAAATAAAAACTCTATTTTCATGATGACACAACTCAATATTGCTACGAGCCAATTTGTCCTGGAGGTGGAATAATGAACAAACCACCATCTAGACGCAAGAAAGTTATCCCCGCGACATCTGAGGAACCAAAGCTAGCAACCGACCCTGCTCAGGAAAATACTTTTTTGCACGAAAACCCAGCTTCAGCAACTATCATAGTTACGGCTGTTGAAGTAAAAGAGTTGACCGACCAAGAACAAAGCTTACGCTTGCAATTGGAACGTCAGGTAGAAAGAGCATTTTTGTCAGCAGGTCAGGCGTTGATGGAGTTGCGGGACAGACGATTGTACCGTTCCACGCACCGTACTTTTGAAGAATACTGCCGAGATCGCTTCAATTATAGTCGTGATGCGGCGTACTTGAAGATTTCGGCTACTGTGGTTTATGAGAATCTTCAAAAGTTTTTGCCGACCATTGGTCGGCAAATTCCAATGCCGACCAACGAACGACAATTACGTTTTTTGGCGAAAGCAGAGTTGGAACCTGCTGTGCAAGCGGATGTTTGGCAGCAGGCAGTAGAGCAAGCTGGGAATAAGATTCCATCCAGTCGCATAGTGAAAGATGTTGTGGATAGGATACGCGAAAGTCCGAAAGTACCCAATCCTCACCACGTTGGGGAAATATGCATTCTCTTGCCAAAGGATAACCCAGACTTAAGAGGTAAAGCGGGTTATTGGGGAGTAGTTAGCCATGCTGGAGAATACACTTGTACAGTCCAGACATGGGACGGGGATTACACCGTAAAAATCGAACACCTGAAATCACTCGAACTGCTTGATGAAGATTGCCAATTCATGCAGCAGCTATGTGTGAGGTTACGGCAGTTGCATCAACTGGCTAGCCGTGACTCTTCTGTGGATTGGCTGTTGCAGGGGTTGGGGAAACAAGCTAAACCTTATTTATCTTCGTTGCAGGCAAAATTGCTGGCGACTGTGGAGCGGGAGTACAAAATCGAGTGGAGGCAACAGAAATGATGGTGCAGCTAGGAAACAATAATTTAATGCAACAAAGTTTACTAAACTCGTTTAGTTTCAAATATTTCTCGCCACAATTCAAATTCCGGACAATTGCACCAAAGGGTAACGAACCCATCAAAAAGTTTAGTTTCTGAATTTTTAACTTCCCTTGGGAGAACTTGGATCAAGATAGGAATCTTCAAATCACATTTCCAATTTTCTATTTCTTTCTGAAGTTGGGCAATAGCGTCTTGATGGAATCCTCGGTCGTTGTTGGAACACTGAACAAGTAAACATCCATTATCAGAATCTTTGACTCGCTTGATCGAGAAATTAATCTGCGTCCACATTGATTGGACTTCATTGAAAATATTAGGCAAACCATAGTGATT
>NZ_JACJSI010000424.1 GCF_014698065.1 Nostoc flagelliforme FACHB-838
GACAGCCGCCTATGTTCTCCCCTACTCAAAACTTTCAAAATTAGAACAAGTCTATTCCTATCGGAATATTACTTAATATTAGCGCGATGTTCTATATTCTTCCGGTAGACATAAAGTTAAAATTCTCCGTAATCGCAAGATATGCATATTTACCACATGGGTATCTGTATGAACTTCTGGTACAAAACGCCACAATTGCTGTAACATCATCAGTCAGATTTTGGGAACCAATGCTTCCCATTCGCCCTTCAAGCGCTGCCCCATCACCTCAAGGGAGCAATCGTAGACTATGGAGGGGCGGTTGTAACAAGGACCGAGAGAGGTGATCGCTTACGTTAGGCGCACTTTCACAAAAATACTCTACTGAGTTATTCACATCAATAGAGTATATAAATTTACTACTATCATCTTTTACCAGATCCAGCTTATACTTGGGCAACCATTTATACTTGCGAGAGATATTTCCCAGGTAAACGCCAAAGGTTGCTAGTACTAAGGTTGGTACTAGCCAGAGGGAGAGAATTATCACGAAGTTGCAGCACTTGAACCAGTTGAAAGCTGCCTAACATAGCCAACAGCAGCTAGATTTTGGGAAGCAATTGGACACATTCGCCCTTCAGCATTCATATCCAAGCAATAGCCCTATAAAATTAGAACTATTAAGCTTTCAACGAGTAGGCAAGCAACTTCAAGCTTCTGAAGGTAATTACGATGATTGTGTAATGGCTCTATCTTTTGTGATCGCAGTTGGTGAAAGCTATCAGGGTATGTGGGATGATGTTGATTTTAGTAAAATCAGGAAAATACATTCATGAATCAATTAATTGTAGCAATTAAGAAAAAACAAAATACTGCTTGTTATTATGATTTAATTAGTAACAGAGCGAGTATTGCTCAAGCTTATATGTCAGAAAAAGAACTAATCATTAGTTATTACGAAACTTTTGACGAACCGATACTGCACGATTTAGCAAAAATATTGAAAGAAAAAGCTAGTTACAACCCTAAATATTTTATTAATGCTAATGAACCACTGGCAATACTACTGGGTTTCAATGACAAAGATAAAAAAAATGAAAATATTAATCAAATTGTATATAATCCTGAAATAGAAGATACTCTTTTACCATATAAAAGGGCTTTTGAATCGTTGCTACGAGAGGGGAAAATATTATCATTAGAAGAAGTTACTATAAGTAACGACCCACTTTGTATTAATGTTTTATGCTTAATATTGAAATCATTTGAATATTATATATTCGGCAATAGTAAGCATTCTAAAATGTATGTTCCCCCAGGTGGTAAAATTGAAAATCCATTCAAGAAATGATAAAAAATTACACAACCAAGATGTAGAAGAATTGAGTCGGAAAAAGTAGAGATAGTAAAATAAATTAAAAAGCCACTAACAAAAAGTTTTGTACTTCCCATAAGAAACTACTATATTTATCTCAGCCAAGGGTTATATTATTTAATGGCTGAAAGTGCTAATTCAAGCATAAATGTAGCGTGTTTAGGGTTTGATTGTGTTGCAAATCAGCATTTACAAGAAATTAAATTGAATGATTTGACTGAAGAAAATAAGCTAAAATTAAGTGAAGATATCAAGCAATTTGTTAAAAATAAAGTCAAACTAGGAAGATCATAAAATGCAATCATATTACTACATTGAAAAGTCAGAAAAGAATGAATTTACTCTACAATATTTCTGTGGAGGATTTATCTATAATAAAGCTAATCTAGGAGTTTTTGACAGTGCAATGAATGCACCATCACCTCAAGGTGAGCGTTCATAGGCTGTGGGGGCGATTGTAGCAAGGGCGCAGAAAAGGTGATCGCTTACATTAGGCGCACTTTCACAAAAATACTCTACCGAGTTATTCACATCAATAGAGTATATAAATTTACTACCATTATCTTTCACTAGCATTCAGCTTATACTTTGATAACTATTTATACCTCTGTACAAGTACTGCAAATCTTGCCTACAGTTTATGTGGGGTTTCCCTTGCATCAGCACGAGTAACTTAGGCAACAGACTTGGACTTGGCGACTTCAGATATTTACTCTGGGGAGAACAATCTAGGATCATTAACCAGTGTAGACCAGCAATCGCTTTCATCGAAAATCCCACAGGGCTACTCTAGAGGAATGGCAACAGTCCTCGAAGACCTTTCCCAAGTTTTTAGGCTTAACCGAACTATATTAAATTATGGCAATTTCACAAATAAATTGAACCTAGAAAGCCATTGGCTGTAAGTCTTTTGACTCTTTATGACTTGCTATGAACTCTTTAATGTCACTACTTTTACTTTTAGAATAAAGAGATGCTGCATCCAGTAACTTCTTAATATTCTTTTGACTCACGTCATCCATTGCATGGTTGATATGCTCTTTGGTGAATTTATTTATTTGTTCATTTTGGTTGATTATTTTTACAGGTTTAATTTCACTTCCCCTTTTTTCAAATGGCTCAGTTATATTAAATTGAAGTCGTAAATAACCTTTAGGATTAGCTGTATTTACAATCTCTTCACACGAGTCAGTAATAATCTGAATTTGACCTCCCATAAATACGTCAGGAATATTTTGTCCCCAATTCAAAATATTCCAATTTTTAATTTTTTCGTATTCAAGCGGTCTGGTGGTTCTACCAGTACCAATAGAAATAATAGAGATGTCCTGAATACTTTGTTTTTTTTCTTTTATGGCATAACGAAGCGCTGCCAGAGAAGGGCAGTTAGCACCTATTCCGCCATCAATGTGAGGAAATCTCCACTCTCCTCCTTCATCTTTACATTTGAATTCATAGGGAGGAAAGAAGGTAGGTGCTGATGCAGAACTAAGACAAATCTCCCACAGTCGCTTATCGTTAAACCACTTATCATTATGGTTTTGAAAATAACGACTAGCAAAAAAGGTTGTATTGCGATATAAAGTGTCATAGGCAAGAATTAACAATTCTGCTCCTGGCATTTCGCCAACTTGACGAAGTGTAATATCTTCCCCTAGTTCTTCTTTTAAAACTTGAATTAACCCTTCATTAGAATATTTAGTACTCAATATTGGGATTCGTAACCATGTACTTCTGAAGATTTCCTTACCCCTGTCTCTATAAATATTTATCAGTTCTTCCGGGGTTTTATTTAGCACTAAACCAGCAGCTACAATTGAACCAGTAGATGTACCAACAATTAAGTCGAAGTATTGGTTTAAAGGTTGTTCTATTCCTGCAACTTTTAGTTGATTTTGCAATTCTTCGAGAATTTTTGCTGTTACTACGCCCCGAATTCCACCTCCATCTAAAGCAAGTATCTTAAATTTTTTCTTGTCCTGATTTTGAGATGACATATTACAATCGGCTTCCTATTGTCGTGTACTTCTATAAGTATTCCCAGTTGAGTTATGAAAATTTAAATTGGGGAAGATATAGCGAAGGCACTGTTGGTAAACCTGGAAAACGAACTTGATTTTTAACGTTAACGTGCGTCCCCTTGTCGAGTGTTGCTCTACCCTCAATGCATTCCATCACTTGCATCAACAGGAAGATTAGCTAGGAATTAAGCCTTGATTAAGATAAGGTTATACAACAGAGCTTTCACTTGTATAAACTCATTTTTTAGAGCTAACACCTTTAGGAGCGCTATTGCAAACCCCAGACCCTGTTGAAGTAGGAGACACAGTTTTGATTTTACGTCCTTTCTATGTAACTGGAAAACTTGGGGTTGTTTGTGGTCGAGAGCCACACTCAGATGGTGAATCAAGCATACGCTGGCTTATTCAAGTAGATTGAGATGAGGAAAATATTCTACTGTCACTCAGGCGCAATGAGTTTGAGGTGATTATCCCGGAATTAGAATAACTTCAGGCTCTTGCCGATGGCTCCTCACCAATCCCCAGTTCCTTCTTACTGTGCTTTAACTGTTTCCAAAGCCCCTTAATTTGCTGATAAGCATCTTCTGGGTCAAGCTTACCATTGCTTTCTAAACTGGTGATTATGCCAACTTTTTGAGAAAACTCTTGCAAGTTAGCATTGAAAACTAAGTTTTCTGGTTTAACTTGCCCGTAGTAGCGACCACGAGGGTAAAGGAATTTATTTTTGTCTTCCTCATGAGACTGATTCATGACTTTACCCCCCTACTAATAAGTTTTCACTAATAATCTCAACCCAGTTTCAACTATCTCCTTAGCCAAATGGCTGCTTGGAAATATAGTTAGCGATTGCTAGAATCATGAGCCTTTTTTTAGTATGACTCATAGTCCAAAATCATCAAATATAAAGTGAAGAATTTTAGCCATTTAGCTTTTTGGCTGACAGGTGGCCTTGCCATGAAGCTAAAAACAGCTTAAAAGTCTAATCTTATTCACACTGCTGAAGCATTAAAAGATCAACTATCCCAATTCTTCAAGAATTGGAAGATAGTTCAGACACACAATTGTAATCATTGATGAGCTTGTGAAATGCTTACGACGGTAACTGAGCGAATGGTATTGAGCGCCTTACCCTGAGCGTAGCCATTCGCGTCGCGTCTCATAGGGAAGGGAGTTGAAGTATGTAGAAGTGTGGGCTACCCCTACGCTAAAATACAATGCCTGCATTCTGAAATAGTGGCAGTTGAATTACTTGGGTTTGTTTAGCGTTATCCAAATTGGATAAGGAAATGCCCAGCAACCTAATACTGCGGTTTTCCAGTTCAATTGACTCAAACAGTGTTTTGGCTATCTCAAAAATCGTATCTAATTCACTAGACATCTCCAAAATAGTAACATTCTGTGGTAGAAGAACATCAGATATCTTTTTTGACACAGAAACATGAGCGATATACTGAACCACATTAAAGAAAATCCTAAAGAAACACAGAGGTTAATTGGTCTAGGGTATGAACAGTTACA
>NZ_JACJSI010000425.1 GCF_014698065.1 Nostoc flagelliforme FACHB-838
GCTATTTGTTGCTGTGGGTGGATTTTCTTACGCTCCTGGGAATTGGGAAAAGGAAAAAACTTTACTTCGCTATTATCAGCAAGCTGTTCGAGAATTGGGAGAAATCGAACGGGTGAATGCTTTAGAAATTCAGCATATTACTTTTGAATGTTGTTACGACTGGTCGAGTATGTTCACAGCTTTTGCTGAGATACCAGTTAATAAAGATACTTGGCAAGCCTTGTTTACATCTTGGCGTGAATCAATAATTAAACGTGGTACACCATACAGGTATTCAGGTTTATATGCACATCAAAAACCCGTAGATACTTGGTGGTTGCATTGGTTGCTCGATAGTATTACAACTAAGGAAAAAGGACATACTTGGTTTAGGCAAAAAATTATCGAGTGGCTGGAGAATTTACCTGGAGAACAGGGGCAACTGGGTGGGGAATATAGTGTTTTACATTTGTTAACGAAAGATTTGACCGAGATAAAGTATCAGGGGAAATCCCCCTACCCAAAGTTTTATGAGGTTGTGATTTTGCCAAACCAACTATCGACACGAGATGATATTTCTAGGAGAACGTATCTCCAAGAATATGCACCCTCTGATTTGTGGGAAAGAGTGATGGATTATTGGCAAGCAAACTTACACAACTTTGTACCCAGACCGGACTCGTCTCAAAACTCGGATTATACGAAAAATGCACAATGGATGTCTGCCTTGAAGGAGTTAGCACCGCAGAATTATGATAGTTTGTTGTCTCAATGGAAAGTCCAGCATAAGCGACGACCTAATTTGTGGAAAGCGATGAGAAATTTTGGATTGGATTGATGTAATGCTTTTTGTATGTGGCATGGCGAGTACACCATTAGGTTGCAAGTGTTGAAGTGTAATTGCACTACTCATGACAACTGTCGATTTATTTTCAGGAATGCCTGATCTCATAGTGAGCAATATCTTGTACGCTGATTTCTAATGGTGAAGCTGTCATGCATTTAAAAATACAGTATTTTGCAAGGTGATTTGCAGAATATAGCTTGTGAAGCCAGATATTTTATTAAGACTCTTCTTCTTAGCAAATTATTAAAGAACATGGTTAACAGAAAACGCTCTTTGCAAAAATGTTTGAAGCATAACCTTACTAACTACATTGCTTTGAGCTTGTTGTTATTAATGCCTACAACAGCTTTAGCTAACGGTAACAACAATAATTCTGACGATCCTCCACCTCAAACTAGAGGAACTTCAGGTGGTTCTAGGGGATGTGAGACTGAAAGTGAGGCATCCTCAAGTAGTATTCCAAATATTATTTTACTTGCACCTACTCAAAGTTACGGTCAAACTTTGGCAAACAGTCCTACATTTGCCTGGTTTGTGAAAGATACTAGCTCTTGGCAAATGGAATTTCGCCTTTATGAGTACAATCAAGCTACTAAACAATCTAGATTGGTAAAAGAAATTAAAGATGAAAATTTTAAAAGTTCTCCAGGAATCATGATTCTATCTCTGCCTAGTCAAGAATTGTTAGTTGGCAGAAGATACCTTTGGCAAGTCGAATTGGTTTGCGATGCTAATCGTCCTTCAGGTAATCCATTTGCGATCGCAGCGATGAAAGTCGTTTTAACTCCGCCAGAAGTGAAAAACCAACTCTCTCAAAGCAATGATGTTCTAAAGGTGGCAAATCTCTACAAAAAAGCTGATTTATGGTATAAAACTGTAGAAATTGCTTTAAGTTCAAACAATGAACCGACTCTGAAAGAATTAAGAAAGTCTATCCTAGAACAGGTAGCAACTGGAACTCAAACCGAATTGAGAGAACAAACTAAAGCAGCGCTGACAAATAGTACAATCCATCAATTACAACGTTAGTAGTAGAAAATTTTCACAAATGTAAGAATCAAAGCCAGTTACCAATGAGAATGAATGGTGCCCAATATCCAGGGTGACTTTCAAGTTGCTTCTGATGTGCTTGCAACCAAGCTATTTGAACCGTTTGTAAGGCTTTAGCTTTACTCATTCCGCTATGCCAGTTTTGATAAAATTTAGCTATCAGTTGCGCTGTTGCTGCGTCATCAACTTTCCATAAAGAAGCTATAGCACTTTGAGATCCGGCTTGGATAGCGATACCAGCTAAACCCAGAGTTTCACGATCGCTTCCTACTGCTGTTTCACAGGCTGTCAAAGTTAGTAATTCAATCGGTTGGTTTTTAATGCGAGTGCTATTAATAAGTTCGTAAAGGTCGTTTAGTGTCAGTTTTTCATTGTAAGTCTCGGTTGTAACTGATTTTTGAGGATTTGTAGTCACTTTTTTTCCAGTTACTAAAAAAGTTTCTCGATCATCAATACCAAACTTGCCGTGAGTCGCTAAATGAATTATTGGGTAAGTGTTTTCTTTTAACTCTTTTTCCAAGCGCTCACGTGTAAAGTCTTGATCCAGTAAGCCCTTGCTTTTAGGTAAACTCGTTGTAATCGCTTTCAACTCGGATTGGACTTGGGTAAGCGGCTCAAAAAACTTTGAACCAGCATCTGTTTCGACGGTAGCTGGTTGTGTCAAGCCAAAAGCTAATACCTGTAATTTCTTTGGATTAGACTGTAGAGGATTTGTCAAAGTGAATGCTGGAGCAAAGGCGATCACATACTTTTCAATCAAGAATTGCTTACCATCAAACAGTGCAGCTATGGGGATACTCCGAAGAATTCCGTCTTGAATAAACACTAAAGTTTCAATTTTTTCTTTTTCTAAATCGCTGACAAAAGGACGAATAAACCAGTCATATACTTGTTTTGCTCTAGCTTGATAAGTATTTTCCAAGTCAGAACGCTTTTCTAGTTTAATTCGTAGATCATTGATAATGTCTCTAACTTCCTGATTTTTAACAGGTATCCAAAAAACTTTTGACTTAATTTTTTGCTCTTTATCAGCTAACGTGAGAATGATTGCAAGATGTTCTTTCAAAATAATCGAACTCAAGACAGCAGTGTTTTTGCCCACTAGTGGCGCTGGTTTTTGAATCAAGGCTAAATCACAATTATTACCTAAATAGTTTTGTAGTTCTGCTAACCTTAACTCATCTATTATTGGAAGTACTGACTCCAAATTATGTTGAATATCTGATGTTTGAACAAGATTATTAGTTTGCTCTAGGCGTAACTCCAGCAACTCACGGTAGACTGGTTCAACGTTATCTCGAAAGTCAAACTGTAAATCTCGCTGTTGTATGATTAAGTCACTACGAATACTCTTGAGACTATCAATAGACTTTTCATAAAAAGTAATTGCTTCTTTTACTCGACCTGTGGCTTTAGATAATCGTCCCGCCTGCCATGCCCACAGGTAAAGGTTCTCATTAGCGACAGTACCAATTAGCGCTTGTTGAGTTAAATTTAGAGCTTGTTGATAATCCTGCCCACATTCGTAAATGTGTCCTAATCGCCCTTTGGAAAAGGATTCTCCTTCTCTATCCTGTATTTTTTGAGTAATTGCTACAGCTTTGTTAAGTAATTCAACAGCCTTAGATAACGATTCTGACTTTAAGCATTGAATTGCAGGGTCAGTACC
The DNA here is from genome assembly GCF_014698065.1 of Nostoc flagelliforme FACHB-838. Taxonomy (GTDB): domain Bacteria; phylum Cyanobacteriota; class Cyanobacteriia; order Cyanobacteriales; family Nostocaceae; genus Nostoc; species Nostoc flagelliforme_B. The sequence goes on from NZ_JACJSI010000425.1 coordinate 3,546, forward strand.
GATCGACTCGCTCTTTTGGTTAACGATTTGTAAAAGATTAGCAAGTTGAATTACCGCATAGGCTTTATCGCGTGAGTCAGGCAATTGTTCCACTAAGATTAGAGCTTGCTGTAATGTATTGTTAACTATGGCTTTATCCTGACTATGTTGGTGATGATAAAGCTTAACTAAACCTAGTAGCGATCGCAGTTCATTAACTTTATCATTCTGACTACGGGCTAGATTTAGGCTTTGCTCAAAATGATGTACAGCTTCGTTATCATTGGCAACAGTGTATTGCTGGTATTTTTTGGCAGCTTTTTTATCACCTACCTCACTGGCAAATTTGGCACGATGCTGATTGCTCTTTGCAAGACTAGCATAGGTATTCGCTAAACCATTCAGATTAGATATTATGTAAGTTTGATTATCAACACGCTTGGCGATTTCATCACTACGTTCAAAATTAGAAATAGCTTGCTCATACTCGCCTTGGAGACGATGAGCATTTCCTAAACTACCCCAAGCGGCTATTTCGCCGAGATCATCTGAGTGGTGGCGGGCAATTTCTATGGCACTATCTGGAATACAAGTTGCATTGCTCTGCTTTTCACCGCACAAAATCGTAATTGCCCGTCGGTGCTGTCCCAAGCTACTGTAGAGTTGAGCCTCTTCTGTCAGCATCCGCCCTACTTTGATCGGCTCGTTTTTTTGACGATAGTAGGCAATAACTTCTTTTAATTGGGCGATCGCTTCAGGTATTTGTCCTACTTGTTGGTATGCTCTAGCAAGGTATGTTCGGACACTTATTTTTTGAGAATAATTACTAGTACGCTGTTGATTTAAAAGGGCTGCTTGCCAAGACTTAATTGCCCCTTGAATATCGCCAGCTTGGTATAGCTCAAGCCCTTGCTGCAATGGCTGGGTTAAACCTGACAATTGGGCTGTTGCTATTTCTAATATTCCCTTATGCCCAATTGTTAGGGAAGGATGTGCTAACCACAAACAGAAGGTTAGTGTTGTGAGGAAGAGAACTGCCCAAACGCGACGAATACGATATGGCAAGCGTTGCATAATGGCATAAGGGAAAGTATACCTGTGAATTTTACAGGATGAGTGGCATTCTCCCCAAATCCCCAAGTCCCTTTGTTTTCTCTGTTAACCTTTTGTTAATAAGACAGTTCGCAGATACGCCCCAGTAAATTTCCAAAATTGGAAAACTAATTTCCCAGCTTGACGATGCATTTCTAATTAACAGGACTTACGCAACTGGAACAAATAGCGAGCGGGGCGTAGCCCTACCACACGACAATTTAAATCAAACCAAGCACATAGGAATACTTGGGCGTTTTAGTTGCTGAATTAAAT
>NZ_JACJSI010000426.1 GCF_014698065.1 Nostoc flagelliforme FACHB-838
TTCTGGTTGCTTTATATGCTGCCCCATTTTCTCCACCAGTTGTTTGATGCTGGCTGGAGTCTTTTCCCAATCTGAGTCGGAAATTTCAATTCCGTAGGCGAGGCAGTTTTCATCCATGCCTCTTAATCTACCATCTCAGTAACCCATTTTTGACTGTAGCGTTTCTTATCCTGTGAACGGTTACATTGTTTTTGGCCCTAATGCTCGTTTGGAAATAGGTGGTTCGTTTTTAGCAAGTACTGCTAGTAGCCTGAAGTTTAAGGATAACTTAGAGTTTAGTGCTACAGATCCTCAGTCTGCACCTCTACTGAATATTAATGTACCAATAGGTTTACAATTTGGGGTAAACCCTGGTTCTGTCAAAGTTCTGGGTAATGGTGAGGGAACAAGGTCTTTAAGAGATCCAATTATTGATACAACATTTGGATTGCGAGTTTTATCCAATCAAACTTTAGCTTTAATGGGCGGTGATATCAGTTTAGAAGGGGCAACACTCAAGACAGCAGGCGGCAGGATAGAATTAGGCAGTGTAGCACGAGAAAATTTTGTCAGCCTCGCTCGTGTAAGCAAAGGTTTTACCTTCGGCTATGATTCTGTAGAAAATTTTGAGAATATTCAATTATCTAAACAAGTGGCTGTTGATGCTAGTGGTGTAGGTGGTGGTGATATTCAAGTTTGGGGCGAACGCATTACCCTGAGCGATGATTCCCAAATATTGGCTAATACTCTCAGAGCAGAGTCTGGTGGAGTAATGCTTATCAACGCTAAACAGTTATTAGCGCTAAGTGGTAGCTCTCAGGTGTCTTCTATTGTTAACCCTAATGCTTTAGGAAAAGGGGGAGATTTAACAATTAACACTCGTGAACTGCTTATAAAGGATGGAGCATTTGTTAATGCTGATACTTTCGGTGCAGGCAAAGCAGGAAATTTAACCGTTAATGCAGACTCTATAGAAGTTGCTAGTACCTCCGTCGACGGTCACAGTAGTAGCTTATCTAGTCAAGTTAACTTTCGTGCAACAGGGAGCGCTGGAGATTTAACGATTAACACCTTTAGGTGTAGGCAAAGGAGGAAATTTAACCGTTAATGCTCAAAACGTGCAACTGATTGGTATAAGTGTTAATGGTAGTAGGGTTAACAGTACTTTGGCTGCTTCTGCACTGATCGACTCAACAGGGAATGCGGGTAATTTGACTATTAAAGCTAATACCTTACTAGTCAAAGATGGGGCGCAGGTAAGTACTAGCACTTTCGGTGCAGGCAAGGGAGGAAATTTAACCGTTGATGCTCAAAACGTGCAACTCATTGGTGAAAGTACCTTGTCTGCTGACGCACAACCATACTCAACAGGGAATGCGGGTGATTTGACTATTAAAGCTAATACCTTACTAGTCAAAGATGGGGCGCAGGTAAGTACTAGTACATTTAGTGCAAGCAAGGGAGGAAATTTAACCGTTGATGCTCAAAACGTGCAACTGATTGGTGGAAGGGCTGATGGTCAGGGTAGCAGTGGCTTGTTTGCTCGAAGTCGAGGTACTGGGAATGCAGGGTCTATATCGATTACTACAAGGCAATTGATTATACGAGATCAGGCACAAGTAACAGTAAGCGGTACAGATGCAGGTACAGGAACCGCAGGCTCATTAAAAGTTGATGCTAATTCTATTTATCTCAACAATGCTGCCAAAATCACTGCTGATACTACAGGAGGTGGAGGTGATATCTCTTTGCGATCGCCCTTATTGTTACTACGTAATCAAAGTTCTATCACCACTAATGCTAGAGGTAGCGGTATCCCTGGAGGCAACATCAAAATCGATGCCACAGATGGTTTTATCATTGCTGTTCCTAGGGAAGATAGTGATATTAGTGCTAATTCTGCTGACTTTCGTGGCGGAAAAGTCGAAATTAGCGCTCAGGGAATCTTTGGAATTCAGCGTCGGAATACACTGACTCCAGAAAGTGACATTACTGCTACTGGAGCAAGCCCTGAGTTCAGTGGCTCTGTAGAACTCAACACACCCGGCGTTGACCCCAACAGTGGCTTAGTTGAGTTACCCACAATAGGTGTCGAAACTGAAGTAGCTCAAGTCTGCGATAGTCCAGGTTATGCTCAAAGCAGCTTTATTATCACCGGACGCGGCGGTTTACCTCCCAATCCCACTAAGGATATTTTACCCGCCAATACAGTGGAAGTAGGTTGGATATCGCCCAAGCCTAGCAACGATGCCAACTCTGGGAGACGCTACGCGAACGACGGCTTACGCCTACGCAGCAATCCGCCTGTTACTAGGGCATCAACAACAATGCCAGAACGTATTGTAGAAGCAAGTGGATGGGCACTAAACGAAAAGGGAGAAGTAGTACTTACAGCTAATGTAACTGCTGGGGGTCGTGGTTCCTGGCACAAAGGTGTACCTTGCAGCGTTTCTCAGGCAGCTCATCAGTAAATGCGCGTCAAAATTCGTTAAACGCTGAATAATGGAGGAATATGTCTTGTAATAATTGTGCATATCAAAGCCAATTGCCTACTAGAACATAAGGTGTCCAGAAATAAGGGCTTTTTTCTTTAGCAAATACAGTTAATTGAGCGCGTTGAACTTGCCCAACCAAGCCTTTCCGGTTTTTTAGTGGCAAAGAACGAGGAATGCAGTGTTGAGGCGAAAGACTGTCATGAAGATAGTTGTTCCGTCGCGTCCGTCGCTAAAAATGAAAAATCTTTAAGTTCAGCGATCGTTAATCAACCGTGCGGGCAGGTAGAACAAGGTTATTCTGCTACGTTGTTGGCTGAAAATTCAGTTTCGGGTGTAGAAGTCAAAGCAAATCATGAGGGTGAAAGTTCCGCCGTATCTGTGCCAAATGCTAAAAAATGGTCGCATGAGGCGATAGTTGCGAGGTCAAATATGCGACCGGGGCGTATGCAGAAACTCAAACTTGCGGCGAATTCGGTGCAGAATCCGGGGTTCGAGTACTTGCTCTCGTGGTGGAATGACGATCCAGCTGTGCAAATTGTGATCAAAAACTGCTGGTGAAGTTTCCGCAATGGGAGATTACGATTGTGGATGGGGTATTGGTGGATTGCTCCCGGTAAAAATCACACTGTCTCAGAATAGCGTGTAGCTAAAGCGATTGCTGCTTGACGGTGCTTATCTACTAATGCAGAAGGTGAAATCATTTGACCTTTATCCATGTGACGATAAGCCCATAAACTAAATTCATCTTAAATTCCCACTTGCTGGGGATATTAATTAAATGGAAACCTGGTAGCGTATGAAGACGACGGGTTAAAAATTGGCATTCCCACTTGCTGGGGATATCAATTGAATCGAAACTCGCCTTGACCTTGTGGTGGTTGACTTGCTTGCTGGATGCATTCCCACTCGCTGGGGACATTAATTGAATCGAAACTTCAAATCTCTCATTCCTGTATGAAATCAGAAGATGTTTTGCAGATTGTGACCTGGTTAGAGCGGGCAGAGATTCGTGTATGGTTAGATGGTGGTTGGGGTGTCGATGCGCTGTTAACTCAACAAACACGATCGCACAGTGATCTCGACCTCGTAGTTAGGTTGGAGGATGCTAGTCAGATTGAACAGACCCTCGCTATCTATCAGTTCGCTATTATACTGAATGAGTTACCGACGCGGTTTGTGATGAAAGATGCTAAATTTCGTAGCGTTGACTTTCACACTGTCCAACACGATAGTAGCGGACAGTTGATTCAAGTCCTACAAGACGGCACGCCTTTTCATTATCCACAGGATAGTTTAGCTGGACAGGGTATGATCGACGGCAATGTGATTTCTTGCATCACACCTGAAGCACAGATGCTATGTCACACAGGATACAAGCCCCAAGCAAAAGACATTCATGACGTTCGACTATTGCGCCAATACTTTAATCTTCCACTTCCAGAAGAGTATGTTGGATTCCCACTCGCTGGGGATATTAATTGAATCGAAACTGCAAGCCTTTGTTACTTTCAATTGCCGATTGAATATCTTCTAATTCCCACTCGCTGAGGATATTAATTGAGTGGAAACTGAATTGATGGCTTCCATTTAAACCCTTCAATATCAAAAAATTCCTACTTGCTGGGGATACTAATTGAAGAATACTGCCAGCGTGAATTATACCCCTGGGGCGGATACCGACGAATTAACCACCTGCTAGGAGCCAAAAAGGTCATAGACGCAGTTGGCGAGTTGGGCGGACACATCAAAAATGAGCGTCAGGCTCGTCCGTTACTCCGCTTAGTCAAGGAACCAGAAAAGCTTAAAGCTGCTGTAACGCTCGCTCTGAAAGATAACCCTGACCCAAGTGTTTCAGACTTTGCGGCTGCCGCCCAAAAAGTGGTTCCTCAACTTCCACGCAAAAAGCAATCTATTCAGGAACCAATGGTTCCCAAAATTGAAGAACCAGTGGTTCCTCAATTTGCTAAAGTCACGGTTTCACAACAGTCCCATCCCAGATATGGAGAAGAGGGAACCATTGAGGCAGATGCACCGAATCGCTGGCAACAGATTGTCACTTTTGCTGATGGTGAGAGGTTGTTGATCAACAATGCTGATTTGGATGCTGCTAGTGCAATACGGTTCAGTTAAGGCTCAAAAGCTTATGAGTGACGTTAAATTTCGGAGCTTCGACTCGTTGTCCAGTACCTCTGTGTTTTGTTTTTTTAGAACGAAACTTTGATACAGGTCTTTTTACAACCCTGGGATTAGTACGGTGAACGCGTTCGGGTAACAACGTATCTAGGATTTCTACAATTAACCAATTGAAAAAAA
>NZ_JACJSI010000427.1 GCF_014698065.1 Nostoc flagelliforme FACHB-838
CAGATTGACTGGTATCAAGAAATTAGAAAATGGGCAACAGAATTAGGAAGAAGACCGCATTTTCAGGAAATCAAACAGAAGTGGCAGGAATTAACAGGACAAGAGTTAAACGAAAAGGGAGTAAAATTACTATTAGAAAATCTCGGCTACTCAAATAATTCGTAATTCGTAATTCGTAATTCGTAATTAAATCATGACAACTAATATTACTATCACGGACAGGACTAAATCTTTTGCAGTTAGAATTATTAAAGCTTGTTGCTTTTTGGATGAAGCTTCAAGTGCAACTCGCATTCTTTCTAAGCAACTTTTACGTTCAGGAACTTCAATTGGAGCTAATGTTAGAGAAGCTCAATCAGCCCAATCTCTAAAGGATTTTATCAATAAATTGGAGATCGCTTTGAAAGAAGCCAGAGAAACTCAGTATTGGCTAGAACTTTTAATTGAATCTGAGTTAGTTGAAAAACAAAAATTTCAATTACTCCTTCAAGAAGCAAATGAAATTGGTAAAATCCTTGTTGCCTCCACCAAAAAACTTAAAGATAAATAATTACGAATTACGAATTACGAATTACGAATTACGAATTATTTGGTCATAGTTCAATCAATTGGATAAAAAGCCGTATTAACCCAGTTTGGGGGAATCGCAATACTGACGAATTTATTACCAGGCTACGACTAGGATATCAATTACTTTATGGAGGGATTAAACGTGTTTAATTAGTTGAGCGGTGTTGTCAATCTTGTCAGAAATAAAGTTTTGATGTAATCGGAGAAGAATTCTCATGTATAACGGCGAATACGACAATTTGAGTTTTGAAGAACAATTATATCTGACTGAAGAGGAGATGAGACGGCGGCACAATCAGCAGATGTTCTTGCGCCGAAATGCCCAACTGTTGCAGCAGGAGTTAAGTTTTGAGGCTGAATTGTTAGAAGACAATCCAGAGTTCGCCCAAACTATTCACGCTTTCAATATGCAGGAGATTCAGAGTAATCAGCAAGGGCTACAGAATATTTTAGGCTCAGAAGAATCAGCATCAAAGGAGCAAAGTGTTTGGAGTAAGTTTTTTCCGGGATTGAATGGGAGATAAATAATTAGTGGGCTAAATTTATTTCTCTTAATGTTGATACATAGCTGTTTTGAGTAATTGGGTAACAAGAAAGGAGATTAAAGTTATATCTGACTTATCAGTTTTCGTGTTTGAGTCTTAACAAGTCTGATTCGTCAGTACACTATAAAAGCCAGAATGGGTAGCGGCGGATGTCTGTGCGATTATTGAAATCCAAAATGTCAGTGATACTTAGCCAATTTTGATAAAAATGAAAGGGGTATAGCTAATATCTATACCTCAAATATTTGATGAAAACGATTGCTTTGTTCGTAATTTATACTGCAAAGTATTGCTATATCCACTGCCATTAGTATGACTAATTTAGTAGTCACTTATTCCAGTTTTCATAAGTTATGTAAGTAAATATTCTGTTACTTGTTTCCTAATGGGATTGGCATTGTGAAGGGCTGACATAATTGCCTCTTGGCTATCGAAAAAACTTTGTATCTTTTGAAGCCAAGATTCTTGAGAATATCCTAGTGGCGGATTTTGTCTTACTGTCACAAATAGAGCTACTATTTTCAATGTTTTCTCTGTTATTTCTCCTCTCAATTGCATTGGGACAGAATCAAAAAAACTGCCCTCTTGTAATTCTAGTTCTTCCAAGGGAATCTCTTTATAGAGTGTTTCAGCCATCTCTAGAATCTCAGATATATTGCTATTGAGAGTGTGCATAAACCCAAGTGATGATAACGATATAGCAAACATCATTTCTATCTGTTCTTTCTGTTTACTTAGGTCAACCCTTTGTTTTCCATAGTTTGGATCTCTAGCTTTCCTTCTTTTAGCTTCACCCATTTTCAAAAACTAGTCGGCAATAAATGTTTTTAATTCTATTGTACAGCCCAATCTCGCTGTATTAAACCTGTTATTTACTAGTGTAAAATTTTTTTTTAATTTTGCTTACTTTAGAGATAATAAGATACCTTCTTTGGCTCTTAGTACAGGAACTTATCCATCTAGTTCAATAATTCGGTTGCTTCTTTTAATACTTGAATAATTTCCGGTTTCTGAGAACTAATCACATCATTTGGTAAATGCTTGTGATGCGGAAATGTAGAGATATCAGGAAAATGCGGCGTACTATCATAACGAAAAACTAGGCAATTTCGTTCATCTTGAAAATGGTAGCGATAATCAAGAAATTTTAACTGATTGTTTGTGATTACTATAGCTTCGTTAATTTCTAATAAGTGTGTTTGAGCTAATCGCAATCGAACTCTTAAATTAGCCCGAAGGGATGTTAAAATTTCTTCTTCATAACGTTCCACATAAAGATTTGGACATTGAACAATTGCTTGTTCTACTTGATTTAAATAATCAGATAGAATGTTAGGCAGCATAGTTCAATCTTTGCTCTATTTCTTGACGCAAAACCAGATAATGGCGGTAATCGTTTGCCCATTCTATAAATAGAACATCATCTGGTAATGTTCCCTGATTATACTGATAAAAAAAATCTTCAGAGTCAATTTTTTGCTGGTTTTCATACACACTGAGTCGCTTGGCAATGGCAACCAAAGCATCTAAGGATGATGTATATTGAATGGTCTGTTTACGCATTTTATCTCTACTTCAAAATCATCATATTTTGATTATAAGTCAGCGCCACTTCAAAATTTCTTCATTGAGCGCTATGAAAATTAGGCAAATTCTCATCAACTGATAGCTATTGTGGCGTTGCTCTATCGTCACTTTTGCTGTTTCCATACAAGGTTGTACTTCCTTTCAACAGCCGCCAGCAGCAAAGCGTGCAAGGATGACAGATACGGTGGGAGCAAAATCCCTAATCCCTGCAACAGCCAATCCACAGCTTCGTCAAGGCTGGTCACTTGATGCAACTGCCGTAACCGCTTTTTCCGTTGGCGTTCGTCGAACGCAAGTGCGTCTCTGAAAGAGAAGAGAAGGTATTGCCCTTATCTCAAAACAAAAAATCACCCCCCAATACCTTTGCCACTCTCATAGTTCATAGCTCTGGGTTTCCTCTTGCCTATAGGGACTACTTTCGATTGCTTAGGAGGTTGAGGAGGGCGGCATTTCTCGCAATATAGAGGTCTAACTCCAAAGGTTTCTCGTTGTGTGGGTTGTTCACACTGCTTACATACGAAGTTGAAAACGCGAGTATGAATTTCTCGCTTGTGCGCTCTGACGGTGTACTCTCGGACTTCAATAGTTTTGCTGGGCATCGGTTCTTTCTTCGGTGTTCTATTTATAAGGATAGTTTCTGGCATCAATATATTCATGCACTATTTGGTTGAAACAGTGACAATCTGATGGTTTTCGCCAGGGATTAAGCGAGGCGATGCCGCAGGAAAGTGCGGGTACGCGATCGCCATCGACTCATGACAGATATGCGATCGCACTCCTGACAGCAGCAATTGGAGGCATCTAAAAAGGCAGTGGCGATTTGTTTTCAGTCTTTGGAGTAGCGAGTTCGACTCATATAAATGAAACTAAAGTCCAACAACCCTTAATCCTAATTAAGAAGATAGTCTTTGATCTTGTTTTGATGAGAGCGCAAAATTTTTAAACCTTGATGTTCAGTTTTACGAATTGTTTCTCGACAAAGATTCAGGCGTTCTGCAACTTGACTTCGCCCGTGTTATTGACTGCTTAATCCACCAGTAAACGTAGGTCGATAGTTTATAGCCTCGGTTGGGATCAAACTTTTCGATTCCCTTTTGTAAACCTAGTGCCCCTTCTTGGATCAAATCTAAGAATTCCAAATTGTGATTCTGGTATTTTTTCGCAACAGAAACCACCAGCCGTAGGTTAGCTGTCACCATTTTCTCTTTAGCTTTTTGGCCTTGTTGAATGATTGATTGTATTTCAGCTTCGCTTTGACCAAGCGAAGCGGCTAATTCTCTTGCAGTTGGTTGGCGGTTTAGTTGAAGTGCGAGGCTTGAACGCTGTTCTTCAATCGCCATCATCTGCCGCAACGCCCTAGCATTTGTAATTTCTTGCTCAGGAGTTAGCAGAGGGTAGCGTCCGATTTCTTTGAGGTAGAAGCGAACTAAGTCGGTAGTTGGATTGGGCATACTTTCAATTAATTGTGAGGACTATTTTTATTTTTCGTTTGATTAAAATGTTGTATTTCAAGAATTAGCTAACAAATCAAATCTTAATCAGAGGCTATTTATAAAGTAAATCTAAAGAGGAAATAATCAAGTAGAAAACTAGCTGTAAGATACAAGCAAATAGTATATATACTGAAGAAGAATGTCTTGTAAACGGTATCCTACAGACCTGAGTGATCTGGAATGGAGAATTCTGGCTCCTCTGATTCCACAAGCGAAGCCAGGTGGTCATCCCCGCACTACTGATATGCGAGAAATCTGTAACGCCATCTATTATCACTTGAAAACAGGGTGTCAATGGGATATGCTGCCACGGGATTTTCCACCGAGTTCAACCGTTTACAGCTACTACCGCAGGTGGCAAAAAAAAGGCATCTGGGAGCAGATGAATCATACTTTACGTGACCAAGTTCGCCAACAACTAGGCAAGTCAACCCAACCAACAGCGATCGCCGCAGATAGTCAGTCGGTAAAAACGTATCCGCTCGGTAAATCGGGGTAGAAAGAAAAAATCAGAATGTAGATTGGTAGACACGGCGTTATAAAATATGATATATGACGCAAAAATCATCTGCTGGGAACTTAGTATC
>NZ_JACJSI010000428.1 GCF_014698065.1 Nostoc flagelliforme FACHB-838
TCCCGTCCCAGCGTCAAATAATAGTGCATCCGCAGTTGAGGATACCAGCCATCGTCATCTTTCTCGACTAAATCAGGGGTAACATCAACTTCATAGCGACGGGATAATTCAGCTTTGCGCTGCTGATGTCGTTCGGTTTTCGTTTTCGCCCTTTTATCTTGCAGTTTTTTCAGTTCGGTTGGGGAGAGTTCATCAGAATCTGCGATCGCTTCACACTCAGCAGTATACAATTGCTCACTTGCCGCCTTAACCGACTCGATTACAGCCCCACTCTCATCGTCATCAGCATCGTCGGCATCAATAATGGTGTAACCATCTTCGACCAAACCCGCAAGAACAGACTCTCGATAGCGCCGCATCTCAACGTTGATAACAGAACCACGTTTGCCCCAAGTCTGCAAAGATTCGGGCTGAAAATTCTGGTCAACATAGCTGTAATCGTCATTATCCGCCGCCGACAACAGCGCAATGTTCGCTTGTGTGGCGATGTGCTGACTTCTTAGCAATCCTCCGATGGATGTGGAGCCATTGCCTACAACCGACATCCCCCACTCTCTAACCCAAATGTGGCGGTCAACTGTCTCCCTAACCCTTGCCAACATCTGACGCACTGAGTTAACAGGCTGCACACCTTGAAATATCCCCCAAACACCATCAAAATGTCCTCGAATGTCGATGCTGACCCCAGTTTCTAAACTTGGAGATGCGATAACCAAATTGTACTGGGTAAGAATTTCGTTCAAGTGAGCGATACAACCGAAAGCCGCATGAGAGGGGTCAGCAACAGATTCGCTGTCAATTCGCAGTATCCGCAGGTGTGGGTATTTGCGGCGAAAACGTTCTTCCAATGCTTGCGTCCCCCATTTAGACTTAGCTTTTTGAGCAGAGCAGCACAATAGATGATGCCCACCTTTGGAGATCGCCCGATCAAGAGCAGCAATCAAATTCTTCGGATTACTACCAGAATAGTTGTAACAGTTTCCGGCTACATGCCGATAATTATTAACGATGACGAACGGGTTAACTCGATATTTACCAGCGAGTGATAAAACATACTTCACATCAGTATCAGACACATCAGCGCTTGATAGGTAAATCTTTCCCTGGCTACTGCCCAAAACATTCTGCACTAACTGCTTGAGGTTTTTGAGAACAGATACCCGACGCTTCTGCACTTCCGTACCAGAGTTAAGCAAGTGCCAGAAAACTTGGTCACATTCATCAATAATAATGACATCATTTGACCAGTCGTTAGGGTTGAATCGCGCCTGACTTTTTTGATGCAGCGAATCAACGCACACCCCATATCCTAATAATGTGCCTGTTTCATTTGTGCGGACTTCGGTAACATAGTTAACACCGAAGCGATTGCACAATGCCTCACCCAGTTGAATGCGGTGGGTGATGATTAATACCCTCTGCCCAAGGTCATGGGCTTTCGCCACCTCAGTTGCAAGCCATTCAGTTTTACCAGTGCCTTTGGGAGCCTTGAGGATAATCAGTTTTTCGCCTTGGGGTACGAGCAGATGACCGAGGAATCTTTGGTTGAGTGCGATCGCTGGCGGGTAAGTCAGCAGAGTAAACAGCTTAATCTCCCACAACTCCAAAGCAACAGCAGTATTGTAGAGTGCGTCAAATGCTGGCTGCCCCTTGGCGACGATAAAATCATCAACCCCTTTCTCTTGCCCTAACGGTAAATCAATCACCCGCAGCGAACAGCCTTCATTTACCAGCAGCCTTCCCATACGACTGATAGCGGTTCTGACTCGCTGGACTGTCTCAGGTTTATTGTCCTGGTCAAAGCAGATGTTAACCTGTCTCCCCTGTGTTGCAAAGTGTTTGAGGTCTGGAATCAGGTATGGTTTGCCATTAGCTATACCGTAGTCATCAGTAGGTGTACGGTATCCAGCGTTAACGCCAGGAATTGCGATCGCTGCATAGCCGGCTGTCAGTAACGCTCCCGCTTTCTTAACACCTTCTACGATTGTCACTGGTACGTTGTGCCGCCAAACCCAATGCCAAAAACCGCCGGGATGTTGTAAATCTTCTTCGGTGATAGGGATACCGCTACGATTGGAAACTTTTACCCAGATGCGATTCGGGACTAAGAGGAAAAAAGCGCGTGTCTCTTCTCTGTAAGGATGCTCGTACTTGATGAACTTGTGAATTTTCTGGCGATCTCTTCGGGGATGGTCGGGTTTGAAACAGCCCCACATCATCAGGACGTAGTTGTTGAGGGGGTCAACGCCATTGCACCACCAGCCGCCGAGTTCTATGTGTTGGTATTTCTTTAAATCGCGATCGCGTAATCGTCCATCGTTACGACGGGAGATTTTGGGACTGTAGAGCAAGTATTCGTAGGGGACAGTCCGGGAGAGTGAGCGTACATTCAGGGCAATGATTTCTTCGTCAACGCCACTATTTAACCATTCTTGTAGATGTTTTTGGTGAAAATCATCATTTAGTAATGTGATTGTACTCATGTTTCCTCCAATATTTTGACGCATAAAAATAGAGCAGCACTTGGTAGATGCCGCTATTGATAGTCTTCAGATTGGTCAAAGGCTAAGGGGTTATTATCAAATGAGAAAACCCAACAGGAGCTTTATTTATTCGTGAACAGGAGCTAAATGCAGAATAGCCAAGATGGATAGTCGCGCTTATCAGAAGTAGCAATTACTGGAATCAAAATTTTGTCATTTGAAAAACTCCATTCTCTTAAAGCGCAACTGATAACGCTAGTAACAAGAAAGCCAATTTCACTATTAAAGATGGAAGTTTGTAGAATCTGAAATTGTTTTTTAGTTGCTAAAACGTAAATCCATTCAGGGCAATGTTGTTCGTGATCGTAAATTTGACAAATCCAGCCCAAACCATGTTTACGTATCAAAGGGGTAAGTGAGTCAATAATTTGTTGTTGATTCAGGGCGAATAGTTTTCGTTCATAATTGTCATCAGTAGAACGTGGAACAATAACATACTGATTTTTCTTTGTGTAAGTTTCTGGGTACAAAAACCCAGTTGAAGCAATAACTAAATCAGTTTGTTTGTTCAAAAAATCATTTTGAATTGATATCAAACTATTGGGCATCTTTGCTTGACCATAGTTAGGGTCTAACTGACGGCTTAACTGATGACGGCGTTTAGCTCTTCCCATATCTGGCTCCTTTTTTCAAGTGTGAATACGATTGGTGGATGAATAGACGATTTGATCAGTAAACAAATCTCTAGAAGAGTGATATTTCGTATGTAGCGGCTCGAAAACTAATTGACTCTCACTAGTACATAAGAACTAGCTAGGGCATTATACATGATCCGGAGAATCAGAATTATCTACCCCCTGTATGTGGGCGGAAAGTGAGATTAATCCGAGTGCTAACGACTTTGTTGGTCTTGGGAACTTGATGCAGATGTGTTGATTGGCAACCGGGGTGCATCACAAGCAAGCTCCCGTGTTCCAGCCAGAAATCTGTTGGTCTGCCATCTCTCGGTTTGATTTGGAATTTGCGACATGACCCCAAGCTGACTGATGCAATCGCCGGGTTAAATCCCATTGATGGCTCTTTGTCTGCGTGCCAGCCGATTGAGTCAGTCCCCGTGCGGTACCAGGGCAAACGCATCTAAATTACTCTTGATCACAACGAAGGTTAAGAACCAACGAAAAAATCAGGATTTCGAGCTTGATTATTTTTTAAGCCCCAAAGCGATCGCCTAAAACTTTCGCAATAAGCAAAACTTAATGACATTGATTTTAAATCTATTCTCAATAAAGTATGCTTATTGACATGATGCGGCCGCCCTGCGTGCGGTACTGGTTGCCGATGACGATGCGAAATTTGTAGCTTGTAAGTGCGGTGATAGAGTCCCGCAACTTAGCCAGATTGTCTGTCCAAGTCAGGGGTTTCAAAAATACGCTGTTGGAGTAAAGGTAATCACATCCGGCATCACCATAAATGCACTCCAGGCGGGGAACGGGCATTGTTTTACCCGCGATCCTGATTTGATTCTGCTGCCACTCCAGTTTCAAGCAGTGTTGGTAGAGCGAGTTAGCTTGTTCAAGACTTAAGAAATCGGGGTAGTAGGTGATAGGCAAAACTGGGATTGATTCAGTAAATAAGTTGAGTTGTTGCATGGTAGTTCTCTCAAATTTTGAAACTGCTGTTAGTTCTGTTCGGCTTTAAAAACCTCAACCAAAATACTTTCTGGATACAAACCGACTTTTCCAAAACGTGGGTCATGAATGCGTTCTATTTCTATTCCAAGATTCCGACACAATGCGCTTGCCTTTCGACCTTTAGTACCAGCTTCTTTTACAGATATTTCTAAACCTTGAAGATTAGCGAAACCAACAACACTATATTTATGTCCGCATGGGGTGTTTACTCTGTCTTGCTCAACTTCAACGGCTTTGAGTCTCGCCAAGATTTGAGTTTGTTGCTGTTGTTGTTGAAGTAAATGCTGCTCTTGCTCTGCCAAATGTTTAGCTAGAGCGGCGAGTAGCTGTATTTGTGTCATCGCTGTTTCGCTATTAGATGCGGGTTTAGTCCACCCCAGTAAATCTTGAATCCAGGCACGAACACCAATGCTTTCAAAAGCTTCACAGGCTAATTTTGCTTGTGTGGTACATCTCTTGCCAGCTTCATAACCGTAATAATGAAGTATGGTTGCTACAGCGACATCGGGAATACCGGACTCAGACCACGATAAAATCTCAGCACATTCAAAGCCTTTGTAGATAAGTCTTTCAACCAGTTTAGA
>NZ_JACJSI010000429.1 GCF_014698065.1 Nostoc flagelliforme FACHB-838
ATTTAATTCAGCAACTAAAACGCCCAAGTATTCCTATGTGCTTGGTTTGATTTAAATTGTCGTGTGGTAGGGCTACGCCCCGCTCGCTATTTGTTCCAGTTGCGTAAGTCCTGGTGATATCAAGACTCCAACTTTGGTGATTCATTCAGATACCGCTTTAGTTCCTGATGGTGCACGTCGCTTTTTCCAGAGCATACCAACCAATCAAAAAAATTTACACTGGATGACTACAGAAAATCACATTGCATTTTACGACCAACAAGAAGTTGTGGAGGAAGCGGCTGTTAAGGCAACAACATGGCTCAAACAAACACTCAGTAGAAATTAGTCCTAAAATTATGATGTTGGTGAAATCCAGATAAAGCTAGAGAGACTCTCATGCAATTAGGGAGCAAGCTGAGTCAAAACATCATCACATCAATATATGTATGTAGTTGCACATTGGAGCTATTACGTGTAATAAGAGCCTCAAAGCCTTCTTAATTGATACAAGTGATACAAGGCGCGATTGCCCGCCTGATAAAAAGCCTGATCGTGCCACTCGTGTTAAGCCAATGCTGCTCAATCTCCCCCAATTGAGATCATCGTTACGCACACTTGACTAGAATTAAAGTAGTAAAAGAGAGTGAATCGTTAGCTTTTTTGAAAACCGTGTTTCTTTAGGTTAATGTTTTAAGCAGTTTGACTACGTATGAATAGACGTAACATAACTAATAAAATAGTGGAATAATGCAGGATTTTTCTAATCCATTTTAAGAGAGCGTTCTGATTTGAAATATTGATTTTTTCATTTTCTGAAATATGCAGCAAGCAAATGTCTAATTCTTCAAAGAACTGTGACTTTTCAAAATCGAGAACTACAGGTAAATCTTTACTGATAGATTTGTTGACCTTTCTTATTGTAAACACGTAGTATTCACGAGCATCTAGCCCAAGCAATGCAAGGAGTTTATCATTACTTTTATACTTGAAGTATGTCACACTAAAAATCAGCAGCAAAAAGAACTTGCAGGCTAACTTTGCCTTTAATCCATTAGAAAGTTGTAGTTGAGATTTAATAATTGCACCAAAAAAATCTCCATGTCGATTATCATCTTCACTCCATGATTTATAGAAGCCAAAAATAGGATAGATGGAGTATTCAGGATGAAATTCTAAATGCTCGAAAATGGTTATGTAATAACAGCTAGAAATTCTCTCAGACAGATAGGTAGAGTAGATAAACCATGAGAAAGGTAGAAAAATATATTTTCTATGTTCTTTCTTTAGAAAACCTAATCCAGGTTTAATATGAAAATCTAAGAGGGCTTTATTTAGAAAACTAGCGTGACGGGCTTCATCACGAGACATCAGGGAGAATCCATCTGAAAGGACGCTGTTTGTTTCCTTAAGTTCAGATGATAATTCTTTGTATAGGATAAATCCTGAGTACTCAGCAGCACAGTACATTTCCAGAAGTTTAATTATGAGTTCTCGCGCCTCACCTTGAATGTGATCCCAAGACTGCTCAAATCTCTCGTCACGTATATAGTTGTCTTTAGTGTAGTCGTTCTTTAGATTGGCGATAGCAGTACTAAAGGCTCCTTGAAAACTTGAGGTATCAGTACTAGCAAATTTTTTGATGTTAGTTGTATAAAACCCTGGGCAAATGAGAGCTTCTTTCGCTAAAACCTCAGTGTTTGGCTGTGTATTTTCAACATATCCCATATTCTAAATCCTCTATTAAATGTCAGTCTCGATACTACTTTAATAGAATAATCTTAAGCTTGATTTATCGCCTTTTCCTGCACCCTCGCAGACATTAGTGCAATTACCTTAACCTCTCACTGATGATGCTTCACTCATCTTGTTCTCTTGGTACTGCCTACTATCTATACGAGCGCGTATACTGAGAAAGCTTTTTTACAACCTGTCCGACTCTTCAAACATCCTCTGAGATAGATGTATTGATTTACAATAATTTCAGTCAATATATCGGTTGAACTGCCATGCCTTGCGGAAGTTAAACCACAGCAGTTGCTGCTAAAGAACGTGAGCGGCGGTATTAGACCGCAGTGCTGTTAAATTAATAGTTAGGACTACCCGTTGTGGCTAACGATGACACCTTGAGCATTATCGAATTGCTAGAAGAACTGCGAGCAATAGCACAGCTTGGATTGAACTATTCAAAGGACGTTTACGATCGCGAGCGCTACGAGCGACTTCTTGCTCTTGCTTCGGCACAGTATTCAGCACTGTGTTCCCTCCCTAGTTCAGAAGTAGAGAAGCGATTTCGCACAGAGCTAGGTTACATTACGCCGAAAGTGGGAGTGTCCGCTGCAATATTAAACGACCAGGGCCAGTTATTGTTGGTTCAGCGAACTGACGATAGTACGTGGTGCTTGCCGTGTGGTTGGGCTGAAGTTCGAGAAACGCCACAGCAGTCGATTGTGCGCGAAGTGCTAGAAGAAACGGGTTTGCTTGTGGAAGTTGGTTCGTTGATTCGTCTTGGTTGGCGTATGCCTGGAGATTTTGGGCAGCCGCACACCACTTATCATCTCCAGTTTTATTGCACGGTTGTCGGTGGAACGTTGCTTGAGTTGCATGAAACAACGAAGATTGGGTACTACTATATATGGTCTATCAATAGATGGCATCTCGATCATCAGGTTGAAGCCGAAGCAGCACACCAGTATTGGCGCAATCAACGCAGTCAGGGCTAGGTATGTGGTGACTCATCAGTGTAATCTGTCGCCACGGGTACGAGTTTTCCTTGAGTTTCTAAATAGCTATTGCAGTCAGTTTTTGGGAGAGATGGAGAAGAACTTGAAGAAGATGGCATGAAGAAAATAGAACCAATCAAAAATAAAACACCCTCTGATAAGTGCAGTAGAGACATGGGTGAAAAATGTTGAGCAATCTCGAACATTGAATCAATTAGAAACAAACCAGAACCGAGCAAAAATGACAAACTTGCGATCAAAATTCGTTTTTCCACGCTAATTCTCCTTCGCTAAATCGTTTAGAAATTGAAGTGTTCGAGGGAAAATTACTGTGCTGGTTTTGTAACTTCCCTTTCATAACACTTTGTAACGAGATCGATTACAATTACAATTTAAGTGAATCTAAAAGCTCTAGGATACTTGAATCTTGCCCGTTTGTCAAAATCTTGCTGTCAGTTTTGGAATGACTCAAAATTCCTATGGCAAAGACATCTCAAGTCAATAGCACCCTTCCACGCAAGTCAGAAATTCCTATCCCGATCATGTCAAGTGAAACGCTTGGCTGGCAACCACTGCTAGTTGAGGAATTTCAGCAACCTCCTGGGGGAATCGATCTACCAGAAGCCTGGGCAGGTCACTCCATCGCGCTTTGTTTAGCCCCTCGTCCCCATCGCATCTCTCAAATGGTGGGAGATCGCCGCTACACTGGTCTTTACTCAAAAGGCGATATCTCGATTACTCCGGCTGACATTCCTGCATCCTACCGTGCAGAAGGCAATGATCACTATCTTCACGTCCTAGTGCCTGCTCAATTCTTTCAATCCGTTGCCCAACAAACAGCAGAACTTGACCCTACTCGCCTGGAATTAGTAACGGAATTTCGTGTGCGCGATCCTCAACTAGAGCAAATCTTGATGCTGCTTAAGGCAGAACTCTACAAAGGAGGTGGCGGCGTTGGGCGGCTTTATGTCGAATCGCTGGCAAATGTGTTAGCCATTCATTTATTGCGGGAGTATTCCAGCACCCAGCCCCGTATCCCACGGCATCCAGGCGGTTTGGGTGATCACCAACTCCTACAAGTCTCGGAGTACATTCATGCCCACCTCGATCAAGAAATCAAATTGGTTGATCTTGCCAATATTGTGTCGGTGAGTCAATTTCATTTCAGCCGCCTGTTCAAACAATCAATGGGAATGTCTCCACATCAGTATTTGGTGCAACAGCGAGTGGAGCGAGCTAAACAGTTATTGAAAACATCGAAATTGGCGATCGCACAGATTGCGCTTCAGTGTGGATTTAACAGCCAAAGCCACTTAGGCAAGGCATTCCGAGAAGCAACCGGAATGACTCCTAGTGATTATCGCCAGCACTAAATCTTGAGTGTTATTATCGGGTAACTGAGGCAAGAGCTGCTCAAAAACACAGTCAGTAGACCGAAAAATTCAACACTATTGTGACTTAAAGTAAAAGGTTGCCATTGCGGCAAACTTTTACTTTAAGTCACAAGTATTTGAAAATTTAGAATGCCTTAGCGTTCGCGGAGCCTGTCGCAAGTACGACTAGGCTTAACGTTCGCGTAGCGTCTCGCAGAGAAGCGATCGCTGGCAAAGTAAGGTAACGAAAAACCAAACATTTCAGTTTTTCACAAGCGCCTAGGTCTTGATTGAACGTGATGGCTACGGACTGCAAGCTGCGATCATCGCAGATTGTGTATCAAGGAAAAATAAGCATTTGGTGTTTGATTCGCGCGGCCACTTTATCCTTTAAGTGACAGGTGTGAAAGCATAAAGCGAGCAAATTGCTCAACTTATGCTTTCAGTGACACTATACAAGAATTGTGCCCGACACAAAATAAGGAGTTAATATTTAGTATAACTTCTAAGTTGGTAAAACAGACCTTAATAGGTGTTGATTGAATTTAAAGTTTAAACTAGATGCCATTAATTTATCAACCGAGAAGCTATCAAGTGGGGGTGAGAAGAAGTATCCCTGTGCGTGTTGGCATTGTTTGATTTGAAGTTGCGTTAGTTGTTCGATTGTTTCTACCCCCT
>NZ_JACJSI010000043.1 GCF_014698065.1 Nostoc flagelliforme FACHB-838
ATGGGATTTGGTGTTTACTGGCTGGGTGCAGGATTGGATGTGAAATGGCCTGGTGGTCACTGGGCAATTATTTGGTTGCCTTTAGCTTGGGGTGTGGGTATGGCGATCGCCTCAGCAATTTGGCGCTGGCAAGTTAGTTTACAAAAACCAGAGGAAGCGATCGGTTAAGTAGATACTAAATTTTTAACATTTTGTCAATCCTAATTACTCTGAAAGTAACCTCACCTTATCCTGTTCTTAACTAGTAAATAGGAATATTAGCTGCGTAGGCAAGAAATTTTGATGTGTGAAATAGCAAATGCTCAATTTCAAGCGTAAGCGATATCTCCTACTTAGCCTGCTGATCGCAGTGGTGATAGTAGTAAGCAGTATACAAATAGTTACAGCCCAGCTTGCTACTAGCCGTGTTGGTGATCTACCTGAAGGTGGAGCATTACTACCTACAGGTCAAGTGATTACACCCGCAGCTGCCCCAGGCTCGACGTTTGCACGTTTGGCGACTGGTTTGCGTACAGATAATAATGCTGATGCTGCCGAAGCTGTAACCACAGCCCTCAGCCCCGATGGTAAAACTCTACTGGTGCTTACCAGTGGCTATAACCAGAACTTCAAGAGTCAAAATGGTGCTGATCTCACTTATCCGGTCTTAGACCCATTAACTGGCAAACCAAGTGCTACGAGAACTTCAAAAGCTGAATGGGTTTTTGTCTTTGATGTCAGCAGCGGTAAGTTGGTTAAGCAGCAGCAGATTAACATTCCCAACACATATAATGGCCTAGCTTGGGCAAAAGACGGCACACGCTTTTATGTATCAGGTGGCATTGACGATCGCGTTTATGCTTATGCCTCGAATGGCAACCAGTACTTGCCAGATGCTCCCTTTATTTTGCTAGGTCACAATTCCGAACAAACTGCGCCCTTCCCTAGCTACGATGGTGGTTTGTTGAAGAACACACCAGCTGAAACTGTGGCAACAGGAGCAGTTGTAGCTGGTCTTGATGTCAGCAAAGATGGCAAAACTTTAGTAGCTGCTAATTTTGAGAACGACTCAATATCAATTGTTGATACTACTAATCGTAAGGTACTCAGAGAAATTAAGTTCTTTAGACCAGGCGATCGCATACCAACAGGAGAATTCCCTTTTGATGTAGCCATCAAGAGTGCAGAAAACGGTGCGGCAGCGAAAGTCTTCGTTACCAGCCAACGCGATAACGAGGTGGTTGCTGTTAGCATAGCTTCGGGGCAAATTACCCGTATACCTGTAGGTAGCCAACCAAACAAGGTGCAACTATCGACAGACCAAAAGCGACTGTATGTAGCTAACGGTAATAGTGACTCGGTTTCAGTCATTGACACAAATACCAATAACGTTGTCCAAACTATCTATCTGTCTCGACCTAGTGATAAGTACAAAGGAGCAAATCCCAACTCTGTAGCTCTGAGCCCAGATGAACGTCAGCTTTACGTGACTCTAGGTGGTGAGAACGCTGTTGCTGTTGTGGACTTGCAATCATCTGGTCGGGTGATTGGACGTATCCCCACTGGCTGGTATCCCAATTCTGTAAGCGTCAGTAAGGATGGCCAAAACCTATACGTTGTCAATGCCAAGAGCAATTCTGGCCCCAACCCCTCAAATAACCTAACAACACCAGCCGGATTAGCACGCAACACAACTTTTAGAAATGAGTATACCTGGGCTTTAGAAAAAGCTGGGATCTCAGTTATTCCAGTTCCCCAAGGCGGTACTTTAGCTAGCCTTTCCGAACAGGTAGATAGAAACAACGGTTTCTACAATCGCCGTCCTGACCGGACGATGAAGTTTCTCCAGGATAAAATTAAGCACGTTATCTACGTGGTTAAAGAAAATCGTACCTACGACCAATTACTCGGTGATTTACCTGTTGGCAACGGTGATCCCGCGCTGGCTTTATTCCCGCAACCAATTTCACCCAACCATCACAAGTTAGCTCTTGACTTTGTGACTTTTGATAACTTTTATGATTCTGGTGAGTCAAGCGGTGTCGGCTGGAACTGGTCTACTTATGCAAGGACAACTGATTACACTGAAAAAACTCAGTCAGTACTTTATGGCAACGCTGGGTTTAACGGTCTGACCTACGACTACGAAGGTGTTAACCGGAACATCAACGTTGTTTTACCACAAACTTCCTCTAATCCTTCCCAATTAAATACACGAGTAACGGGAGTGTTAGATCCCTCTGGTCGATCTTCTATTTTGCCTGGAAATAAGGATGTAAATGCCCCCGCAGGCGATGGTGAACTGAATTCAAACGCTATTGGCGGCTATCTTTGGGATGCAGCATTGCGTGCTGGTAAGACTGTACGCAATTACGGTTTCTTCGTTGATGGCAACTACAGTACTACCCAAGCAGATCCCACAAAACCAGATCCCACCAACCCGCGTTACATCCCCATCTCCCCAAATCCTGCTGCTGATAATATTCTTCAAGCTGTAGCTGCTAAAGCTGTATTGTTGGATAAAACTGACAACTATTTCCGGGGATACGACCAAAAGCAACCAGACATTTATCTCTACAACGAATGGGCGCGGGATATTGATAGCTATTTGGCAAAGAATGAATTGCCCAACTTGTCACTAGTGCGTTTGCCTCACGACCACTTTGGTGATTTTGGTAACGCTGTGGCTGGTTTGAATACTGTCCCACTGCAAATGGCTGATAATGATTATGCCGTCGGCTTGCTAGTGGAAAAAATCTCCAAGTCTCCTCTGTGGAAAGAGACTGCGATCGTTATTGTAGAAGATGATTCCCAAAATGGCCCTGACCATGTTGATAGTCATCGCTCAGTAGTCTATATCATTTCGCCTTACACTAAGCGAAATGTCGTAGTCAGTACTAACTACAATACTGTTAGCCTGGTGCGGACAATGGAAGATTTACTGAACATTGGTTATTTAGGAATCACTGATGCTAATGCCAAGCCAATGTCGGATGCATTCACTAGAGAGCCAAACTTTACTGCTTATAAAGCTGTTGTACCAGGTAATTTGTGTGGTGAACCTGTAGACCCCAAACTAGTGCCAGCTTGCCAAGACAAGAATGTAGAAAAGACAGCAGCTATTCCGTCTTTGCATAACAAACAGTGGTGGGCGCAAGCAACCAAAGACTTCTACTTTGAAGTTGAAGATAAGTTAGATCCTGAGAAATTCAACCGCGTACTTTGGGCCGGCATTCAAGGCGACAAAGTGCCTTATCCAACAGAGCGCAGCCATGCCGACCTTCGTCAAAATCGCGCGCAGCTACTCGGTAAATTGAGTTTGAGTACAGATAACCTCTCTGCTCAAGCAAACTAATCAGATCAGGCTTGATTCTCCTTAACCTCCTCTTAAAGGAGGCTAGGGAAAGCATAGACAATTAGCAATTATATCAAGCCTAATTACATAGTTTACGTGAACATTGCTTGTAGAAATTTATCTTGAGGAAAGTTGAGATGAAATTGGTTTCGCAATTAACTCTTGCTACTAGTTGTGCCCTAATTTTTGCTGCTACAGGAGCTAATTCTGCATTTGCTGCAATTATTAATTACGCCTTCAATGTTGATAGTTTTATAACTAAGGGAGAAGGCGTTTTTAGCTTTGATGATTCAACTTTCAGTGACGATAATATTCCAGTAGCACTAGTTGAGTCGCTAAGTTTTAAATTTGATAATGATCCTAATACTTATAACCAAGAAGATGATACAGAATATCCCCAATATCCTATCGTATTTCCAACTACATTTTTGACAGGTAGTGAATCTGTTGGATTGCAATATCTGTTTTTTGATAAAGCTAATCCTTCAAGCTCTATCACATACGAAATTAATGGATATGATTTTGCAATTACTTCCGCCAATAATATCCAAATTGACTCAGGTAAAGTTACCTATAGGCAAGTTCCTGAGCCTACAATCTTAGGTGGCAGTTTCATTGCTTGCAGCATTGGCTGGCTCATGAAGAAAAAGTTAACATTAGGCAAAAAGGTTAAAGTTTAACCTAAAGTTTAGTTTGACCAAGTAGGGAATATTGTCATTTGTAAAGCATATTCCCTAAGAGGTTGTTTGACAGGAATAGCTAAAGTTGTAGGATTAAATAATGAACAATGCTTACACCATGCCCAATACTTGTCGGTTAAAGGGAAAAGGGGAAAGAAAAAACCTTTAACCTCTGACTGTCTTATTGGTATATAGCAATGAATTTCAAAGCTTGAATCTAGCAAAATTTTTAGTGATGGGTTTAAACATACTGATAAGACAGTCAGGGCTTGAGTTGCTCTCCCCGGCAAGCTGCTGTGGCTTGGAAACGGATTGATTATTTGTGCAGTCTACTGTTCGAATCAACCCACTGATATGCAACTATAACAGGTGAAAATAAAGATGCAGTCGCACATAATCCCTTAGCTAGAAGGTGTTTTAGGTTGACTAAAGGTGGTGGTAAAGCACTTTTTTTCCATCCGTTCTAAGCTTTGCTCTATCAACGTCAAATTTTCTTGTAACTTTAATCCAGATGCCTCTAACGCCACACTTGGATGGCTGCTTGAGATATATCCTCAAACATTAATAATAGATTGAAATCATAAACAATTTGTCAATAAACAATAATGCTTAAAATTTTGCCGAAATCAGGGTAGAAAATACAATTTTTAAGCTAGCGATACCTACACGGGCTACGCCTACGCATCATCAAGAAAACTGCCTCCGTATATTATTCAATCCGATACTCACCACACCATGTTAATTAACAACGTTATGGATTATTGACAATACTGATTTTTTCTTAACCTATTACGAATGCTAGACGCGTTTCTAAAACCCTGCGGATAGAGGCTTTTGAGGCTACTACCAGGTTTTTTTGCTTATCACCTTCTCAATCTAAGTTTATCGACTTTATACATAGTTACTGAGTAAAGATATGAACAGCAAGTCTTAATAAGTTTTAATAGAAAATAATCCGGGAGAGATAGATTTCACCCTAAAGCTTACGTTAAACTTAACCTACTGTTAACCTAACGATTCAGCTATTGGAAAATCGAGTAAATGACTAAAACTCTCAGTAATCGCTCTCAACTAAGTCCGTCGGTGAAAACATCAGCTGACTTCATCTCTGCACAACAAAGTAATGAAGTTAATCAAAGTGCAACTAAAGCGATCGCACAGTCAACGGACTCACAACCCTCAAGTGGTTTGCAAATAGTTCATGTAACTACCGGGCGGGTGCGACTCCGTACTACTGACAGTAGTCTTAACTCGATATTAGATAGCATAGCCCAAGATTTACGTTCCTTAGACGGAGTGACGGAAGTCTACGTGAATGAGCAAACGGGCAGTTTGGTAATTAATTTTGATGAATCTAAGCTGTCATTACCAGAAATTTTGGCGCTAAAATCCGATATTGAGATCAAACCGCAAGCTTCCTCTGATCCATCTAACAATACCGATCCCTTTGCAGCTTGGAAATCGCTTTCATTTTGGAAAGAACAAGGTATTTCCTTAATTCCGATGATGACAGGCTTGGCCGTAACAGGAGGATTGGGAATTCAAGGCTGGGTATCGATTCCAGTTTACATGATTGCGGCGGATGCAACTCGTGGTGTAATTAGTTATCTTGGCTCTCAAGTTGCGACATCAGAAAAAAACAAAAGTGATGACACCAGTTCTGCTATAAAAAGTGACATAAAATCAGAATCAGCTATCCAACAAGAAGATAGCGAGATGGTAGCACCTGCAAAGATTGACTACAGCGTAGTTCATCAAATTCCCGGACGTATTCGGTTGAATGTGCCGAAAATCACTGAAGATCGAGCTTATGGGCGGCGGCTTGAAAAGAGAATAAAAACAGATGCTCAAGTTAAAAGGGTGCGTGTGAATTTTGATGCAGCATCGATCGCGATCGCTTATCAGTCTCGTGACATTCCATTATCTTATTGGGTGAGTCTGATGGAATTAGCGTTGGAGATAAACCCACCAACACTAGGAATCACAACCCCTAACCAACCCCTAGAACAAGTTAGTCAGACTCCTGAAGTTACAGAGGCAACAACGGCAAATCATATTACTCAAGTTAGTCAGACTGCTGAAATTACAGACGCAACAACGGCAAACCAAACAACTCAGGTTACTCAGACTGCTGGAGTTATCAACTCAACAACAGCAAACCAAACAACTCCACAGTTATCCAGTCTGTGGACTAACCTAAAATCGCCTGCGATGTCATTGTCATTAGGTATTATGGCGAACTTACCCTTGGGAACTTAACATACAGTTTCAAATTGCGGAATACTGGAGGGCAATTATGACTGGTTTAAATTTAGAAACGGCAGCAAATTTAGACAAAAAACAAGAGCAAACAGTCACAGACGAGACTAATTGCCCAGCAGCGCCGCCTTCAAGGGTAGCATATAGCATTATTTGTGCATTTCCTGGACAAGTGGCGTTTTGCATACCTCAAATTAGCGAAGATGCAAAATATGTGCAACGTCTTCTCGCCTTGCTTGCCAATGAGCCTTTGGTAATAAATCAGCAAGTCAATACTACGATGGTAGGGTCAATTGCTATTACCTATAAATCTGATGTAATGTCAGATGTTGATATGCGATCGCATTTGGCTAATTTGATTCAGTCGGCTGGTAATGAAGAAGTGATACCAGCAGCTGCAAACCAATTCAAACCATGCTCAACTGCGGTAACAACAGAAGACAGGCAGGATACAAAGCCAAAAAGAGAAGCAGAGAAGCAGAAATCAGCAACATTCTCCTTACCCTCTGCGGATGCGTCAGCCTCTAAGACTAAAAGCAATTCGGTATCCTCGACTCATTCTGTAATTCAACAACCAAAAAAACCTGCAAAAGTAGCTTATAGCATTGCTCATGCAATTCCCGGAAGGGTGCGGTTTCGTGTACCTCGAATTGCCTGCGATCCAAAATATGTCCAACGGTTAGAGACATTACTCAAATCAGATTCTACAGTTACAAGTGAGCGAGTCAATAGCGCTGCGAGATCAGTTGTCATTACCTATAAAACAGGAATGATGCAGAATTCTCAGAAGCGAGTGCAAAACTTTTTGTCACCACCAATATCTCATCTAGCCAATTTAATTGAATCTGCCAATGATCCCGCCACAGCAATAAGTTAGCTAACTAATCTAGCAAATTACAAATAACCAAATTGATAGCTAATCAATCTCGTAGGATTGGTGGCTAATTTGCTCTCTTTACCTAAGTAAAGAGCCTGATTTTGATCGAAGTGTAACAATTATTGGATTAAAGAAAAGAATGGCAAAAGTAGCACTGCAACTACCATCACCCCCAAAATCTCAATTCACTGTGTTGGAAGGGAATGGAAAAGTTTCTTTAATTGACACTAATGGACACTCTCAAGGAGAGTTGCCCAACGTTAACTACAACGTTGTCCATACAACTCCGGGAAGACTGCGGTTTCGTTTACCTCGCTTACGCTGTGATGCAGATTATGCCAAGCGTCTCGAAGTCTTATTAACAGCAGATGCGCTGGTGAAGAATGTCCGTGTCAAGCCTGCGGCAATGTCAGTTGCAGTTACTTATAAATCTGATAAAGTTTCCGATGCGAAGATGCGATCGCACCTTCACGATTTGATTCAGGCTGCGAGTGTTGTAGTTGTTCTTAAAAACTCTACATCTTTATCGGAAACGGAAAAAGAGCCATCTTGGCCAGGTTTACAACTCTCCGCCGTTGCAACTACTTTAGCAGTACTGGGAGGGCCGTTAGGATTACCGATCCCGCCTTTGATAGTGGCGCTTCCAATCGCCATTGCCACACTTCCCGTTGTCCAACGAGCATGGGAAGGTATCAGAGTAGAGCGAAAATTGAATATTGACTTTTTGGATTTGATGGCGATCGCTATTACTACCCTCCAAGGCCAATTTCTCACCCCATCGTTGATGCTCGGTTTAATTGAAGTAGGCGAAAATATCCGCGATCGCACGGCTCGTTCTTCTGCTCAACAAACTCTAGATTTACTTAGTTCTCTGGGACAATTTGTCTGGGTGGAACGCAATGGCGACAAGCAACAAATTCCCATTCAAGATGTGCAGCGTGGCGATACAGTGATTGTTTACCCTGGCGAACAAGTGCCGGTGGATGGTAGCATTTTGCGAGGAAAAGCCCTGCTAGATGAGCAAAAACTAACTGGTGAGTCGATGCCAGTGTTGAAAAAAACGGGACAACCAGTTTTTGCCTCAACCCTAGTACGGGAAGGACGGATTTACATTCTCACAGAACGGGTAGGGAATGATACTCGCGCCGGACAGAGCATTAAGTTAATGCAAGAAGCACCTGTCCACGATACCCGCATGGAGAATTACGCCACAAAATTTGCTCAAAAAGCTGTTGTGCCAACTTTGCTACTTGGTGGAGCAGTATTTGCCGCAACCCGCAATCCTTCAAGGGCAGCCAGCGTTTTAACTCTAGACTTTGCTACAGGTATTCGAGTATCAGTCCCCACAACAGTTTTAGCAGCATTAACTTATGCTGCACGGCGGGGTATTCTCATCCGTAGCGGTCGGGCGTTAGAACAATTAGCAGAAGTTGATACCATCGTTTTTGATAAGACGGGGACATTGACTAAGGGAGAAGTTGATGTTGTCAGTGTGGAAAGTCTCAATCCAGCAACCTCAAGATTACGAGTGTTGGAATTGGCCGCCGCCGCCGAACAGCGTTTAACTCATCCAGTAGCGGAAGCAATTGTTCGCTATGCCGAAGCAGAGCAAGTGGAAATTTTGCCGCGTAGTAAGTGGGACTATCAACTAGGTTTGGGCGTGCAAGCTTTGATTGATGGAGAGACAGTTTGCGTCGGGAGCGATCGCTTTTTGCGCTCCAATGGCATTGATACCGAAGCCTTAAATGGTCTGCAAAAATCTCCAAATTCAGCGATTTATGTAGGCAGCAATGGTCAACTTCAAGGTATTATTAAATATAGTGATCTTCTCCGTCCCGAAAGCCGGGAAGTCATTACAGCACTTTCGACGGTCGAAGGTGTAGAAATTCACATGCTAACCGGCGATAACAAGCGAACCGCTACTGCTGTTGCTGCTCAACTTGGTATTTTGCCCACGCATACTCACGCAGAAGCTTTTCCAGAACAAAAGGCAACAGTTGTCCGTCAACTGCACGAACAAGGTAAGACGGTTGCATTTGTAGGCGATGGTATAAACGATTCGCCAGCTTTAGCCTACGCTGATGTTTCCGTTTCCTTTGCCAACAGTTCTGAGATAGCCCGCGAGACAGCAGACTTAGTGTTAATGCAGAATGACTTGCATGGTTTATTAGAAGCGATCGCGATCGCTCGTCAAGCCAAGCAATTGATTCGGCAAAACACAGGACTTGTTGCCGTTCCTAACTTAGGGGCATTAATAATAGCCGTTCTCTTTGGTCTTAACCCCTTAGCCGCAACGGTAGTTAACAATGGCTCAACAGTAGTTGCCGGAATCAACGGGTTGCGTCCAATTCTCAAAAGTCGCCACCAAAAAGCTCTACCATCGGCGAGATGATACACTATGCCGACAAGAGTAATTTAGAAAGCTTCCCAAACTTTTAATTAATAGGAGAAAATTCAAGATGGCACCTAAAATTAGTGATTTTGTTGAAGATGCAGGCGCTCCCGGTATTATAGCCGGAATTGGTGCAGTACTCTTAGCACCTGTTTTATTACCGATTGTCGCTGGAGTTGGTAAACCCTTAGTTAAGTCAGTCATCAAAGGCGGAATTGGTCTTTATGAAAGAAGCAAGGGAAGCATTGCCGAAATGGGCGAAACCTGGGAAGACATGGTAGCCGAAGCCAGAGCAGAACTTGCTGACGAAAAACAAACACCAGCCTTTGAAGCTAGTGCCACTAATGTGGATAATGTTCCAGATAATGGTGTGTAATTTCATTTGCATATCAGCAAGTTAAATTCTTCCTAGAAGGGACTTGCAATTAGCAAAATTTCTAATTAGTAGGGTGCGTTAAGGTGTTTTACCTAACCCACCCTACAAAAACAGAAAATTTCATAAATCATTTAGGACTGCCATAACAAACCCTTTTACAACAGTCCTAAATTCTTCGTAAATTTATTTGCTTCTTCTCTTGGCGGCTTGGCGGCTTGGCGGTTCGATAATTTTTACAAGTCAAAAAGGCGGTTCTATGTTAACAAATGGTCATAGTACTTACAAAAAAATGCCAGAAATTCTAAACATACCCACTACCAAAACACCACCAAAACCGATATCTACAAAAGTTGTAAGTTCGACTCCCGGAAGATTACGATTAAGAGTAGCTCATTCCCATCGTCAGCCAGAAAAGATGCAACGCATTGCCAATGCTTTGTCAGCAAATTCGCACATTAATCGAGTTAAGACAAATGTCGGTCATGGCAGTATCGTTATCAATCACGATAGTAATAATGGCAGTCTGGAAAATGTGCTAGCAACACTTAAAGATTTAGGCATAATTTTTGCCAATGTTGCCGAAGGTAACACCGAGGCAGCAGCCGGAGTATCATCTGCGGTTGTTAACTTAAACCAGCGCGTTAAACAGTCAACGGATGGCGCTTTTGATTTACGGATTCTTTTCCCTTTGGGATTAGCTAGCCTTTCGCTGCGGCAATTACTTAATAAAGGGTTACAGTTAGAAGTTATTCCCTGGTATGTTTTAGCATGGTATGCTTTTGATAGCTTTATAAAATTGCACGGAACTAGCCAATCAAAATCAACAAACGAGTAACCAAAGCAGTAAAAAAGCTTAGTTGAACCGCCAAATTTTGATGGTTTTATCAGAACTACCACTTGCCATAAATTGACCATTTCGGCTAATAGTAATAGAGTTGACTGCCCCAGCGTGTTCTGTTAAAGTTTGCAGTAACTCTCCAGTCCGCAAATGCCAAATTTTGATAGTTTTGTCTGCGCTACCGCTAAAGAGAATTTCTCCATCAGGACTAACAGCTAAGGATCTTACCTCTTCTGAATGGTAAGCCAAGGTGTGCAGCACTTTACCTGTAGCTAGATGCCAAATTTTGATAGTTTTATCTGTGCTACCGCTAACAAGAATTCTTCCATCAGGACTAATGATTACTGATTTTACTTCACCTGAATGTCCATTAATGGTGCGTAATGGATCTCCTGTGCGTGGGTTCCACAACCTAATTTTATTATCACTACTAGCACTAGCAAGGATTGTACCATCGGGGCTGATAGCAGCAGCATTAACTGCCGATGAATGCCAAAGAGTACAAATGCGGTCGCCTTTTTGCAAGTTCCAAATTTTGATTTTATTACTACCACTAGCAAGAATTTGTCCGTCGGGACTGATTGCGATACAGTTAACCGGTTTTTGATGTCCTAACAGAGTGTGGATTAGTTTGCCAGAATTAAGATTGCATACTCTAACATTACTTTTAGGATGTTGGGAACTACCAACAGCAAGAAAATGTCCATCAGGACTAATAGCAACAGATGAAATTTCGCCTAAGTCTTCTGTAGTGCGGATAAGTTTACCAGTATTGATATTCCACACTTTGATGGTTTTATCTGCACACCCACTAACTAAAGTCTCACCATCAGGGCTAATGACAACAGATGTCACTTTTTCGGAATGTCCCGTTAGGTTGTAACTGAGGACGGTATGTTCTAATTTAACTTGTTGTTTAAGGTTAGCGACGCAATTTAAAATTTTCTCAACATCAGCAATACTTTGACTATCACCCACTGCAACAAAATATTCTCTTAGCTTTTTGATATATTCTTCATCTTTAATGCTGACGGCTAATTGCATTGCCTGAAGCGGGTTTGTAGAATCCTGTAATGATATCTGGCGTAGTTGCAACCATGTATTCACAGAATAATTTAGCTGTTCGTTTGCCCAAGTGCGTAGTTTACCACCGTAGGCATCGCTTAAGTGTGATAAACTCTGGGCTAATTGCAAAGCCAACTCTGGAATCCAGTAACAACGCTCATTTTCCAAAGCTTGGTAAACTTGTTTATAACCTGAAGCGATAACCTGCACTGATTGTAAATCAAAAGTATCTGACAGCAAACTCGGCAGTAACTCTGGTAATAGTGGAGGTACATCATGATCAACCAAGTGATAAACATCCGCTACCCAACCTGCAATCAAACAGTGATAGGTAATCAAAACCTGGCAAAGTTTTTCAAAATCCTGACGATTTACTTGATATTGTAAAGATAACTTACTAATATCAATTCCTTTGTCCTGCCATTTTTCTACTTTTTCTAAAATTGCCAAATTAACCACATTCTCTTTTCCAATGTGATTAATTTCCTCTAAGCTTTCTCCTAATGCCAGCAGTTCATCTCTAATTATTTTCCACTCTAACGCCCGTTTTTTAGCAGACTCTTCCAGAATCTCTCGATAAGGTAGACGAGCAATTGTTTTATAATAATAATAATTACCTTGTTCTAAACCCCAGTAGGCAATCCGAAAATTTAAATAATCTCCATCATTTTCTGATTCCAAAATTAAAATAGGCTCTGTTTTCAGCATTCCAAACAGAGCCTTAATACTTGATTCACTGTGAAAACGTTTACTATCCCAAGCTCCTGCTAATAACTCTGTTGGTCTAACTTGACTATGTAGAGAATAATGCTTGCTAAGGAAATCTCGTAATCCTTCAGCCAACATTAACTCAATTTGGGAAATTTTTTCATCTCTATTATCGTCAAATTGGTCAAAATGTATTTGAGGAGGAGCGATAAAAATTTTTAGTGGAGTGCGTCCATAATTGGTATGTTCTAAAATTTGTGAAGGGTATAATCTTAAAGGCCAACTATCAAGAATTTTATTGACTTCTGGCAACTTGAGCGCTGTTTCTCGTTCTTGTGCGGCTATTCTTAATCGCGTTTCGTGATTGTCAGCTACTAATTGCTGTTGGAGAATTCTTTCTTGTTCAAAGTCTTCAACATAACTGTTTTTTTGAGTTGAAGTATTTATAACTTTGAGTAATTCGGGAATTGCTTCAATTGGTTTATATTTACTCAAAGCTAAACTATCTTGGCTTCTCTTTTGTACTAGCTCTACAACAACAGGTGCAAACTCTAGTACCAGTTGAATTAGTAACGTTAACCCTTGCTGCATAAACACATACCTAGAAACTAAATAAAGTAAATAAGCAACCCTTGTATGAAATCAAGGCAATACTCCTATCCAGTCAATTCATAGATATTCTTGATCTTACTACTTGGGAGTGTAGTAACCCAACCGTTATAAGTAAAAACATTGACATTTTTATAGGAATATATACTTAAAATAGTGCAAATAAATCAATCTGATGGCAGCAATAGCTAGATTCACTACTGGGATAGATTTTTTCACTCAGTCAAAAAACATAAACTGCATAAGTTGGGTTGAACGAACACGAACAGCGTCTCGTAGGCAAGTAAAACCCAACAAACCACTGAAAATGTTGGGTTTGGTTCCTCAAACCAACTTACAATTCTCTTCGTTAATTATTCCATTTTTATTAGCAAAGCGCAGTGTTAAAAAAACTTAATCAACCTGATGGCATTAACAGCCTAGATTCACTACTGGGATAGATTTTTCCACTCAAAAGAATAGGTATAACTAAAGTAAAATCATTGCAGTTAAATAAAACGCTACATTAAAATTTAAGTTTATAAACTTCGGATACTTTTTTCTTTTTTGAAATTAAAACATGATCCTATGACTTCTAAAAAACGGACTAATTCTGAAAAAAATGCTCGTCTTAATCAGCATTTACCAGCAAAAAAGGCAGCTAAAAGCGTAGCTAATAAAACAGCGCCATCTCAAAAGATATTTTATAGCATTGTCCATGCAATTCCTGGGCGAATTCGTTTTCGTATTCCTCTGTTAGCCAGAGATCCTGAATATGCTAATAATCTCAAATTGATGATAGAATCTGACACTAAAGTTACAAATGTCCGTGCTAACCCACAAGCTGCATCCATCATCATCAATTATCAAGTACGTGCAATTTCAGATAATCAAATGCGCGAGCATCTGGTTAGTCTGATTCAAACTGCCCAAGATGCGGTTGTGCCCAAAGAGGTAGCGGCAAAATCAATCGTGGGGGCTATCTTTGACGCTGTAATTAACCTAATTGATAGTACACGCAAAATTAACCAAGCACGTAATGTTATTCTATATCGAAGGTTTAGGACAGATATTTGGGAACGAATACTTTCTACCTCAAGAAGCATAATTAAGAGGCTAAAATCTGCCACCATGTTTATCTTGCCTAACAAGCGATGGCGATTGCGCGGCAATGGTGGGGTGAACTCCCAGCCATTACAACTGCAACCTGTGAGCAAAGTTGAGGTTGTGTAATTGCCAATACAGTTACCATTAACATTATTTATGATTAAGAGTAAGTAGCCTTGAAAGAACTACACTCCCCCAGAACGGATGAAAATGTCTCTTCCTTAGTCCCCAGCCAAAATGTTCCTACTATCAATCAAAAAGAAATGGGTACAGATGATTTCCATAAACTTCTCAATGAAAATCATTGGGTTCAGGCAATACATACTGCTGTTAAAGGAAGAGCTAGATATAAGGTAAATGGGCTTTATCATTCAGAAGCTCTCAAAAAATATCTGGAATCAAAATTATTAGAACAAAAAATAATCTTTCAAGCTCGTGCTAATAGTTACACAGGGAATGTTCTAGTTATTTTCCCTCCAGAAAAGAGTTTAAACGCGATCGCACTGCTAATTCAAGGAATTGTTTTAGATTATCGCAAAAAATGCAGTAAATCAATTGACACTGAAGAAAATGCTGCTTTGGTTAGTGGCAATAATCAAAACATATTTGATTCAGCCGTAGTACCTCAAATATCTGTACAGCGACAATTACAGCAAACAGGCAGTCAACTTATTCCGGTATTGGGGGCTGTTTCCGCCCTTGTATGCGCTACCGGACTGTTGTACGCATATAATCTTGACGAAGCCATTTTGCTATTGATTCAAAAGCTGCATACACCACTGCGCGATCGCATCATGGTTAGTATCACTTTTTTAGGCGATCCAGTAGTAATGCTGATATCTTCTTTAGGGTTGGCAATTAGTCCGTTATATTACAATTGTCGCCGAGAAGCAACTATCTTGGGCATTGCTGGAGCCGGCGCAATCTTGCTAAATTGTTTAATGAAATTATCATTTGGGAGAGCGCGTCCAGCACTGTGGAAACATCTTATTAATGTGGGTCAACACAGTTTTCCTAGTGGTCATGCAATGGTTTCAATAGTTATTTACGGCTTTATCGGCTATCTTCTAACAAAGCAGTTTCCTCAATGGCGCTTTCAGATTTATGCCTTAACTATTGTCTTAATTGCTGCGATTGGTTTCAGTCGGCTTTATCTTGGAGTACATTGGCTGACTGATGTCACAGCTGGCTACGGGGCAGGTTTAGTGTGGTTAATTGTCTGTATTCTAAGCTTGGAATCGCAACAAAAATACCGTTCGTCATTAGAATATAAGCAAAACGTGCCAATTTTGTCATCTAATTAAAGATATAAAAGGCAAGACTTTTAGATAAAGTAAATCTAGCTTAAGGCTGGATTGTACTTAGAGAAAATTATGAAAGTGTAGAAATGGGAAATTTAACTGAATTTACATTGTTTGCTCCTCGTAACAAAGGAGCAGCTTTAATTGGGTCTTTTTCAAATTGGAAAGAAATCCCAATGTCAAAAGGTGAAGATGGTTATTTTCGTACTCAAATTGAACTGGAAGATGGCGTTTATCAATATAAATTTCGCATTCAAACCAAAAGTCCAAATTTTGCACCCGATGAATGGATAGATGTCATTGAGCCCAGAGCAACAGATGTTAATGAAACAGAAAAATCCGGCATAGTCCGCATTCAAGATGGACAACGCATTGTTGATACTTACCTTTGGCAAAACGATGAAGTGCCGTTACCTGATAACCGAGAATTAGTCATATATGAAATGCACGTTGCCGATTTTACTGGTGATGAAGTTGGCTCTGATAAGCGAGGCAAATATTTAGGAATAATTGCTAAGTTAGATTATCTTTGCAAATTGGGAATTAATGCAATTGAATTAATGCCAGTTAATGAGTACCCTGGTGATTATAACTGGGGCTATAAAGTTCGCCACTTCTTTGCTACAGAATTTAGTTACGGTTCAACAGAAGATTTAAAGCGGTTGATTGACGAGTGTCATGGTAGAGGCATTCGCGTCTTTATGGATGGAATTTATAATCATACAGATGAAGAATGCCCCTTGATACTGATTGACCGAAATTACTGGTACTACGAACACAAGCATTATCCTGAAGACCCAGATAATTACTGGGGCCCAGAGTTTGACTATGATAATTATGATGAAAAGTTAAATATTAAACCTGCATGGGAATACATCGGCGATGTGGTAAAGTTTTGGATTCAGGAGTATCACATTGATGGAATTCGCTTTGATGCAGTGCGCCAATTGGCTAACTTTGAATTTCTCAACTGGCTAACGAATCAAGCGAAAAACCATGCAGCGCCCAAGGAATTTTACAACATTGCTGAACACATTCCTGATACAAATATTGTAGTTAAGCCAGATGGGCCATTAGATGCTTGTTGGCATGAGAGCTTTCGCTACTTTATAGTTCCATATATTTGTGGCAAATCATTTGAATTAGAACAACTCAAGGAGATTTTAGATCCCAAACAGCAAGGTTATGCGATCGCAACCAATGTGATAAATTATTTGGCAACCCATGATCGCGAACGTATATTACGAGAATTAGGCAATTGTGGCATCTTTAACGCAGCTGCATTTGAACGAGCCAAGTTAGCAGCAGTTCTGTTAATGACAGCGATGGGTATACCGATGCTGTGGATGGGAGAAGA
This sequence comes from Nostoc flagelliforme FACHB-838, assembly GCF_014698065.1. Taxonomy (GTDB): domain Bacteria; phylum Cyanobacteriota; class Cyanobacteriia; order Cyanobacteriales; family Nostocaceae; genus Nostoc; species Nostoc flagelliforme_B. Next base: position 16,883 of record NZ_JACJSI010000043.1, read on the forward strand.
GTTTGGCGAATACCAGCAAAAAAGCGAAAATGTGACCAAACCGCAGAAGATTAATTGGTCTTTGTTGTCAAGCGACCAGAATCGTGATTTATTTGAGTATTATCAAAAGCTTATTGCTTTACGCCAGCAAACTCCAGCTTTGCAAAGTGACAATATTCAGTTTTTCTACGAAAAAGCAGATGATAAAGTGCTGGCTTATACCCGTTGGGATCAGCAGAATTCTCATATCGTCGTCGTAGCAAATTTCTCCGACCAGAATCTAAATCAATATAAAATTTCAGACTTCCCAACTGCTGAGTATTGGCGAGATTGGGTCGCTAATCGAGAAGTAAAATCTGGAGAGGATGGTTTAGTTATTGACTTGCCAACCTATACAGCTAAGATATTTGTTTCGCAGTAGACAATAAAAAGACAGGTCATAAAGCCACCTGAAATCATGCCATTATCTACTTTTGGAGTGTCAGCAGGTTGTGGAGATTAGCAATGGCGCTGTTTCGCTCACCTTATGCGATCGCATCGGTCGAGTATATTCTACTATGCTAGAAGAGCCGATTTAAAAATTTCAGAGTCATTGGGAAAGTTGAATCGTCCTTATTTAACTTTGCTTTTTGAGGTTAAACATAAGCATACCAACCAATATTATTGATAAGCTTTAATAATTAATAATTGAACCAAAGGGAGGCTTTTATAATTTATGTCAGAGATTGAAAATTTGGGAGTAAGTGTAGAAGAATATTTGGATGGATTGGCAGAAGGTATTGACGTTTTGGAATTGAAACGTTTAGAAGCCAAGGAAGGGAATTCCAACAAATCTAGCTCTGGAAGTTATGGAGATTGTATCAAAGGTAATCAATGGCACAGCTACCCCTGAAGAAATTGTCAAAGGGTTAATGATTCTAACACCATCGCTTAGGCAACAAATTAAATAGTCCTTAACGAGAACTTAGAAAAAAATTTGTTTGTAATGTTTTTAAGCCTTTTGGAGAGTTGCAATGCCTCTATTGGACTACCGTTATCTTTATGATTTGTAAAATGTAAACCTTAAGAAATTTATCCATTTTTATGACTGTAAAACTCCAGACTGAAAAAGACAAATTACAGGCAAGCACTAGTATAAAGATAAATCAAGAAACAGAAAACGAAAAAGTTCTATGTCCGCACTGTCGGCGCACTGCAACGAACGGTATTAAATGTAAAGGAATTTGTGTAGCTGACAATGACTATTAAAGTATAAATTTTATTGAGGAAGGCAGGAGGCAGGAGGAAAACTGCTCTCTGTTTCCTGCCGCGACTAATCAGTGAAAGGATTTAAGACCCCCACTATTGCGTCAGCCACTTTTGCTTTCTTCATGCCGAGGGACTTCGAACGCACTTTTGCAGGGTTTCGCTGTGCTGCTGATTAAATAAGGGGTTAGTAAGTAATCGGACAAAAAGATTTACAGTCATTGCGAACGTTCGCAATGACATTGTGTAATTAATTATGTCTAACTACTTAATAGTACTTAGGGACTTCCAAAAAATAAATTATCGAAATCCTTGCTAGAGAAGCGTTAGCGGAGAGAAGCCCATTACAATTTTGCGTCTCTACAGGTTTAAAATCAGTACCAAAAATCCTGAACCCAAGCGTATTGCTTTAGACGCTTAATTATCATTTAAATGGGAAAATGCGGAAAAATAGCTTTAAAGCTTGAGCTATATAGCTCAAGCATGATTTTATTAGCTATGACGATGTGTTTCACTAATTGGGGTAAGGGTTTGCCATAAAAGGTAACTTATTACGCCAAGCAAACGGAGGTTCAATGTCGATATCTAAAGCTGTTAACAGCAACGTTACTTCTCAAAACAGCGTTGAAAAACGCTTGCAGATAGAACGTTTGGTAGGAGCAACTCAAATAGTTGCACTTAGTGCTGGGAGTGATGTAGTGAAGGGATTAACTCAAACACCTAAATCTCTACCCCCCTGTTACTTTTATGATGACCGTGGTTCTGATCTGTTTGAGCAAATCTGTGATTTACCAGAATATTATCTTACACGCACAGAAACAACGATTTTACAGCAGTATGCTGGCGAAATTGCCAAGATAACTGGTGCTTGCGAATTGGTAGAACTTGGCAGTGGCAGTTCTACCAAAACCCGCATTTTACTAGATGCTTATCAGCAGCTGGGCTATCCCCTGCACTACTTACCAATTGATGTGTGTGCAGGTATGTTGGAAAGTAGCGCCAAGCAGTTATTAAGAGATTATCCCTTAATGCAAGTTCATGCTTTAGCGGGAACCTATGAATTAGCCCTGGCAAAACTCCTACCAACGCAATTACCCAGCAGGATGATTTGTTTTATTGGTAGCAGTTTAGGTAATCTTGCACCTCATGAGTGTAATGTCTTCTTCTCTCAAATTACAAATGCTCTACAAGTGGGTGAGTATTTATTGTTGGGGATAGATTTACGAAAGCCGAAACAGATTTTGGAACCAGCTTATAACGACAGCCAAGGAGTTACGGCAGCATTTAACCTCAATATGCTGGAGCATTTAAATCAGCGGTTTGAAGGAAATTTTGACACTACGCAGTTTGAACATTGGGCATTTTACAATGAAAGTGAGCATCAAATAGAGATGCATTTACGCAGCTTGCGATCGCAAATTGTAGAATTACACGCTCTTAACCTCAAGGTTAATTTTGCACTAGGTGAGACTATCCTCACCGAAATTTCTCGCAAATTTGACCTTAATACTATCAAGCTGCAACTCACCGCACAAGGTTTATTACCTCTTCGGATGTGGACTGATCCAAATCAATGGTTTGGTTTACTGCTCTGTCAGCTGCAAAGATAAAGCAATATAGTAGATAGCGGTTCTCAGTTCTGACTTTTCACGCTATCTGCAAAATCTCTCTCTAAATCTCTCTTCGAAAAGGAGAGAGATTTAGAATTTTATCCACCTGAAATCCTTGTAGATAAAATTAACGTAGTGGGGCGATCGCGATAGCGTCTCGTAGAGAAGCCCACTTAAATTTCATGTCTCTACATTCTTTTCATTAAATATCTAATAGACACAGGAGTGAAAACAAAGAGACGTAGCAGTGCTACGTCTCTACAAGGGTTTAAGCCAACGAATAATTAATTGAAATGTCTAATATCTATACCATTTCGCTATGAAAATGCACTTAATATTTATTAAACAAATCACCAAGGAATAAAGAGCAATCATTAAGTATAAGTTTACAGAGAATTAGTATTAGCCGCTAATTATTGCTGCATTGAAGCTGTGGGAAATATTCTGCTGGATATGGGAATTCTTGCCTTAGGCTCATCATTTGCAGTTATATTGGCTTTAGCAGCAGAAGAGTTATTAGCTGCCTCAGAGAGGATAGGCGGTTTGCTATTAGTAGAATTTATCAAATCACTTAATTGGATGGCTGGAGGTGAATTTGAAGATATGGGGCTAATATCCTCAGTATTTTGACTATTTGGTTGTACTGGAGTTTGAGCTTGAGATGGAGTAATAATGAAAGTCGAGCTTGTTCCTAATACCAGTATGAACAAATGAAAAATATATTGTTGCATGGGGATTGTAAAATGGTTTGATAAATATTCAAAGCTCAAATAAGTTGTGTGTGTTATTAGTTGAAAATAAAAGCGCAATTGCTCAATAGAAATCATGACGCTGTTGCTTAATAAAAACTGAACACAGCGAGTTACAAATGAATAGACTACTAATGCTTAGTACATTAATTCGCTCACAACAACCGCATCTATTTTAATCACCTTTTCTAGAAGGTAAGAATAAGGTAAACTTCTCTTTTGTTAAAAGAGAGTAGTTATTCTAAGACTACTGAGTCAGTCTGATAGAAAGTTAGAAAATAGATACACCTGGAATAATTGACTTCTTTTAAATCAACTAAGCTTGCACAACTATTAATATTTTAGTTGGACTTAACTTGTAGATCAAAGAGGAATCTTACTGAATTTTTCAAAAATCTTTTTTATCTAACATCAACTCTTAGATCGCATATTTAACTAACTAAAGCCAAAAGTATATGAACTTTTCATAAAACCTAACTTTGATGAAGTCGCTTCCGTAAATAAATATTAGGTAAATTAGGATAATTTATTTTTTGCAAGTCCCTAAGTCCTTAGTGGGTGGTTCTAGTTGACTGTGAACTGTCAAGCATTCAAAAGCTCAAGTCTTGAATTCCTTCTACCTTCTGACTTGAAAATGCTCCTTCGATGAGTATCTATATAGAATCACATCACATTCTCATAAATGGTGGTAAAACTTGTTTCATCGGGACTGCCTTGAACGCAGATTTCTCACAAAATCGTGTTGCTCCCAATTCTATATGAGGCAAGGGGCTTGAGCAAGTTTTCTATCCAACTTCACTGCTAATCAGCTGTATACCGATTACCAGTGAAATTGCATAGATTTTTGAAAATGGTATAACCTGTCATAACCCCTATGGCGGAGTACTGATGAAAAGCCGCAAGTAAGTAAAAAGGAGCGACGAGATTTTATCGTATTGACACCTTACTCATCACTCCCCATAAGTTGCGCGTTGATTAGCTGTTACGCATTGTTAAATTACACCAGCTTGTTACTTCATTTATCCTCTAACTAAAGAGGCGGATAATTATTAATTTAAAATGTGCTTATGTATACAAATAGTTTTAACTAATAATATCTATGTTGCAATTTTATAGATATAGTGATTCAACTATTGCTGGTTTATTAATGAATGGAGTATTTATGAATACAAACAAACTTAACTTAACTTCTATGTCTTTGGTAGTAGTTGCTTTATTCTTGTGATGGAAGTTGGGGGGAATGTTATCAGGTACTCTAGTAATAATGGAAACAATTATCATTAGCACAAAATCATTCATTGGGGGAATGACAAAGCGGTTAAAACATAGTGATAAATTAAGGTTGAGATCCAGGTTCCCGACTGTAGGATCTTATGTAATTTCTCTGCTAGTCGTAATTTTGACTGGCTTATGAATTTAGTCACGAATTAGCATAATTTGAGTTCAACACATTTGGCGCTCATATTTAGCTAAGTTTACCGAGTTTTCCTACCCAAGTTATAAATAATACTTAGCATTATGTGGATTTTCCCAAGGATTTATCTAGTAGATTTTTTTGCTCAACCTCTGCAAGCAAGTAGCGGGAATTTAAGGTGAACATAGAAAAATTTATCCAACGCACAGAAGTATTGCACAAGCGTTTAGCCGATTTATACCAAACTGCTAGTGTATTGCCTTGGATTCCTGCTGATCTTCTGCCGCAAGCTTTTAAGGAACTCTATAACACCTTAAAAATAGTGCAGTTAGCGGCAGAGGAACTGTATCAGCAAAACGAGGAACTAATACAAACACGTAATTGGCTAGAAGCAGAACGCCAACACTACCAAGATTTATTTGAGTTGGCACCCGATGCCTATTTAGTAACTAATCCAGAAGGAATCATCCAAGAAGCTAACCATACCGCAGCTAAGTTACTCAATGTTTCAAAGCATTTTTTGGTTGGCAAACCAATGATTAACTTCGTCCCTTTAGAAGAACGTCAGCACCTTCGTAGTGAACTTATACAAATATCGCAATCAGACAGAGTTAAAGAGTTATTGCTACGTTTGCAACAACGTTATGGCGAGTCCTTTGACGCATCTTTTACAGTGGCTGTTGTCCGCAACCACCAAGGTAAGGCAATCTCTCTGCGCTGGATACTGCGAAATGTTACTGAGCGCCAGCATTTAGAATCGGCAATAGTCAAGAATGATAGCGACCTTTTCAATCATCGTCCTATACATAAATATTGTAAAGGAGAAACTATTCCCCTTAACCCATTACTAATTTGGTATGTTTGTCAGGGTTGGGTCAAACTCAGTACGTATTGTGAAACGGGTGAAGAAGTGCTGATAGGATTGGCAACAGCAGGGATGGTTTTTGGCTCTAGTTTGACATCTCTAAACATTTACCAAGTAACAGCCCTATCTGATGTTGAGTTGGTGTCAATTTATGCGGCAGAGATAACAGCTTCTCCAACCTTAAGCCACATACTTTTACCAAAAATTAATCAGCGGTTACAACAAACAGAATCTTTTTTAGTCATTTCTGGAAGACGACGGGTACAAGAACGCTTGCACCATCTATTAGAACTTTTGAAAAGAGAAGTGGGTGAAACTGTGCCAGGGGGAACTCGCTTAAATATTCGCTTGACTCACGAAGATATTGCTAGCGCCTGCTGTACTACGAGAGTAACGATTACACGATTGATGGGCAAATTACAAGAAGAAGGTATTATCAGTTTTGACTTAAAAAAACATTTAATCTTAAAAGATTTCGATTAATTAAATCTCTTCTTCTGGGAAGACGCTGCGCGATGGACTACGCCCCGCTGTAGGCGATCGCAAAACTCAAAACGTACCCAAAATAATGTATATCTGATTGAACGCGTATTGCTAAAATCGCAATCGCAGCATATCAAAGCAGCTATGCACACACTTGGTAACACAACTCTATCATCGGGCTACATCTTAGCACTAGACTTAGGTACAACAGGCAACCGCGCCTTTGTATTTAACGCAGACGGCAAGATTGTTGGACAGGCATATAAAGAACTAACTCAGTATTATCCTCAGCCTGGATGGTTAGAACATGACCCTGAACAAATCTGGCAAGATACCTGTTGGGTAATAAAAACCGCAATTGCAAATGCCAAAATTGCTCCATCTGCGATCGCAGCCTTGGGACTAACTGTACAGCGTGAAACCTGTTTGATTTGGGACAAAACTACTGGTAAACCAATCCATAGAGCGATCGTCTGGCAAGATCGCCGCACCGCTCCCCTTTGCCACCAGTTACAAGAACAAGGCTACGCTGATGAAATTTACGATCGCACCGGATTAATTATCGATGCTTATTTTTCTGCTACCAAGCTGAGGTGGCTATTAGATAATTTTACAGATGTTGACCTGAACAATGTTTTAGCAGGCACTATTGATACCTGGGTGTTGTGGAACCTCACAGGTGGCAAAGTCCATGCGACTGACCACAGCAACGCCAGTCGGACAATGTTGATGAATCTCAAAACCTGTGAATGGGATGAGAATTTACTTAAACTGTTTCAAATTCCGGCTCATATTTTGCCCCAGATTCAGCCGAGTCTAGGAGTATTTGGAGTTACTGATGCTACTTTGTTGGGTGCAGAAATTCCCATTACTGCCATTTTGGGAGATCAGCAAGCTGCTCTATTTGGTCATGGCTGCGATCGCCCCGGTTTGATGAAATGTACTTACGGTACTGGTAGCTTTTTGGTTGCTCACACAGGTAATCAAATTGTGCGTTCGCACCATCAACTCATTTCTACAGTTGGCTGGACACAAGCAAATTCAAAGGATACTTTAGATGTCGGTTATGCCCTAGAGGGCAGTATGTTTACTAGTGGAGCTTGTATTCAATGGTTGCGCGATCGCCTGAAGTTGATTAAAACTGCTGGTGAAACAGAGGCGATGGCAAATCAGGTAAAAGATAACGGCGGAGTATATTTTGTGCCCGCATTTAGTGGATTGGGTGCTCCCTACTGGGATATGAGCGCCAGGGGAGCCTTTTTCGGCATTACCGCCAGTGTACAACCAGAACATTTAGTTCGCGCCGTGCTGGAAGCGATCGCCTATCAAGTTCTGGAGGTGGTGCAAGCAATTAACGCGTCTAGCAGTACTCCAGTTGGGCGATTAACTGTAGATGGTGGTGCTTGCGAGAACAATTTTCTCATGCAGTTCCAAGCTGATGTGCTAGGTATTCCAGTTGAACGCCCAATAATGCGAGATACCACCGTTCAGGGTGCAGCATTTGCAGCAGGTTTAGCTGTAGGATTTTGGGAGAGCTATGAAGCATTGGTGGAACAACGGCAAATTGAACGTGTCTTTGAGCCGAGAAGCGATTTCTCCTTGTCCAACTTTGGCACTTGGCAAAAGGCAGTGAAACGTACTCTGGCTTGGGAAGAGTAGCCTGCATTTTGTACCTCACTTAAAAAGCAAACTGCTGTAATTCTTTTCTCTTGACTCCTGCCTTCTCTTTTAAGTATTAAATCAGTCAAAATATCACTCACATTTAATTAAGAAGCACATGACTACTAAACCAAAGATTTTTATTGATGGCGAATCGGGAACCACAGGCTTAGAAATTTACTCACGCCTCAACCAACGGGATGATATCGAGTTAGTTAGTATTGAGGCGTCTAAACGTAAGGATGCAAATGAGCGAGCCAAATTAATCAATGCTGTTGATGTTGTCATTCTCTGCCTACCTGATGATGCAGCCCGCGAAGCTGTTAGCTTAGTCAGTAATACTAGGGTTAAAATCCTTGATGCTAGTACTGCCTATCGCACAGCTATAGACTGGGTATATGGCTTCCCCGAACTCAATCCGGGACAGCGAGAGAAAATCGCCAGCGCTCAGTTTGTTAGTAATCCAGGCTGTTATCCTACAGGATTTTTGGCTTGTATCCGTCCGTTGATTGCCAAAGGGCTTTTGAATAGTAATTTTCCCATCACCGTTAATGCAGTGTCAGGTTACTCTGGCGGCGGAAAAAATCTGATCAAACAATACCACGCCTTCCACGAACAGCAAGCTGGAGCAGAGTCACTCTATCCATACGGCATCTACGGTTTGCAATTTGGGCATAAGCACGTTAAAGAAATGCAACATTACTCAGGGTTAGCATCGCCGCCACTGTTTATACCGGCAGTGGGGGATTTTGAGCAAGGGATGCTAGTACAAGTACCTTTGCCGCTAGGAACTTTGGATAATCCACCATCAGGTGAGGTTATCCATGAAGCGATCGCTAACTACTACCAAAGTGAAAAATTCGTGCAAGTTGTTCCATTCCAAGATTCTACTCTGCTGAGAGACGGAACGTTTTTAGATGCGATCGCACTAAATGGCACCAACTTTGTTCAGGTTTTTGTATTTGCCAATGATACTACCAAAGAAGTGTTGTTAGTTGCTCGTCTTGACAACCTGGGTAAAGGCGCATCAGGAGCCGCTGTCCAAAACCTAAACATCATGCTCGGTTTTCCAGAAGAGTTGGGATTGTCATAAAAAAGAGACGCGATTAATCGCGTCTGTACTTTGGGGAGTGGGAGAGGCAGGGGAGGCAGGGGAGGCAGGGGAAGAATAATTATTCATTAATTACCAATGCTCAATACCCCATTCCCAATACCCATTATTTTGATTTTTCTTTCAGTTCCTCAAGCAATTTAATTACATTCTGCTCAAATGCTTTTATTGTAGTTAGCTTTACAACCCTGAAGTTGACGAGTGATAGAAGTAAATTGCTGTGATCGCCGCGCAAATTCTTCTGTGTTGTAGTCGCCCCAGATGGCATAATCAGGATCAGATCCGGGGATACCAGTTGAGCGCTCAAAACGCAGATATACCCCCTCAATGGGTTTAAAAGATTTTCGGAGGGAGAATTTTGATTTTGCACAAAGATGTGTGTACACCGTAGGAATTGAGGTGAGGACTTTCGCAATACCGTTAAAGAATGCTAAAGCAGAAGGTTAAGGACGAATTACACTTGATATAGAGTGTAAAACGGTGAGAAAAGAAATTTTCTTTTTATAATGCTTATGGATTTAATAGTTGAAGATTTAGCCGCAATTGATGATAAACTTTCCCAGCGTCATATTGACCTTGATCCCGGTGGATATTTCATTATTTACTTGGATCGAGAAGCAGGCTTAATTTATGCCAAGCATTTTACAAATGTGATTGATGAACGTGGTTTAGCTGTCGATCCAGAAACAGGGAAGGTAATTCCGGCGCGAGAAAAGGTAGAACGAACTTACACTACAGTTTTTAGCGCTAGGACGGCGAAAGAACTTTGCGTGAAGATTTTTGAAGAAACTCAGCCCTCTCCTGTAACCCAATTAAATCATGCAGCTTATTTGGGTCGAGAATTTGTTCGGGCTGAATTGGCTTTAGTCACAGGACAAGAGTATGTTCAGGATTGAAGTTAAAAGTGAAAATTTAGGAGTTAAGAGTTAAGAGTTAGGAGTTATGAATTTCAACTCCTAACTCCTAACTTTATCCTTGATTCTCCCATTATCCATCAGATGATGGCTGATTTATCTGATAAATGTAGTAAGTCGCCATTGGGATAACGGTGGCGGCAATTAACAATCCTACTACCCAAGCAGTAGCGTTACCTTGGTCGGTTTCTTCTGCTTTCTTATAGGTGCCTTCCACCTGCACAGTGTCAATTATTTGGGGTGGCCCTGGATCGGCTTTGCCGGAGAGGACGGCGACAAGGCGATCGCTTGCATCTATAAATGCCTGGTTGTATTTGTTACCATTGCGTAAGGGCACACTGACTGTTTCAGTAGCTATACTCTCAGCAATAGAGTCTGTGAGCAAAGGCTTGACTTCATCCCCAGTAACAATGGCAGTACCATTGGTAACTGTATCAATAACTAATAAAGTTTGATTAGCTTGGGCTTCTTTTGTCGGAAACCATTTTTCAAATAGTTCTTTGGTGAAGCTTTGGGGTGTTTCACCATAATCAAGGCGGCGAACAGTCACAATTCTGACTTCTTTATTTGTTTGCTTTGCCAAATCCTCGAAAGCGCTGCTAATTTTACCTTCATTTAGACGGCTAATGACTTCACCTTGATCCAAAACCCAGGTGTCATTCCCTGCTGTGAGGCTAGGTATTTGATACACACCTGTGGCTAAAGCAGGTGCAGCAAACAGCGAGGCTACTACTAAAATAACCGTTACCAAAGGTATAATTAGCCGGATGAGAGGTTTTTGACTGCTAAATACTTGTTTGAGGAGCTGTTTCATCGTGTAAACCTTAAGACAGACTTGCACCAAAAATACTACAGAATCGCTGCAAAAATCACCTCGTTCCTGGTTTTCTCTAGTATAAATTTTCTGCTACTGCCAGCAGATAGATATATATTGTACGGGATATTTTGATAGTACAAACTTGTTTTGGGTGCGGCTGTACTTATTGACTGGCGTTTACACCCTTACTAATGACAAGAAATACCGCCCATTTTGGGAATTAACCCAAAGGTTTAGGGCGGAATTGCAAACCATCTAGAAATCATATCGTATGATCAAGTATATTTTTTCATCTCTGCAAGTATTTTTTCCTGCTATACCCATTACACATCTGATGAAAAAGAATGTAGAAACGTAGCAGTGTTAAGTCTCTACAAGGATTTCAGGTAAAGCATAAATTGATGGATATGTCTATTTATGAGCGATATCTGCGTCTTTCTGGTATTTTAGCTAAATCTATATCAATATACATGACTATAATTTTAACTAACGATGACGGTATTGATGCCCCCGGTATCCGAAGTGAAAGGAAAAGCTATTCAATAGAAGAGGCGCAAGGAAATATTTGGATTTATATGTCAAATGATGAGACTTCCTTAATCTTAGAAGACATCCCACGAATCCCTGAGTTTACCGATCAAAGCCACCAAGCCGTTGAGTCCATTCGCTTTCCTTGTGATCTTGATCACGCCGTAGTAGAATTGATCGATCCTGCTCATATTGCTTTCGTTCACCAAGGTGGTGGTGGCGTTCTCCTCAAACACTAAAGGAGGTAGTCAAAACCTTTGAACCATCTTTGTACGGCTTTACCATGCGAAAGCACCCACTAGAACAACAAACCTTGTTCTATCGCCTGATTGGACGCAATCCACAGATTGAAATCTCATTCCGTTTACCGGGAATTCGTATTGAGCGGGTGTCCACTGATAAACATATAGTCTGTAACTTAACATGACTAGTTAACTTTATTTACGCCCACCTACTTAAGTTTTCAATAAGCATTGGTAATATTAAGTTAAATCTTTTGAACATGAATGATGTTAATATCAAAAAGCTCTGGGATCAATTAAATAATGCAAAACTGATTCGCTATGTATTACTCTTTGCACTTGGTTGGGGAATTGTCCAACTTTTGAGTTATTTTGCGACAGTAATCGTTATTTTTATTTTTGCAGGTATTCTAGCATTTTTACTCAGTTATCCAGTCCGATGGTCAGAGCGTTTTTTACCACATAGCATTGCAGTTATCATAGTTTTTTTACTTAGTCTACTGATTCTGATAGGGTTGATAGCTACACTGGGTTTTGCAATTTTATCTCAGGGTCAAGAACTGGTTAATCAAGCGCCTAAATTCCTGGATTCTGTCATTGCTCTATTAGAAACATTACAAGGCTTGTTGAGAAATTTAAATTTCCAAGTTGATTTTCAAGCAATAGAAGAGGAACTCAGAAATCAGGTATTATCATTCATTGGTAGTGGTTTAGTCACTATTCAAGGTTTACTATTTAATTTTATAGATTTGGTTTTGATAGCAGTTGTAGCTTTCTTTATGTTGCTAGATGGACAAAGAGTTTGGAATTTTATTTTAAAACTTTTTCCGCAAAATTTTCGTGGCAAACTAACCGTAGCAATTCAACAAAACTTTTTAGGCTTTTTTTGGGGCCGCTTATTGTTATCTTTGTTTTTTGGAATTTCACTATTTATCGTATTTATTGTTTTGCAATTACCTTATGCTTTATTTTTGGCAGCGATCGCCGCTATATTTGATTTAATTCCTGGCATCGGGGCTACAATTGGAATTACTCTAGTTTCTCTAATTGTTTTACCTCAAGGAATTTGGCTGAGTATACAAGTATTAATTGGTTGTGTCCTCCTGCAACAAGTAGAAGAAAATCTACTTATGCCGCGAATTATGCAAGGCTCAATCAATATGAATCCAGTCTTTATGTTCTTTGCCTTATTAGTAGGGGCTAAGGTTACAGGATTGGTAGGAGTTTTCTTGTCAATTCCCCTGGCAGGAGTATTAATTAGCTTGTTTAAGATTGAAGAGATGCAGGGAGGGGGTTGAAAAATTCGGGCGTTGCAGAACAGTGGGATGAATTGGAACAAGGGACTTCCAATTAAAAAAATATCCCATCACTTTGAGGGCAGGGGAGAAATTTTAGACGCGGCTCAATCATCCCGCAAAATTCCAAAATAACTTAATTATTTACTTAGAAGGTGTGTTGACAGAAGACCAGATAGGGAGTTGATTTATCTGTTTCACCATTAATTCCGCGTATGTCGTACCATCATTTTTAGCAACCTCTCTACCGAAATAGTTCTCTTCTCCCTGATGCTCGTGGGGGCCACTATTGTAAACTGTATAGCGATTTTCACGACGAGCGCGATTGTAGGGAGAACCCACAGTCCACCCCCATCGGGACGGAAACACTATTCCGCCAATATTCTCAATCCAGTCTCGTTCTCCCCGAAAGTGGTAAATATGCTTTGCAACATCAAAACCTTCGTTTCCATCAAATACTCCTCCAAAGGAAACTACAGTAATTTCCACGGGAAGCCATTTGTCGATATAGGGAGCTGTACCTAAAGCTACCTGAGCGCCGCCGCTTGTACCCATGAGAATTAGCTGAATTGGCTGTTTTGAGGATGTGGGAATAGGTTGCTGTTTCTCCATCTGTTCAATGATTGTCAGAGCGATCGCTTGGTTGTAGATAGGCCCATAGCGATTATCGGCGGAGACAGCCATTCTCCAGACATTACGGGCTTCTAGTACATATCTGGTTAATTCTAACCAACCCTCTGCCTCCTCTGTAACGTTCCACAGAAATTCAAATACCTTTTGTCCACCAAGATCCTGATTGGCGGCTGAGTAAGGAAAAACATTTCGTACACTTAAACACTGGGGTTGATCTTGCTCTAGACGATCTAAAAATGCTTCTTCTCTAGGAGATACCTCATTTTTTTCAGCCCCTACTCCCGGCAAAAAAACAATGTAGCAGTGACTTCCTCCAGAGGTCAGACTAGAATTACTATCTTCACCATTAACTCGGTTGGTAAGCTCTCTAGTTTTTCTATCTAGCTTTGTTGATCCCCTGTCTAACCACCATACTATAGTTCCTACGGGAGCAAAAGTACCCCAGATTAATAAGAGGAATCCTGCAAATAGCAACAGCTTGAATCCTCCATTTCGCATCTACAAAAGGAGTTTGCTAATAAATTCGGGCATTCAAATTTTAATGGTTAAACTGTCACCTACGAATCACTTCTAACTGAGAATATTGAACTAAGTCACCAATCTAAAGAAGGATTTGTTGTGAGAAACCAGCCATCAACCAATGGGATTAGGAAAGTGCTGTGGGATGTATTAGCTCTGAACGCGAACTTTTACGAAGATGCTCGCAGATACCCAAAAGCAGTTAAAGTTGCCCAAGTGATTGTGATTTTGGCTGCGATCGCTCATGCTTTGGGCAGTGTTGTCATTCCATTATTAGCTCAAGTAACATTACCACTATTATTACTGATCTTTGCCGTCAATATTCTAAGTGTAGTAGTTGGTTACTACTTTTGGACGTTTAGCATTTGGAAAATTGGACAGCAGTTGCAATTACCTATTCATACTTATAGAGAACTGCTGATTCCTATTGGCTTTGCCTATACTCCCCAAATCCTCAACTTTTTTACAGTGATTCCCCTTTTGGGAAGACCAATTGAAATTGGACTGTCAACTTGGAGCTTGCTAGCAGTAATTGTAGCCATTAAACGTGGTTTCAATATTAATTTGGGAAGAGCGATTTTAATTTGTTTATTTGGCTGGCTAATTGTAGAAATTGCCATTGGAGTAATTCAAGTTATAATTCAATGGCTGATAAATTAGATTATTTATTCATGAATTCTAGTTACTAGGGCTAGTAATTGCATCTTTGACTTTCCGTTTTTTTAAGAAATTAGACATAAATGGCCGCTCAAAGAATAAGTAAAACCAGTAAGCAATGATGAGTGACATTACCGTACCCAATAAGTATGATGCTGCTGCAAAGATATCTGGGGAAATTGGTAGGTAAAACAGGAAGTAACGCACGAAAACTAAGACTGGGCCATGAATCAGATAGAGGCTATATGAAAATGTACCAAGTGCGATCGCCCAAGGGTGCTGTAATATTCGTAATACTAAGGATGGCTCTTTGCCCTCAATTATCAACTTGGTTAAGGAAATAAATTTAGTGCAGCTAAAGATGGCATAAATAATTACTTTCTATCTTCCAATATCAGCGTAGACTCAGCAGTACGCCCAAATTCTTCTGGTGCATATTGCAGGTGAACTTCTGCACCAGGCCAAGAAAATGTACCAGGAGTAACAGAACGCACTAAGTAATGCAGACTATAAACTCCTGGTTCTAGGTGGTTGGCGTAGGCGATAATGCGATCGCGGTAGATATTTCTAAACCCAAGTTCCCAGCTATCAGCTTTTGCTTGTAATGCAGCTGTGGTAGTTTGAAAACTTGCATCCACTGCCTCAAAACCTGATGGTAACGGATCTTTAATCACAAGATGATCCACAGGATAATCGGCAATGATTTCTAAACCAATATCAAACACCTGTCCAGAGGCTAAAGTCAAGGGTTTATCGAAAGCGTAAAGACCTGTTTTTTGTAAAGCTTTCTCTTTATTTACTTGACCAATTTCTCGTGTTATGCGTAACCCATTAAATCTGCCTGGTTGATTTCCCTGCAAGCGATAATTATAAGCAACCAGATAGTGCAAAGTGCCATTACCTGATTTTTGCAGCGTTAAATCATTACGCCCACGAGGTAATAGATTCATCGGCACAATTAGTTGTAAGCTAGGATTTGTATAACCTTCAAACCGATTTTCTGCTAACTTATTACCAGCTAATTGCACTGTGGCAACAAAATTAGGCGGTGTAGGTTGCAGTTGGCTATATTCTACCAAAGCTGTTAAAGCTTGGGCATTATTATAGTTAGTTTGCCATGTGCCATTGCGTCGCAATGCCAGAAGACTTTGGAATAATTTATCTATAACTTCGGGTTTACTTTGTTTGGCAATAAACAAGCGTAAAGCTTGCGCTTGCGTCGTCGTAGATGAACTCATCCATCCCCAACTGTTGGGTAAACTCACAACTGCTGTGCGACCAGTTTCATATATACTCTGTTGCAGCTTGTTTACTAATTGTTGAGATTCATCTTGCCATTCTGGGAATTGAGATAAGTATCGCGCCAGTTTAATTTGAGTTACTAAATCAAAATTATTGCGCTGTTCATAAATATCTGCAATAAAAGTATTGCGTTTTTCACCCAGTTCTGCTAAAGCAATTAAAGCATTAAGTTGCAGTTGCCTTTTACATGGTACTTGTTTACAAAAATCGTATTCTCCAGGATTCGCCAAAACTTTTTGCAGATAAGTTTTGAGGCGAGGTAGCATTGCAGAATCGACTAAATTAGGAAACACCTGACTAGCTTTAACCAAAGATTCACCCGCATAAGAAGAAACCCAAGGGTCAGATTTTTCTTGTTTGGGGAAAGCAGCAAAACCACCATCTGCTATTTGGAGTTTTTGCAATTGTTCAATAGCTTTTTTTGCTTGTTGGCTAGGATTGAATTCTGAAAATGTTTGACCATATTTTTGTGTAAGATTTTGTAGATTAGCCGCAATTATTAACTGACTCGCCGCTGGTTCTGTAAAAGGTAAATCATTATCTTCTAAAACCTGCTTCGCTGGTGCTTGAATCTCGGGAATTAAGGTACTCGCCAACTGAATATCTAAACCTCCCGCATTAGGGAAGGTATTTTTATCAACATTCAAGGGAATTTTTACTTGTTTTTCAGTAACACCAGTTTCAACGACTTGTTCTGTAATTTCAATTGGCTTGATTTCCAAAGGAACTTCAAAAGCATCTGCGGCTGTACCATTTAGTTGAGTGGTAAAGCGAACTTTCCCAACTCCCACGCTATCCGCCACCATTGGAAAGCGATAAGCGTGAGTTGCGGATTCAGCTTTGGTTTGCAAAGCAGTAGCTGTGGGGTTTTTCTCAGCAAACTTCACGTTACCGCTAAGTTCGCCATTAATTGAGAGATTTCCTGTATTCCCAGTGTTATTAGTTACAGATAAACCAGCAAGGATGCGATCGCCTGGACGGGCAAACTGTGGCAAGATGGCATTAGTTAGCAGTGGCTTCGTGGTGATAAACGTCGCATCCCCATTCCCGAAACGCAGATTTCCATCAGTGGCGACAGCCATCACCCGCCATGTAGTTAAATCATCCGGGAGTTTAAAGGTTATCTGTGCATTACCATTCGCATCGGTGACAAGAGAACCGTTGTAGTAAGCTAAGGCTTGAAAATCGGTGCGGGTACGAGTATTGGCTGCACCAGTTGACAAACCACCGCCGTAACCCCAACCTTTGGGTTTTGTTACATCTTGTGGTTGTAATATGACATCTGGACGATTATCGCTAAAGCGGGTAGATATCGGCTGCTCTGCATAAACCGTATCTACTAAGTCTGGGGGACGATAACCAGAAAGTTGTAACACTGCCTCATTTACCACCATGACTGTAAATTGTCCTTTGGTGGGATTGCCTTGATTATCCTTCAGTTCTAATTGTACTGTTTCCTCCGCACCAGGTTCTAATGATGCTTGAACTGGCTTAACTTGCAGTTTTAAATACTTATCTTCTAAGTTAACTTTAAAAGGTGTAAAACCAATCTTCACCAAATTATCTAAACTTCCCGCTTCCACTTGGTTTATCGGTTTACCTTGTCTGACTAAGACAGCTTCAATGGCTGCATTTGGCAGCATTTCTGGCGTGACTTTAAACTGAATTTGTGGTGCGCTTCCCTGAGTTTTGGTGATTTGCTGATAAAGAGGTTTGTCTTTAATCACAGCAAAGTACAATTCTGCATCTGGATAGGGAGATTGAATTAGTACAGTAGCGGTTTCACCAGGTTTAAACTCTTTTTTATCTAGCTGAATTTCTAAGACATCTTTTTCTTTAGAACCCCAAAATACTGGATTTCCCCCAGTTGCCCAAATTTGTAAATCTGTGGCACTTGATTCGCCTTTGGCATCACTAAAATTAACTCTAATTCGGTATGAACCAGATTCCGGTGCTGTCAAATTTACCGATTGCGGATTACTAGCAGATGTAATTTCTGCTTGTCCTACTGTTTTATATTCAACTTGATTTTTTGGAGTTCGGCTACCTTCCACTAATTGCGTGACGCTGCTGTATTTAATTTGTTGTAATTCCAGCCGCACCCGTTGACCTGTTATCGGTTTTCCTGTAGGGTCAGTAACAATCACTTCAATGGGAAAAGCCTTACCAGCATCAGCGACGAAATTACTTTTTAACCCGATAAGGCGATTACTTGGTAAGGCTGTAAAAGTTTTGGAATTCGCTACAGATAGATTAGAAACATCTGCAACTTGCACATCCACCCGGTAAGCCATCGGATATGGTAAATCATTAGCCACATTCACAGCTTGACTACTTTTACCATTAGCATCTAATTGGGCATTAGTTTGTAAGACATCACTAGATATAGTAGGGGTTTCCTCTGGCCATAACCATTGCCTACCAAAAGTAAATTCCTCCCAACCTTTAGGGACAAAATTAGCCTGTTGGCGAGTAATAAAGTATTTTGCTTCGCCACCTTCTACAGGCGCACCAAATAAATAATTACTTGTCGCATTAATATTAACTTTGTCGTCAATGAGAGCGAATTCTTTATCTAAGTTGAGTTCGACTTTAAAATTGGGTGGCTTAAACTCAGCTACCCGAAATTCTCCAGAAATTTCTTGCCCATTCTTCCCCTTAGCCTGGATTGTATAATAGCCTAAGCGCTGAGTAGTTTTGATTGGCAGTTCTAGAGAAAATGTACCAAATTCATTTGTAGTTTGTGTACCTAAATTAATCTTTTGCCCATCAGGATTAACCAAAGTTAATTGGTAAACAGCATTTTTATCTTGTTGGATTGCACCATTTTGCAAGAAGTCAGCAAAACCAGTCAACCAAGCTTTTTCTCCTGGTTGATATAACTGTCTATCTGAGAAAATTA
Source organism: Nostoc flagelliforme FACHB-838 (assembly GCF_014698065.1). Lineage (GTDB taxonomy): Bacteria > Cyanobacteriota > Cyanobacteriia > Cyanobacteriales > Nostocaceae > Nostoc > Nostoc flagelliforme_B. The sequence continues at coordinate 35,807 of NZ_JACJSI010000043.1, forward strand.
CCCCGCGTGATTCAGGTTTCCCAACTTGCCAGCCTGCATCAATACCATATCCATAAACGCCGCTATATTCTTCAACTCTGGCAAATGCCCAATCTTGATTTTCACGGGCAATTACTAATAATTGTGGTGATTTACTATAACTTTCATTTCCCGAATAACATTGCTGTAATCCTTCACGAAGAATAGTAAAAGTTCCATTTTCATCAGTTTTACCCGTTGCACAAGGTACAGGTTCAGGGCGAGATTTAGCCTGTAACTTTGATTGATAAATTTCCACAGCAGCCGCTTGAACTGGCGAACCATCTGCAAGATGATTGACGCGAATTAAGCCTGACTCAGGAAACCACTGAGTAAATATGCCCAAATTCGTCAATTCAACCATGCCATAAGTTGTAGGTTCACGCCACAGTTCCTTCCCATTCTCCTGATATTTATTAGTACGGGCTTGCACTCCATAAGCTAACATTCCCGTAGCTGCACTTATTTTTTCCCGCAGAGGAACCGCAATATCAACTGATTGATTTTTTTTACCCGATACCTTAAAACTTTGCCAATCAGAAGGTTGTGGTAATAAATCACTACCATTATTAAAATAAACTAAATCTGTCGGTTTAACTACTTGATAAGCTGCTTTGTACTTAGATTCTGGCAGATTTCCCGTACTAATATTTAGCTGTAAATCTTTACCTGTGGGGAAAATATTCAAATCTGAGGGTACCCAAATATCCCCAGCTAAATCTCCAGTATCATATTTTAGTGTGACAGGTTTACCCAAAGTTTGCCCAAACTTATCTTTGAGATTTCCGCCGATAGTAATTGTATAAGTCTTGGCAGGTTCTAGTGCATAAGGATTGATGCCGACAATTTTGTCTTCATCATTTATTTGGATAATTCTCGAAATTTCTTTTGGTGGCGGATTAATAGTAATATTTTCTTTAGCTGAATCTGGCAATAAGACGTTATTAAATTCTAGCTGTGGACTGCCTTTAATAAATCGTCCAAATGTTCCACCTGCATCTGGCTGTCCGTAAAAGTTAATTTTTTGAAATGCTAAAGGCGAATAAGTTGCTAGCTTACTGGCAAATTCTTTTTCTGTAGGTAAATTACCATAAGCAGGGCGGATTCCGGGAGAAAATACTAGACGATAAGGAGTTGCTTTTTCAAGATTTTGCTGGGGGATGAGGTTATAAATCCAATTGCGTGCTGAAGGGTCAAATTTTTCTAAAGGTTCTTCATCTTTTAATAGTTTTTCTTCTTTGTTTAATTCAACTTTAAAACCTGTACCTTTATTTTTACCTTCAGGAATTAACTGTAAATGTTCTTGTACAGAAGCTAAATCCAATTCGACATTTGAAGTAAACTGTAATTTCTGTTGTAAATCAATTGGTTCGATATCAGCCTTTTCAATGGGATTTGCACCGGGTAAATTAGTCAGTTTGATAGATTCGGTATTAAAAGTCCAAGGTAAATCTTTGTCTAAGCGATGATTTTTTAAATCGGCTAAACCTGTTTTGAGGGTAACTTGAAATCTTGTCGCTATTGGCAATGATTTTTCGGCTTGAAAACCCACCATGCGCGGTGTTAAAAAGCGAAATTGGCCGGGTAAAGGTGGCCAAAGGGCAAACTTTTCTAATATTTTCTGCTGTTCTGGACTGTCGAGACTTTCAACTGGGATTAAAGCTTCTTTAAAACGAATGCGGATTTGGTTAAGAGATTTTGTATCTCCAATGGGACTAATTTGTTCAATCCAATCTGGTAGTTTAGGCGGGGTGAGTGCGGATACTGTTGGGAGTTGTTCTTTACCTGAGTTGATACCAAAAAAATTACACCCTACCATTCCTAGCAGAAATGTAAAAAGAAGAAGATACTGTATTTTTCTTTTCTGGCTTGAAGAATGACTAATTTTTTTTAACAAACCGCCAAGTACGCTAAGAACGCCAAGGAAGAAATAGAGAATTTTATGGTGGAAACGCAGTAAAAATCTGATTATCATCTTTCTAGTAATTAAAAATAAAAATTTGCATTCCCTCATAGAGTGAGCAATCCCAAGACTAATAAAGGACGCAATATGGCTAGTTATTTATACCCACGTTGTGGATGTAACCTATGTTTATTTACATAGATAACTAATCCAGTGTTATTGTTCCAATAATCACTACAATTCTTAACTATGAAGAAGTATTTAAGTTCTGCAAATATTAATTTATATCTGCTAAGTTAGGAAAAATGAATTATTAAGTATTTGACATACTTACTGATGTAGATACAATAATCTCCGCGTCAAAATTAAAGTAAGTTTTCTTGGGCAGGGATTCCCTGATGAAACTAATTTTACGATCGCTACTCAAAATTAAGCGCACTAGTAAGGTTATCCTGGCTGTGCTGGTAATCTGTCTGGTTGTACGTCTACTACCTTATTTTGCGCCCATTCGTGCCGCAGACATTGCCCAAAATCAGTTGGCAATGCAATTTAGCGATCGCAATGGTTTACCATTAGGAACATTACTCACCCGTGACCAAGAGCATACATCAGTAGTACCGCTAAATCAGGTTTCGCCCCAATTTATCCACGCTATTTTAGCCGCCGAAGATGGCAGCTTTTATCATCACGGGGCGTTGGATATGAAAGCTATTATCCGTGCCAGCAAAGAAGCCATCCACGCCAAACGAATTGTTTCTGGCGCTTCCACAATTACTATGCAGTTAGCCCGGATGTTAGATCCTGTACCGCGTAGTTTCTCTGGTAAAATGAGTGAAATTTGGCTATCTTGGCGGTTAGTAGCAGGGATGAACAAAGATGAAATTCTCTCTGCATATATCAATCGGTTGCCAATGGGAGGAAATATATATGGTGTGGAAGCAGCCGCGCAGACTTATTTTTCCATCCCAGCTAGTGAATTGAATCTTGCTCAAGCTAGTTTGTTGGCTGCTATTCCCAATAATCCTACATACTTTAATCCTTACCAGCATTGGGAACGGCTGAAGCAGCGACAAAAATACGTCCTTAATCGGATGGTACAGGAAAAGTATATCATTGGTGCGATCGCAACCCGAACATCCGCCGAAAAAGTTGTGTTTCAGTTTAGCCAACGGGGAATTACCGCCGCACCACACTTTTTATTTTGGTTAGCCAATCAAATCCCCCCAACCCCCCTTGAAAAAGGGGGCTTAATCCCCCCCTTTTTAAGGGGGGTTAGGGGGGATCAATCCATTATTCGCACCACGATAAATCGCCCTTTACAGCAGTTTGTCGAAGCACAGGTGCAACAGGTGATTTCTTCTCTCACCACCAACAATGTCCATGATGCAGCTGCGTTGGTAATTGACAACCACACTGGCGAAGTTTTGGCTTATGTTGGTTCCCCTGATTACTTCAACGAAGCCAAACTAGGACGCAACGATGGAGTGCAAGCGCTACGTCAACCAGGTTCTACTCTCAAGCCTTTTGTGTATGAATTAGCTTTAGAAAAAGGTTTAATTCGTCCAAATACCATTTTGGCAGATGTACCCGCCCATTATGCAATTCCCGGCGCGAAACTTTATAGCCCCACAGATTACACCGAAAGCTTTCTTGGCCCTGTGCGGGTGCGAATCGCTTTAGCAAATTCCCTAAATGTCCCCGCAGTGAGGGTTTTAGAAAAAGTAGGCGTGGTAACTTTCTTAGAACGATTGCATCAGCTGGGCTTTGAACACCTTAATCAAACTCCAGAACATTACGGTTTGGGTTTGACTCTCGGTAGTGGCGAAGTCAGTTTATGGGAACTAGCTAGAGCTTACGTTACTATGGCACGACTCGGAGAAGCTACGCCCCTAGTAAGCACATTTTCAGATTCCCCAATCCAAAATCCAAGTTGCGCTGAAAGCGCACCAAAAGTGCGACCTAAAATCCAAAATTCGACGACAATATGGCAATTAATCACCAATATGCTTAGTGATAACCATGCTCGTGCAACAGCATTTGGTGTGGACTCAGTGTTAAATTTACCTTTCCCCGTTGCTGTTAAAACTGGCACTTCTTCTAATTTTCGTGATACTTGGACAGTCGGCTTCACCACAGATTACACCGTCGCAACTTGGGTAGGCAATTTCAACGGTGAACCGATGCGACAAGTTTCAGGTGTGACAGGCGCAGCACCCTTGTGGAATCGGATTATGTTACATCTGCACGAACATCAAGAACCAGCAGGCTTTCCACCTCCAGAAGGTTTAGTGCAGCTACCTGTTTGTGCAATTTCGGGGTTAAGACCAACACTAGATTGTACATCAGTGGTGCAGGAATATTTTTATCCAGAAGATAAAAGTAATTACGAAGGTGAAAATCAATTTAATTTGCCACCAGAGTATGATGAATGGCTGGCAAAACAACAGCAATTGAATTTTACTTCTACCAATTTGAGAATTTTATCTCCACATAATGGCGATTTATTCTTAGTGTATCCAGGTGAAGAAGAGAAGCAAAAACTCGAATTTAAGTTAACAGGAAATAAATCTGCGCCTGTGGAATGGTGGCTAAATGGGGAAAAACTAGATACAAACTCAGCTAATTCTTTATTTTGGAATTTGCGTCCTGGTAAGTGGACTTTGGAAGCGCGAAGCGGGGAAATGACCGACAAGGTAAGTTTTCAGGTGGAGTTAGCAAATCTTAAACCTACGCGTCGAGGATTTTCTATTAGTACTACAACATCCAAGTAAAAAGTCGGAAACTTGTGATTGTGAACTTCAAGCTTCGCTCTTAAGGCAAACTTTTGCCGCAGTGTACTAATCCAATCACAGACTCTCGTAGGTGAGTTCCGTATTTGCCCAGTTGGTTTCTGCCAAAAATTCTCTAAATGTGGTCATAATTCCAGGAAACTCTTCTTCTCGTAAACGCCAGACATCGGCTTGATAACCTTGCTTGCGATACCACTGAATCAAATCGAACAGTTCCTTTTGCAGCAAGAGTAAGAAAATCCAGGCGGGTGTCTCTTTGTAGACAACTTTCATCCCCTGCGCTTGGGAGAATGCCTCTGCCATTTCAAGAGGAGTTAGCACATCGCCAGCTAGCTCAATTTCTTGACTAATATACTTAGTGGGATGTTTAATTACGTAAGCAGCAACGCGGCCCATGTCCTTTGTTGTAATTAGATGAAGGGGCTTGTTTGGTTGAATGGAAAATGGGAAACTACCTTTGAGGATGGAAGGTCGCGTGTACTTCTTCCAAAACTCTTCCATAAACAAGCAAGCTCGCAACATGGTAGTCGGTAAGCCAGCTTCTTTAAGAATTTTCTCTACTTGATACTTTTGCTCTATGCGGGGGATTCCTGAATTCCTATCCGCCCCACCTGCGGAATTGTAGACAAAGTGCTTAATGTCAGCCTGTTTTGCTACTTGTGCAACTCGCCTTGCTCTCTCCACCTCTAACGGGTCAATTTTAGTAGAGTCCGCAGAAGTAGCGTGGCAGTAAACAGCCGAAATCCCTGCAAAGGCTGCTATGAGTGAGGTTTCATCCTTGAGGTTGGCTTTTACCAGTTCAACTCCGGCATCGTTGAGCTTCGCAAGAGTTGGACGATTAAGGTCAATTTCTCTAGTGATGACTCGCAGGTTAGTAACTCCCTGTTCGAGAAATCCCTTAACGACATTTCCACCTGTGCCGCCAGTAACTCCGATGAGTAAGATTTTATCGGTGTTTGACTCTGTGCAATCGCGGAAATTTGACATTCTCTCTTCTACCTGGAGTTATTTATTTAAATTAAGTTTATCCAAAGACAATAGAAGCAAACAATAATTGAAGAAGAATTCAGAAGTCAGAATACATCCGTCTGAATCACGGTGCAAGATGTAAATTAATCTAAGAACAACTCTCACAGAAGCTAGATGCTTGTGTTTTGTTTTGTTTTGACATTATGCTTTGTTTGTATTCATTATCTCAAAAGGGTATATACAAACAGTGCTTGAGCAGCAACCTAATGTAGACAGTAGAACCTTATTTGAACAGTTATGGAGTTTGACAAACGAACTCCGTCAGAAAATAGATGCTCGTTTTGAATTACATCCAGACCCTTCTGTAGAAAATTTACAGCAATACAGCAGTCTCGATGGCAATATCAAGGGTTCGCTCACCGCTTTTTCTGGGAAAGAAATTGATTGGCTAGTACATTCGTGGCTAGGAAACCCTGAAAAATCAACCTTTAGTACTATGCGTCTCACCACTTGGTTGAAGTCGCATATTCAAGTTCCTCATTTGGCCTTTGAGTTTGGCACACTTCCAAATGGAAATATCTTATTTTATATAGATTACATTGCCCGAACTGAGCTTTTAACCGATTTGGCATATCTCGATCGCTACTATGAGCCACTTAATCAAACATTCTTAAAGTTACAAGAAGATTCGCGCCTCAAGGTATTTACCAGCAAAAGTCTGTATCTTCGATTATTTCAATCGCCTGTTAAATTGTGCTACACAGGCGCACCTACTTTTGAAACCCTCGAACTAACTCGCACACTTGCACACGAAACACTCGATCGCTGGCTAACTTGGATAGATGCAGCTGAACCTGTGCCAGAAGATGCACGCACCGCTTTAGCGGCTCGTGATTTGGCACTACGCCGTAACGGTGCTGAACGCGATCCAGGTAATAAATTTGTCGCACAGATGTTTGGTGTTGAGTTGGCAGATAAAATTGTGCGATCGCTCTGGGGTGGCGATCGAATTAGTCATTAGTCATTGGTCATTTGTCCTTAGTACCATGCCCTATGTCCACTAATCTAGAATCATTCCGCGCTTTGGCACTGCAAGTTACCTGTCATGCAGTCAACCAAACAAATGATGCCTCCGGCGGGCTACGCCTACGGCAAGAAGCGCGATCGCTCATGCAAAACTCCATCAACCGACTAGCACAACAAATTGCTGCCAGTATCGCTTTTATCGGCCTCGATTGTCGTTTAATTGTACTGCCAGAATATTTCCTCACCGGTTTCCCGATGGGAGATACTCTAGCAGGATGGGCAGAAAAAGCTTGTATAGAAATGGCTGGTGCTGAGTATGAAGCCCTTGGTAAAATTGCCCAAAAGCATAAAATCTTTTTAGCTGGTAACGCCTACGAAGTTGACCCCAACTTTCCCGGATTGTACTTTCAAACCTGCTTTATTCTTGACCCCTCTGGCTCAATTGTTTTGCGATATCGGCGGCTAAATTCCTTATTTGCTCCCACACCCCATGATGTTTGGGATAAATATCTTGACTGCTATGGTTTAGAGGGAGTTTTCCCCGTAGCCAAAACGGAGATCGGTAATTTGGCAGCCTTAGCATCAGAAGAAATTTTGTATCCAGAAGTGGCGCGGTGTCTAGCGATGCGAGGAGCGGAGATTTTTGTCCATTCCACCTCGGAAGTATACAACAAAAACCTCACACCTAAAGACGCGGCAAAAATCACTCGTGCCGTCGAAAATATGGCATACATAGTTTCAGCTAATACCGCAGGCATCGCTAATATTGCCATCCCCATTGCTTCGGCTGATGGTGGTTCTAAAATCATTGACCATCGCGGAATCGTAATAGCAGAGACAGGTGCAGGCGAGAGCATGGCAGCATTTGCAGAGATTGATTTAGCAGCATTACGCCGCGATCGCCGTCGACCGGGGTTAAATAATTTACTTTCCCGCCAGCGATTTGAACTATACGCCCAAAGTTATCGCCAATCACACTTTTACCCCGCTAATACTATGCTGGAAGGAGAAGTAGACCGCAAACACTTCCTCCAAACGCAGCAAGCCACCATTGAGCGGTTAGCCAAACTGGGAATTATTTGAATGGGGAATGGGGAGTAGGGGGAGCAAGGGAAGAATAACTATTAATTATTGACTAATGACAAATGACCAATGACAAATGACAAAAACAATAGAAGTCCGCAATCCCCGAACTGGCAAATTTGACTATGTAATTATCCCACCGCCTCCGAGACTGGTGGTACAGCAATGTAAGCGCACGCGTAGGGCACAAATTCGCTGGCAGCAGTTGGGTTTAGAGAGGAGAATTGAAGCTTTACAGCAGTGGAAGAAAGCGATATTATCTGGACGCGATCGCCTTACAGAAGCTTTGGTAAATGATACAGGAAGATTGTCAACTTCTGTATTAGAAATAGATTCCTTCCTCTCTAGCATCGATCGCTGGTGTAGGTTAGCACCAGAATTGCTGCAAGAATCTACAAAAAATACAGCCATTCCCTTTATCGCTTTGCAACAAACATCGGTTCCTTATCCCCTAGTTGGGGTAATTAGCCCGTGGAATTTTCCCCTGTTACTGTCTACCATTGATACCATTCCGGCATTGTTGGCGGGTTGTGCTGTGATTGTTAAACCCAGTGAAATCGCTCCCCGCTTCGTAGCACCAGTCAAAACAGCACTCAACGCCGTTTCTGAATTGCGTGATGTTTTAACTTTTGTGGAAGGAGCAGGCGAAACTGGATCTGCTTTGATTGAAAATGTAGATTTAGTATGTTTTACAGGCAGTGTAGCCACGGGGAGAAAAGTTGCACAAGCGGCTGCTAAACAGTTTATTCCAGCTTTTTTGGAATTAGGAGGAAAAGATCCTGCGATCGTTTTAGAATCAGCCAATTTAGAATTAGCAACCTCAGCAATATTGTGGGGTTCCGTCGTCAACACCGGACAGTCATGTCTCTCAATTGAGCGAATTTACGTTGCAGACTCCATATTTGAAAAGTTTTACCATCAACTAGTAACCAAAGCACATCGCCTTCAATTAGCCTACCCCACAGTCGAAAGTGGAGAAATTGGCCCCATCATCGCCGAAAAACAAGCAGCAATTATTAGCGATCATCTCGTAGATGCAGTGGAAAAGGGAGCAGTAATTCACTGCGGCGGCGTAATAGAAGATTTAGGTGGCGGTTGGTGGTGTCGTCCCACAGTACTTACCCAGGTTAATCATTCCATGAAAGTGATGACCGAAGAGACTTTCGGCCCCATTATGCCAGTGATGCCTTTTTCCACAGTAGAGGAAGCAGTATCTTTAGCCAATGACTCAATTTATGGATTAAGTGCTGCTGTGTTTGCCTCGGAAGCCGAGGCCTTAGAAATTGCCCAACAGATAGATGCAGGTGCTATTAGTATCAACGATGCTGGACTAACTGCCATCATGCATGAAGGAGAGAAAAACGCCTTCAAATTCTCCGGTTTGGGAGGGTCACGCATGGGTGCGGCGGCGCTGAAACGATTCATGCGAAAAAAAGCTATTTTGATCAAAACTAACGATACTAATGACCCTTGGTGGTTTGGAAATGGGGAGTGACCAATGCCATCATCACTATGTAACTCATTAGCTTAACCAATGGCGATCGCTTCTGCCACAGTTTCGTCTACGATAACTAAAGCATCTGGAAGAACTTTCATAGTTTTGGTTCACAATACGAGGCCATTTGTTCAGAACACAAGTCTGTTGGTTCACTTGGTCAGTGGTGTGGTGTTGAAGTATGGCAAAGACATTGGATCAACTTTAAAACCAAGAGGAACATCAAGATTCCTAACACTCCTAAGTTGAAGTGTCACTAGTGAGAATAGTATTACAAATAGGCATTCCATTAGTAGAAACTACTCTGGAAAAATAGTGTGAGGTTATAGTAATGGATGAGCAGCATCGGTACTTGCAAATCGCGCTTGTTGTTGGAATTGCTTTTATCCTGGTCTATCCGTTGATGAAGGTCTGGCCATCGGGCTGGTCATGGCAACCAGGTCAATATGAATACGAACAGATGATCGTGGGTGTTTATGCGACGCTCGGTGTCTTTTTACTATGGGCTTCTCGAAAACCAGAAGTGCATCTCAGTTTAATCTGGTTCACCGTCTGGTCGAGTTTTGTCCACGGGCTGATCATGGCGGTACACGCAGTGATTGACCCGGCAGAACGTGGACACTTGTTCGGCGATGTTCCAGCATTGATCTTGGTAGCAATTGTCCTTGGTTTCCTAGCATCACGCGAAGTAGCGCCAGTGCATGAATGAGCGCGGCATAGCAAATTAAATGCAGTGGATAGAGTTATCTGCCTCCAGTAAGTTTCGTCGCTATACTACGGTGAATGATGCTCATTGCTTTTAGTAGGCGTAGCCCAACCCAGGCATCGCACTCTTGAGAAGATGCGATCGCATCGTCCAATTTGGCACTTTCATGTTTTTAGAATTAGGAAGTTGCCTTCAAAGTATTAAAAAAATCTATAGGTCGATTTCTACAATAGCGTTACACTCTATAACGGACTAAGCCTTTATGTAGATTCTGTAGCGCCTGATGAACCTAGCCGATATCCTCAAAGACTCAAACTACAAACTGTCGCTTTGCTACGGCGGAAATTGAGCAGTTAGAGCAGAGCATTACTCCCAAAGCAACCAAAAGTGGCGAAGTGCCTTATATAGTTTGTTTGGTGCGTCAGAAGGCAATTAAGCTGACACCAGAGGAAGCAATTCGGCAGCTATATTTACAGGTTTTAAATCAACGCCTATAAAAGACTCTGGTTGTACAGCGAGAACTTTTCCCGATTACTTTACTCGATTTTTCCAAATGTTAGAACAATAGAAGGTGAATTGCAATGTCTAATATTCGAGAAGGAATGCCCGTGCTTGCTCGTCATGAAGGAGATTGGGTAGGAACTTATACATTAATTGATACAGCAGGAAAAATCCTTGACAGTCATGAGTCTCACTTAAGTTGTCAATTTCCAGAAAATGGCCCTCATTCCTACTACCAAATTAATCGCTACAAATGGTCTGATGGTAGGCAAGAAGAGCATAAATTTCCAGGAAGCTATAAAGATAATAAACTCTGGTTTGACACCGATCGCATTGACGGAAAAGCCTGGGAAGCCGATGATTCGATTGTTATTTTGTGGTTTAGTTATAAGACAAACCCAGAAATGAGCTTATATGAAATGATCTACATTAGTCCTGACAATAACAATCGTGCCCGCACTTGGCATTGGTTTAAAAACAATCAAATCTTTCAACGCACCCTAATTCAAGAAGAACGGGTAAGATAGTAATTTCTCCCCTCAAAGATAAACGCTTATTATTCTTCAGTCCGTGCAGGCGGACTTTGTTTGTGTAGCTACGACTTCTAATCGTTAGACTTTCATCTCAAATTTCAACTTAGTAAGGTATACGCATGGCCAAAGGTGACAAAATAAACTTCTCTACCCCTAGCGGATTTCCAGAATTTCTTCCTAGCGAAAAGCGTCTAGAATTATATTTACTAGATATCATCCGTAGAGTTTTTGAAAGCTATGGATTTACACCTATCGAAACACCTGCTGTAGAACGCTTAGAAGTGCTGCAAGCTAAAGGTAATCAAGGCGACAATATCATCTATGGCATTGATCCCATATTGCCACCGAATCGCCAAGCTGAGAGAGATAAATCGGGCGAAACTGGTTCGGAAGCAAGAGCTTTAAAATTCGATCAGACAGTTCCTTTGGCGGCGTATATTGCCCGTCACCTGAATGAATTAACCTTTCCCTTTGCCCGCTACCAAACAGATGTAGTTTTTCGTGGTGAGCGGGCAAAAGATGGGCGTTTTCGCCAGTTTCGCCAATGCGATATTGATGTAGTTGCTCGTCGTGAACTCAGCTTGCTCTATGATGCTCAGATGCCTGCAATTATCACTGAGATATTTGAAGCAATTAATATTGGTGATTTTCTAATTCGCATCAACAACCGTAAAGTTCTTACTGGTTTCTTTAAATCATTGGGAATTGCTGAAAATCAAATTAAATCTTGTATTGGGATTGTTGATACTTTAGAAAAGATTGGTGAAAGTAAGGTAAAACAGGATTTAGAAAAAGAAGGAATTGCAGCAGAGCAGGCGCAAAAAATCATTGAATTTATTAAAATTGACGGTTCGGTTGATGACGTATTAGATAAGCTTAAGCACCTCGCTCAGAATCCCCTAGAAACTGAGCAATTGAGCTTAGGAGTTAGCGAATTAGAAACGGTAATTACAGGAGTGCGTAATCTCGGAGTTGCCGAGAATTGTTTTTGTATTGATTTATCAATTGCGCGTGGTCTTGATTACTATACAGGCACAGTTTATGAAACAACCCTATTAGGACATGAAGCTTTAGGTAGTATTTGTTCTGGCGGTAGATATGAAGAATTAGTTGGGGTATTTTTGGGCGAGAAAATGCCTGGTGTAGGCATTTCTATAGGCTTAACTCGCTTAATTAGTCGCTTGTTAAAAGCTGGTATTCTAAATACCTTAGCTGCGACACCAGCCCAGGTGATGGTAGTGAATATGCAAGAAGATTTAATGCCCACTTATTTAAAAGTTTCTCAACATCTGCGTCAGGCGGGAATTAACGTTATCACTAACTTTGATAAGCGTCCCTTGGGTAAACAATTTCAATTAGCAGACAAGCAAGGAATACAATTTTGCGTAATTATTGGTTCTGAAGAAGCAGCTGCACAAAAATCTTCGCTCAAAGATTTGAAAACAGGGGAGCAAGTAGAAGTGTTACTAGAAAATCTGGCAGAGGAAGTTAAAAGAAGGCTTACTTAAAATTTTTCTTATAAAGTAGCAACTGTCTATGACGATGTGTTACAGCTTCCACCTCACACACTTGAACTTATTTGGAAGTCCTTTATGAGTTTGTCGGATTTACCTAATCTTTGGGTTCCTCTAGCACTTTTAGGCTTAATTGTTATAGCTGCTGTATTTTTCAGCCGCAGCAATTGATATTGTGATGGAAATTGGCTAGTGAAAGTTGTTGTTGTCTGCGTAGGCGTAGCCTGCCGTTCGCGTAGCGTCTTGTAGAGAAGGCATCGCCTACTTCATTCTTACGCGCACCCTCATTTCTCACCACGGTAGGGATTAGACTCTAGTGATCGCACTCGGTGCAGACTTAAAAGGAAAAATATCGATGGGATTCTATGCTACAGCAATTCCACTTGCCTTTGTGAACTCATGGTTTGCCTGCTTATTATACGTTCTGGTTGCTGTTATGTAGCTCATCCCCGACCGTCGCATTGAGAATACTCTTACTCTTTAAACGAATTACGAATTACTTACAAGTGCAATATCTAAACACAAAAAATATCAGAACTGCAAAACCAGTCGCCGCAAAAAATACGCTACTAATTCCGCCAAAACCAAAGGCATAGCCCATTAACAACGGCCCTAATGTTTGCCCTAATCCATAGAATGTCCCGTTTACCGATATAATCGTCGCCAAATATTCTTTTGGTGCTAAATCTGCTAAAAGTGTTTGGATAGTAGGAAAACCAATACCAAGCCCAATACCAAAAATTGTACTAGGGATTAATAGTAACCAGATATTTGACACAAAGGGAACTATTAACATAGCTAAAGCATAAAAAACATAAGATGCACTAATTAAACTTGTGCCACTAAATCTTCTACCTAATCTACCTAATTGGGAAGCTGTGATGGTAATTGCTATAGAAACACTAGAAAGTAGCAATCCAATAATAGTAGGCGGCGCTTTAAAGGTATCGTTAATTAACTGTGGTAAATAGGTAACGTAAGCGCCATAAAGAAACACAAAGTTAGCAGCACTGGCAATAAAAAGTCCAAATAGCTGACGATTTTTCAGAACTTTTACGGCATTGCTTAAATACTGTTGGAGATTGCGTTCGCCTTTTGGTTCTGGATTTTTGAGTGCAAACAAAACTAGTAATCCGAGAGGAATCGCTAATATTGGCAGCATGAAGGGATAATACCAGCCCATTGTTGCTAATGCGCCACCAATTATTGGATAACTAGATGTGCCGACGCTGCTAATACTTGCATTGTAACCCATTGCAGCAATTCGTCTGTCTCCTGTGTATAAATCGCCGATTAAGGTGATACTCAAAGAGAGCAAAGAAGCAGCACCAATTCCTTGCAGCAAACGCAACCATAGCAATAAATTAAAATCACGAGCAAAGGCGCAGGCTGTACCAGCTATGCCAAATAAAAATAGTGAAGGAACAATAATTTTCTTTCTGCCCCATCTATCGGCAAAAATACCAATAATTGGCCCTAAAATCAGAGATGGAAATGTAAATGCTGTAATCAATAAACCCAAGTTTTTCGGATTGATATTTAAGTCTTTGGCTAACTTGGGAAAAGCCGGAGTCACGCTAGAAACTCCGATAACAGCAATCAATGCAACTGCACAAATAATCTGAAAATTTAGCTCTAGATAAATTGGCCTCTGTCGTTCAAATTGGCTGTTATCTTCTGGTGAATTCATGATTTTACCTTGGTGTATAAATAATCAAGAACGCGAAGCATCTCTTAAGACGCTTCGCGTTTATGTGCAAAAAAGAGTGCCTAATTGATTGTCGTCTTAAGCTGCAATTTTTTCCTCAAATGGTTTAAAGGTTTTTTTGCTAGCACCGCAAATCGGACATTCCCAGTCATCAGGAATTTCTTCAAAAGGTGTACCAGGTGCAATTCCCGAATCAGGATCGCCAGCAACCGGATCGTAAATCATGCTGCATTTTCTACAAATCCATTTCCGAGTTTTGGCATCTTCACCTGCGACTCTGGTTGCTGTTTGTCCTCCATTTAATACTTCTAAGGCTTCAGCGTAGCGATCGGCGTGGTAATTTTCGATAAATTTTAACAAACCAAAACGGTGTGCAGCTTCCCGAAATGTGTTGGCATGATCGGTAGATTCTTTAACTTGTTTAAGAAATTCTTCAGCCGCAGGATTGTCGTGATCGCGTTGAGCATCTGCGGCAAACTCAGGATACATTGTAGTATATTCGTAAGTCTCACCCTCAATTGCCAAAGATAAACAGCGAGATATAATTTCCCGCTTTTGTTCATCAGTTAAAGCAGCCGAATCTTCTACTACAAGTTCTGGATGCAGCAATTTAAAATGTGCAAAAGCGTGTTCGGTTTCTTGATCGGCTGTTTCTTTAAAAAGTTTCGCCAAATCTGCAAACCCAAGTTGACGCGCCACATCAGCAAAAAACAGATACTTGCGATTTGCCATCGATTCACCACCGAAAGCAGCTTCTAAGTTTTGAAGTGTAGTAAAGTTGGACAAATCCATAATTTTTGAATGCCTGTAAAAGTGATATTTGGTGCAAAAGAACAGATTCTACAAGCAAATAGACGAGCCGTTATTTGTATAAGTTAGAAAAGGTTTATACAAACTTTTTCAGCCCAGATTTAGCAATCTGCTTTGTTAACTGCTCTTGGATAATTATATTCCAGTAAAAAGCTCTAATTAATGGAAGTAGCAGGCTAATTTTCACCTACGATAACAAGACTAGTAATACCGACGTTATCGGCTGAGGTTTTTATACGGAGAATATCGTGTTCATGAGGAGAGCTTTCATTGCCTCATGCGATTCCACCGTTGACACGAATGTTTTGCCCAGTGATCCACCTAGCTTCATCGCTAGCGAGAAACGCTACTACATCGGCGATTTCTTGCACATCTCCCAGTTTGCCAAAAGCAGCCATTTGGGCTAAACGGTCTATCTGTTCTTGTGTTTTGCCTTCTCGAAACATTTCTGTATCGGTGGGGCCAGGAGAAATAACATTAACTGCGATCGCTTTTGCACCCAATTCTTTAGCTAGTACCCGCGTGATTTGTTCAACAGCACCTTTGGTTCCTACATAAGCACTGTAAGTTGGCAGCATCATCGCCGTGGTTGATGAAGAAAAGTTGATAATCCGCCCCCCTTCTGCCATGTGTTGCGCGGCTTGTTGGCAAGTAAAATAAGTGCCTTTGACGTTAATGGCAAAAATCGCGTCGAAATCTTCTTCACTCACCTGAGTAATTGGTTTATAGAGGGCGATTCCGGCGTTGTTGACCAAAATATCGATTTTACCAAAGCGCTCAAGTGTTTGCTCAAATAACCGTTGAATGTCGGGTAATTTGCTAATATCAGCTTGTACGGCGATCGCTTCTACTCCCAACTTTTCAATTTCTGCAACAACTTCCTGTGCTTTGCCTGCATTACCCGCATAGTTAACGACAATAGATGCGCCGTTACCAGCTAACTTGAGTGCGATGGCTCGTCCAATTCCCCGCGATGAACCAGTGATAATTGCAACTTTCCCGGCTATTGATGCCATAGATTAATCTAGTTTAATTTTGTTAATCAAAGTGATTCTCTGCTCTTAACGTACTGTATCAAGGTTAAATTTAGCGATCGCAGTCATTGATCATTTACCCTGCTCTCTAAGTTTCTGGAACGATCGCAACGCCATCTCTAAGATTGAGCAAACCTGAAATAATAACTTTATCTTCTGGCTGTAAACCTTCGAGAACTTGGTAATTATTACCTTTGATCTCGCCTAGCTTCACTCGCCTTTGCCGAGCTACTTGTTGGGATACACCTTGAGGAGATGTTTGTGTTTCAACTACATAAACAAAAGTGTCTCCACCGACACGAGTCATTGCTGTTGTCGGGATTAAAACTCCAGGGCGCTGATTCCAGAAGACTCTAGCCCTTACCAATTGATCTGCACGCAACTGACCGTTAGGATTGTCAAAAAGTGCTTTGATTAATATCGTTTGTGTTTCATTACTGGCATTAGGTGCAATAAAAAATACTCTACTTCTACCCAGTTTTTGACCTTGTGTGTTCATAACCTCCACTGGCATTCCCTTACGCAATTGCGGCCCTTGCTGTAGTGGCACAGAGATGTTCACTTCTAAAGGTCGATTTTGAGTGATATTAACTAATTGTGTGGAAGTATTAACTGAATCACCGACTTTCACACCAATGTTGCTAACTGTGCCACTAAAGGGAGCGGTAATTTTGTCAGATTGGGGCTGTTGTGTTTGAGTATTTACATTAGCCTGCTGCAAGGATTTTTCAGCCTGCAAGATGGTGGCTCGTTGTGTTTGAATTCTGGAATCAATTGCATTAAGACTAGTCTTAGCAGTGGCGAGCCTATTAGCAACCTGATTGCTAGTCTGTCGAGACACGGCTCCTTGTTCAGCTAGAGAGACAAACTTTTCGTAGTTCTGCTGGTACAATTGCACATTTGCAACATAAGATTCTCGTTCTGCTTCCAGAGATTTGAGTGTAGCGCGGGCATTTTCCAGTTGCATTAAAAATGCTTGAGGTACAGCATTGGTTCCACTGACACCTGCTTGTGCTGTAGGATCTACTTGGAGAATTGCCCCTCCTTGTGCGACTGGATCTCCCGATTTGACAAATATCTGGGTAACTTGGCCTTGAATCCTCGGCTGGAGCGTGACTGAGCGCTGGGATTTTAGGCTAGCAATAAAATCTGAGCTTTCCTCAATTATGCCACTTTGTACTGTCGATATTTTGACCCTTACACCTTGAGGTTGAGCGTTAACAGTTGAAGGTGCGGAATTTTGTGGAGTGAGCAAACGCCAAACTAGAGTTGCTCCGCCCCCTAACAATAGAAGTGCTGGTAAAAGCCAAAGCCACCGCCGTTTTCCACAAGGTGGCTCAAATGAGGTTCGTGGAGTTTCTTCTCCAAAATCAGTTTGAGGCTCAGGGGATGTCATGGCTTTTGAGGAACTGAAGGAACAAATTAACTAGAATTCAATCAAAATTTCATCTGTTGATCTTGAAATTACTGATTTAGCATGAGGTATTGTGGCAAATTCTGTGTTACCTCATCCAAATATACAGTTTTGATGATTCTGTCTAAATCTACCGAAAGGTGAATCCCTAATTTTCCATCCAGTTATCATCGACAAGGTTTGATGATGCTGGCATACCCATGATTGCACTGTAAAAGTCGGTCATTTGCTTGAGTTAATAATAGAAGGCGAGTTTGATTTATGAAAAGAGTTAAGTATTTTTGAGAGTTACGCTCTTAAATTATACCGTTGCTGAGATTAATATCTGGAACACTCCCACAAAAGACAATTCCCTACGACGAAGCGATCGCTGCAACAGTGGTATGGCAGTGGCGAGGTGACTTGCTCTTGAATTGGCGAGGTAAGTGGCTTTAGTTGAAATGTGCAAATGGTAGGCTTCTAAAAACTTTTTGGTTTACTGAATCTTGTAATAATGTAACTTTTTATTTTTATTTTTCGAACGCATAATAAAACATGAAAATATTAAATTAGGTTTTTAATAAGTTAATTCTTTTCAAATATTAATTTATTATTTACCACTCTCCAAAAGGTTGATTTTACGACTTATGTAAAAGTTTGGGAGTTTATCAAATATGCAATTGAAAGATATCGCAACAAATTTAATAAAATTTAATCGGATAGCTACCCTCCTAGGAGTTGGAATAGCAGTTTCTATAGGAATACCTGCACTAGCGGCTGTTTCAAGGACTAATGTGAAACCCAATACTAGTAATTCTAGTCGCTATATTACAGGCGGTACTGAGGATAATGGTAGGAACACATTGTATATTTGCTCTACCAAGGTTGATGGGGAGTATACACCTGGAAAATATTATCCACCAAATCAAAGATGCTACGTTGCATGGGGAGGTAAAGAATATTCGTACACATCGCCAATCAGATTCTACATAACTAATAGCTGGACATGGGGAAATTTTCCGGGGTACATCGTTGGTAATAATCTTGCTGGTGGCACTGAGAATAATGGTAAGAATACATTATATTTTTGCCGAGCCAAGGTTGATGGCGAGTATACACCAGGGAAATACTATCCACCAAATAAAACCTACTATGTTCCTTGGGGTGGACGAGAATACCAATACAAGAAGAATTTCCAGATTCTATTTGTAAACTAAACTGGTACTTGGCAACTTTTGGTAAAGATGGAGAGGAATGGCATGAGCGGATGGTCAAAAGGTCAACTCCAAAGCTCATGCCAGTGAAAATTGTCGGCTCAGTAACGCTATTCCAGTCGCTACCATACATTTAGGGCTTGTAAAATCCGTGAATGCTGTACGCTACAAACTGGCTGCGTATTTGTAGGTGAGAAGTCGATAAATATGATTTTTTATGGCTTGTGAGAAATCCGGGTTTGGTTCAATTCACTGTAATAACTGTTCCCAAACTTTCATTCGCCAATCTATCCACCGCACACACGGCATAAGTTCCCGCTTGTTGAACGGTAGCGAAGGTTGTGCCAGCAGATAAAATTCGCTCAATTGTCCAAGTATCGCCAGTTTGCCGATAAAGTGTCCAAGAACGAACTGGCTGATTATCTCCAGGCTGCCAACTCAGTTTGCGGTTATTGACTTGTAATCCAATAGGTGGAGGGGGTGGCGTTGTATCCTGCCAAGACAAAGTTGGTGGTAACGCAGGTTTGTTATAAAGCAGACTTTGAAATCTATCAGCAATGCCCTGACTATTTTCCGTCAAAACACCGAGATTAAAGAAGATATTTCCCAGTGACAACCGTCCAGCTTGGCTACGACTAATTTTCACCTGCTTTTCAATTTCATCACTCTCTCGACTCTTGTTGCTTGGTTCTGTTAAATTGTTACCCGCGTAAACGTGTCTTTGCTTTGTGTTTATCTGTGTCCACCACTGTAGCAACGCCGAATAACTTTGTTGTGTTTGATCTGTGCGCCAATAAAGTTGAGGAGCAATATAATCAATCCAGCCTTCTTCTAACCATTTCTTCGAGTCGGCATACAGAACGTTATAAGCATCTAACCCAGTAATACCAGCGGGTTGTCCGGGGCGATAAATCCCAAAGGGGCTAATACCAAATTTAACGTCGGGTTTGGCTGCTTTAATTCCCTGCCAGAGGCGCTGTACCATTCTGTTAACATTATCCCGTCGCCAGTCGCCAAGGCTAAGTGTACCACCGGCTGCCTTATATGCAGCGTAGGTCTTATCATCGGGGAAAGGTTGTCCCTCGATGGGATATGGATAGAAATAATCATCTAAGTGAATGCCGTCAACATCATAGCGCTTCACTACATCAAGAATTACGTTGTAAGCTCTGTCTTGAACTATTTTCAGTCCGGGATCCATCCAGCGCTGAGTTTTCCACAAATAAACGCTTTCTGGATTGGTAGCTGCTATGTGGGGACGGACTGTTTTAGCTGGGTTGGTGGAAGTGCTTGCACGGTAAGGGTTGAACCAAGCATGGAGTTCAATATTGCGCTTGTGACATTCTGCAATCGCAAACGCCAAAGGATCATAAAATGGTTCTGGCGCTTTCCCCTGAGTTCCTGTAATCCAAGCACTCCAAGGCTCTAATTGCGATTCATATAAAGCGTCTCCTTCTGGTCGCACCTGGAAAATCAGGGCATTAAAGTTTAGCGCTTGTAATTTAGTAATAATCTCGGTGAGTTCAGCTTTTTGTTGAGCAACAGGAAGTCCTGCTTTGGAAGGCCAATCACCATTCCACACAGATACTAACCATGCTCCCCGGAACTCCCGGCTATGATTTACCTTAACAGTACCAGCAGGTATTGGTGTTGGTGTGGGCGTAGGTGTCGGTGTTGGTATCGGCGTAGGTGTTGGTGTGGGTGTGGGCGTTGATATTGGCGGCTGCACTAGGTAATTAGAGGTAATTTTTTCTGCCTGCCCTAAATACACTAAAGCTTGATAAACAATCGCTGCCACATCTCCACGGGTAGCTGCGAGATTGGGATTGAATAATTTGATATTTGGGAAACTAACTACCAATCCAGCGCTGGTGGCAATAGCTACTTGATTTCTTCCATACTCAGGAATTTGAGCAAAATCTTGATAAATTTTTGGTAGTTGTGACAGCAGGTCAGGTCTTACCTTAGTGGCAATTTCTAATCCTCCTACCAAAGAAACTAAGACTTCAACTCTAGTAATTCGGTTAGCAGAACGGAAGGTTTTATCAGGAAACCCAGTAAGAAATGCTTTTTCGTAAGCTCCTTGAATGGCGGCTGCTGCCCAATAATTAGTGGGTACATCAACAAAGGGGACGTACTGCCGCTTCTTAGAAACTCTCCCAAATGCGTTAGCGATGATGGCGGCAAATTCAGCGCGAGTAACAGAGCTATCGGGGCGATAAGTGCCGTTAGGCAACCCATTGACAATACGACGTTGGGCTAAGGCTGTAATAAATAAGCGTGCCCAATGGTTTTGAATATCCGAGAAGGGAGTAGCGATAGATACCATTGTTGATTGCAGCTAGCTGGCCTTGATTTTGATTTCCTTAGCTAATTTAGCAACATCAGGGCGATCGCTGCTGCAATGTCTTAGTAAACTGTCACTACTCAAGATTGGACATTGAAAAGAGGCAGAGGGCAGGGTGCAGAGGAGAGGAATTTTCCCCCTGCTCCCTGCTCCCTGCTTCTTGTTCCCCTGCTTCTTCCCCATTCCTTATCTACTAAGTAGGATTTGCAGCTTCATTAGTAGAATTCAAGGTAGAACGCGCATTCAATGAAAGCATTACGCGTGAAACGCCAGTAAAAATAACGCTGACACCAACTAGTGTGCCAAGAAGCCAAGGTGCATTGAAGGGCCACTGGAACCAAATCATTGCGCCTAAGACCAAAGTAATAATCCCATCACCTAGTATCCACGTCCAGTTAGCTTGCGGACGTAACTTAAATGCCAGAATTAACTCGAATGTGCCTTCAGCCAATAAAAAGCTGCCCAGCAACAGAGTTAGTGTGAGAATACCTGTAAAAGGATAAACAAACAGCATTACACCGGTTGCAATATAGAGTCCGCTTAACAGAACTTTCCAAACAAAACCTCCTTGGTGGCGGGTTTGAGTGGCATAAACTAGTTTTGTAAATCCGGCGAAAATCAAAATCACCGCAATCCAAGTCTCGGCAAATAAGGTGGTAAAATTAGGCGCTGCGATCGCAATAACGCCCAAAATACTCAAAATCACACCACTTATCAGTGACCCATTAACATCCTTGTTAATATTTCTAGAAACATCGCTTGTCATACAAATCTTTTCCCTATCTTAGACTAAACTCTACATTTAGGTTAGGGAATTTCTAAGTAATAGAGTATGAACCCTAAGATAGACTCATCAGTATTAACTTCATGGTGATCGTGACTAAAATTCACGACTATTGAGACATCAAACCAATCATCTGATGACATAAACCTCATAAAAGTTTTGCAAGATTGCTTAGGCGTTCATAAACCGCAATGAGACGATCACCTTCAAGTTCAACAGAAGTATTTGGATAATTCTGAATGGCTCCAAGAAGCGTAACTTCACCATTTTTTTCAATAGATGCACTTAAAGCGTCTCGCAGGGACTGCTGATTTAGTTCTCCTGCGGGAGGGTGAACAACCTCACCAATTTGGTTAACTAAAATTGGCCCTGCCCAACTAGACAATAAGCTATTTAAAAAGGCAGCATCGGCTTTTATTGGGGCTTTTAGTGCTTTACGAGCTATTGCGGGGTCTTGTTGTGCCGCCTGTAAATAAGCCGTTAATGTCGGGGTAGTCTTGCCAGTTTCTGTAAACTGAGTTAATTCTTCAACAGATACTTGCCCTTGAAAAGTACCATACTTTAAAACAACTTGCTCGGCAGCATTAGCATCAGTACTTGAGAATAGAACAAAAGCACCTACACCTAAAGCTATTGTCTGAGTGAATAGCTTAGTGAATTTCTTACTGTTGAATCGATTGAGAAGTTGAGAAATCTGCATTTTGTCTAACTTTATAATAATGGTACGGAGCGTAGATATGTACAAGATGCCCAACCGTTGTATTATTTCACAAAATTCCTGCTACAGAGACATGATTAGGGACGTACAACTAGACGCCCCTACAGCCAATTTGTTGCAAATATTTTTGGAAATGGTGTTATTAAACCTTTTCGTTAGGCGGAGCTAATGAGGTAGTATTGACTGATCTTCGTCTAAGGTTGGTGCAGGTATGCCCAAATGCTTGCGTGCAGATTCTTCTGCTAGCTTTCGGTCTTGCTCGTTTTCGAACTGACTCTCATCTAACAAATGAGGGTTTTTTGCCGCTTCATCTCGGCTTGGCCGATAGCCGTTTTTCCATCTGTACTTCCAGTCATAAGTTGAAAGGCAGATATACTGCGATTTTGTTAACTAGTTATTCATAGTAGGTGCTGAATAGAAAATGATACTCCTGCTATAGGTTGAAGAGGCTCATTCAGAAGGTATAAACCTAACATAATTTTTGAGCAAGAATACTCTATTGGTAAGAACTTGATAGATTAGCACACTGAGAACAAGTCATGAGTAGCTCGTAAGTATAATAACTTTGCTGATATTGGCGATCGCTGCTGGATGTTATATAAAATTTTACAGTTGTAGAATTTGTTTGATTTTATATTTTTATTCAAGAGTCGATATGATAAATATTATTTTAGATATTGCCGAAACACAAAACAAGATAATTATGCTTAAAGAACAGATTACACTTTTCAGGTTTAATTACAATGGGGTTATAGCAAGCGCCAAGGCGGTTAGGACAAACAGTATAATTAGTGAGTAAAGTAAAACTAGATACAGATGAAGCGTTCAGCTCAAGGAAAGCTCATGCCAAAACCTTACAGTTACGACTTACGCCAGAAGGTAATTCAGGCAATAGAGTTAGACGGGATGAACAAAACGGAAGCAGCGCAAGTTTTTCAAATCAGTCGAAACACAATCAACCTATGGCTGCAACGAAAAGCCAGCACTGGAGATTATCAAGCATTA
>NZ_JACJSI010000430.1 GCF_014698065.1 Nostoc flagelliforme FACHB-838
TACCCCAGCATTGAGTATTTGGAAGCTGGGAATACCGCCTCTTGGTTACAGGAACGTCAAGATCAGTTATTAGTCCGCGCCAAAGATGAGCGTAATGGCATGAATCTTGCTAAGTTCATCACACTGACCACGGCTCTTACTGGTGCAGTGTGCTATGCTACATCTCCTTTAGCTCCGATTGGCGCAGTTGTTGCAGGGGTTGGTTATCTCTGGTCAATTGTTCAGGACTTAAACGATACTCATCAATTTGCACCCATCCCTTTCATTCGTGGTGACTTCTTTGCTTTCCTTTCTGCAATGGGTGATAGCGTCGCTAGAGTTGAATATTTTGCTAACCAAAATGAAATTGCTGACTTGATGCTTCACTTGGAGCCAATGGAGAAATATGAGTTCGCCATGCTCAAACAATGTTCTCATGTTGTGTGTGAATACCTGAATGCTGTTGAGCCTGGGAAAAGATTTTATGCTTACCGTTGGCTGCTCGATTGGTTTATTCAGCTACGTGGGCAGTTTCCCACCCGTGAGCAATTGTCTGGGCATTTAGCGCAAGTGACAATTGACCCGCGAGTTAACTACCAACAAGTAACAGTTATTCAAGAGGCCATACAACCGCAAAACCTTGGTATCCCACAAGCTCGATTTGCTCAATTACCAAATCCTTTAGCGGGAGCAAGGTTTGAAGAGGAAACGGGGCACTTTGCTGGGAGCGAAGGGGAAATTTCTCCTATGCAAGGTGCTTCTTCCCCTTCAGTCAATACTGATATCTCCACCTACACCACTAAACCCCAAGTGCAGTATGACCTAATCGTTCACATCGCCAAAAAAGTTACCAATATGCTGTGGGTTGGTGTCCCTGGTTCTGGCAAAGGTATCACCATTAGCAATGCAATAGAAGCTATCAAGCGACTGCATCCTGACATACACATCTTTTATATTGACCCCAAAGGTGACGAGAAAGAAACCGGTTATTTCTTTGGTCGTGTTGATACTTTTAAACGGGCTAAAATCCTAGAAATGTCCCCGGTCGAAGCCGTCTTATGGGTCAAAGAATGCTTTACCGAGTTTCAAAATATCTCTGGCTCTAAGCTGATTATTTTGGATGAAGGAACGGCTGTTTGTTCCAAGTTCAAAAATACCAAGGGTGAAATTGGCTGGCTCAAAGACAAAATCATCTCTTACTGTTCTTGCGGTGATAGTTCCGGTTGGCATTTCTGGATTGTTGTGCAAAATCCTCACACTGATGACTTGGGCATTTCTGGCGGACTGCGATCGCAGTTAACTTCAGTGGCGTTGGTTCATCCTGATAACGTCCCAGCTTACAATGCCATGATTGCCACCCAATTAATTCCCAGTGATCGCAAGATTACCTCAACCCAAGTAATGGAAATTGCTGCACAATCACCAGTTGGTCGAGCAGTTTATTACGGCGGCATCAATGAATGGATACCAATGCCTCTGTTAAAGAATTTTTCTGGCTATGACCGGGATACCAAAAACTTTATTGACTCTGCACCAAGTAATAAGCAAACCTCTGAAGCTGAAACTAAAGAGTCAAGCACAACAACAACTCAAGCTCAACAGATGTTGGCACTTTTGGAGAAGACGAAAGCCAATTCAATTGATGAGTTTATCCAAACCGAGTTGAAATTAGACGGAGTTCCACCAGAGCTAATCCGTTTGGGAATTGAAAAATTACTCCAAAATTCTCCAATTAAACATAAGTTCAATGCTTGGAATAATCAAAACTGAGAATTTACATCAGGAGAAAGATATCCAACTGAGCGTTTCATCAAAAATTTCAAGCCGCTTTGATAATAACCCATTTCGACTTTCTGGTGTTTTTTAGATATTTGTCAGCATAGCGGAAAGCCGCTGCCTTATTGTGTTTTGCTATATTCAGTGCTTGTAACAAAACGGATAAAGGAATTGCCACCTGTGTGAGCTTTTCGGCTAATATTACTGACTCTTCTTCTGTTGCTGCTACTATCGCTTCTAATGGTTCAAATTTTATTTGCTTATTTATACGGTTATCTAGCATTGTAGTATCAGCCATAAATGTACCTTCAAAACTTGTCTAATGCAGTTTTACTGAAATGCAGCAGGAATGAATCCGTGTTTGTGCGGGACTTATTAATCAGCTAACTTCATGAATCCGCACAATTGCCGTAGCCAGCGCATCTTGATTAAAAATCTCGTTTGTCAAAAAAATAGGGTAAATGAGGCTGTGGTTAACAAAAATGTTGATTGGAGAAAGAGAAATAAATTTATGTATTGACGAAACAGGAGATAAAACCAGGATAGAATTACTTTTTAAGGCGAACGCAAGAGGATGGCAAAAAAACCTTTTCATCGTTCTAGAACCGTAGCAAAATCCCGTGTTAATTACGTCTACAGCCAAACAGTTAGTTTGCCGGGAACCCTCAACATTGAAGCAGATGCCCTGCCTTCTAAAATTGTTTTAATTGACTATAACGAGGCTAATCAAACTCAAGTGCAACTCGAAACACCGGAAGAGTGTGCGCCTTATCTGGATACTGAGTCGGTTTCTTGGGTTGATGTCAGCGGCTTAGGCAATCGAGATATTATGCAACGCCTGGGTAGGGTTTTCTCGTTGCCACCGCTGATTTTAGAAGATGTGGTCAACGTTCCTGAACGTCCCAAAGTAGAAGACTACGAAAACCAACTCGTGATTATCGCCCGAATGGTAATCACCAATGAAGGGAGAACTGGATTCTATAGCGAGCAAGTTAGTTTTGTATTGGGCAAGCATTACTTGCTGACTATTCAGGAGGAACCAGAACGCGACTGTTTTGAATGTGTACGGGCACGAATTCGTAATAACAAAGGTATTATCCGTAAGCAGAAAGCTGATTATTTAGCTTATACACTATTAGATGCGATTATTGACGGTTTTTTCCCAGTCCTGGAAGTATATGGTGAGCGAATTGAAGATTTAGAACAGGAGGTAATAGCCAAGCCAAGTCGCCAGACGCTACAGAAAATCTATCAAGTTCGGCGGGACTTGCTAACACTGCGCCGCGCTACTTGGCCCCAAAGGGATACAATTAATGCTCTTATTCGAGACGGGAATGAACTCATTAGTGAAGAAGTGCGAATCTATTTGCGAGACTGTTATGATCATGCGGTTCAAATTATAGATATGGTGGAAACCTATCGAGAATTAGCCTCTGGATTGATGGATGTTTACCTGTCTGCGGTTAGTAACAAAATGAATGAAGTTATGAAAACGTTAACGGTAATGTCGTCAATTTTTATTCCACTGACTTTTGTCGCTGGAATTTACGGTATGAACTTTAATACAGAAAAATCCCCTTGGAATATGCCAGAACTAGAATGGTATTGGGGTTATCCAGCTTGTTTAGCAGCTATGGTAGCGATCACGGCTGGATTGCTCTTCTTTTTTTGGCATCGCGGTTGGTTCGAGAGTTTTTCGACGACTAAGCATGATTAAGAGGCATTTATACGGTTTGTACAATGGATTTGCCATTATCAAGCGTGCCGGCAAATACCATTCCCGCCAAATATGTGATTATGTGATTCTAGCCAGGTTTTGAGATTGTCGTAGCAATCGAACTTGAGAATGACCACGTAATCTGAACACATTTTGGCATCGCTCGATTCAGTTTTAGTTTGTGTCCCATTGGGACACATTTTTATCAGATCAAATACAGCCGAAGCTTCAATTAATCTATAAGGATGACGACGCTAATATCCAAACCTATCTTTGCAATACTCCTCAAAAGTGCTGTGGATGGAACGATAAAGCCTGCGATGGCGCGATCGCCCCCCGGAGGCGCTCACTCAAAACCTTGAGACAACAAATCACCCCCCAATACCTTTACCACTCTTGTAGTTCATCGCTCTGGGTTTCCTCTTACCTATAGGGACTACTTTCGATTGCTTGGGTGCTTTAGAATAAAGATTGACCAAGTTGCTCGCGCTCACCTGCTAATGCCGCAAAGTAATGCCGAGCAGTTTTATCTAAACCAAAGATGTCTGACACTGCCATTTGGTCAATTGTGAGGTGGGCCAGTTTCCAAACATCGTTTTCTTTGCGGAATTGAACCACTTGAACAGCGTGAGCCAGTAAAGCCGGATTGTCAGTTTTGGACAATGTAGAAGTATTGGCAAACTTGAGGACATTCAAATAGGCAATGGCAGTTGCCGTCTCATCGGGATTAGGATAGACGATAACGTTAGTCAATTGATGCCGAATTCCATTAAGTAACACTGCCTCATTGTCCTGCCACAACTGTTTGAATGAGGTTCGATCTAAGCGCTTTGCAAGTGCATGATCCATTACAAAATCTTCGGTGAGAATGGCATCCATTATTTCATAACGGCGGGTATCAAAAATCAGCTCTAATAGGTGTAATTTTTCGATTATTTCCAATTTATCTGCTGCTGCAAGCTTGTTTACAGATCCTGCGGTGTACTGAGCAAACAGCGCATCTGGAAGTTGGGTATGCAGTAGAGCTGGGTTGGGGGTTTGGCTAGTCATTTTAGTTTCTCCAGATTGTGATTTGGATTTTGTGCAAGAGTGATGTGCTTTGTTATTCACTTAAATATCAGGATATTTTGTTTACAATCAATTGAGAAGAGGTGATATTTCACTTCTTTATCCACTTATTTTCAACAATCTGTGATTAAGAGTTTGTCAAACCTGTTGTCGTTCGTGCGCGTTGCAGAAGCCCAAAGTTTTG
>NZ_JACJSI010000431.1 GCF_014698065.1 Nostoc flagelliforme FACHB-838
ATGCCAGTTATGCGAGATCACCCTAATTACCATATCCAAGCGCGGACTGTCGGCATTTCAAAATTTTTGCACGCCGGAAAATGTACAGGTACACACCTGCATTTGGAAGTCCCGCCTGGAGTAATTGACCCTCGTGTTGGAGTATCCTACAACTCGACATCAATTGAGCGAGAAGAACTATTAAATATCTATAATTTAGCTACAGCTTGCGACTCTGCACTTATTTCCCTGACGCGGGCGTGTCCCTTTTATGAAGGACAGGCGTTAGGGCTAGCCGCGCGTACAATTCGTTATCGAGGTAGCGAAACCTTCGGTTGGGAGGGAGTTTATACTAATTTACAACCTGTCGGTGGACTCATGCCTTATGCCGAAAGTGTTGAGGGTTTAGTCGAGCAGCAGTTCGCTCGTTATCATGCTTGGCTGCAAGCAATGGAAAAAGCCGAAATTCAACCGAACCTGTTCAAAGAATCGGGAGTTAGCTTACTCAAGTCAGCTTGGAATCCAGTTCGACTCAACAAACTCAGTACAGTAGAAATCAGATGTATAGATAGCAACCTTTCTTCTGTAATTTTACTTGTAATTATATTGCTGGAAAAATTAGCTGAAGGAGTTAGACATGAGAACTTAACAGTAAGACCATCTAAAGGAATGCAGATATTTGAACTAGTTGGCAATCGCTTGTATGTACCAGATTTTGAATATTTATCAGGGGAATTGCTCTTAGCCTCAGCTACAGAAGGAATTAAAAACCCCAAAGTTAGAGCTTACGTCGATTCCATTTTGCAGTTTGCCAGCGCTGTTGGTGGCGAAGGAGCAAATTTTCTGGCAAAACTGTGCAGAAACCTTGATCAGTATCAGACGATAGAAGCCAGCATCTTGCAAGAGTTCACCCCAACAACTACTCAACTTTCATTAGATACTGGTTTGCGTTTAGTACGCTCAAGTTGTGACAAGCTAGAAGCTATTGTTTCATCGATAGATATAGAACATCCCCTCGCATCCTTGGATACTGATGAAGGATTGTTGCTACAGCAGCATTAATCGAA
The DNA here is from genome assembly GCF_014698065.1 of Nostoc flagelliforme FACHB-838. Lineage (GTDB taxonomy): Bacteria > Cyanobacteriota > Cyanobacteriia > Cyanobacteriales > Nostocaceae > Nostoc > Nostoc flagelliforme_B. Next base: position 1,047 of record NZ_JACJSI010000431.1, read on the forward strand.
TCTTACAAAAATGTTAGACGAAATAGTGAAATAGCATCAAGATGAGTAGAAAATCTCGAAAACCATTGATTGGGATTACAACTTACGGTCGCCTTGCAGCATTACCATTTTCTTTGCCAAGTGAATATATAGATGCAGTCCGTGCTTCAGGTGGCATTCCCATATTATTACCACCAGGAGAAATTGAGCCGGCTCAACTTCTAGATTCTTTGGACAGGTTTAATCATCTCTGGTGGTGGAGATATTGACCCTGCTTGCTACAACGGTTTTGCTCATCCTACTATTTATTCTGTTGATTGCGAACGTGATGCTTTTGAATTGCAGCTTGGCAAATTTGCTCTTGAACGTCCTCTGCCGATATTGGGTATTTGCCGGGGTTTACAAATTCTCATCGTCGCCTGTGGGGGTACTCTAATTCCTCACATTCCAGATGTTTACGGTACATCTGCATTACATCGTTTAGAGCCTGAGCCTGGACGACGTTTACCTACAGAACATCTTGTCAGGATAGATGTAGAAAGCCTTTTAGCTGACTGTTTACAGAATTCTCACATATCTGTAGTTTCTTGGCATCATCAAGCGATAGATAAAGTACCACCTGGTTGGCGGGTTGTTGCTCATGCTTCGGATGATGAAGTCATTGAAGCTGTGGAGCATGAACACCACCCTTGGGCAATTGGTGTACAATGGCATCCTGAGCTTTCAATTCTCGATCCCAATCATCAAAGACTTTTTCAAGCTCTCGTTCAGGCTGCACAGACAAGACACTTCTGGGATAACCCTAACCTCGCAACCGGCTCAGATCCAGGGTGATCCCCCCAATTAATCGGTGCTGAAAATTTTTCTGCAATTGCAATGCTTTCACCAGTGCCATTCAGACAAGCCTGGAAAGGAAGGGGCTGAAACTAAAAATGCAGCTTGGACTAGTAGTCTGCCAACCCAAAGATGCGCTTTTTCAGGCTGGGAAAAGGGTTTGGGGGAAAGGTTTTAAATCCCTTTCCCCCTTTCCCCAGTACCCTTTACCCTGCTTTCGTCACGAAAGCGAACTATAGATAGTGCTGGTTCCTTCGTAGTGATGACGAATTTGCAGAGGCATCGCCCAATTACACCTGATCGTGGTTCAAGAAGAACAGCATCAAGCGTTGTTTTCTGCCTGTGGGGTTGCCTAACAAGCACCAAAAATCGCCCCTCGGTTTGCTGCAAAATACTCCCCAATTTTGGGTACGATTTGCGACAACAGTATTAGATGAGCGACGGAATTCCCTCAATTTGCGTAGAGCGCGACACTTTTGCACCAACCGAAATGAGCGCCAAAAAACACAAATGAACTCACAACAGATGCGGGAATTTTTAAATCCAAGTAGAGGTTACTGAAATCACCTACCAGATGAGGGTTTTTGTCCTACATAGGATATACGATAAATTACGCCATTAGTATCGTCAGTAAATAACAGAGAACCATCTAGTGCTGTAGCTAAACCCACTGGTCTACCAAACTGTGCTTTTCCGTCTGGTCTTAAGAAACCTGTAACAAAATCTTCAAACTGCACTGGTTTGCCATTCTCGAAACGCAAACGCACAACTTTATACCCAACGGGTGGATTGCGGTTCCAAGAACCACGCATAGTGACGAAAGCAGAATTCCGATACTGAACGGGAAATTGGGAAGCAGTATAAAAAACTAAGTCCAAAGGGGCACTATGAGCTGTATAAGTGCTTACAGGTTCTTCGGTTTTTTTGCAATATTCCTCCTTGGTTGTGCCTGTTGGGTTGGCTTGGAGGTAGACATCAGGGCGACGAGCACCCCAACAGAATGGCCAACCATAATTTCCACCCTGTTTAATTAAGTTTAATTCTTCTGGTGGTATAGTGTTACCTCGCCAGTCTGAACCGTGATCCATTCCCCAAAGCTCCTTAGTTTGGGGATGCCAAGCAAAACCGATAGTATTTCGTAATCCTTTGGCGTAGATAGTTCGCTTGCTACCATCAGGTTGAACTTGCAATAGGGTGGCGTGTTCGTCATTTGGCTCGTCACAAGCGTTACAAGTGCTACCTACGGAAAGATAAAGCAATCCATCAGGGCCAAAGCCAATAGTGCGATTCGGGTGTTGTCCAGCATCAGGTAGATTGCTAATTAAGGTCTGGATCTTACCTTCCCTACCATTGGATAATAAATTAGTAGCGTATAAATGTGTATCAGTAACAAAATACAGGCGATTTTGGTTGATGGTGATGTCGTTAACAAACTTTAGCCCTGATGCAACAGTACGTTTTTGGTTAGCGCGTCCATCTTTGTTTGTGTCTGTTAAAGCTATAACATCACCTTGCTCACGCCGAGTTACGTAGACTGTACCATTAGCAGCAACTGCTAAGTTGCGGGGATTACCTAAATCTTGAGCAAATATGCTAATTTCAAACCCAGGGGGTAGCTGTAACTCATTCAATAAAGATTCATTGAATTTTAACCTTTCTGGAGTCGCTAAGTAACCTTCTACGCGCTCGATTCTTAATGGCTGGGGTTGTTGAGAGCTTACAGGAACAGCAAGTCCCAATGCTAAAGCACATCCCATCAAGAGAGATTTTGGTTTCGTGATTAATTTCATTTGTAAAGCCTGTAAGTATTGGTTTGCACTCAGGATTGCTCTTTTTAGCTGAAGAGTAAGGTACTTATACGGGTTAAACTACACTGTTACTCAGGCTATTGCATCTGACTAATGGAGTACAATCACTAACTAAATTCCAGCTTCAGAACTATATCTATTAATAGAGACACCCAACTGATTACTATTGTGGTCTTACTTTTAAAATCCGTGCATCATCCGTGCATCATCTGACTAAAACATCCTCTTAATCAAATAAATACTCTTGGATATCATTTTGATGATGGCGGAGAATGTTAATCGCCTTGACCTGGATTTGACGAATCCGTTCTCGGCTAAGGTTTAACTGTTGGACAATCTGAGCGAGATTGAAATGCTGATCGTTCTCTAGCCCAAAGCTTAAAGTCAACACTTGACGCTGTATAGGTGTCAGTGGTGCTAAAAATTTCGCCACGTCTTGCGATAAAAGTTCTTGGGTGAGCAGTTTTTCTGGTGAAGCACCAACGTCTGCTAAAATTTCGCCCAATTCTGTCTCTTTCTCATCTCCAACTTGTTTATTTAAAGAAATAGCTGTGCGAGAAGCGCTGAGATATTCTCGAAGCTTATCTGTGCTTATGTTTAATGTTGATGCAATTTCTTCAGCAGTGGCATGACGACCGAGCTTTTGAAAGCTTTCTCGCTGCACCTTCTTTACTTTATTAAGTATTTCAGTGAGGTGAACAGGCAATCTAATAGTCCGTGATTGTTCCGCAATGGCTCTAGTAATTGCTTGGGTAATCCACCAGTATGCGTAAGTTGAGAGTCTATACCCCAGGTTCGGGTCAAACTTTTCTATACCCCTCTGTAAACCGATTGCTCCTTCTTGGATCAAATCGAGAAATTCTAAATTGCGGTTTTGATATTTTTTGGCAACAGAGACTAAGCTGTTCCACATCTAATTTGCATAAAATGTAAATTAAATAAACTCGTGGACTTACTGCTATGCCAGCCAAAGGATACTTAAGTAAATTACAGAAAGAGAATTTACAAAAA
>NZ_JACJSI010000432.1 GCF_014698065.1 Nostoc flagelliforme FACHB-838
TGTCAAATCAATCGGGGGAATCAAACTACGGCTGATAAACGCCCCAATCGTCATCTGTTACGTAATTCTGGTGAAATCTTTGAGGTATGTGACCAGTTAATTATGCTTTACCGCGATGCTGTCTACACAAAAGACCCAAGCGATCGCACTATTGAGTTGATTGTTGAGAAAAACCGCCTTTACGGTAAGCTCGGCACTGCGACCATGTTATGCGATTTATCCACATCGAAATTTTTGAACTTGGCGAGATAATTTGATGCGATGAACTTTTTTTAAGTTTTAGAGGTCGATATATGAAAGCGCTATCTGTTCGTCAGCCTTGGGCATGGGCAATTATTTATGCTCTCAAAAATATTGAAAACCAAGGCTGGCCTATTCATTATCGAGGTGATATTCTCATCCATGCAGCGAAAAAGTGTACCAAGAAGGAATATGAAATCGCCTCTGTCTTCTTTCAAAGCATGGGCGTGTCTATTCCAGAGTTAAAGAGTCTCCGTCGCGGCCAAGTTATCGGCGTTGTCACAATAGTCGATTGCAAGTTTTCACAAGTTGCGTCTGGCTGGGGGATGCCTGGGCAATACCACTGGAAGCTGGAGAATCCACGCGAGATTGCACCGATTCCTTACATTGGTCAACTGGGGATTTTTGAAGTGCCTGATGATTTGGTCATAGAGGTGGCTGCATGATTAAATCAGTAATAGCTGAGTTATCTCCAATACCCGAAAAATTCTTAGAGGATGACCTTGAAGCCGCACAGCTTCATAGTCGAGAATGCCTCTATCCGTACATTAAAAAGAAAAAATTACTTCAAAAAACTGAGGTATATCAAACACCTTCTGGTTCTACTGCACCAGTAGAGTTTACGTTATCTGGGACACCCGAAAAATTCTTAGAGGACGACATTAAAAGCTCACAACTTCATAGCCAAGGATGCCTATATCCGTACCTCGAAAAGAAAAAGCTACTTGATGGCTCAATAGTTTTTTACCCACGAGTTATATGTGAGCGTGACCCAAACAACCCGACTCATTACCGATGGGCATATAACTGGGAAGAACGAGTTGATGGAGTATGGAAAGGGCGAAGTATAGGCTCAATTCCCCCTGGCGCTGTTCCAATGATTCGTCTAATGCAACAGCAGGGGGCAACTAAGGAAGATATTATCGCTTTTATCAAAAGAGCGAAATCCAAAAAGCCATCACCAAAATTAGATGTCTGCAAAAATTCTGATAACACAAAAATAAAACCAACACTTCCAGATAATGCTCCGATCGCTGTAGTACTTTTCGCTGGTGGCGGCGGGATTGAAGCTGGCATGGTTGAAGCCGGGATTCGTCCAGTCATTGCGGTGGAATTCGACCCCACAAAACCAGACTTGAGCAGGGCGATAGCCTTTACCCATCACCACAACTTTAGCGAGTATGGCTGTAGAATAATACAACTAACAGTCCAAGAAGTAGCGCAATCAGGATTTCTGGGTTTTCCGCGCTGCCCCGATTACCTCCATGCCTCCCCGGTGTGCGCCAACTTCAGTCAAGCTCACACAGCTAAAGCGGGTAAAGGTGGGGAAACTAGCGATGATCTGACCGCAGCGATCGCTGTGGCAGAAGCCGTCCGGCAGTTGCAGCCACGGGTGTTTACGCTGGAGAATGTGCCGCGCTATCAAGAAAGTGAGAGTTTCACTGCTATTTTGGAAACTCTCGAAGAATATAGATACTTGATTGATTATAGCGTGGTGAATATGGCTGATTTCGGACTACCCCAGGCGCGTCGGCGGTTAGTCCTGATTGCAAGTAGGGGGTTTCGCGTTACCTTACCTTCGGGAACTACACCTTGTGGTTGGTACGAGGCGATAGTCCATCTCATCCCCACAATGACTGATTCACAGCTTCTACCTAAACAGCAACAAGCTTTAGAGAAATTTTTAGCCGAGAATGCGCCAACAGCACTGTTGATTGAACGGGTTGGGGGACGCAAGTTACCCAAGTACAAGCCAGGGTCGCACCCCGCTAATACCATTCTGCGATCACATTTCACTGACCACAAAGGCTGTAACCGCAATAAATTTGCTGATATTTGGCTACCTGATGGTACTACCAAGTCTTTGACAATTCCTGGGGCTGCAATCTTGCAAGGGTTTCCCAGTTGGTATGAATTTCCCAACGAAGCTGCTACGGCGGGGTCAATTATCGGCTATTCCGTGCCTCCCAGTTTTGTCGTGCAGTTATTTACTCACATACAGAAACAATTATCAGGAGCATTTTTATGACAAACCGAGAGCAACTCACTTGAAATGTGTTGGTACAGGTAAGGAACAGGACAACTAACAAGCAGGGGACAGAAAAGAAGAAGCACAGAGGTTGTGCAGTGGGAGCGAGTTTCCGCCTGCTTTAATGGTTTTCTTTCCTTAGCGACAGTTTACATCTGGGTTCGCATAATTTTATTCGTGGGATAGATTCATAGCTGCCTTCAGCAAGAACTGCCCTCTGCCTTTCTCGATGAGTTATCTCAAAAAGATTAAGGGTAAGTAATTCGGATTAACTACCAACAGTTTTGAAATCATTTTAGTTAAAATGCCCTAATTAAAGTTCCTAGAGTTGGCGTACCTAAAACTGAAGAGGCTAAATTCCCTGGGATATTCCCATCAATTATCCAGCAGTCAATCCCTAAACTAGAAATATTCAAAAACTCCTCAACTTTCTTAGCCATCCCGCCAGTAACATCTACTGATTTGCTCTTGCCCAAGAAAGGTCTAATCTGAAAATAGTTAGCTTGAGTAATATTGGAAACTACTTGCCCATCTTGATCATATACACCTGCATAATTCCCAACATTTATTAGTCGAATTTTAAACTTACCTTGAAGATAAAAGTATTTCGCTAGTTCTGCAAGCATTACATCTGTCGAGAAGACAGTCCCACCAATAGCTTGATCTAGAACGACATCACCGAAAACTAAAGGAATTAAACCTGTTTGTAGACTACTTTCTATCACACTATAGTCACTCTTCAATAGTTTTTTGTTGTGAGTGATTATCATAGTAATAGGTGGTAAACTTACCACTGGCAAACCTGCCTGTAAAAACTTTTTAGCTAGGAGAAAATTTAAATCTAAAGCATCTTGATGGACTAAGCAGAACCCTAGTTTTTCTTCCTCACCTGAAAAACCGTTAATTGTATTATATTTACTCGCTGATTGGTGGGCGAAAGAACCAGCACCGTTACCAATAATAAGTTTCAGATTAGGATTTTCACGTTTGATCAGCCTCACTTGCTCAACCAGTTGTGTTATAACTTCTCTCCGAGCAGTATAGGGTTTATCCTTGTCAATAATTAAGGAACCTCCTAGCTTCACTAATACTAATTCCACCATAAAATATTAAATGAGGAAAGACAAAAACTTATAAAAAACTAATCCTAGACAAAAAAAATCAAAATTGCTAATAATTTCAACACAATTTAATTCGTTTGCTATGTAATACTCTCCAGTTCAAGTTTTGTAATTTACGCAAAAAGAACGAAAAACTTTTAAAGCTGCACTATACAAGGATTAGACGCAATCAACCAAGCTCAATGCAACACCCTTGGTTGAGTGCGTGTAAACCAATGGTTATCAAAATTTGGTCAAACATGAATGCACCATTACCCCAAGGAGTAATCGTAGGCTGTGGAGGGGCGGTTGTAACAAGGGCACAGAAGAGGCGATCGCTTACGTTAGACGCACTTTCACAAAAATACTCTACTGATTTATTCACATCAATAGAGTATATAAATTTACTATAATCACCTTTTACCAGATTCAGTTTATACTTTGGCAAATATTTATACCTCTGTATAAGTACTGTACAAGGGCGATTGTGTGCGATGGCGTACCCGCCCACCTTCTTGTGATCGCTCAAGGCAAGGCTGTCGTGAAGTACCGCAGATTACAATGGCGGCAATCGCCATTGCAACCGTGTTTTGAGGGAGCAGTACAGGCTAAAAATGAGCAAACTATAAATTTTATTTTAAAGATTTGATGAACTTCAGCACAAACACTAGTTTTTTTTGCTATATGGAGTATTTTCATTGTAGTGCAAAAAGGTATTCACATTTATTCAGTACCTAACATGAGCTAAATCTTAGGATTTAGTTTGTTCGCTCAGGAGCATTACAACTATGTCTAAAAAAAATATTTTCAACAAAATTACTACCGCTCTGGCCACTAGTACCGCCCTTTCTCTGGCGCTCATAGTAGATTTACCTAAAGCTAAAGCATTTTCCCTAATTCAGGAAGATTTGTTTTTTGGACGTAATATTGCCGGAGGTCAAGAGGTATCCCAGAGCGAGTTTCAGGCTTTTGTTAATGGTGTAATTACCCCTCGTTTCCCATCAGATTTAACAATTTTTGATGCCAATGGGCAATTCTTGGACAGTACAGGAAAACTCATCGAAGAACCTGCCAAAGTTGTTACCCTTTTCCGAGAAGACACTCCAACAAACGAAGTTTCTATCAGCGAGATTGTTAGGGCATACCGTAAGCAGTTCAATCAAGAAAGTGTTTTGCAAGTGGCAAACTTTGACGAGCTTGCAGTTAGCTTCGATTCAGGTGAGGATTTATTTAACAACAGTTCAGTTCCAAAGCTCATCCAAACGGATTTATTTTT
>NZ_JACJSI010000433.1 GCF_014698065.1 Nostoc flagelliforme FACHB-838
GAATACTGAGGCTTGCTCCGACTAAAGAAGTCCCTAAGAAGACGGAAAAACTGACCACCATTGCACCCAAGCAAATACTTTTCTGCTGCTGCCACCTAGAGATGATTATGTTGTGATTATTAGTCTCGATAATCTCCAACCCCCAGCACCCCATTGCCGCTACTCCTGAAAACCCAGTTAAGAGCAGAGAGACAATTGCAGTTGTTTCTATGGTGCGATCAACGAAAATCTTGGGGTTGAATCTTCTCCTAGTACGACGACGAGGAACCAATTTACCCTTGTGGTCTAATTGAGATTGGTAAACATCTTGTTTGTAATTAGTCATTTGGAATCCTCCAATTCAATAAAAAACCCTGCACCAGTATTCTTAATCTTTACCTTTCTTTGATTGACTAGCATTTGAATCACGTTAAGACTGAATTTGATATGACACAATCGAGCGCTACCCCCACAACGATGAAGATACTGTATGCATTGGTGCGGCTGATTTTGTGGGGTAGGAGGAGCAATTTTTCGCGGCATAATATTTTTTCCTTTTTATATAATTGAGCAATCAGACTGGCTATGGAAGTAGTGCGATTGGATAATTCAGTTTGTTGATTTAATCTGATAAAATTTGTTCATGTTTGATAACACTTGCAAATTTATCGCTGAAATGTATTCTCCTGATTTTGCTACTTGGCTATTAGGAGAACCCCGAACCAATTCGCAATTCGCAATTCGCAATTCGCAATTCGCAATTAATTTAGTCTGTTGATTTTATCCTTAATTTTTCTAGTAGATGCAACTAAGATTTTTCCAAGTTCTCTAGTTTCTTGAAGCAGAGATTCAAACTTAGTTTTGTCAACCAATTCTGCCTCTATTAATATTTCTAGCCAATACTCAGTTTCTCTTTCCTCTTTAAGTGCAATTTCCAATTTACTAAGAAAGTCTTTGTCAGATTGAGAAGATTGGGCTTCTCTACAGGGCGGCCGCATCATGTCAATAAGCATACTTTATTGAGAATAGATTTAAAATCAATGTCATTAAGTTTTGCTTATTGCGAAAGTTTTAGGCGATCGCTTTGGGGCTTAAAAAATAATCAAGCTCGAAATCCTGATTTTTTCGTTGGTTCTTAACCTTCGTTGTGATCAAGAGTAATTTAGATGCGTTTGCCCTGGGCTTCTCTAACATTAGCTCCAATGGAAGTTCCACTTCGTAGTAGTTGCTTTGAGAGTGTTCGACAAACTCCAGGCTTTTCATCTAAGAAAGTACAAGCTTTAACTATTCTGATTGCCAAGGCTTTTGTTCTATCAGCAATACTAATATTTTGATTCATGCCTTTTACTCCTAATTAATAATTGCGAATTGCGAATTGCGAATTGCGAATTGTTTTGATATGCCGTTTCGGATGGCTGATTACCGTTTGAGGGTGTATCGCCGTTTTCCTAATAAACGAATGCACCAAGTAGTAATTTACTTAGCTAAAACCGAATCAGAGAAGGTGTATCAAACTACTTTTACTACTGAAAGTTTACGACATGAGTTTTCAGTGATTCGTTTATGGGAGCAACCAAGCGAGATATTTTTGGCGACACCAGGATTACTCCCGTTTGCGGTCTTGAGTGCTACTGAGAGCAAAGTTGCTACATTACAACTCTCAGCTGCGGCTGTTGACAAAATTGCTGACAGGCGAACACAAAGTAATATTGCTGCCGCTTCTGCAATTCTGGCTGGGTTAGTATTAGAACAAGAAGTGATTGGAGGTTTATTTAGGAAGGACATAATGCGCGAGTCAGTTATTTATCAGTCAATAAGAACTGAAGGGATTGAGGAAGGAGTTCGCCTTGTTGCAGTTAACCTTCTTAAAGAGAAGATGCCTATTGAAATGGTAGTAAAAGTTACTGGGTTAACAATTGAACAAGTACAAAGCTTGCTTATTACAGATGTTGAGTAGCTCAAATAAGCAACACACTGGTTGTTAAAGTTGGTTTCCCAAAGGTATACCATGCGTGAATCAGTGGTTTATCAATCAATCAAGGCCGAAGGTAGCGATGAAAAAGTCCGTAAAATTGCTATTAACTTATTAGCTGAGGGCATCAGCGTTGATGTGATAGCTCGGTCTACTGGCTTATCAGTGGAGGAAGTGCAACAATTACAGCAGGGAGAATCCGAGAATCAAAAATAATTTTGCGACTATTCCTATACTGAATCGGCTCAACAAGGGCTGTGTTTCAAGTCCCGATTTCCTCCGATACTCAGTGACGGTGGTGGCTTGTTGGTAACAATGCCTCTTTGTTTGATGAGCATAAGTGCTTTTTATGCAGAACCAGCGTTTCTAAGAGAACGTTAAGATTGCTCCCGAATGTATTCTTCTTGAAGTATGATTTCTGCTTTCAATTAAGTTCAGGTAATTGTGCAAGCGCTCCTTCCATCCAGTCGCTAATTGCTGTTGTTTCATCTACTCCTCGTGCTACAGCATCAACTATGTGCTTTTGATAAGAGCTAGCAGCATGGTTCGGATGCCCAAATTTATTCCCTGCCCAAGCCAAACACATAGTCTTTACTAATTCGTCAATCTGAAGAGAATCAAGCTCACTCGGACTCGTAACATTTCGAGAATGCAGCCATTCTTTCACCAAGTCCAACGGATAATTTAAAAGTGTGCGAACTTCTTTAACTCGCAAATCTTTTGGGTTGATTGATGGTGAAGTTATAGCTTGTTTGGTTGGCTGAACTCTAGGCTGTTGATTCTCTTTGCGAGGTCTAATATTATTTTGTGCTTGTTCTGTCTTTTGAGAAGTAGTTGCGCCTTCAGCATCATTATCTTCATCAGCAGTCACCGATAAAATTGCACAAACCGCATATCGACGTGCATAAGTTAATGCTGCACCAAACTTTTGAGAGTCAGCAATTTCAGGTAAAGGATAAGTGCTGGTGATACTCTCTCCAGATTCGTGAAAAATATGAGTCCGTAGTACGGTTTTACTTTCAAAGATTTCGGTGGTTTGAATTATTACTAACCCATGTTTACCAAGTGCAGGAGTGACAGCATCCAATACAGCATCTAAAGTTGCATATTTACGCTTGTAGTGAGGATTAGTACCGTCTTTTTGAATGGGGTTAAACTCTGCCTTTGCTTTGATTAAAGCTTTGATTAGTTCTTGCATTGTTTAGTCCTCTCACTTTACCAATCACTTTCGTTGACATCACCAGACACTTTTTTGCTAGATTTAGCCTTAGTAATTTGAAACTCTGAGGCTTTTAGCACAGGCATTGCCGCTTGTTTTACTGAAGCTTTAGCTTGATGATAAAGAAATTGAGTTATTCCATCCGCGTCTTCCCCATCTTCCACTTGCGCCCATAGAGAACAACCTAAATCGAGTGACTCAAAATTGCCAAGATTAAATTTTCTAGAGTAGCTAACAGATACAGTTGTAAATTTCATGTGATTTCAGTTTTGGTATATGTTGGTTGTTAATTCTCTTCGTTAGTATCAACCATCTGAATGCTGAGTCTTTTACATAAATCGCTCTTGCCAGCAGTTGTTATTTGCTCCAAACCGTAGTAAATTCTCGTAGTACGGGAATGGGAATGGAAGCTGTTAGTTGTTTCATTGGTATCAATCCTTGTTAAGGAACTCAAAGCACTATCAAAACTGTCTAAAGCCAAATATGTTTTTGATAAAAGTTTTAGATTGAATGATGGCACTGCACACAAATAGAGGAAATGGATATTTAGCAGCAGTTCTAGGAGGTGTAACTGGGGCTGTGGTATTGATGAACCTGGGTATATATCTAGGGATTGCTTATGGAAAAAACTTTATGCCGAATGCTGAACTCGAAGGGCTACTGCCACCTTTTATTGGTTCTTTTGTCGGGTGGTGGATTGGAGAAGTAATCGGTTGTTGGCTGGTTTTGCGTTGGCGACATTACCGCAAGGCAGGGAAAACAGCTAAAGTTTTGGCAATTGTCACTCCTTTTGGAATCATTGCTTGGTTTGTGGTTTTCTCTACTCTTCTAAACTGGGTAACGAGTCGAGTTAGTGAGTTACAATTTGCACAGTTATATGAAATAGTTCGCTCCCTAAGTGCCGCTGTTTTTGCCATACTTTTAGCTTGGTTAGCAAGGTTCTTGACAAAGCCACATCAGCAAGAGTAGTGTTTATCGCTTTTTACCTTATGGCATTGTTGTTTGATTCTGCCCTTGCATGAGATATCTGCCGTTTGTGCTTCTAGGATTGTCAGTTTTGGAGGACAATCAAGAAGAAATTGATCATATTCTTTGGCATAGTTTGCTTGTAGTTTAGGTTGGGTGGAATGAGAAAGACGCTGTTGTTGATAATGATTGTTTCCATAATTGCGTTGTTGTTGCTAAAAATTGCGTTGATACTGGATAGTGTTCGACTTAGCTATTTATGACAATGCCAGGAATTACTTCTAACTCATAAGTGAGTAGTTCAGCAATTTTGAATTGTTTTGACTTCAACGATTTCTTCCACACAACCCATTACCTCGCCCAAGTAATGCAGGACATCGCCCAAATGAGTTGCTGCTTCTGGGTCAATCTTCTTTTCAGCAATCAACAAAAGCCAAGTTTCATTTTGTGCAATCGCCTGAATCTTCAGGTAGCACGAGTTGAACTGCTTCAGTATTTCTATCGGTTC
>NZ_JACJSI010000434.1 GCF_014698065.1 Nostoc flagelliforme FACHB-838
TTGGCTGGTCTGTATGATGGTAATCCCAAGCGCCACACAACCAAACCAACAGCAGAAAAGTTGTTGAATGCTTTCAATGGTATAACAATGTATTTTCATCGAGACGGCAGCTACGAAATGACTCAACTCGGTGAACTTCAACAACAAATTTTAACTCTGATGGGAATACCGCAGTCACTTTACACTTTCCCTTACCTTGTACCTGGATAAGTGCTTACCAGAATCCTATCTAATTAAGCTCCATAAGCTTTACAGTGCATTAATTCCTCTTCTAGCTTTTTAAATCAGCGAACCGACCGATATTATCTTGTCCTTCTTGAGTAGCTTTTCGGCGACAAAGAGCAATTACATCTAGGTTTTGGGCGATTTCTTTGGGTATTCCTGCCTGTTCATAAACTTCTGAGGGCAGTCCATAGAGTGTCCCAACCTGGCGTAGCGTTAGATCCAGTACAGCACTTAGAATACGTCCTTCCGTCTTCTTGCTGTAAGATAGCGATGTATCTGTGCTTTCATCTTCTTTGGCAGATGATTTTGGTATAACTGTTTGCACCATTTGGGAACCGATTTTTTCTAACACACAAGCTTCACGAACTACTCTATAGATGCTTTGCTTGGGATGAACTCCCTTTTTTTTTGTTTGTCCAATTTCAATAATTGCAAAACAGTAAGGCTTAGTAGTAGAGTCAATTGAAGCAATAACCTTCTGTTTCAAAAAGTCGCGCCATGCATCGAGCTTCATTTGATGCTGCTTGCGGATATGTTTGTCAAACTCTTGACTATTTTTAGTTGTAAGTCCGGCTGTGTCGAGTGGTTTCAAAAGATTTGGATCATCAATCCACACAGATGATACTTTGATATGCTCTGGAAAATCTTCTCCTTCATTGAGCAGGAAAGCATCACGCAATGTCTGGCAAGTTACATCATAGGTATATCGTTCACGCCACAGAATAAAAAGATGTATGGGTTTTCCTTGCAACGCCCGCTCAATAGCATCAGCAATGATTGTTTGTCTTTCTTGACGACGGTTATCTACACGTTGCTTAATTTCTTTTTCAGTTAGCTTTTCTTTTTGTTGTATTGTAAAACTTGGAAGTTGAGAAATATATTCGTAATCGCGCATAGCCAAGGGTGTTTTTTGACCAGATGGAACAGGAATATCACACTGCATTGGATCATCAGGTATCAAAACACCATTTAAAAGTTCTAACACTTGAGCAACGATATCACCGCGTTCCTGTAAACTAAATCCTGGTTTAATACTATGTCCTCTTTTATGGTTTTCATGTTCATACTTGTATCCTTCAGCATGAACTAAATAATATTCATCTCTATTCCAGTTAGGATGATTATATAAATTGCTGTAGTTCGCAGGATTGCCAAGAATATTCTGGGTTGTTTCAAGGGGACGCGCTTTGAATGCAGCTAGCAGATTTGGTAACTGAAATTTCCACAGGTCACTATCTTCTCTTCCATTGTTTTCAATGGTAAGACGTATCAAAGTTGAATCTACTTCATAACCAGATAAACGTTCTTCATTCATCCCCATCAAGACAGATATATCACGGGCATAGTTAGTTTCAATTAATGGCTCATGAGCATATCGTTGGCAACTTAAATGCAAAAAAATCCACGGTTGAAGCTTGCCATTTTGGTTGAATCGCCCTGCTTGAGTCTGAACGCGAAAATCCAAGCGATAGACAAAATAACCTTCCCTTTCTTTGCCATAGTCATCTGTGTACAGTGCCGAAAATGGTTGACTGACTAAGAATAGCCCAGTACGACCTGAGCCATCGCCTTGTACCTTGCGCCACTGAATTTCTTGCTCTCTTTGCCCGGAGTGAATAACACATTTTTGTTCATGTAGCAATGTTGCTAAGAAACTAGGAATAGCTTGGTATCCCAGTCCTTTTTCGGCATTGATGTTTTGAATGAGCGTTGCTGGAGTGATAGGTTGCCAATTCCAATTACTAGGAATTATGGCCATGTTTTCAAGGAAGCGATCGCAAACACTATTCACCTGATCTGTTTTACCCTTACCATCAAATTGCTTTGTCCACTCCTGCGCCCAAATCATCACTAACTCATGTATTTGCTCAGGAGTTGGAACTCGCAACGGATTTTCAACTGTTCCTACAGCTAATGCTCGATAATCGCCTGTATCAAAGTATTCAAAACCATGTGTCAACGTTGATGCACAGGCAAGCAATCCATTGTTTAACTGTCGATACGGTATCCAGACCTTTTTCTTGCGATTAGGTGAGAGAACTTCTTCCATACTGTTACGAAAGTCCGCAACAATTTCTGCAAATGGAAACTCAAGTACCGCAATTTCCAAATCTGTAAGAACATCTTCTGCAAGATTCATTCTTGCAGGTAAAAGAATAGGAGGTTGCACGTCTTTTTTAGGCATTATCAATTCCTTTATACAAAAAATTTACCAATGCAGGTCTTCGATTCCTTCCAGGGCATCGGCTAGAGGCTTGTAAAGCGCATTTCCTACTGTGTTTTCCTCGCTGGCGTAGTCACAGATTCGTAGAAGCATTGCAACCAGAAGACTTGTCTCTTCTGTATCTAATTCAGATAATTCTGGATCAGCTTTCCTTGCAGCACTCTTGGGTGCCCAAGCCGCATCGACAAAATAACCACGAAATGGGACACCTCCACGCAAAAGACGACCAACGGCTTGAATAACTAATCCAGCAGTAGTTGCAGCAAGATCGAACCGGGGAAAAGCAAGTAATTCCTGATTATCGCGCAGAGTTTTATAGTAAGAACGTTGTTCAACCGATCGCCAGTAACGCGCCGCTAGTTGGCGCACCTTTTCAGCACGTTGTACAATTCCGTCTCCTTGTTGCCATGCTAGAAAGTCTGCTTTATCCGCCCAATCTAAAGCGCGACGGTTCATTTCTTGGGCGATCGCCTGTGTATCATGTGGATGTGGATATGGACGAGTCAGAAAGTAAATAGCACCAAATGCGGCTTTACCGTTGGCATTCAAAATATTGAAACCACGCCCGATCGCATTCATAGGAGCAACAAGAATCTTTCCTTTAATTTGCCCAAAAGTTTCAATATCTGCACGATTGAGCGCACCCTTATCAGGTGGTTTGACAAATTTCGCTAGCTCATCAAAGTTATCTTCCGTGTATGTATCTACATTGTCACGAACTAGGTGATAAACAACGTCCTGCTTACTTGACCAGCAATTGCGAATTTCGTTTGCTGCCCAACGAGCTTGATCGTAGGAGTTGACGAGTAGAAGAAGGCGATCGCGATCCTTCCAATGGTTACTTAAATCATTTTCGCCAAGACGCTTTAATTCCCTAAGTTCTTGCCCTAGATGCCCTGTACCGTTAGTACCAACGAGCGATCGCGCTATTTCCTGAAATAAACCCATTTTCTGCCGTTCAGGGCTACCAGAAATACGGAGGGGTTTTTTCTTTTGGTCAAATTGAGGAAGAAATTTGAAGTGGCTTTGAGCGATCGCATCTCTCGCCCCCTGTTCTGGCATTAAAACACCATGCGGATTAGCAACGTGAAAGCTGGTAGAATGTGGTAAATAGGATGTTCCAGAAAGTGCTAACACGTTGGGGCCACGTTGACCGTTAAAATCGGTTAATAAACGATGAAAATTTAAAATATAGCAGCGTCCAATATTGGTGTAGGCAAATAACGTCAGCGTATTATTGCTGCCATATCTGGATCTTTTATCGTCATCATTCCCTCTAGAGTAATAAGTGCCGAACTGTCGCCCCGTGGGAGGTAATGGCAAAATATTCAATATTGCAGCAGGCATTCGATCATGTGGTGATTCGTCGTTGATTGATGTCGGTCGATTATGCCATTCATAGAAGACAATTCGAGTGTGTCGATCCAAAAGGGCGATCGTCAGCGCAAATTGGAGGCGATAAGCCAATGTTTCAATAGTATCTACATCTGGCTCATCTCCGTTCGGTGAACGTCGCTGTTGTTGAGAACTTTGATTGCGATTCTCCAATTCTGTTCGTAGTTGCGCTAAACACTGTTCTGTATTTGGGAAAAATTCGATAATCCAGGCTCTGCAATCTCTGTGGATATTCTCATCTGAAGCACTTTCTCCAGTACTATTGATTTCTTGCATAAGACGCGCCAGACGAAAGACTGGATCTCGGTTTGGGTTAGATGAAGATTGCATCCGCAACGGATCATCCTCGTTGAGTAGTGCATCAAAATAGCGCACAATTGGCTCAACAAGTTGAGTATTTGCTGTTGAAACTGCCTCAGATGTATCAGAAGGTTCAAATTCTTCTAATCCAGCAAGACGACGGGCAAATTTGAACAGAAGAGAGTTAGGTGTAAAGTAACCTCGTTTTACCCATTTTCCGAGAAATTGATGTCCAACCTGTTTATCGAGTAGGGTCAATGTTGCTGTAATAGCTTTTTGTGCATCACGTTCTGCACCAGTCCATCGCTGTGTTGTTGGGGGCATAACACGGTTAGTTTTAGAGAATTGTTCTGTTTTCACGCCAATATCATCAAAAACGCCGCTATTAAGCTGTTCCACATCTAATTTGCATAAAATGTAAATTAAATAAACTCGTGGACTTACTGCTATGCCAGCCAAAGGATACTTAAGTAAATTACAGAAAGAGAATTTACAAAAA
>NZ_JACJSI010000435.1 GCF_014698065.1 Nostoc flagelliforme FACHB-838
TAAGTCGGAAATTTCGATTCCGTAGGCGAGGCAGTTTTCATTCATGCCTCTTAATCTACCATTTACGTGTACTTATTTTTTACAGTAGCAGGATAACTCCTGTGAACGTTTACGCAGATTTAGTATTTTTCCACTGCTGATTTAATTCCTCTGGCTGACTGTTATGCTGATGGAATTCGTTCAATTGCATTTATTTCTAGAGAACGAATCAATTCCCGAATTACATCAGTTGCAGGTCTTCCGGTCATTTGACAATATTTTTCCAGCTTTTTCGCTTCACTATCAGTTAAATTGATAGTGATTCGTTTTACTGCCCATTTTTTGCTCATAGTTTACTAAATTTTCATCTGCTACATATTGGATCAAGCCAATTTCCCAAATCAACTTTTACAGGCAGGCTTTAACAATTTATACTAACCCTATTCTGTCACTCTTGGAAAACAATAATCGAAGCAAGATTCTGAAACTTTGGTTGAGCCAAGCTTTGAACCTTTATTTTCTAATAGTAACTAAAATTTGTAGCTAAAACCTGAAAACTAAAGCTGCGAAAGGCTTACAGGGATTAGCTTCTCCCAGATTGACAAAACAGGGTTATTACGGCGGCATCAATGAATGGATACCAATGCCTCTGTTAAAGAATTTCTCTGGCTATGACCGGGATACCAAAAACTTTATTGACTCTGCACCAAGTAATAAGCAAACTTCTCAAGCTGGAACTAATTCATCTTGCACACCAACAACCCAAGCTCAACAAATGTTGGCGCTCTTAGAGAAGACAAAAGCCAATTCAATAGATGAGTTTATCCAAACCGAGTTGAAATTAGACGGAGTTCCACCAGAGCTGATCCGAAAAGGAATTGAAAAATTACTCCAAAATTCTCCAATTAAATATAAGTTCAATGCTTTGAATAATCAAAACTGAGAATTTACATCAGGAGAAAAATATTCAACCGAGCGTTTCATGGGAAAATTTCAAGCCGTTTGGATAATAACCCATTTCGAGTTTTTGATATTGTTTAGATATTTGTCAGCATAGCGGAAAGCTGCTGTCTTATCGTGTTTTGCTATATTCAGTGCTTGTAACAATACATATAAAGGAATTGCCACCTGTGTGAGCTTTTCGGCTAATATTACAGACTCTTCTTCTGTTGCCGCTACTGTCGCTTCTAATGGTTCAAAATTTATTTCCTTATTTATACGGTTATCTAACATTGTAGTATCAGCCATAAATGCACCTTTAAAACTTGTATAATGCAGTTTTACTGAAAGGCAGCAGGAATAAATCCGTGTTTGTGCGGGACTTATTAATCAGCTAACTTGATGAATCCGCACAATTGCCGTAGCCAGCGCATATTGATTAAACATCTCGTTTGCCATCTTTTTCCAAGATGGCAATTAATTCCAACACTCGCATATTTTCTCCCGTCCAAACTTTATCTAGTAACCGCAAATTTTCAAGAGTTAATGTCTTTGAGGTGCAGTTATCAGAATTGTGACGTTATTTATCAAGCCCAGCGTTACTGTAGTGGCGATTGGGTTGGGTTTTGCGGCTGGAGCGTCTGAGAAATTGTTGGTTCAAAAAGGGGAATAAACGTCTATAATCGTTACCTACGAACTTAGAGATTATTAACATCAGTGGATAAAAAATATTTGGAATTCTTAGGATCAAGGTAATAGGCGGGTGCTTGGACAACTCCCGACAGCCGCCGGGAAAACCAGGGCAAACGCATCTAAATTACTCTTCATCACAACCAAGGTTGAGAAGCAACGAAAAATTAGGATTTCTCGTTTAATTTATTTTTTATGACTCAAAAATGATAGGATTAATACAAGGAACTATAAAATGTGTGTTTCCACTCAATTAGTTTTAGTTTTGAATAGCGTAATGATTGGTGTTGCATTTATTCTAGTTTCATAGTTTTTGGCAGTGATTTGGATTCAGGAAAATTAAAATTGTTTATAGTTTATATTTATTTATTTAAATATTCAAATAAATATGTTTTTCATAAATAAAATGACCGTGCTGTTAAGAAAGTAGCGAAGGTTAAAAAATATATTTTCTTCCTGCCTCCTGCTTTTATTTGGTAAACCAACCTAAAATATAAACCTTAGCCGCCAAAGCATTGCGGTACTAAACCTGATCTTATAACATCTAATCAAGCCTCTGAGGAACCTGTATCTGAATCTACCGCGAATGAAACGTTCGACATAGAGCAGCAAGATATTGCAGATGCTTTATTTCCCATCGTTGGCATTGCCGCCTCTGCGGGTGGATTAGAGGCATTTACGCAGTTACTTAAGCATTTGCTTACCGATACAGGGATGGCATTTGTGCTGATTCAACACTTAGACCCTAACCACAAGAGTCTGTTGAGCGAGATTCTCGCAATAACAACTCAAATGCCCGTCACTGAAGTGCAAGATGGCGTGACTGTAGAACCTAACAAGATCTACATTATTCCCCCTAACACTAAGATGATCTTATCTAATGGAGTGTTGCAGCTCACGCCGCGAGAGAAAGTTCAGGGTAAATATATGCCTGGTGATGCGTTCTTTACTTCATTGGCAGCAGATCGAGGGCACAAAGCGATCGCAGTGGTTTTATCTGGATCGGATGGAGACGGTTCACTGGGGCTGAAAGCAATCAAGGCAGCCGGAGGCGTGACTTTTGCTCAGTGTGAAAACACGGCACAATTCGATAGTATGCCCAATAGGGCTGTTGCCACCGGGAATGTTGATTTTGTATTGCCGCCGGAAAAAATTGCCGAGGAGCTGGCAAACCTCAGTCGCAATCCTTTTATTTCTGGCTCATTGCCACTGATCGCGGTTGAGAAGTTGCCCGAACAGGGAGATGCCCTGGCGACTATATTTGTATTATTGCGATCGCAAACTGGCGTTGACTTCAGCCACTACAAGCCCAACACCCTTGAGCGCCGAATCCAGCGCCGAATGCTGTTGTATAAACTAGAACGCTTGGAGGATTATACCGAGTATTTGCAAAACAATCCAAGTGAAGTGAAGGCGCTGTATGAAGAAATTCTGATCCACGTCACCCATTTTTTCCGCGATCCCGAAGCATTTGAAGTGTTGAAAGAGCGAGTCTTTCCTACCATCATCCAAAACAAATCAGCAGAGTTGCCGATTCGGATTTGGGTAGCTGGGTGTTCGACGGGTGAAGAAGTGTATTCCATCGCCATCTCCTTACTGGAGTTTTTGTCAGATAAAGTAACCTCGCCGCCGATCCAAATTTTTGCCACAGACATCAGTGAAATAGCGATTGAAAAAGCGAGAACAGGTATTTATGCAGAGAATCAAATGGTGGAAGTCTCACCAGAGAGCCGCCGCCGATTTTTTAATGCCCTTGAGGGCGGTGGATATCAAATTAGCAAAGCTGTGCGCGAACTATGTGTGTTTGCCCGACAAGACTTGGGCAGCGATCCCCCTTTTTCTAACTTGGATTTAGTCAGTTGTCGAAATGTACTGATTTACTTGGGCGAAACGTTGCAAAAACGGATATTGCCCATCTTTCATTACAGTCTTAACCCGACTGGCTTTTTGTTGCTAGGGACTTCAGAAAGTACAGGTAAATATTCGGACTTGTTTACTCTAATTGACAAAAAGTATAAAATCTACAGCAAAAAGCTAACTGGAATTCGTCCAACTTTTTCGTTCATTACCAGCAATTATCCGATAGTAAAAGTGGACGAATCAAAGCCGACCGATGAGAATCCATCAGATGAGTTTGACTTAGAGAAAAAAACTGACCAACTAATCTTGAATCGCTATGCCCCAGTGGGTGTAGTGATCAACGACAAGATGGAGGTGCTGCAATTTCGGGGAGAAATCGATCTCTACCTCAAACTTTTACCGGGGAAACCGAGTCTTAACTTATTCAAAATGGTGCGCCAAGGCTTGCTCATGGAGCTACGGGCGACAATTTATCAGGCACAACGGCAAAAAATTCTAGTTAGAAGAGAAGGGTTACGGATTGAATCCGACGAGCTTTCAAAAATCATCAATCTTGAGGTGATTCCATTCAACCCTGGGACCGACGAAGAATTCTACTTTTTGGTTTTATTTGAACAAGCGCCACCCACGGTTAAAAACGTCAACACGGTAAATCCTGAAAGTTTAGAGCAGCCAGACTCAGAGCGAGAGAATGTTCGGCTAAGACTTGAAATCGCAACCGCCATCCAAAAGCAGGCTGCAACTCAAGAATATCTACAAGCGGTGATCCAAGAGCAAGAGCATATCAATCAAGACCTGAAAGTTGCCAATGAAGAAATCCTCTCTAGTAATGAAGAGTTGCAAAGCACCAATGAGGAGCTAGAAACTGCCAAAGAAGAGATTCAGGCAACCAACGAAGGTATCGGCTCAAAATTTCGGGGTAGAGATTTATTCAGGTAGCCACGACCAACCAAATGGGTTAGAAGAAGACTTCTCTCGAATAATGTTACCCAAACAGGGAATATCACCGAGTTGCAAAATCCGGTCATGCATATACTCAAAAAAGCTAATACCTAACTTACGAGTAGTGGCAACCAGGGACATGAAAATATCCCATGCTTTGGTACCAAGTTCTGTTTGGGTGGCATAACTAATCTTGCGTCGCTGTACCATAGTTCTAGCAGCCAACT
>NZ_JACJSI010000436.1 GCF_014698065.1 Nostoc flagelliforme FACHB-838
GGTGGATAATACTGAACCCCTACAATCATCCCCTGCTTTGTTCTTTGTCCTAACGAGTATTTTGGTGATGTCCAGTGATTGGGGATGGTGACAACTTTTGAAGTTTCCATACAATTGCTCCTATCTTTGTTTTGATTGTGTTTGTACTACTAGTTCGCCAAGTGAACTTGGCGGGGTAAAGGGTAAAGGGAAAGGGGGAAAGGTTTTAAATCCCTTACCATTTTCCCTTTCCCCTTTTCCCAACTCTCACCCAGCATCTTTGGGTTTGCAGACTATTACTTGCTGCTGCCTTTTCTCCACCAAAATCTGACCGATAGTTCCTCCAGTACCCAGCCCTAACATGGCTGTAGAAATTATGTACATTGTATTTCTGCCAAAAATTTGCACTCCTAAATACCCGATAGATATGGACGCTAATGTGCTAGTCAGACCTACAGCAATTACTTGTGCTTGATTCCGTTGCATAATTAGAATGCCTTTCCTTGATAGAGGTTTTAAGTTGTATGATTTTGCTGTTAGGTAATCGCGCCACTTGGCAATTTATGATCGAATTGACACCGAGACAACAAATTTTTATACAAGATGATGTGACTACCCATTTACATCATTTAGCTGCATACCTTAAGCAAATTCAGTCTTTGTGGGCTCAAGGCTTGTCGCAGGAATTGATGCTGACTCTGGTCAAAGAAAGTCGATACTTTATTGAGTGGACTGTGCCAGATATGGTAAAAGCAGATGACATTGATAGAGCAGCAGAGTTAGTTGACTTAGGTCGTTTGCTGACTGAATGGCTATTCAATTGGGAGAACATTTGGTCGGATGCCGAACAAAAGCAATCTGCATCTCTTGAAACTTCATATTGGTTACGTCGGGTTTTGGAAATATCTCGTACAGAACCGGAATCAATGAGTGCCTGATCTCTATGAAGCCTTCTTTCGCTTCACCAGCACTGAACGCAAGTACTGCCGACAAGTTGCTTCTCCCCGATAAATCAGAATCCGCAGCGCCTGTATTTCCTGCATTGGAGAAACACAGATTTCGGCAATGGCACTAATCAGATTTTGTTGCGATCGCACATAATCTTGATGCTGCTGCTCCAACTCTTGAATCTTGGAGTTTAGCTGTTGTATCTGCCGTAATGCTTGCGTCACGGATGATTCTTTGTTTTGAGAGCGGTTGTCCAAAGTTAATGTCATTTTGTTGCTCCTTATTTATTTAGATAGTCGAAAGCTTTGCCAATCCGGGCATTTATCACCGAAGCAGCCTTTGGGATGAACAGCGCAATTGAGAAGCACACCGTTGTAAACAACCCCGTGGAAATGCTTGCAACCTCGGCACGGAAGAGGCACAGGTCTAGGTTTCAGTGATTCTTCAAATTGCGCTGCCTCAATCCGACTACTGATAAACATGGTCAATCCAGTTCCCATCATGCTGAAACACAAAGCCAGCCTAGCGCTTAAATTGGGATGATTTGCTTTTGTTTGCCACAGAAATACAGCCCCACTGAAAACAGTGGAAAATGCGAAAACTCCAATGGCAGATTTAAGAATCAATTGTTTTGTGTTCATCTTTGTTTTTTAGGTGGTTCGTGCTTAGATAATAGAGCGCCAAAGTCGTAAATCGTTACTGTTGGTTTTGGTTCAGATTCAAGTTTTGATTTCGATTCTATTACAAGTTCGGGACTACCCAAGCCGACTGCATTTTTAATTTCTTGCTCCATGACTTGATTCTCCTTGTTGATTAAATTGCTCCACCTGATCAATTGCCTCTACTACTTCTCCCAAAATATTGAATGCATCATTTAGCACTACATTGTTCGATGTAGAAAAGTACTCGGACGATTGAAGCCTGCGATAATCCTTACTACTCCCCACAAGCCGCAACGTATATTGACACCCTTGTAAAATAGTCCGAATCTCTGATGTAGTTAATTTGATTTCCATTATTGTTTCTCTCCCTAAAATTTATCTCGTTGAATACTGAAACTTGCTCCAACTAGAGAACTACCTAAGAATGCGGAAAAACTTACCAGCATTGCACCCAGGCAAATATTTTTCTGTTGCTCCCAACCAGAAATGATTATGTTGGGATTAGCATTTATGTCAATAATCTCCAGCCCCCAGCACCCCATTGCCCCTACTCCTGAAAACCCAGTTAAGAGCAGAGAGACAATTGCAGTTGTTTCTATGGTGCGATCAATGAATACTTTGGGGTTAAATCTTTTTCGAGTCCGGCGTAGAAGTAATTTTGGTTTACTGTTTAAAGGCATAGACGATTGTTGAAGTATTTTTTGACTTCTCATTCGGCTTCATCTAGCTCCACAAAAAAACCTGCACCAGTATTTGTCACTTTCACCAGCTTTCGATTGACCAGTGTTTGAATCACGCTAAGACTAAAGTTTATAGTGCATAATCGTGCGCTACCCCCACAACGTCGGAGGTAATGTAGGCATAGTGAGGAATTGTCAGTAGGAGTGGGATAAGTGGATTTTCTCGGCATAATATTTTTCCTATTGGTGTTATGAGAAGAAATGTTTGTTTCAATTGAGTTCAGGCAATTGTGCAAGCGATCCTTCCATCGAGTCGTTGATTGCTCTTGTTTCATCTACTCCTCGTACCACAGCGTCAACGACGTGTTTCTGATAAAAGTTAGCAGCATGATTCGGATGTCCAAACTTATTCCCAGCCCAAGCCAAACACATGGTTTTCACCAGTTCATCAATTTGAAGAGAATCAAGCTCACTCGGACTCGTAACATTTCGAGAATGCAGCCAAACTTTTACCAAATCCAACGAGTAATTTAAAAGTGTGCGAACTTCTTTGACTCGTAAATCTTTTGGATTGATTGATGGTGGAGTTATAGCTTGTTTGGTTGGCTGAACTCTAGGCTGTTGATTGTCTTTGCGGGGTCTAATATTATTTTGTGCTTGTTCTGTCTTTTGAGAAGTAGTTGCGCCTTCAGCATCATTATCTTCATCAGCCGTGACTGATAAAATTGCACAAACCGCATATCGACGTGCATAAGTTAATGCTGCACCAAACTTTTGAGAGTCAGCAATCTCAGGTAAAGGATAAGTGCTGGTGATACTCTCTCCAGATTCATGAAAAATATGAGTCCGTAGTACAGTTTTACTTTCAAAAATTTCGGTGGTTTGAATTATTACTAATCCATGTTTACTAAGTCCGGGAGTGACAGCATCTAACACAGCATCTAGCGTTGCATATTTGCGCTTGTAGTGAGGATTAGTACCATCTTTTTGAATGGGGTTAAACTCTGACTTTGCCTTGATTAAAGCTTTGATTAGTTCTTGCATTGTCTAGTCCTCTCACTCTACCAATAGTTTTCATTGATATCGCCAGACGCTTTTTTGCTAGACTTAGCTTTATTTATCTGAAACTCTGAGGCTTTTAGCACAGGCATTGCAGCTTGTTTTACTGAAGTTTTGGCTTGCAGATAGAGAAATTGTGTTACTCCATCAGCGTCTTCACCATCTTCTACTTGCGCCCATAAAGAACAACCCAGTTCCAGCGATTCGTAGTCGCCAAGATTAAATTTTCTAGAGTAGCTAACAGATACAGTTGTGAATTTCATTTTTTGGGGTTTACTAAACTTTAGTCGTCAATTTTCTTCGTTAGTATCAATCATCTCAAAGCTGAGTCTTTGACATAAATCCCCAGCTTTTACACCAACAATTCCTGGCTCAATTTCAGTAGATAATTCCTCAATGATTGAATGAAATCCAGGGTCTTTATCGTTGATTTCAACCTCAATCAAACCTGCTTTATTCGATATAACAGTTGCCCAACTTGGGCTTTGCTTGAGGAATACTGGTTGCATAGAATTTCATACTTCTAATTCCTGATTAAACTTGACCTCAACGATTTCTTCGACACAACCCATTGCCTCCCCCAAGTAATGCAGGACATCGGCTAAGTGAGTCGCTGCTTCTGGGTCAATCTTCTTGTCTGCAATCAACAAAAGCCAGTTTTCATCTTGGGCAATCGCTTGAATCTTCACGTAGCACGAGTTAAATTTTTGTAGGATCTCTATGGGTGACATTGCTACATTCACTCTCATTTCGTTGTTTTATTTTGATAAAATTTAGCTTGACTCCTAGCCACACAGGTGGGACTTCCTCCCCACCCCTTTCCTTACACTGCAACCAAATCTTTCACTTGTGGCACGTATCTCTTTAACCTTTCCCAGTCCTCGCTCGTCAACGCATCAAATTCTTTATCGAGTAACTCTTCTTCTGTAGATGACTGTTCTGTAGCCGTTGTTGATACCCTTGCCACGTTCATGAAGCCGTCTAGACCGACTGCTGCATCAATCGGCTCGGCGTATCGAAGAGAATCCACTCCGTTAGACCAGTGCGTAATATGCTGAAATATCACCCCAATCATTGAATCAGCTTTGTACACTCGATAATTTCTGGGGCAAGCTCCATTGACATACACGAGTTTGTATCCAGTGATTTCCATGACCTCTGCGCTGGGGTCGGTTGGAGACAACAGTATCTTGTCAAGAGACTCTTTCAACTGAGTTTGTTCAAGAGAAAGTGGGCTAATCATATTTCGTATGCCATGATTTGAATTGTCATAAATCCTGTTGTAAGGCGATTGCATTTCTCTT
>NZ_JACJSI010000437.1 GCF_014698065.1 Nostoc flagelliforme FACHB-838
TAGCCGCAACTTCAACAAAACGTCAGCGAATTTATCGTACTTTACTAAAAGTTATTGCCCACAAGCCTGTCAGCGATCGCCCCGGTAGAAGTGAACCACGAGTTCGTAAACGTCGCCCGAAAGCTTACCCTTTAATGACGAAACCTCGGCACGAATTACGAAACCAATTGCAAACTGCTTAACCCGCAAGTGTTTCGGCTTTTCTTAGTGCCATTCGGCTCTGAGCCGTGCGTGGGTAGGACACGATCTCGCTTGTGGTTAGAAGAAATGTGAGACATGGGGATAAACTCCTTCAAGCTAGTTGTTAATGGGTTCAGGTATCAACGGGGTCATCGATGACCCCACCAAAGCGCAGACTGTAAATTAGTTTGTTAGAACTTACGCATTGACGGAAATAGAGTGGTGTGAGGCGTTACGCTTCCTCGATTAGTTCGACGTATGTTGATTTGTTTGACGCGATCACTTCGCTGGCTTCACATCCAGCCCCGTCCAATGAGCGGCAAAAGCCCACATATCCGCCGTTTCCTCAATAATCTTCGCTAGTTTGATCATTGTTCTCTGACATCTGAATCTCTTCTCTGTTCAAAGCAACAAAGTCGTGTGAGTTGTTATGCTGTTGCCCCTCACTGGTTTACTTCTAGGGACTGGTAAACGGCTTACATTGAATCGCCTTCACATTTCGCAGATAGTTCAACTGTGGCTCGAAGTCAGTCGGACAGAAGACATAAACATTGTCCTGAGATCGGCTAATGACTAAACGGTAGCTGGGTGGAATCCCTTCAGAACTTTCGATCACTTCGATTCTGGGAATCACTTGTGAACTGACTTGAGCCAGGGATGGAGAATTGAACAGTAGGAGTACGCCGAACAGAATTGTGATTGCGATTGTGGTTGTAGTTGTGATTTTGATTGAAAAAATCTTTCGGTTCATTAGAAATCTTCTGTGGCTTATGGTTGTGTAATGTTCTGTTGTTTCCAGGGAAGCGGGGATCGATAGGGGTTTTCGTGCATATCCAGGACTTCCCAGGTGGTTGGATTGACTCGCTCTGTAACTGGGATTCTGTATCATCGCTGGAGATCGCGTACCGCAGACGCTGTGACCGTACCAAAGGTGCCATCGACGATCGCCCCTCTTGGATTGCTTAACCTCACACCTGCGGCTCCTAAAAAGCCATTGTCTTGAAGGATGCGCTGTAACAATTGCACGTTTCTGCCGCGATCGCCTTGGCGCAAGGTAGGTAAGGTTAAATCAGTGTAGGCAGTGGCGACCAGAATAGGGGAGGTTTGTTGTGGAGGAATGCTGTGTGCGATCTGCGCTTCGCTATCGCGGGATGAGTGAATGAACCTCCGAGCAATCCTGTTGCGATCATTAGTACTCCGAAAATGAGTTGAGGTTTCATGATTGTCCTCCTGATGGAGATTGGTTCTATTTCGCATCAATTTGCGTCGGAGTGATTACTCCACTCGCTTTGAGACCTGCAACGAGGTCGGTCACTTGACGTTGAGCCTCTGCACTCAGGGAGTCAAAGTCGTCTAAGAAGAATTGACGTTCTAGCAGCCGAAGGCAGCGTGTCAGCCCTATCACTGCATGTTTGCTAGCAACGTAAGGAGATATGCCCGGAAGCGCAACAAGACCATTCGTTTGTTCTATACAACCCCTAACGATTTCATCGGACATTGATTGCACCCAGAAGCGTGGCTGCTTGAACGGTGAAAATTGCTTTTGAAACGGCTTGACCGACCAACTCCTCTCTTGCGATCGCTTTAATTCGCGATCGCGCTTCAGGACGTTCTTCAGGTCTGAACACCGCATCGGTCAGGTCAGAGGCTTGCATCAAACTAATCAATGCTGCCATCCGAGAATCCAGTCCAATGCCTTCTAACACGGCTTCACGAACTTGCTGGACAATCTCGCGTTGAATGGATTCATCGGTTAGAAAATATCGCTGCGTTGGGAACAGTCCAAGAATGCGTTGCTCTTGTCGTTGCAAAACACCTAAATCGACTAAGTTCTGCAACACAACCGGCTGAAACCATCTGTATCTTCGTCTCCAACGAGTAATCCAGAACCTTGCAGTTCGAGGTCGAGACGATGCCAGAACCTCATTGAGGTGTCGATCTAAGAATTCATCGCCTGTGTTGCCTGTGATCGCACCGATCACACGATTGTTGTTGTCGATCTCAAGTTTGCCTTGCAGTACTAAGTCTAGTAACAAAGAACCGACCAAGCCATATTCGAGCGCTGCGTAGAAAGAGAAGCGAGTTTTCCCAGTTTGGGGATTGAGTGCAAGAAGGATTAAGTCCTGTGAAAGATATTGCATGATGAATTCCTTATTGAGGTATATTGCGGTTCCTTCGGAGTTGCGCCTCGGCGCTAATCGCAAGTTTGATGCCGAAAGGTAAGGATCTTAAGCGGCTTCTGTCCATGTGCCTGTGTGATCGCCGCGTTTACCGCTTCTAAGATGGCTTTATTGTTCTCTGACATCTGAATCTCTCCTCTGTTCAAAGCAACAAAAAAGCGGCGTTGCATAATAGAGGGATGAATTGAGGTCATCTACTGTGCAATGTCCATACTGCGACTCTACTGAAATTAGAAAAAATGGTAAACGAAGAGGTAAACTTTCATCACATTTGTGTCAATTGTGGTCGTCAATTTATCGATGTTTACAGTCCACCAAAAGGGTACTCAGATGAAATCAAGCAAGAATGTTTAAGGTCATACGTTAATGGCATGGGATTTCGAGCCATTGAGCGTGATAAAGGAGTTCACCATACAACCGTAATTTATTGGTTAAAACAAATAGGCGAAAAACTCCCCGACGTACCGCCTAGCGACGACATACCATCCGTTGGAGAATTAGATGAACTACAAACCTTCATCGGTTCAAAAAAAACAAAGTTTGGTTGTGGACAGCAGTAAATCACTTTCATGAGGGTATCTTAGCTTGGGTAATAGGCGATAAGCCTACGGCATGGCTTCGCTTACCGCAGTTCAGAAACATTTAAATTCTTGTGGGACATTGTTTCCTATTGGCAATGTTACTTCTACGTCACAGACGGTTGGAAAGTTTATCCTTGCTTTATTGACCCGGGAGACCATATCGTAAGCAAAACCTATATGACTAGGGTCGAGGGCGAAAATACCCGCTTGCGCCATTACCTAGCAAGACTACATCGAAAAACACTTTGCTATTCTAAATCCGTGGATATGCTTAAACATTCAATTCGATTGTTACTTCATTATTTAAAGTATAGAGAAATACCCGTGTTTACCTAATTCATCCCGCATTTATGCAACGCCGATGATTGCTTAAAATCACTTAAAAAAGCTACGCTCAAAAGTCTAAACGAACAGACAACAGTTGATTGACAGTAAGCTTTAGTACAAGAAAAGGTGTAAGTTGAGTTGGCGCAAGCCAACACCCTGTTCCAGACACAGAGAGCATTAGCGCAACCTACACCTTACGTCTTTTAAAAGCAAAGAGCAAAAAAACTCTCTTCTTTGAGAAGACCTAACGACACTGGCGATATTTGATGTGATAAACCAAACCACGGTGGGCGAGATCAAAGGAGTCAACAGTCGCGATACCTTGGCCACTAGCGGTCATTGCAGCATTCACCCGCATATTTACACTGTCGCCACAGCGTGACCAGACATCAGCCACAGTTACTAATTGATCTCGAACATTGTAGTCAGTTTCGCCTCTTAATGTCCGAGAAAAAACAGGGCCACGTTGACCAGCAAAAAAGTACTCTGCTCTTAATCTCCCAATAGTGGAAGGAGCAACATAACCGCGATAATCAGCATCGTAAAGGGAAATTTGAAAGCCTTGGGGTACTTTGATCGGGATGCTCAAATTACAGCTTTTGCGACTTTCTGCTGCCTTATTTCCCACAGTTATAAACTGATCAAATAAGATACTTAGCTCTTGACCATCAGGACTGACACTCACAGCAGCAGATCCTTCAGGGCAACCGTTACCACCATATTCTGCCCCTAAAATTTCAACTTTGTCGTTAGCAGCAAAGACGGGGCCGACAGAGGCTGTAATCAGTGTTGCCGCAGCAAGAATTGCTTTAACAAAGTTCATAGATGTTTTCTTGAAGTCTCGACTATTCATCATTCACCTGTCTTAAGTATTTTCAGTAGTGTTAAATACGGATTTGATGCAAAAAATTTCAGAAATATCAATAATTGATATTTCTCATGATTGAGAAATACTACTCCCATTCTGTTAATATTTCTCCGTTGTTTCGCGTTCTGCATCGCGTCTGCCGGAGAACACAACTTTTGCACCCGCAGCACCAAAGGCGATCGCGGTTGCACGACCAATTCCTGAAGTTCCGCCAGTGACTAATGCCACCTTGTCTTTAAGCATCATGATAGTTACCTCTTGTTGTGAATGGCTGTGTCACTTTGTCAAAAACTCAATGAGCAATACGTGTAGGAGCCAGCAATAAGAAGCGCCTCCTACAACCAGGATGAGTACGATCCTGGCTGCGTGCCCCATAAATCCAGTCTCGCCAGTTCCATGCCGATCAATACTGACCTACCGCGATCGGCAACTCACGTTCAATGGTTCGCAATCGTTGCGAAAAATCATTCAAGATACGTTGACGAACTGCATC
>NZ_JACJSI010000438.1 GCF_014698065.1 Nostoc flagelliforme FACHB-838
TTCTGATTGCTTTATATGCTGCCCCATTTTCTCCACCAGTTGTTTGATGCTGGCTGGAGTCTTTTCCCAATCTGAGTCGGAAATTTCAATTCCGTAGGCGAGGCAGTTTTCATCCATGCCTCTTAATCTACCATCTCAGTAACCCATTTTTGACTGTAGCGTTTCTTATCCTGTGAACGGTTACGGCTAAGTCTACAGATAACTTTGAGGCTAGAGCCAAGCACTTGCTGCGTTTACTTCAGCTTTGCGGTGGCTGTGTTCCATTGCACCGTTTGCAATTCCAATTCTCCGATTCAGTCATTCAAACCCTGCTGGATAGAGAACTGGTGCAAGTACAAAATACGGGACGCGGCTTTTTGTTGGAGATTGCCGAAGATTTTTAGGTTATGAATCCCAGAGGAAAAAATCATGAAACTTTACGCGAAGACCATTCCCAAAACTTTACCCGATTGGGCAACTACAGCCAGACGAAGCGGAAACTTATTTGAGATTGAAATTAACGCTCAACACCCTGATTTCCAATCTCTTCTTGAAGAGTTAGGAACCGAGATTGAGCCAGGAACAATAGGTGTAAAGGCAAAAGATTTATGTTCACGACTTGGCTTTGATTTGTCTAACCCAAATATGCACCCATTAATTGAACAAGCGCAAACCCTGATATCCGAAATTGCTGCAAACACAAACTACAAACAATTGTTAGAGAAAGGATATCAGCCTGACTTAAATATTGCCAACGCTAGCACTGCCTTAACTTATCTGCAATGGGAGTTAGACCAAAATCGAGAAACTTCTATTTAATACAAAAGCGTTCACCTAAAGGAATGCCATTACTTTAGATGAACGCACGGAAATTATCCTTCCGCTACAGATTTCTCATTATTGCACACAGAACAACAATCAATGGAAGTTTAGCTGAAGTGAAATATGACTTAAGAACTTGTGTTGAAATCAACGTTTAAAATTTTGAAATTTAGTTAGGAGTCAAGATGAATTCACCTTTCAATCAAAATGTTTTAATCGAATCTCCCTCATTGAGAACTTCCACGCTTTCTAACCTTGATGATGCCCGTTCCAGTGATGTTTTAAACAAAGCAAAGGCTTTTGTGTTCGCTCTTTGGAATGGGCAAGGTTGGGCAACAGTTGAGCAGTTGGCTCAGTACTTTCAATGTTCTATACCAGGTATTAAGCATATCTACGAGAGAAACAGCAAGGAGTTTCGAGATAACGAAACCAAAAAATTGACTGGTAAAGACTTGTCTGATGCTCGCTCCAAATTGGAGCGAGCATCCCGAACAGCCCAAGTGAGAGTCTTTTCACCTTTGGGTGCGCTTCGCATTGCAATGCTACTAACTGAGTCTGAGGTAGCAGCCCAAGTCAGAACCATCATTTTAGACTTGGTAGTAGCTGTTCCAAAAATTACACCAGTATCTCCTTCTCAAACTCCTTCCCTCCCCCCAGTTGAACAACGATTGCATACTCTTGTCCTGGCCATGAAAACTTTAGCTGAGTTAACTGGTGGCAGACTCAACCCATACATGGAACAGCAATTTAAAGACTATGCCGGGAATCTTCTGGCAGAACACAACAGGAAATTGTTAACCCCTTCAGAAGAACGCTGGCTTGGCGTAGTCAACTTTGCTGAGATTGAGCTTGGAAAGAAAGTCCCTATCAGTGGACCTCACTACCGGGGACATCTTGGGACATGGGTTCGCACGTTTTACCCACAGTTAGACGAGCGCCAAGAAACGCGATTGGTTAATGGTGTGCAACAGCCGATCTATGTCTACGCTTGTCACGAGCCGACTGTTGCAGCAGGCTTGACCAAAGCTGTAGAAGAGTTCTTCGCTCATCTCAGCCCTGGTGTAGCGCTAAGGCAGGCTGGTGCTTTCGCTAGCAAAAAGGAACCAGTGCTGACCAAGTGAAAGCGAACGCCCTCACCACAGAAACGTTCGCTAACTAGGAACTACAGATGCAAGTTATTGCTGAAGCACCGAATATTATCAATAACATTAAAAGCTTCTCTTTCACATAGTCAAGCAACTAACATTATTTTGACATTATTCGTTACAAAGAGGACTTCTTTAGCAAATAATACATATCCCAGAAAGTGTCGTCACTCAAGATTTCTAACAATCAAAATAAAAAGCGATTGCCGCTTTATAAGTAACAATCGCCACACACAATCACTCCTTGTTTTCAGGGTAACGGATATGAAAGCCATAGTTACAGTAGTTAAAAAAATTTCATCTGAAGCTCACATTGATATTCCTGATGATTTAGCAGAATCAGGTATTAGGCAGCAAGTTGTAGACCATTACAACAGTGGCGAAATGCTTCCCTTGCTGAACATTTTCCACGTTGATTTTGAATCTATCAGCGTTCACATTGGTAAAAAGCTCCAAATAACTTGGCAGCTTGGAAAGTCTTGGAATCCAAAAAGTCCTTATTACTTTTGCAAACTTGGAAGATTTACTTTGACTCTGTTAACTGATACAGAGCAAAACTTAACTCGCACAGAAGTTTACTTTGGGCATCACAAGCAACTTATTTACACCTCAGAAAAAGAGATATCCAAAGAATTAGCAACAGTCGAACTCCAAAATTTCTTAAGTGGATTAGCTGTTGAACTTCAGACTTTAAGCCACATTGAATTTAGTGAGGATGAAGTATGACCGTTGCACCATTATTAGCACCAGAAATCACCGTCATCGAAACTGTCACCCGACATCCTCTAAACTTTTATGAGTCTCCATCATGGTTCACAACTGAACTACTGCGTCATGTTCCGTTATCTGGTGTGATTGGTGAGCCATGTGTCGGACATGGGGCGATCGCTTCTTTGTTGAATGTGTGGCCTCATACAGAATATATCTGGACTAACGACATCGATCCGAACAAGCAGGCACATTTTCACTACGATGCAAAATTAGCCGAATCATGGGAAAAATTTCCAGAGTGCGATTGGATTTGTACTAACCCACCATACGCAGAGTTTGCTGCACCAATTATCAAAAATGCGTACCAGAAAGCGCGTATCGGTGTAGCCGCATTCCTTCTGACCAGCTTTCTCGAACCCTGTGATGATCGGGCGGATTTCTTACAACAATACCCGCCGTCACTTGTACTGATTTTGCCCCGCTTCTGCTTTCGGAAAGACAAACGAGGTACTCGTTGGGCTACCGATAACGTTACCATCTCGTGCTTTGTGTGGGACAAGGGCGCAACAGGGCAGCAAATTATTATTCGTCCCAAATCAGAAATTATTGGATTTTATAAAAATCCAGAACAGGCTATTTCACAAGAACGGGCAGAAGAAATTGTTCAAGCGATTGCCAAAGGAGAATTATGCAACAACTAACTTTATTTCCTGAATCTGCTTCTACTTTACCAGTCAACTATTATCCAGAGTTTCTCACTCTTACTGAAGCTGACGAACTCTACCAACATTGTCAACAACTGCAATGGCAACAGAATCAAATACGTATGCTGGGTAAGACAATGCCTGTGCCTCGCCTAGAGTGCATTTATGGCGATGAAGGCTGTGATTACCTCTACTCTAAAAGCGTACTACTCAAACCACTACCTTGGACAGACGCTCTGGCTAAGTTACGCGACAGAATCACCGCAACTGCTGGTTATAAATTTCGCATTGTCATTGGCAATCAATATAGGAGCGGACAAGACAGTATCGGCTGGCATAACGACAGTGAAGCTTCGATGGGATTTAACCCAGCGATCGCCTCTGTCAGCCTGGGTTCAGTGAGGAAATTCCAAATCAAGCCCATTGGGGGTAAGTCTACTGATTTTTGGCTAGAGCATGGGAGTCTGCTGGTGATGGTTCCAGGCTGTCAGAGTACCCATCTGCATCAAGTTCCGAAGACCAATAAGGTCGTTAGCACACGGATTAATCTAACTTTTCGACCGCACGTTGGTGGTAAAAGGTAATTCGTTCTGTCTATAAAACATTATCGTATCTTCCAAATATCGAATTCTATTAGTCAGATTGAAAAATTTTTGAATGTATTACATCCCAAAACATCAGCAGGGGGTTCTTATGAAGTTAACCGATTTTTTAATAGACCTTGGCAACTCTGTTGCTTATTATCCAAAGCTAGTTGAAGTTACTGGTGGCGTTTTACCAAATTTGTTTTTATGTCAAATGTATTACTGGCTGGGTAAACAAAAAAATCCTGAAGGTTGGATTTATAAAACTCAAGCCGAGATTGAGGAAGAAACTGGACTGACTCGAAAACAACAAGAAACAGCTCGAAAATTTCTTAAAGCCAGAGGATTACTCCAAGAAAAATATACCGGATGTCCCAGACGCTTAGAGTTTTGGTTGGATAAAGATGCTTTAAATCAACGTTGGTCAGCTTTTATGAGCAATCTTGAGCTACCAATTGCGAAAATTACTTCATCTTGGACTCGCAGAGCAAAAAAATCTCAGGATGACGCTGATCAAAAACCCAACATAATGCCCAATTCGGGCAATATAGACAGCACCAATAGCAATACGGTTCGGTTAAGCTCTAAGCAGTATTGATTACAGAAAAAGTAAGTGTTTCCAATTTAACTCCTGCCCCCTTATGTACTGGCTTCTTGGACGGAAACTTAGCCCTAGT
>NZ_JACJSI010000439.1 GCF_014698065.1 Nostoc flagelliforme FACHB-838
TACCATGACTATTGTTTTTAGTCCTCCCCATAAATCTAGTTGATAAAGTCCAGGAATCTGTGACACAGGTACGGTGTAAACTGTACGTTTTTCGATGCGGTAATGTCCTTTTTCAATACGTTGACTACTGTCCCGTTACGTTTATACTCAAAATCATAACGTTCAGGCTGCTCCGGCTCTGGTGGCAAAGGAAGTCTTACTTCTTCTACTAATTGGTAGGGACGTTCATCAAAGCAGACTACAGGGCGTTTAGGATCATAAGGCTCATTGTATAAATCCAGTACATCTTCCATTCGGAAAACATATTCTGCGTTAACTTCAGGAATACACCATTGTTCTTTCAACCAAGGCTTAATTTCATTTTTTCTAAAGTTTGACGTACTGTTTCATCTGAGATTGAATCTATGATACCAACGTTCACTAAATGATCTGCTAATAATTGCATTGTCCAACGCACTCTCCCTTCTGGCGGATTAGAACAAGCTGTTGCAATCAAAAATGCTTCTTGCTTTTCATCTAATTTTTGAGGTTTTGGTGGATGCGGTTCATCCTTTAACGCAAAATCTAATCCACCAATGACAAATTTTTCTCGTGTCCGCTGTACTGTTGCAACATGAACTCTAACTCTATCAGCGATCGCTGAGTCTGTTTCATCTTCAGCAGCCATCAAAAGAATATTTGCACGAGTTATAGTTCTTGCCTTGTGCCTACCTTTCTTTATTATTGATTGCAGTTGAGCAACTTCATCTTCACTCAAGTCAACGATATACTTCTTTGCCATATTATTCCCTGTTTTTGGCTATTTTAGCAATTACAGCTATTACTTAGCAAAGTTTGCTTGGCAGACTACTAGTTGAAGCTACTGCTTTGGGAACAGAATACGTCGTCCAACTTAGTAAAAATGGGGTTGAAACGTTTAACTCTGGCACTCGCTTTAGCAAAACTACCTCATCACTTAATACGTTGTATGTTTGCGGGTCAAAAATCACACGGGTTTGTTTTCCAGTTTGGCTGTCAGTATAATTCAAACTTATACCTGCTCGTCCTTGCCGATCTGTAACATTCTCGCTGCGTGTGACTCCTGGAATATTTGCCATGACTTCAAACAGTGGTCGGTTTAACTCTGATTTAGTTTGCAGTGTCACCAAAATACTCAAAGTTTCATCAAACATTCCAGACTCAATCGCACTATTGTTCTGTTTCACCCGATTATGGATCACCTGAGTCAGTAAAGTTTGATCTACTGGCAGTACTGTAGAGTCAACCAGTTCACCTGCTTTATGATCTATCGTGAAGTTTGGTGACAAGCTTGGTTTACCCGCAGCTTCCCAAACTGCACGGTCTTGGACACTCAAAAACTCCGGTTTACCGTCTATTCGCTGAATACGTCCTGACCCATCTGCCCCAAGCCACATTTGATGAGTATATGGTGCTTGAAAACGAATTTCTTGAGCCTTGCTAGTATTTGGAAGTTGTACCATATATATATTTAGCACAAATCCCTCTGTTTTTCGATATAAGTAGGAGCCAGCTTTGAGTGTACTCGCTTCATTAGAAGCAGGTGAACTCCCATAAGCTGCACTAAAACTTGCTATTGATGAGGTTTGCACAACACTATAACCACAGCACGCAAGCACAACTAATACAAAGCTAAGGCTGCTCTTTTTTCGAGATTTAGGCTTTAACAGGTTCATCTATTTGCGGTATTTGTAGAGTAATTGAGGAACAGACAAAAAATTAAATCATTTGAAGAAGAACCCAGAAGCCAGAATTCAGGAGTCAGAATCAATGAGTGGGGGATTCAAACCCGCCACTCATTGTAGACCGCTAAATGAAGATTTAGCGGGGGTCTTAAACCCCTAGATTCATCCACCAGTCGTACAGAATTCATACTGAATTCTGACTCCTGACTCCTGAATTCTGTTTTGATAACTGTTTTAATTGATTAGATAATCCCTTTGTAAGTTCCAGAGCTATAAATGTTCTTATCAAATGTTAGATCTAGCTAATGGGAGTTAAACAGGAGCTAACACTAGTTCTTTTAGGTTAGCAGCATGGGGACGGTGGATGCTGTCAACAGTAATTGGCTTTATTGTCGGTGGATTTGTTGGTACTGGAGCAGCGTTTTTAGCTGTTCCTTTAATGGAGATATTCATCCCTTTATTACCATTACCAGGAGCTAATACCCAAGGGGCAATCGGCTATATACTGCTAGGCTGCGCGATTACTGGTGCTGTGGTTGCTGGTGCAGTAATTGGCACATTCCAATGGTTTGTTTTGCGGAGGTGGTTTGAGCATTCACGCTGGTGGATAGTTGCAACTGCCATCGGCTGGACTGGAATTGCAGTGGCCGTCACTATTTTGACCTACACCCATGTTGCCGAACCTGTTGGTCAAGCTAATGGTACTTTTATCGAAACCACTCTTTGGGATAATGCAACAGCGACCGCCCGTTCTATCTTTTGCGTACTCATAGCTGCTTTGCTCATGGGATTGTTGCAAGCTTTTGCATTAAGATTTACGTTCTTGAAAGTTCTGTTATGGATAGCCATGAACGTTTTAGCATTCTTGATTGCTTCGGCAATTTTGATTATATGGGTAAGAGGTGCTGGTGGAATGTTTGGTATCCCAGTATTTTTTGCTGCTTATTCACCAGTGTATGCAGCTATTAGTGGTGTGATCATTCTCCGACTGCGAACTTCCGGCTAAAATCAGCTTTGCATCTTTAAAATAATTAGAAACTAACTCATCAAAACAAAAAATTTCTACCAAAAGATAGAGATTAACTGCTTGACCATCTGCTGACTTAACTTGACAATACCTGTGTTTGCGATAACACAAAAACTATTAACTTTTAAAAACTCCATGAGTAAAGTTTATCTGATTACCGGAAAGTCAACCGGATTCTGTTGCACCCTAGCAGAAGCGGTTTTAGAACGCTGTGACAAGGTTGTGTTGACGGCAAGAAAACCTGAACAAGTTGCTTAAGAAGGTATCGATGCAGAAATCTGTTGAGCAGCGTATTGAAAGTATTATCAATAATCTTTTGCCAGTGACCGCACAAGAAGGTAAATTTGATGAACCGAAAACTTTAGACGAACGGTTAGCGCATCACCACACGCCAGGCATTAGTATTGCTGTGATTAATAATTTTGAAATTGAATGGGCGCGTGGATTTGGTGTTTGTGAAAAGGGAACAAATCATCAAGTTACACCAGACACATTATTTCAAGCAGCTTCCATCAGTAAACCCGTCTTTGCTTTAGCAGTGATGCGTCTGGCACAAGAAGGACGCTTGGATATTGATGAAGATGTCAATACTTATTTAACTTCCTGGCGTGTGCCAAAGATCGGTGACTGGCAACCTCGGATAACGTTACGCCATTTGTTGAGCCATACTGCTGGCTTGACGATACATGGTTTTCCTGGCTATCCCAAATCAACCTCATTGCCAACTCTCATTCAAATACTCAATGGTGAATCTCCGGCTAATACCGAAAAAGTAGAAGTAAATATAATTCCTGGGTTGCATTTTCGCTATTCCGGTGGCGGTATGACAATTGCTCAACAGGTTTTGGTTGATTTACTGAGGCAACCTTTTCCCGACATGATACACGAATTAGTGCTTCAGCCTTTGGGAATGAACAATAGCACTTATCACCAGCCACTGTTGAATGATTGGTTAACTAAAGCCGCAACTGCACATTCTTGTTCTGGTATCCCAGTTGAAGGTAAACATTACGTTTATCCGGAAATGGCAGCCGCCGGCTTATGGACAACTCCATCAGATTTAGCCAAACTTGCGGTTGAAATGATGAGAGTCTTGCATGGTTGTCCTCCATCTGTGTGGAATAAACAGACGCTAGAACAAATGTTGCTTCCTCAACAGCCAGGGCAAATACAAGGAGCTAATGATGAGTTTATCGGATTAGGCAATGGATTATTTGTCGGATTAGGATTCTTTGCAGGTGGTGGAATTGGTGATGGCTTCTACTTTTTTCATAGTGGTCATAATGAAGGGTTTTGCTCACTGATGCGTGTTTATGCCCATATAGGAAAAGGGGCTGTTGTCATGCTCAACTCTAATGAAAGCCAACTGATTCCTGAAGTCATGCGATCTCTGGCTCTGGAGTATGATTGGCCTGATGCCTTTGCAAAGGAAAAAACGATTATTCCTTTAGTACAAGCTGATAGATATTGTGGGTTGTACTCAACCAAAGCAGGATTACAGTTTCAAGTCATGAATTTGGACGGAGATTTGTTTGTCCAATGTCAGCAACAACCTCCATTGCAATTCTTTTCTACCTCAGAGCTAGAATTTTTTGCAAAAGCTGTAAATACAAATATTTGTTTTGAACAAGATGACACAGGCAACATTACAGCTATGACGTTAAACCAAGCAGGTATTACTAGTTTAAGACAACAAGCTGACCAAACTATTAGAGCCGAAAAACAAAAAGGAGATTAAACACGTGAATCTTCCATATATAGGAATCATATTTGATTTCTGAAAAAGACTACGAGATAATACGGAGAAATATATTCGTCAAACAAGGAACAATGATAAAGCAGTATCAGCAAGCTGCGATGCCTGCGGCG
>NZ_JACJSI010000044.1 GCF_014698065.1 Nostoc flagelliforme FACHB-838
AATTCTACCTACGAAGACATTGCCAGCAAGTTTTTTGAGCATTTTTTATACATTGCTGATGCCATGAACGGCGTTGGTGAAGCTGAAATCGCGCTATGGGATGAAACTGATGGCTTTTACTACGATGCTCTACATTTACCTGATAGTCATCAATTCCCAATGAAAGTGCGATCGCTAGTAGGGCTAATCCCATTATGTGCGGTGAGCATTTTAGAACCAGAGACCTTAGAGCAGCTCCCAGGTTTTAAAGAGCGGACGCAATGGTTTCTGAAAAATCGCCCTGATCTGACCCGAAATATTGCTTGTATGCAGAAACAAGGAATTGGTGAGCGTCGGTTGCTAGCGATTGCCTATCCAGATAAACTCCGTCGCATCTTAGAAAAAATGTTAGATGCAACAGAATTTTTCGGACCTTATGGTATTCGCTCTGTTTCTAAAGTTCATGCGTCTCATCCTTACGCTTTAACCGTAGATGGTCGAGAGTATCGAGTAGATTACGAACCTGCTGAATCTAGCACAGGAATGTTTGGCGGTAATTCCAACTGGCGCGGGCCAATTTGGTTTCCGATTAATTATCTACTGCTAGAATCCCTACAAAAATTCTATCGCTACTTCGGCGACGATTTCAAAGTTGAGTGTCCCACCGGTTCAGGTCAAATGATGACGCTTAAGGAAGTATCAATTGAATTAGCTCAAAAACTGATCCAAATTTTTCTAGCAGATGGTTCTGGTAGACGACCTTTTTATGGTGGAACAGAGAAATTCCAAACAGACCCGAATTGGCGCGACCTGATTCTGTTCAATGAATACTTTCATGGAGATAATGGCGCTGGTATTGGTGCTAGCCATCAAACTGGTTGGACAGGTTTAATCGCCAAATTAATCCAGCAATGTGCAGAACAGGAGTTATCAGATTAATTTGATAGTTTTGGGAAATCACTAATTTTCAAAATGTGTGATTTTTCCCAATTCATCAAAAGTATATACAAAGAAAATTGATTTTTTACAGTTTAATTCATTACCGAAGAGGCGGAGGGGCAGTTCTTGCTGGGAGCAGGGGGAGCA
Source organism: Nostoc flagelliforme FACHB-838 (assembly GCF_014698065.1). Lineage (GTDB taxonomy): Bacteria > Cyanobacteriota > Cyanobacteriia > Cyanobacteriales > Nostocaceae > Nostoc > Nostoc flagelliforme_B. The sequence continues at coordinate 1,066 of NZ_JACJSI010000044.1, forward strand.
ATCCCTGTCCCGTTCGCGTAGCGTCTCGAAGAGAAGCCGTGAAGCGGAGCGGAACATGGGTATTAAGCCCCGCCCTTCCAGGGCGTTCTCGATTGGTCGGCTTCCTTGCTCCTTCCAATCCTCTCCCCTGCTCCCTGCTCCCTGCTCCCCGCTCCCCTGCCTCTTCTGACACACTATTTCTAAAAAATCATGCAACTCATCCATATGTCTAAACTCATCAAAGGAGCGCTTTACTCCGCCTCGGTAATATTAGCATTCAGCATCGGTTCACGTTCTTACGCAGGCACTTTTATCGTCTCCGGTGATGCTAATATCGTGAATCCGTTGGTGGCTTCATCTAATCAACCGATAAATCCAGGAAATGTACAATTTTTTACCAATATCTTGGAAGGTGGAATCAATGTTATTGTACAAAGTACTAGTAGCGGGGATGATACTGCTGTAGAAGCTATTGAATCTGAAATTAATAGCTTCTACAACAGTCTTACTGGTGTAACATCTACAATTGTTAGCGATCTAATTACTCCCGCTGTACTTTCTAGTGCCGATTTATTTATCAGCCCTTTGCCAGATGATTCCTTCACTGATGCCGAGATTGCCTCTCTAGGAAATTTCTTGGAAAACAACGGGTCTATTTTTTTTCTAGGAGATAATAATAATTTTCAACAGGAAAACGCACGGATTAACGCAGCCCTGACGAGTTTAGGTAGCAGCATAAACATCCTCGACGCCGATATTTTTGATTCTGGCTTTAATACTGCCACAGGCTCACGGATTGCATCTAATCCATTGACTGCTGGTGTCAACGCCTTTACCTATGCAGCTGCATCTGAAGTAGTCGGCGGTACAAGCTTATTCTTGGGTCTGACTAGACAAACTTTCTTAAGTGTTGAGAATACTACTCAAGTTCCTGAGCCGAGTGCTATTGGTGGTGTACTAGCAATAGGTAGCATAGGCTGGCTGATGAAGCGTAAGCTTAAAACTTCTAAAAATAAGCTAAACCACATCCAATACGGTTCGGTTAAGCCCAAAAAATAAAAATGTGTAGTTGCAGGGTTTGTTGAGTTTCGTTCCTCAACCCAACCTACAAATATTCTTAACCGAATCGTATTAGTACAATCCAAAAAGGGAACAACGCGAAAAAATGGTATTAAGAAACAGCAAGGAAAGATTAATGATTTATTAAATCCGGTGATGGATTGTTAATTTACCAAAGCAGATAAAACTTGATTATAACTTGTAAAAACTTCTCATTTTCCTTCTACATTGTATATAAAGCCTGGATGCGTTAGCCTGAGCTAACGCGTCCTAAAATTTAAATATTGTAAATAGTTAAAAATATTATTACTTATTTATTATCAAAATAATACAACCCTCATCCAAAAGTTAAACCCTTGTAACTATATTAATCATTCATTAAAATTAATTTGTATAAACTACTTAACAGGCAATTAAATTACCGAAATGAGTAGATTTAAAATTTTCACTTTAGTTGCAAAGTTTTGACTCAGTAATTACTGAATAGATGTATAAGTAGGTTTTCCAACCACTAAGCCTTCTTCAGGGCAATATTGTAGTCAACAATTAAGGGGTAATTTAACACAACTTTGGCCATTAATAAATTGCTAAAAATATCATTAATAATTTTTTGATGGCTAAAAGCGTGCTAAATGGCCCACCAGTTAAATGCTATAAGGACAGAGAGAAAGAATGACTTTAACTACAGATAGATATCAGGTTGAACTAGAAATACCTGATTACCAATTAGAATCGGGATGTTCACACCCTTTCGGTGCCATACCAGACAAAGATGGAGTAAACTTTTCCATCTTTTCAGAACATGCTACCTCTGTCGAACTCTTGCTGTTTGATCGTGATGATGCTCCGCAGCCAAGACAAATTATTCAGTTAAACCCAAAATTCAATAAAACCTTCCACTTTTGGCATGTCTATGTCAGAGGGTTAAAACCGGGCGCTCACTACGCTTATCGAGTTAATGGGAATCCTGATTTACACGGAGCAGGACACCGCTTTAATAAAAATAAGGTACTGCTTGACCCTTATGCTAGAGGAAACACCAACACTCTTTGGCAGCGCAACGATGCTTTAGGGTCAAAAGACAACCTGACTACATCTATGCGTAGTGTAGTTATTGATACATCTAATTATGACTGGGAAGGCGATAGCCCGCTTAACCGCCCAATGAGCGACACCGTAATTTATGAGGTACACGTTGGCGGATTTACCAGATCGCCTTCTTCAGGCTGCAAACACCCAGGCACTTTTTCTGCAATGATCGAGAAAATTCCTTACCTGAAAGAGTTAGGAATCACAGCTGTTGAACTGCTGCCAATATTTGACTTTGACGAAAAGAACCTTCTCCGAGAAGTCAACGGTAAAGAACTAAAAGACTACTGGGGATACAACCCCCACAGTTACTTTGCTCCTGAAGCTTCATATTGTGCTTTCCCTGATGTCGGAAATCATATCAGAGAGTTTCGAGATTTGGTCAAGGCTTTACACAAAGAAGGGATTGAAGTCATTCTAGATGTAGTCTTTAACCACACCGACGAAGGCAATCATGAAGGCCCAACCATCAGCTTTAAAGGTCTTTTTAATGATATCTTTTATCACCTAGTGCCTTGGGATAAGCAGTACTACATGGACTACTCCGGGTGTGGCAATACCGTCAATTGCAACCATCCCATAGTAGAAAAGTTAATTGTAGATTGCCTGGAATTTTGGGTGAAAGAGATGCATATCGATGGTTTCCGCTTTGATGAAGCCTCCATCTTATCTCGCAGCCAAGACGGGGTACCAATGAGCCATCCGCCGGTGATTTGGCACATTGAAACATCCGAAACACTAGCTGATACCAAAATCATTGCTGAGGCTTGGGATGCCGGTGGGCTTTATCAAATTGGCGATTTCCCTGGATATCGTTGGGCAGAATGGAACGGACGTTTTCGAGATGACATCCGGCGCTTTGTCAAAGGAGATGCAGGAATGGTTGGGGCAGTTGCTTGGCGCATTGCTGGAAGTTCTGACCTTTACCAATCGAGCAGACATTTACCAATTAACAGCATCAACTTCATTAGCTGTCATGATGGATTTACCCTCAATGATTTAGTTTCATATAACCACAAGCACAATGACGCGAATGGTGAAAACAATCGGGATGGCATCAATGACAATTTGAGTTGGAATTGTGGGGTTGAAGGAGAAACTGACAATCCCCAAATTGATGGATTACGTCGGCGACAGGTTAAGAATTTTGCAGCCATTCTCATGCTCTCTCAGGGTGTGCCAATGGTTGTGGCTGGTGATGAAGTCAGACGTACTCAAAAGGGTAACAACAACGCTTACTGCCAAGATAACGAAATTAGTTGGTTAGATTGGAATCTTGCAGAGAAGAATGCTGATATTTTCAGGTTCTTCAAACTGATGATTAATTTCCGCAAGTGCTACTGCCATTCTGCTTTACGCCGTAGTAATTTTTTCACTGGTGAAGTTAACGAGCGCGGTTTAGCAGACATTGCTTGGCATGGCTGCAAGTTGTTCAAACCAGGTTGGCACGACTCTCATGCGAGAGTTATTGCATTTACTCTCGGCGGCTTTGAAGGAGAAGCAGATATTCATGTCATGCTCAACATGTACTGGGAGGATCTAGAGTTTGAAATTCCTTCTATTAAAGATAGAAAATGGTACAGAGTCGTAGATACTGCTCTTCCTTCTCCAATAGATATTGCAGAGCCAGGGGAAGAAACTGTAGTTTCAGATAATGTCTATTCCGTTAAAGAGCGTAGCGTTGTTGTTCTGATTTCTAAATAGTTATCAGTTAATGAATTTCCAATTTGGAGTTAATTCAATGAGTAATGTAGGCTTTTCGTTTTCGGATTTGATTGCTGGGTATGTTACCGCTTTTGATTCAAGTAAGGGAGATTCTGGTACTTTTGATCTCAAAACGTCAGATGGCAGGAAATTTGAAGTAGCATTGACCTCAATGACCTATGCTGAACTAGTACGGAATTTAGATGAGCCTTTCTTTGATTGCACTAGCCAAATAAATTCAATGCTCGTGCCAAATTGCTATCTTTTCGTGTATGGCATTTTTTATCCTGAAGCAGGTGAGCACAAGTTTGAAGCTAAACACATAGTTTTTCTGGGTAGAAGAGAAAATGAGTATCTTTTTGAAAGCTCAGATTGGTGGGTCAAGCAGATACGAAGCCTTGGCGATTTTTACCTCAAAGCCCAGTTTGAAGATGGCGAAATTGATTATCGAAAATATCGCACTGGCATTGGTTTAGTTGGTTCCAAAGAAGATAGTACTCGTCAGGAAACTGACACCATTTCTCGTCTAGTTTATGGTTTTGCCACAGCCTACATGATGACTGGAGACGATCGCTATCTTGAAGCTGCGGAAAAAGGCACTGAATACCTCCGCCAACACATGCGTTTTCTCGATGAAGGCGAAGGAATTTGCTATTGGTATCATGGTGTTGATGTCAAACCAGGTGGCAGCGAACAGAAAATATTCTCCTCAGAATTTGGGGATGATTATGACGCTATTCCAGCTTATGAGCAAATTTATGCGCTGGCTGGTCCCACCCAAACCTATCGGATAACAGGCGATCCACGGATCATCAAAGATATCGACTTGACGATTAATCTGTTTAACAAGTATTTCTTGGACAAGACAGAGAAAGGAGGATTTTTCTCCCACATCGATCCGATTACTCTCAGTCCTCACTCTCAGACTCTAGGCCACAATCGCGCCAAGAAGAACTGGAACTCCGTAGGTGATCATGCCCCAGCTTATTTGATCAATCTTTGGCTAGCGACTGGCAAAGAAGAATACGCAAATTTCCTGGAGTACACCTTCGACACTATTGAAAAGCGGTTCCCAGATTATGACCATAGCCCATTTGTTCAAGAACGTTTTTATGAGGACTGGACTCACGATACAACTTGGGGATGGCAGCAGAATCGAGCCGTTGTAGGTCATAACCTGAAAATTGCTTGGAACTTAATGCGGATGAACCACCTGAAACCAAAAGAAAACTATGTGACTCTGGCAGAAAAGATTGCAGAAATCATGCCAGCAGTCGGTAGCGACCAACAGCGTGGGGGGTGGTACGATGTAGTCGAACGCACCTTAAAACCAGGGCAAGAGGTACACCGCTTTGTCTGGCATAACCGGAAAGCTTGGTGGCAACAAGAACAAGCTATCTTAGCTTACCTGATCTTGAATGGCTCACTTGATAAACCTGAGTATCAACGCCAAGCCCGTGAAGCGGCAGCTTTCTATAATGCTTGGTTCCTCGATTACGTGGCTGGGGGTATCTACTTTAATGTTCTGTCAAATGGGATTCCCTACTTGCTAGGAACGGAACGAGGCAAGGGGAGCCACTCAATGAGCGGTTATCACTCGTTTGAATTGGCCTACTTAGCTTGCGTTTATACGAATCTGCTGATTACTAAACAGCCAATGGATTTGTACTTTAAACCAAAACCAGGTGGCTTTAAGGACAACATTCTGCGAGTTGCACCAGATATCTTACCACCAGGCAGTGTGCGGATTGGCGATGTATGGATCAATGGGCAAAGATATGCCGATTTTGATGCTGCAAACCTAACAGTCAAACTGCCAGTTACTCAAGACGATCTGAAAGTTAGAGTCAGACTTCTTCCGACTCAAGTATCTTTCGACGCAACCCTGTTAGAAGTCAGTAATGGTATTGCCAAAATCTCCTTAACTGGGTTATTGGATGCTAATGGTGTGGTACATTTTCAGGAAGCGATCGCTAAAGCTACAGCACAGCCAATCACTCGTCTGGTCTTACTACTACAAGACCTGGAATGTATTACTACTGCTGGTCTACGGTCTCTGATTTTCGCTAAACAAAAACTGGGTTCTGATGTTGACCTCTACATGGTCGGCGCACCGGAGAACGTGAAACAATTCCTGATGATGAGTGCATTTTGCGATAGTGTAACCGTTTTGGATGAGTATGAAACTGTTCAGCTGGCAAGTGTGTAAGTTGCGTTAAAAAACATTTTAGTAGTCCTAATTAGATAAAAGATACATAGTTCCAACAAGGAAACGGCGGTTTATCCAAAGCTATTAGGACTACGCTCAATACAGTTCGGTTAAGGAAAGTTATTTGTTAAAAGGAGTAAAGGGAGCAGGGAGAGCGGGGGGTGCTGGGAAAGAAAAACTTCCCCAGCACACTTAGCCTCACTTGGCTAATTTTTGTAATATATTATACCAAAAACCAGTTTTTATGGCTAGTTAAATAATTACAAACATCATTCCTAGAAAGGAGCAATTTTGGTTAATCCTGTACTACTTACTGTTGACGATGACCCCGGAGTTCTACGAGTAATAGAGCGAGATCTCCGACATGAGTATGGCAATCGCTTTCGGGTACTACGAGCCGACTCAGGTGCAAATGCTTTGAGAGTATTGCAACAGGTAAAATTACGTAACGAGACAGTTGCCCTCTGTGTGGTAGACCAGCGGATGCCACAAATGTCGGGCGTGCAGTTCCTTGAACAGGCTATGGAAATTTTCCCGTCTGCAAAACGAGTTTTGCTAACAGCTTATGCGGACACCGATGCTGCTATCTCTGCGATAAATACAGCAAAGATTGATTACTATCTTATGAAACCGTGGGAGCCGCCACAAGATCTTCTGTACCCAGTTCTTAGCGATTTATTAGACGATTGGGTTTCGTCATACCGGCCACCCTTTGAAGGTATTCGCGTTATTGGCTCCCGTTGGTCGCCCAAGAGTCATCACATTAAGGACTTCTTGTCCCGCAACTATATGCCTTATCAGTGGTTGGACATTGAGGCAGAGGAAGAAGCGCGTCAGTGGGTTAGTTATGCTCAATGTAATACCACGCATTTGCCACTAGTAATATGCCCTGACGGTTCGTATCTCATACAGCCAACGCACGCCGAAATTGCTGAAAAAATCGGGTTGAAGATGCAGGCCCAAATGCCCTTTTACGACTTGGTGATCGTGGGGGCTGGCCCATCTGGTTTAGCAGCAGCAGTCTATGGAGCGTCTGAAGGCCTACGCACAGTATTGATTGAAAAAGAGGCTCCAGGGGGGCAAGCAGGGACGAGTTCCCGTATCGAGAACTATTTAGGCTTTCCCCAAGGAATTGCTGGATCGGAATTAGCTCGCCGCGCCGTTACTCAAGCTAAACGATTCGGGGTAGAGATTCTCTCGCCTCAAGAGGTAATTGACATTCGCTTGCAAGATTCTTGTCGCATCATCAAGCTGAAAGACGGGACAGAATTAAGCTGTTACGCATTGCTGATTGCCACAGGTGTCTCATATCGCAAGCTTGATGTGCCCGGCATTGAGAATGTGACTGGGGCCGGTGTATACTACGGTGCGGCAATGACGGAAGCACTCTCCTGCCAAAATGAAGATGTTTATGTAGTTGGCGGAGCTAACTCAGCCGGGCAGGCTGCGGTGTACATTTCTAAGTATGCTCGCCATGTGACTATGTTGGTACGCGGCAACTCACTGGCTACAAGTATGTCAAAGTACTTGATAGACCAAATCTTAGCAACAGACAATATCACAGTACAGTTTCAGTCCCACATCGTCGAGGCTCATGGCCAGACTAACCTAGAAGCAATTACGATCGCTAACACTAAAACCCACGAACAGGAAACCATTCCCACAAAGCTGCTGTTCATTTTAATTGGCGCAAAGCCACACACTGATTGGTTGGCTGGGATTGTGGAGAGAGACGAACAAGGGTTTATCTTAACCGGACCAAGCTTGATAGCCAATAAACAATGTTCAAAGGCATGGAAACTGGATCGCCAACCCTTCCTGCTTGAATCCAGTGTACCAGGCATATTTGTGGCTGGAGATGTGCGTAACGGCTCTGTGAAGCGAGTTGCTTCTGGCGTTGGAGAGGGTGCGATCGCTATTCAGTTCATCCATCAATATCTAAGTAAGGTGTAATTATGTTAGATGCTTTGCGTCAAGTGTCACTTTTTGCACAATTGACAAATGAGCAATTGCAATGGTTATCTGAACACAGCTGCGAACTATGTCTGGTTTCGGGAGAATACATAGCCATTGAGGGAGAACCACTAGACTATTTCTATGTGCTGATAGAAGGCGAAATTGAGTTTACCAAGAAGGTCGGCAATGCAGAAAAACACGTAATGAGTTTTGGTGCTGGAACATATACAGGTCATGAGTTGATTCTATTAGATGCTCCTCACCATCTCGTCAACGTGCGTGCCGTGAAACCGAGCTATATGTTGAAATGGGACACAGATACTTTCTGGGAAATGCTGACAACCTGTCCGTCGATTACGCGTGACCTTTTAATCATCACGGCGCAACGGGTGCAAATGTTGGAATCTATGTCACAACACCACCAAAAGCTAATTGCACTCGGCACTTTAGCAGCTGGTCTAGCCCACGAGTTGAACAACCCAGCAACAGCCGTCGTCCGAGGTGGGAAGCACTTGCACAAAATCTTTCAACAATTGCCATACCTTGGACTCAAACTCAATCACCAGCAAATGACAAAAGAACAACTGTTGTTTCTTGACAACTTGCTGCACTCAGTAATTGTACGTGCCGAAACCCCCTGTGACTTAGAAGATTTACTAGCGCAGAGCGATCACGAGCAAGAGGTGACAGCCTGGCTGGATTTACACAACGTACCTGATGGCTGGAAAATTGTTTCTTCCTTAGTCCGGGGAGGACTGGATACTCAATGCTTGGATACCATTGTGGAGCATTTATCCCCAGAATCACTCACTGAAGTTCTAGCTTGGCTCGACGCCACACTCACAGGAATTGAGCTGTTGGATGAAATTGACCAAAGTTCGGGGCGCATTTCCGAACTGGTCAAAGCTATTAAAGAGTACTCCTATATGGATCAGGCTCCGATGCAGGAGGTGGATATACACCAGGGAGTTGAAAGTACGCTGACTATTCTCGGTCATAAGCTCAAGGGCGGCATTAGTTTAACACGCGATTATGACCAAAGCTTACCGCTAATCTCGGTGTATGGTAGCGAACTCAACCAGGTATGGACGAACCTGATTGACAATGCGATTGATGCAATGAGTGGACGAGGACAAATCAGGATTCGCACAGCACAAGAAAATAAGTGTGTGCTAGTAGAAATTGCCAACAACGGTCCAGCCATTCCGCCAGAGATCCAAGAGCGGATATTCGAGCCGTTCTTTACCACTAAGGGGGTGGGCCAGGGTACAGGTTTAGGTCTAGTCATTAGTTACCGAATTGTTGAAAAGCATAAAGGCGAGATCCGCTTGTTCTCCGAACCAGGAAACACCCGTTTTCAGGTTATTCTGCCCATATCTTTGTCCGAAACAATATCTGAATGCCATCAATGCCAATTTATACCATCTGATAATACAACGATGCAATTTATACACAGTTGATTAAGGAGTGTGTGGCAATACTAGTCTGCCAACCCAAAAATGCACTTGTGAGGGCTGGGGAAAGGGGAAGGGGTAAGGGGGAATGGCACGCTTGAAAAGGGAAAATCGTTGAGGCAGCTCTTGTGCTCTTGAGCAAAGGAGCAGGGGAGAAAGAAGAAATTTTAGGCATTGCGTTCAGATATTTAGAAATTCCCCTCTGCTCCCCTGCTCCCCTGCCCCTCTGCAATCCCTACGCCGCTTACCTTTCAGCTTAACAAGCGTGCTATTCGGGTAAGGGGTAAGGGATTTAAACCTTTCCCCCCGCCCCTTATCCCCAGAGGGGGCCCCACCTTCCCCTTTACCCCGCTTTCGTCACGAAAGCGAACTACTAGTCTGCCAACCCAAAAATGCACTTGTGAGGATTGGGTAAAGGTTAAAGGGGAAAGGATAAAACACCTTCAATACTGTTCGGTTAAGCATTTTTAACTTGGAATTGGGTTTTGGGAAAAGGTTACTGGGTTTGGGTTAAAGGTTTTTCTTTCTCCTTTTCCCCTTCCCCTTTCCCCCTTAACCGAAAAGCATTGAAAACACCTTTACCCATTGCCCTTTCCCCTTTACCCCGCCAAGTTACGGAAGCGAACAGTATTGGAGTGTGTGGTATGAATAAATGGTTGAAATCTCCTGAATTACGTATTAGTGAAGGTAAGGAAGAAGAACGGCACGCGACGTGGTTGGAACTCTTTTTTGATCTATTTTTCGTGGTTGTGATTTCGGAGCTTGCTCACAATCTCAATCGGGATGTCTCATTATCGGGCTTCCTTGGCTTTTTGCTACTCTTTGTGCCGATTTGGTGGTCTTGGATTGGCGCTACGTTCTATGCCAATCTATTTGATACTGATGATTTGGGACACCGACTCCTGACCGCCTTACAAATGCTTGCAGTGGCGGCACTAGCAGTGAACGTACACGACGGGTTGGGTAAAAGTTCAGTTGGTTTCGCCCTTTCCTACGCTGTTGTTCGGGTATTGCTCGTCCTCGAGTTCTTACGTGCTGGAAAGCACATAGTTACAGCACGACCACTAACGACCCGAATCGCGAGCGGTTCTGGACTAGGGGCATTGGTTTGGCTGGCGTCGGCATTTGTACCGATGCCACTGCGATTTGGGTTTTGGATCTTGGCGCTGACAGTAGAATTTGGAATAGTATTGACAGCAGGAAAGTCTGTGCATATGGAACTGGCTCCCCACGCTTCACACTTGCCTGAGCGTTTTGGCTTATTTACCTTAATTGTGTTAGGCGAGACAGTCTTAGCGGTAGTTAATGGTGTCGCACAGCAGCAGTGGAATTTCTCACTAGCATATACTGCCGTGTTTGGCTTGAGTATTGCTTTTAGTTTGTGGTGGCTGTATTTTGACAACCTTGGTGGTTCAGCAATCCAGGCTGCTCGTGCCTGCCGCCACATAAGAGCTTATCAAACTTGGGTCTATATGCACTTACCCTTGGTGATTGGTATTGCCGCTACCGGAGTTGGGGTGGAGCACGCCCTAACAAGTGATACAGATATGGTACTGCCGTCTGCTGAACGCTGGCTTATTTGCGCTAGCTTGGGGCTATGTTTCTTTACCCTTGGAATCATCTATCTTACTGGTGTGAGCACTGACACCAGACTACGCTGCAAAGTCCGGGCGGGGTATCGCTTTGTGGCAGCAGCTGTTATTCTGATTCTCGCTGTAGCTGGCGCGGGTTTGTCAGCTATGGAGTTGATTGGGCTTATAGCTGTGGTTGGTGCTGTTCAAATTATCCTCGAGCTGCGTCAGGTTACTAGTTTTTATAAATGATTCCGAGAGATACTGTCGTCGGCTAGCTGGATGCCTAATACTTTCAAACCAAATCCTCCAATAAGGCTGTAATTCTCCCCTGCGCTTTAGTTCGGTTGTCGTCATAAATCATTAAAGTATTCAGATTTGCGTGGCGGCTCAACTTTTGGACGCTTCGCACATCGCCACTACTGGCATCCAGGGCCGCAGTAACTGAAGAATGTCTGATTTTGTGGGGGCTGACGGTTTTGGAGATTCCAGCAATACGAGCAATAGCGACGACAATCTTGCGAATTCCATCTCCTGTCAGCCGATGCCCGTAACGAGGTCGCAGTGAAATAAATAGCGGCTGTTTGATGTCTAACTCTTTACGCGCTAACAACCAATCCTGGAGTGCTTTGCAAGTTTTGAGATGTAAATCGACGTTTTCCTTTTGGGTTCCCCTTCCTTTCCCCAGGATACTCAAAGTCCGTGATTCTAAATCCAAATCCTCAATATTGCAGTAAGAAATCTCCTCTCGGCGCAGGGCATTGGCCCACAACAGCCGTAGCAACGCATAATCGCGTTTACCTTTTATTGTTTCCCTGTCTGGCATTGCTAACATTTTTTTAAATGCTTCTGGGCTGATTCCCGTCGTATCCCGATAAGGTTTGATTTTCTCGCTTTTAATATCAGCTAAAGTCCAGTCACACTTGCCCACCTTATAGGCGTAGTTAACCAGTGACTTAATCGCCGCCAATCTGCGATTTACAGTTGCTTCCCTCAACCCCTGGTCAACTAAACAAGCCTTGTAGCGCAAAACCAGAGTGACAGCAGCGTACCTGTCCATTTGCAGGAACTGCATGACCAAAGCGGGTGTTGGTTCCTGAGCGCAAACCGAGAGAAAAAATTTTTTTAAATCTTTAGCGTACTCGTGACGGGTACTTTTATTGCGCTTGCCCACCAGTAACTCTGCCAACAGGTCACGTTCAGCGGCAATGGCGAACGGATTAGCCTTATTGAGTGAATCTGATGAGTCAGTCGGCGACATACAATTATCGAAAAGAACTATTTTCGATAATTAACGTAGCACAATCTTGCAGGCGATATGCAATTTGTAGAGGAATAAAAAAGTTCAACAATAAATAATAAAGTCCAACAATTTCTGTTAGGTGCTTTACCCCGCTCCAGGCATCCGTCCATAAATCGCTCGAAAGAGCCTGTACATCGCGCCCACGCTACGTTATTACTAGAGCGATCGCCACCGGCTCATGGCGGTTACGCCATCGCTCTTAAGGCGGGGCGTAGCCGATGCGCCCACATTCTCTTAACATCACTCTCCTAATTGTTCAACTTTTTTATTTGAGTTTGGTGTCTCTGTGTTGAAAAAGTGGTAGATTGATGCCTTTAAAGCCCCAAATTGTTCAACTTATTTTTACGGGGCTTGCACCCAACCACTCTAAATCAATGCTTTGAGAGACTAGAATTGTTGAACTTTTTTATATGCTTACACAATTGTGTAGATAAACTATAGGAATCCGGTTTGAGTTACTTAATGGGGTAATATAGACCATCGTCGCCAAAACGCCAGCCACGGGAGCCGGGATCTCTCCGGCGGCTCCACGACTCAAACTCAGATGGAGTTTTATTTTCTCGCTCCTTGGAGAGGCTTAATTCATCAACGCCCAATCTTCTCGCTAGACTCTCCCCAGTGCAGGACAGAAGTTCTACTTGTCTTGCTTGGAACTGATTAAATGAAGATGAATATTGTCTTCTGCCTCCGTTTCCATTTTGCCGAAGCTGCCCAAGTGCGTTGTTCAGTTCGGCAAGGCGAGAGGCTACATTTTCTAACTTTTTTTCTAAATTATTCAGCTTTTGTGCTTGAAGAGGAGGTGATGTCGATTCTATACTCTGTTCTATACTAGTAGCGATTTGCTCTAATCTGGTTTCGATTTGCTGTAGGCGATGTTCTATACTGCTTTCTATACCTGAAGCATTGGTTATCTGGTTTGTTGAGAGCGTTTCGAGTCGGGAGATGATGTGATGTAGAACATCTTCTATACTGTTGTCTGCAACTTCTGTCTGTCCCAAGACGTGATGTATACCTTGGGCTACCAACTCTGTTGCTGAGGTGTTGAGTTCTTTTGCTTTCGCTCTGAGCGCTTCAACTAAAGATTTGGGAAGTTTAAAATTTACTGATTCCCGTTCTATAGCCATGCTTACACCCGCACTCCAGCAACACCCATCTTTAGTTAGCTTACAGCTTGTTGGGTTCCAAGCCTGCATTTGCTTTGGGGTATATTCGGCGGATAGCCCGTTTTCCCAAGTAATGGTAATTTTTTTTGTTATATTCGATACCATACCTAAGCGATTGCCGCTTGCAATAATGCGATCTCCTACCTCAAAATCCCCTATAGAATACTTACTCATCTTTATTGCTTCCTACTAAGTAAGCTTTATTCATTGCTTTCCACTGTTCGGGGGTGATGGCCTCTACTTCAGCCTTGCGTAGCTGCACTTCACGCTCATCATTAGAAGTGCGGTTTTTTCTGCTTAGACTGCGAGATTGGGCAATCTCGCTAGAAGCTTGATTAACACGCTGCTTAAACATTTCAAATTGCTTCTGTGTAACCTGCTTCCAGTCAGCGCGGGAAATCGCATCCAATTTCTTGCACAGATACAAGTCAAAGCGGGTATCTAATACGCCGTACTCCTTTAAATGATAATTGTCAAATTTGTTACAACCCTGACAAACAGGGATGCGATCGCGGTGTGGGTTGTAGTCGGAAATTATCAGCCTGACTAGATGAGCTTGAATTTGTCCCGTGTCCTGGCAACAGAAGCAATGCCACCTGGGTTGCCAAATCTCTTTGTCATCACGCTCAGTTTTATCGTTGATTGGTAACCGCTCAAATTTGGGTAGTTCAGTCATAATTCACCCTCTCTGAGCCAGCTAAATTGTTTAGTTTCGTTACACCATCTGATAAAATCCTGTTTTTCTTTATCAGTGGCGAATTCTAAGGGGTTGGCTGTTTCCTCAATGATGGCCAGCCAATCAGCACGCCGAGGATCGTTTTCCCATTTAGTGGTTTGTGCTGGGGAACTTTGCCCCTTGGACTTGTACCACTGGGCTGATAATTCCTCCCAGTTTTTCTCTATCCACTTTTGGGGCAACTGCACTGGTGGGTTTTTGAGTTCTCCTGCTCTCTTCTCCCCAAATTTTAAAAATTCGTCTCTCTCCTTTTCTGAGAGAGAGTCTAAAAAGTCTAAATAAGTCTTATTAATCTTAGGGGTGCTGGAATCTTTATCTGGCAATGGTTTTGGCTGACGCAAGTTGCGTGGCGATCGCGCAAGTTGCGTAGCGATCGCGCAAGTTGCGTCATGATCACCTAAGTTGCCGTCAGGCAACAAAGTTGTCTCATCGCAACTTGTTGTTTCATCGCAACTTGTTGTCTCATCGCAACCTGTTGCCTCATCGCAACAATGCAAGCCCTTGGTGAGAACGTGAACCTTGACCTTAAGAAGCTCCATATCGACAAACCCCTTTTCATCCAAGGCTTTGAGAGCGCGTCCTACAGTGCTGCGGTGAACTGGCTTTTCTGCGGTAGATAAATCTTTGGCAATCCGTGCTGGTGATACTTCCATTCCGGTGCTGTATGGGTCGAGAGTGCGAAGGTAGTAGAGTACATCCCTCTGTGCTGGCGTTAGTTCGCGGCAGGCTCTCAACCATTCTTCATGTTGGAGCGGATAGAACTTCCCCTGAATCTTTGTGTCTGTCATAATATGGATAAACGAGTTTTGCCCTTACCTGCTTATGCAAGTAGAGCTAGTTTGTTGTTGTAAAAATCGCTAAAATTTCACAAAACTGTCACCCCAGCACCATTAAGCCAGTGTGATTTTTGCTAGATTGTATTTCCGAGATAAATTGGATAATATTCAATAACTTGAAAAAAAGCAAGTAGTAACAGCAATATGGATAAGCATCAAGAAATATTAATTACAGCAATTAATGAAAGTGGCCTAACAGCAAGAGAGATTTCTGTTCGGGCTGGTGTTCATGAGAGCACCATCAGTAAATTTCTTGATGGTAAAAGTGACCTAAAAGCTGGTAATTACTTCAAAATCCTTCATGCTCTGCCAGAAAGCTGTAGAATTCCAGCACTAGCGAGAATAGGAGTAGTTGAGCTAACGCCTGTTCAATTAATTGAATCTGCGACACCCAGAGAGAAAGCCGAGATACTACAAGCGATCGCCGCTTGGGTATTACAACCAGGGGCTGTACCGAGAACAAATACGGGTACGAGTGACCTGCAAGTAGCCGTTTGATTGCCTGGGAATTTTTTTATCAAAAAAATTGGGTTTAAAACCTCCCCCTGTCATGCTCTGCTTTTAGAGGCGATGTTGGATGAAGGAAGAATCGCCGCCGTTTTACGGCGGTGAGTTGTCAAATATACCCCAGGCGTGATATTAGTTAAAAATGATAAAGGCGGAAGGTTCAGCCGTCTCTGCTGTAGGAGGGGAGGTAAGTCCTACTCTTGGGCGAAAGTCTAAGTTTAGGCACTCCCCTATGATTACAGAAGCCCCAACTTCAACCGTACTCGGTAAGTTGGGGTAGTTCACTACTACCAGAACTTCCTTGAAGGTACTATTAGTAGTAGATTGACATCCACTACCGGATTCCGTTTACCGTCTTTCGTGACTTATTGATGTAATCGCTCTTGATGAACACCTGTGATTTATTCCAGCGCAGTTGATAGCAGAAACTTTTGGTATCAGGACAGGCAATCACAGATGGAAAGTTAACACCGAAGATAAAACCGATGGACAGATAAACCACCAGACAAAACAAATAGAACATCACCCCAGAAAAGCCAGAACTGAGCCATCTGCCAAACCACAGCAAAGTTGATTTCAACTGATCTGTCCGTTGTTTGCTCAGTTGTACCCCTTTCTCTTGAGTCTGTAACCATTGTTGAGAATTTTTCAGTTTTTGGTCAGCCAGTTGACTAGCCTTAACTTCTGATGCCTTGTGAGCCTGAATTTCAATAGTACGGCGTTCTTCTTCTAGTCGGAGTTGGAGCCATTCTCTGAGGTTGGTGGCAAGCTGGTCAAGTGCTGAGGCGATGGGGGTAGCGTTGGGGTTTCTCCAGTAAGAATCTTCTTCCTGGGTCGATTCTGAAACTTTCCCGCAATCTTAGCCTTGAGCATATCTTCCATTTTGTGCCAAGCTTGTTGAAACTCTGGGGAACCGAATTCAGCAGCTAGATGCTTGATATATAAGGAAGGTGCATCAGCAGCATCAGACTTAGCCTTGTGGCGCATCATCTGATTAACAAGGTCTTGCCCGTTGTCCAAGAGTTGTGTCGCTGCTTCCTCAATGTTCAAATCAATCTCTGAAGAATCTAATTCATTCAATTCATCTGATTGGGGCTGTAATCCGAAACCAAAATATTCAGCGACCTGTTCAAAGGTTTGACCCTGAGACTTGATTAAATCGCAAGCTGAAATAAAGCGATCGCACTCTGCTGGGTTATATTCTTCTTGGTCTGCTAGTCCGCAAACTTGCAAAATCCGCAAAGATTCCGTAAGTGAAATTTTAGCACCAACCTGCTCACAAGCTATTGACAATAATTCGGAAATGTCTTTCGGCTCTGAAGCTGACTTTTTAGGTTTTTTTGGCTTCTTAATTCCTAAGCCTTTACTGGAGTCAGCATCAGTCGTAGGTAAAACAGCATTTTCCCCTAACAACTCTGCTACTTCCTCCTCAGTCTTACCCTCTTCAATTAACTGGCGACATTTGCGGAAGCGGTCAGCATCATCTTCAGTATATTCTTCTTTTTCAGGTATCGCAGCAAGGAGCAAAGTCCGTGTAACTTCTTCTGGAGATAGGGTTGTAGAAAGTTCGTGTTGTTGGTACATAGTTCCTCGTACTAAAGCGTCAAATTGAAGTGAAATGGTTATGGTTACTAAGAGCGAGGTTTCAAAGGATTGAACCATTCCTGTGGTTCTGGCTGTTGCTTAACAGATAAATCGTTTTCTACAGGGGACGGCACATCTAAAAGATTGTCATCTGCCTGAATAAAGAGGGCTTGTTGTTGTGGTTGAATTTCTGAAGGTTTATTGACTGGGCTTGTTGGTGATTGAGACTCAATTAAGCCCACTTCTAAATCTGCTGGCTCCTCACCTAACATTTCTTGCAGATATTGCTGGTGAAGCTTCAAGCGATAAATGCAAGAGCGAATGTTGTAATCTAAATTATCTTTAGTTCCTTTCCCAGCAGCTTGATAGGCTAACGGCAACCAATAACTCATCAAGGCAATCATCACCATATCCTTGGGAGGATAAATAGTGTCTTTAGAGTTCAAGTAACTTAGTAGGATTGCTTCAGGACTTTCTTGTTGAACTCTAGTACGCAGACGGAATTCAAAATTTTCTAGCATCAGTCGCATCCTTTGAATTGCTAGTGGAGGCTAGTAGTCCGCCAAGAAAACTTGGCGGGGTAAAGGGTAAAGGGTAAAGGGCAATGGGGAAAGGTAAAAAGCTTTTTAGTATGTGGGCGAAATAATCCGCATCATTATTCTTGGCATTTGTGGGGGAAAGGGATGGAATTTCCCCTTACCCCTTTACCCTTTCCCCAACATCTTGGCATTTGTTACTTTTGCAAGATGTCTATTGGGAAAGTAAAAAGCTTGTGAATGTTTGGTGGGCGACCATTATCATTCCTTTTCCTTTCCCCTTTCCCCTTTCCCCTTTCACCAACCCTTACCCAGTATTTTTGGGTTGGCAGACCACTAGAGCAGGGGAGTAAACTACCTGATTTTGTAAATACCGAAATAGTCCGTAAACATCTGTCAGACGTAGACACAGCGCGTCCTTTTGTGGAGGCAAATTGAAAGCTAGCCGTACATCCTCTTCTAACTCCGCAGCCCAGGAAATTTTGGCATGAGTAAATAAGTTTTTCAACTCATTACTTAAATAGTCAGATGTCCCCCCGCCGATAATCACCTGATGGATATTGGACGGGATATTGCTGATGAGCCAGTCAGATACTTTACTCCAGTATTCCTTACGTGCCATTGCAGCTACTTCAATAATTTGTGTGACTTCCTCGGCTCGAAACTCAGCCTTCTTGCTTCTAGCTAAAGATTTAAAGAATTTGGGCTTCAGCGTAGTTCCTGATTGATGGATCGCCAACAGCAAATCTTGTAGATTCTGCCCAGAAGTTCGGCTTTTGATTTTTTCTAACATCCAAGCCAAACCCAGGTTATCAGACTTGCCAGAAGATAACCCCCGCTCAAACAAGACAACTGAAATATCCCGAAAGCCAAGCATTAAAACCGCTATGTTCAACTGATTGAAATCAGCCCCCAGTTTTTTACTCCGTGTCAGCACCAGCCCCCCACCTTCAGGCATACACTCAAAGCATCCCAGATGGACAGAGAATTGCTGACCACGAAAGGAAAAATTAGACAATGCCGCAATCAAACCGCGTTCTAGTCGCTCTCTATCTTCCCACTCCCCATAGGGCAGTAGCAGCGCCAAGGATAAAGTAAAGCTGGTTCCCAGCCCCTCTTTAGTAGCGATCGCTCCCACTGCTGCCAGTACTTTGGGGATAGCATTCTCATACTTGAGTTCAGATAATTTAACACGAGCCTCAAAATGCTTTTGTGCCAGGAATCCTACTGCATAATATTCCGAGTCAAATTCCACAATAGCCTCATTTTCTGGACTAGGGCTATTAATCCTGCCTGACTCGTATAAGTCTATTGACTCTTTAGTAATACCGATTAGCTCCGGCTCCATACAGAATAATTCTGGCTTGTAAGGAACAGAAGACAGAATACGGTAAACCATTTTGGTCATGGAAGAACCAGGATCAAGACTGAGCAATAAATCCATTGTCAGTTACCAATTGATTTGAGATTGATAATTGCGAAAGAGTTCTAAGAGAAACTCACTCCACGAGTTTTCAAGAGTTTCGGCGCGAAATCATCTCTTTTTTCTGGTTAAAAACATTTGAACTGTGAATAAAGACTTGTGGAAAAACTTTGTCTGCCAAAATCTCCCAAGATTTCCCAACAGTTCCCAAAATCCCCCCAATAAAATCCCAAAAATTCCAACCGTTCCCAATATTTCCCAAATTTTAAAATCTTAGCGAGAGAATATTGACACAATTCTCATTAAACTTAACATTTTCTAAAAACTCCCAATATTTCCCATAATCTCCCAACAAATCCCAAAAGTACCCCAATATTTTCCATAATCTCCCAAAGGGTAAACCCGTCTTTTCATCCCAAAAAGGAGCGCACAGTACGCCAAAAAGTTTGGTAAGAAAAACCAAATGGGATCTAAAATTAGATTTAGTTGTGATTGGCACGTATTGAGTGAAAGAGCAATCAATTCATGAAGTTAGCCTCACAGTTTTGAAAACAGAAGTGCGTCAGATGATGGCGATGTGCTTCTGGAAGAATAGCCATCACTGGAGTAGCCACCCCTCTCGCCGAAAAAGAGATTTTCCACAGGTGGTGATTCGAGTAGCTTATTTCAAAACAATCAATTGGGTGGGTTTTAACTTTTGTAAATATCATGCAGCAGCTGTGGAGATATTTAGAAGGCTGCCACCATCTGAAAGATTCTTTTACGAGATCACCCCGAACTGTTACACAAAGTTCAAAGTTTGGTGCGTTGACGGTAAGCATTTTAAGTATGTATTAACTAAACTTTATAGCTATGCAGATATAGAAGTTGAATTTGTAATTAGTCCTTATAGAAAGGGATTAGTTGTACCTGAAGCCTTTGCACTCTTAGGGTTGACATTTTACGAAAGAGGCGTAAAGGCAGAGGTGCAGGGGTGCAGGGGTGCAGAGGAGTAGGGGAGCAGAAGGGATGGCAAGAGAATTAATAAAAAGTCACAAAGAGCTAGTAGTCTGCCAAATGGCATTTGATGCAGCGATGAAACTTTTTGAACTTTCAAAAAGTTTTCCTGTAGAGGAACAATACTCCTTGACTGACCAAATTCGACGTTCGTCACGTTCTGTTTGTGATAATTCCCATCTCCTCCCCTGCTCCCATGCCTCTCTGCTCCCCTGCTCCCCTGCCCCCATGCCTCTCTGCTCCTCTGCTGCTTTACTCTGGGGGTGGACGTGCTGACAGCTAAGAACGCATCACCTCAGAGAGCAGTAGAGTACTTCCTGGAAGGCTATTACCAGGAAGGAGAATCACGTTGGTATGGCAAAGGAGCCAAGAAACTAAAATTATCAGGTGCAGTTAATAACAAAGAGACTTTCTCTAACATTGTCAATGGGCGATCGCCTGATGGCAGTAGGCAACTAAGCGCCAGGACACTCTCATCATCTCAACGTAGAGCCGCCAGCGATTTTACATTCTCTGCCCCCAAGAGTGTGAGCCTAATGGCTTTAGTTGCTGGAGATCAGGGGTTAATTAAAGCCCATCAGTCAGCAGTAGAACAAGTATTAGCCCTGATAGAAGAACGCTATGCCTGTACTAGGGTTACAACTGATAGCGGTCGGGAAATTGTCAACACAGGTAACTTAGTCGTTGCCGAGTTTGACCACATTGAAAGCAGAGAATTAGACCCCCATCTACATACTCACGCCTTGGTGATGAATATGACTGAGGTATCGGACGGGGAATGGTACAGTACCTTAAACGATGACATTTTCGCCAATAAAAAGTTTTTGGGCATGGCTTACCAAAGCTATCTAGCAGTAGAAGTGCAGAAGCTGGGGTATGAAGTTGAAGCCAAAAAACACGGGCAGTTTGAGATTAAAGGGTTTAAGGAAGAAGACCTCAAAGAGTTTTCATTGCGAAGGCAGCAAATATTAGGGGCGATTGGTGAAAATTCTAATTGGGCAGAGCGGGAAAAAATCTGGTCAAGCACCCGCAAGCGCAAAGAGAAAATTGACCCAGAAGACTTGAAAGCGAAGTGGAAAGAAGAAGCGGCAGCGCTGGGTATTACTTTTGTGCAGCCAGCAGGGTTAAAACCAGAGTTCCAAGCTTTACCAGTGACCCAGGAAAGTTTAGAAGATGCGATCGCTCATTGTTCTGAGAGAAATGTGGCTTTTACTCAGTCAGATTTGGAAAAGTTCATCCTCAGTCAGGGTTTAGCCACAGATGTCAGAACTATTGAACCGTTAATTAAGTCCCATCCTGATTTAATCAGCTTGTCTGAGCAGCATCGGGATTACACGACTTTAGCAGCAGTACAGCGAGAAATCGCCACGATTCGCTTGATGCAACAGGGACAAGGTAAAGTGAACGTCCTTGCTCACCCAGAATTCGTTGACAGTCACTTAGAGAAAACTGCTTTGAATTCTGGTCAGCGTCGGGCAGTGCTGGAAGCTGCAACTACGACAGACCAATTCATTGCATGGCAGGGCGTAGCTGGCGCTGGTAAAACTTTTGCCCTTCGGGAATTGAAAGCGATCGCTGTCGAAAGTGGGTACACCATCAAAGGCTTTGCGCCCAGTTCGATGGCCGCGAAAGTTCTGGGTGAGGAACTGGACATCCAGGCTGAAACTGTTGCTAGATTGTTGGTTTCTGAACCGCCCCCTGTGATTCAACCTAATCAAATCTGGGTTGTGGATGAAGCAGGTTTACTTAGTGCTGCATACGCGATGTCTTTGTTAGAAAGAGCGACTCAGGAGCAAGCCAGGGTGATTCTCGTGGGAGATACAAGGCAGCTATCAGCTGTAGAAGCAGGCAACCCGTTCAAATCTTTGCAACAGGCGGGGATCAAGACCAGTCACTTAAACGAATCTTTAAGGCAACGTGCGCCAGAGTTAAAACTGGCAGTAGACCTGATTGCTGAAGGCAGGATTGAGGAGGGATTTGAACGCCTGGATGAAAACGGCTGCATTCAAAGTATGGAAGCCGAACTAAAAATTGATACGATTGCCCGTGACTACATGGCAGCGACAAAAGAGCAACGGGCGCGAACCCTAGTATTGGCTGGGACAAATAGAGAACGGTTGCAAATCACCCAAGCCATTAGGGAGCAATTGAAAGCTGAGGGGAGTTTGGGGGCTGCTACAAACATCACCCAACTCCGAGCTAAAGACTTGACCAGGGTACAGATGCGCTACACCCATAACTTTGAACTGGGGGATGTGGTCATGCCTACGCGCAACTACAAACGCCGGGGGTTAGAGAAGGGCAAACTATATTCCGTGGTGGGCAAGGATACTGACAGATTGACGCTCATTACTGATGATGGCAGCCATCTTGAGGTAAATATCGGATTTGATAAGGCCGTTTACCAGCGACAAGGGATTGAAATTGCTGTGGGCGATCGCTTGCGATGGACAAAAAACGACCGACAATTAGGGCGGCGCAATGGTCAGGAGTTTGTAGTTAAAGCCATTGAAGGGTATAGCGCCCAAATCCAGTATTTAGACAACGGTCGAATTGAATCTATCAGTTTAGCTCAGGCACAATGCTTGGACTATGCGATTGTCAGCACTACATATAGTAGTCAGGGCAAGACTGCTGACCGAGTGCTGATTGCCGCAGATAATACCATTGGGCAGGAGAGCTTTTATGTGGCTGTCAGCCGTGCTAGGTATGAGTTAAAACTTTATACCGAGGATAAAAGCAATCTGCTCTCCCTGGCGCAATCCTCTAGAGCCAAAGAAAATGCTCTCGCCCTGGTACGGCAGAAAGAACAACAAAGGCAGTACCAGCAGGCGAAAGAAAAAGAGAAGGTGGTTGTCAATGCAATTGTAACGTCTAAGCCAGAGAACATACTCCTGCGGACTGGGGAAAGGTTAAGGGGAAAGGGGCAAGGGGAAGAAGAGTTAACAGATTCCTCCTTTACCCCTGATTTACCCCTGACCCGAAACGAAGTTTTGACCACGCCTACTTTACAATCGATTCAATCGCCAATCATTAAGCAGCCAAGCGCCAGGGCTATACAAACAGAGGCTTTCTGGACTCCAAGCGATATCAGTAGCAGCCCCAACCATATTGAACTGTCACACTGGCAAGAACTAGTTAAGGGCAGTGCCATTCACCCGGAAATCGTCACTAGAAATTTCAAGAGCCTGCAAAATGACCCAATAGAACATGAGCATGAAGCTTGGGAATACCTGATGTACAGCGATAAGCTAGAGCGCTCCAATACTGGAAGGCTGTCTGCTTTTATGCTGCGGAAGTACGCTCATCTGGAAAATGGTGGTTGGTGGTGCAATGCTGGCGTTGATCCCCGCTCCTTCCTTAACCTACAGTCGGGACAGAAGCCAGAGGAGAAGATTTGGGGATGCTACAAGCCCAACGCACCCAGAGAAAACCCAGACAAACCAGGCAAATTCATCAAATACGAGCATCCCCCAAAAACCGACCTCAGCATCTTTCTTATAGATGTGCCTGATTATATTGCCGAGCGCATCTATGACAAAGCTGGGGTACAACCGACCCAGAGCGATCGCCAATCGGGATTTTGGTATTGTGTTTGGAAGCACAATATACCAGTTAGCATTACTGAGGGTGCAAAGAAAGCAGCTAGCCTATTGAGCCAGGGTTATGCAGCAATCGGACTGCCAGGAATTTACGCTGGGTATCGCAGTAAAGATGCTTTGGGGAATGAAATTAAAGCCAGACTTCATGAAGAGTTAGCCATTTTCGCTACCCCAAAACGTGAGATGACATTTTGCTTTGATTACGAGACGCGACCTGACACCAAGCGGAATATCGACATTGCTATCTCGCGCACTGGTGGTTTGCTGGAGCGCCTTGGGGCTAAGGTCAGTGTGGTCAGTCTGCCCGGAACCGAAAAAGGCGTTGATGATTTTATTGTGGCTCAGGGTGGGCTAGCCTATTATGAGTTAACCTGTAAAGCTTTAAGGCTGAGAGAATGGCGCAAGGATAATCAACGGCAGCGGCATTCACCACCAGAACCACTTAAAAAGCTGAGGAAAGATGAACGTAAACTCCAGTTATCAGCTAAGTTCGCTCAAGATGAACAACAAATAGTCAATATTGAGGCGAAAACTGGGTCAGAAGAAATCAGGGTCAAATGTGAGTCAGAATTCCATGCAAGTGCAACCCCAGTTCAGGAAAATCCTGCTCCTCCTGTTCCTGTGTTGTCTTCTTTGCCAGAGCCACCTAAAAAACTCAGTCCAGAATTACATCAAGAAAGGTCATTAATTAAGTCTGTTGAAGATGAAAACAGTCACGATAAACAACGAATTGCACGAAATTTAAATCGATTTAGCGATAAAGACTTCTTGTTGGCAGCAGAGTTTATAGTGGATTACTTCAGTACATCTGCTTCACGTCCTCCATCACAAGCTGATAAACATTCTATTCTCTCTGAGATTGAAACCTGCTGTCAGCAGATTGATAGCCTGTGGATAAAGCATGAAGAACAAAAGAAGCTGATTGAATCAGCCGATAAGAAACCAGTTTTGAGAGGTAATAAACAAATTCATCAGGTAATCATAGAACAACAATATACTTTGGAGATGATTAGGAAGAATCTCAAACAAAAAGAGCAGTTTGAGCAACAACTATCTGATTGGGAGAAGCAATCTGAGGCACATCAAAAATGGTTAAATCACCCTGATACTATTCAATTCCAGGTGATTCTTGAAGTTTTGAAAACGCCTCAAATGCTAGAACGATTGGCTAACACTAAACAAGAATCACAACAACAGAAAGTGCGGTTTAAACTTAATAACTGAATTACATTTAGCGTTCATCCATGCTACTTTATAAATCTGATTCTGTTAACTCAGCAATTTTCATCAAGGCTTTTAAAGTTCCGATTTTTAAATCTTGATTCCGATGAACTGGAATGGATAAGATTTTGCTGATTTCAGAATTTTCATAAATATGATGACTACCTGTAATTTTCTTTAAAATCCAACCTTTTTTCTCGACAATTTTACAGAGTTATTTACCAGAAATCGACTTCATACAGCAATTTCCACAATCTGAGCCGTATTTTCAAAGGATTGGCTGTTATTAGCCACTTCTAGCCATCCTTCAATTGCGTCTTTAAGGTTGCTGATGACTTCTTCCATTGTGTCACCTTCAGTAATACACCCAGGTAAAGCGGGGACTTCTGCCCAGTAACCTCCTTCTTCAGCCAAATGAATTATGGCTTTTATCTTCATGGCAATCTATATGTCAATGTCATCCTAATATGATTATAATCGTTAGCACAAAAAACAAGAGCCGACCCTAATACTTGTCGGGTATTGGAGCCTACCTACTTACTTATTGTCTTAATTTCGATGATTGAGTTTGAGATTCAGAATGCTCCAAATATTCCTCAACCATCGGACGAACTTTTTCGAGCGCTTCTACATCTTGCTCAAGAGCAAGAGATGTTAATGCCCCATCTTTCATCACATCTCGCCCATCTTTAGACTGAATTGAAATAGCATTACCCTGCTGGTGGAAATGAAAGTTTTGGCTTTCAAAGCTAATCGAACCATCTGCTTGCCTGTCTCCAAAAAGTTGCAGCATCGCTCCTACACTAGCTTCTATAGCTTTACCTTTGGTTTCCCTAATACTGGTATTGACAGCTTGAATACCTTCCTTAACAGTATTAACAGCTAAAGACTGTGTATCCTGAGCCATCTTGGTAACTTCCTTATGGATACTTTGAACCTGTCCCACCACTTTATTCTGAAATTCTTGGGCAGCAGTGTGAGTAGTTTCTTTGATACTATTTACATTATTAATCGCATTCTGGAAATCTGTTTTTACTTGGTTTTTGAGGTCATTGATTTGTGATTGCACCTCAGCTTTCAAACTAGTAATTTGTTGACTTACCTGGGTCTTAAGCTCCTCAATCTGGTTTTCAATTTGAGATTTTAATTTGTCAACCTTGGGAGTCAGAGCAGTTTTCGCTTGGTCAACTAAATTTTTGGCTGTTTGTTTTACCTTACTTTCAACTGAACCTACCCAGTTTTGCAAAGCTGAGTTTTTGATTGTGGGAGTACTGCGATTCAGGATACTTTCCAATCCCTTCTGAAGCTGCTCAATCGTCTTCTGTTGCCGCTCAACTGCTTTCTTAAAACTTTCAATTTCAGTAGATAACTTTTGAGTAATTTCACTCGATTGCTTCTGAACTTTTAAGCTATCGATTAGTATCTGTTGTTCTTGAACTTGTTTTTGTAGACTATCAATTTGCTTTTGTAGAGACTCTATGGTGATAGACTGAAGTGGAGATTGCTGAGGAACTTCAGCTTTATTGGTCTGAGCTTGAGTCTGAATTAGTTTATTATTCTGAGTCTGAGATTGAGTAATTGATAGTCCTAGCTTATCTGTAATTACCTTACCGTCCTTGGCATGAAAAACTTTTTCATTGCCAATTGTGATTCTGACAGAACCTTTTAACTTTTCCGGGTCAGAGATAGCTTTGTTTAAAGTATCCACTAACTCTGGAGTCATTGAATTGGTAAATGGCTTTTGTCCAATAGTGCCTTTATACTTAGCTTCTCTTCCTACAAAAATCGTTACATCCTTGCTTTGCCCTAATCCCTGAAACTGCCCTTTTTCTTGAATTTTCTTGAGAATCGCATCTAAAATATCGAGATAATCTTGTTGAACTTGTTTACCTTCGCTTCTGGACTCTTCAAGCATGATTCTGCCCTTTGAAAACTGAGTTTAATAATAAAGAGGGTTTGACAATTACATCAGGTAAAACTACCCCACCTAATCTATTAAGGATTTCTCTGCCTTCAATCTGAATGTAAGCCCATTGATCGTCAATTTGAACTGCTACTGATGGAGTATTATCGTCTAAATTACGTACTCTATAATCTTCTAAAACTCCATTCCTTATGAATACATCAGGACTATCAGTATATCCATAATAAATTTCGACTAATTCAGGTATGTAATTATCTGGGAAAGGTGGTTGATCCCAAAATTCACCAGCATTAACAATATCAACTCGATATTTGTTGGCTAGTGCTGCTATTTCTGAGGGCAGTTTTGCAAGCTGTTCTAGTTCATAAGCTGAAAACTGGCTTATGTTCTCCATATTAAAGCTCCTAAACACCTTTTAATTTGTCACGAATTTCTGACTTTTTATCTACCAGAGGTAATAATTTCTCTGCTTCTAACATACGTCTCTCTAACTCTTCACCCGCTGGTTCCCTCAGAGTAGATTTTGATACAAACTGCTGCTGAATTTCATACCAGGTTTTAATACTTGTAATCTCAGAATCGATATCATTCTTGGGTATCCGAATTTGCTCAAGCAGAGGTAAACCAATATCCTTCCTAGACCGAAATCCGGGACTAACAATTACAGCCTTTCCCTCTGCCAGAGAATTGAATTGGTTCACCTCAAATAAATTACGGGTACTGTTTTGGTCTGATATGGAAGTACTTGCCCCGGACTTGCCTCCAGAACTACGGGAACGCTCTTTATGTAGAATTTGTTCATCTCCCAGGAATTTGCTGAATCTCTCAGCCGCGACATCATCTTGGGGATTAAAGAAAGCTTTTGTTGCACACCCACCAAAAATTGCATTAGTTGTCTCCTTTCCATAAGCTTGTTCAAGTAGTGATAAGTTCTGTAATCCCAGAATTGAAACCAAACCATCCTCACGGTTTTGATTAAGCCAGTCCACCAGGGCTGGCAGATATAAAGTAGGGAGTTCATCAAGGGCTAACACCAGAGGCTCAGAACGTTTTTTTGCAACATTCCGACTAACCAGTAGATGCAAGATGGAAACCAGTAGAGGGGCGATAACATCTCGCTTCTCTTTATCTATGCCAAACACCACCATCTGCCGTCCCTTCAAATCCAAAGGGATATTCGTTTGACCACAGAAAGCAGCAAGAGCAGAAGGCACCATGAACCGTGTAAACAATCCGCTGGCATTACCGACGATACTAGCGGCGGTTTCTGGACTGCCGGCGACTGAGAGGAACTGGGCAAAGCTGGCTTTCACCCAAGGGTTACATTTCGCTTGCTGCAAACGTTCAATCAAGTTGGGTAAGCTGAGAATGGCTTGACACATCATCACGTCGGGGAAGCAAGTTCCTCGTACCAGCATGAAAATAGCTTGAGCCAGCTGATCCCCGGCATTGGAGAAGAAACCTTTGTCTGATTCGCCACTGGTCAGCTTAAAATTGCGATTTAACGTGACAGCCAACTGTCGCGCCATCTCAGCATCAGTTTCACTGCTTAAAAAGTCAATAGGATTTGCGATCGCTGACTCTCTAAATCCGGGGGCCAGTACAGTGACCTTGTAGCCTCGCTCAACTGCATAACCTGCCAGCTTGGGAGTTTGTCCCTTAGCTCCCTCTGTAGCTGATTCCTGGTGCGCGTATTTGAAATCGTATAAAATCACTGGCAAACCCTGGTCGATGGCAGAGCGTACCAAAGGGTTAATCATCGAAAACGTTTTCCCAGACCCAGCCCCACCACAAACCAAAATGCCACGCTGGGCATCTGGCAGGTATAACGAAGAGGAATCCTCTGGCAGATAAGTAATTTTTTTACTGTTGAGAATTTCGACCTTAGCATTTTTGGGAGTCCCTATGAACAGGGCGACTCGGTTATGCTTGCGTTCCTCAATTTGCTTGCAGGCGAGTTTACGAGCTGCTGTTTTCTCTCTACTTCCTGCCCATCGCGCTCGTGCCAGTTTAGCTCCTCCACCTCTACCCTCTAAAAACTTAGCTAATGCTAGGGCGCTTACAGATACTAGCAGCGCTAGCCCCATAGGGGAAAAGAGGGCAGTTTCCAGTCCGGGCGGAATGATTTGATTTCCAATGTCTTGTTGAGAGGGTGTTTGCGCTGTCATTGCCCAGTGCCCACGATTACTAAGTTATTTTCTCTAACAGGTATCCACGGCACTGGCCCGATAAAGTAGGGGGTACAAGTTTTACCAACGAAAGGAATATTCGCACAAATCCTCAAAAACAAGCCAAAGTCTGCTGTGCCAGTTGATTCATTCACCCCTGTCAGCACCACCTTAAAACCAGAACCATAAACAAGTCTCCCTGTAGGTTCCTGACCACCGTTGACACTGCCCAAGATGCCGAAGCCCCCTTTCACCTGTTGGGATGAACCGGATGCCCAACGCTTACCGTAGAGAGAGCCACTCTGCCCTGCTAAATCGCCTAATTCCATGTAGGCACATTCTTTGCTAGCTTCACAGGCTACAGGAACAGTTTGGCTGCTACGGTCAACGGTTCCAGTTAGGAAGTAGTTGGAATTCGCTCGGTTGTCTCCATGTTCTGCTTTACCCAGTACGAGCGATGCAACACCAACTACCCCAGTACCAGCATTAATCGGTTGTGGCATCTGATCGAAAGGAACTTGGTTTAAACCTGGAACCTGATTAATGAAACTTTGTTGCCAGCTCTGAAATTTACTAATCTCAGTACGGGTAAGCCCAGGTATCGAATCAAGGGAATACTGACCCAGATTTAGACGGCTCAGTGGCAGTTTTCCAGCTTGTGGATTGTATTCTAAAATCTGAGAAATAGTACCGCCATAGACAATAGACATCTTGCAAAAGTTACTTTTGCAAGATGTCGGGGAAAGATCAAAGGTTAAAGGGTAAGGGGAAATTCCATTCCTTTCCCCTTTACCCCTTCCCCTTTCCCCCACTTCTGCAAGAAGTCTAATACCTTCTTTAGCAAACAAGTCTCTGATAGGTTTGACTTGGCTGACATTGAGATTACCTAATCCAGGAATGGCCTTGACTAATGAACTAGGGGTTTGCCATTGCATCAGCCCCAAGTCTTTCAATGTCAAATTTGAGTCAAGTGGTACTATTGCAGATATGGTTTTGAGGCTGAGGGAAGAAGTTTGAAAAGCATCTTCTACATCTCCCAGCATGACGATAGAATCTACTTTTTGTCCCGCTGACCATGAGCGTCCAGGGTCGTAGCCAAACTTGGGGACTAGACTTTTTGGAATACTGAGATATCCTGGCTGTTGAACTGGTGGCAGATTAGACCAAGTAATCCGTGACCAATCGGGAGCTTGTACCTGATATTTACCAGATGAATAAGTTATTGTTGGCGTTTGAGAATCTGCGATCGCTCTTGGCGACACCAGCAAAGGAAGGGAAATTATAGTTGTAGAGGTTGTCAATAATATATTTTTGAAGTTAATCATCTATTTTGTCCCCAATCGAGCAATTGATTAAAAACTGATAGAGTCACCCCTGATAAAGAAGCTGCTTCTTCTCGACTTTTGCCCCGTCGTAGTAAGCGAATAGCATCTTGAGCTTTCTTCCAAGTAGGTGAATTTAGCTTGATTGTCCCGTTCCGATTAGCAATTGTTAATCCGTAAGCGATAGCATTAGCATCACTTCTTTGAGTAGAATTATTTAAAGGTAGGGTACTGATAGAAGATACAACGCTAGCAGCAGTAACATTTTGATGATTAGTAGGAGTTACTGTTTGTTGAGGAGGGGATGGTTTTTTTATTGGTGTTACTGGCAGTCGCTCCCTGGCTAATAATACAGGGTTTGGTCTTGATGAATCAGGTTTAATAACAAGGCTGGTATAAGTTGGCTTACCTGTAGAAGGAATTAATTTAAATTGGTATTGCTTTTGTCCATTAGTACCACTAGTTAGGATGGTAATCTGTGTACTCCCGTCACCACTAGAGGTTATATTAGGAAAATCAATAGGCTTAATGTGGCGGAGAAATAAAACTGTTGCTCCGGCATTTGTGCAATCTTGATTAGAAGTATTCTTTTGGCATAAATCACCATTAGAAGTGAAAGAGATACGAGAAGGATCTCCTATCCAAACTTGCTTAATAATCTCACCAGTGGGAATAAAGTTTATAGTTAATCCGTATCCACTCCAAACTTTTAAGTCAATTCCAGATGAGTTAATGCCTTGAGCATCCTGTGAATACACCACTCTAGCTGGAATAGCTAGCGCCTGAGTCGGGCTAAAAATTAGTAAACTAATCAATAGAAGAGTAAATCTTTTCATAACGAAACCGTTTGATTTACGAATATCTGAACAGAAGTTCCAGACTCAACAACAAAGGCTTTTGGCTCAGATTGTATTTGCTGTATGCGTTGTTGATTTGATGCTTGCATCCTCCGCACCATCTCATTTAAGCTACCCTCTGCAAAACCTGCTACTAAATCTTTATCATCATTGCTAGTAGTAACAGTTGATACTCCTATTGAGTTAATAGTAGATTGGCTAGTAGGACGATTTTGAATCTCAGCCGCTTTAGCTACACCAGATAGTACCGATGCCATAAAAGACCCGGAGATATCGCTACCTCTAGTAGATTTAGCTTTCAGCATTTTGCCATTTTCACCTAATATTAAAATGGAATTTTCTGGGATATTTTTTTCTTCCGTACTACCATTGACATTAATTAAGGCAGATACAGCTTGCATTTGAATCAATCCCGAATCATTTAGATTATTAGGTCTAGCCACAATATAGGAACCTGTGGGCAATACTTCAGTTCCATCAAAGGCTTTTAATGGTTTAGATAACTGAATTAAGTAATTTTGATTTACTTGACTTTCGCTACGACTACCCCATGCAATTGGGGTTTCTAATTTTCCCTCTGCACGGCTGCCTATCAAAACACGTTTGGTATTGTAATTAATATTTTGATTTGGAACTATATCTGAATCAGAGACAGGTTTATTTGATTTTTGAACTTTAACTACGCCTAAACCACCTTGTATCCCTTCTGAGTCCGGTAATTCTTCAGCTATAGAATCTGTTGTACCTGAACTGCCATAATTACCAACATTCGCAACCGCAATCCATTGCTGCATAGGGTCTAAAGATTGCTTTGGTGACGGTGTGACAGGTGTGACAGGTGTTATTACCTTGCGAGGTGCAGGTTGGCTTTGAGGCAATACCACTTTTGTAGCTTTACTAACTGGTATTGAAGGCTGGCTTCTATAAATTATTGTTGGTTGAGATTGTGGTATTGTCCGAGGTTGCGGTAGCGGTTGAGGTGGCAATCTACGCTCTTGTGTAACAACTGTTGTAGTTACTGGAGAGGGTGTTACTTTCTGCGGTTGTTCAGATTTTGGTTGAGACTGATTAAATTCGTTTAATTCCCCTTTTTGGGTGGTCAGAGCCATAGCTGTTTTAATATTGCCAGTTTCTTGCTCTGTATGACTTACATCTACTTTTTTAGCAGATTTAGACGTTTTTGAATCGGTTTGAACTTGATTTTCAACAGGGGAATTAATTGCATTTATACCAGAATTTATCATTCCAGCAAAGAACATAACACCTAGAAGAATACTGCTACCAATAACAATAAACTTCAATGAAGGATGCTGCCATGTTTGACGAGTAGTTATTATTTGTTCGGGTTCAGCAGCTTCTTGTTGTGCTTCTTTTTCTTGCTGGGTTTTCGAGGCATCATCATCAAGTATCACCCCATTCATTTCAGCAAATTTGTTAGGTTCAATATCTTTTGTTGGATTTAACATAAAATTGTACTAAATTTGGGTAAAGGTTAACGGGGAAAGGGTAAAAGTTTGATTAGTTTGATAATTATTTATGGCTTCAAGAAAGATGAAATAGCATCAAAATCAATTCCGTTTATTGGCTATAAATTTCTATCTAAATTTATTATTTTTGTTTCGAGTCTTTTATTTTCCATTCATTTATCCCTTCCCTTTGCCCTTTTCCCCAATAATTATTTACCAAGGTCTAAATCTTGAATTTTATAAATCTCCATTCCCGCTTGACGAGCGCGATATGTGGCTACCTGTAAATCAGAGGCGTTAGGTGGCAGGGGTGGTGTATCAATAGCTCTAACAAAGATGGATTTATTAAAAGAGATTGCTTTACCAACCTGATCCCCATTTTGAAAAATGACCAAATTAGCAACCATATCTATCTGCCATTTCCCCTCATTCAACTTTTCTGGCTCTCTGAGATAGCGCACAATCAAAGCTGATTGAGTAGTCCCATTAAAAATATCGTTCGGGGTGAGATTACCTAATTCTTTCAGGAATGGCGCTCTAAAGTCTTCTGATAATGCAAAGCCAGTAGCCCAGGCTTTGGTAGTAATTTTTTTATCTCCCACCTGCACACCAGAATCTAGCTGTGGTTTTTTCAATGGATCTAGTTCATCAGATTTTGGTAGAGCATTCCAACTCATTAAATTCACCATTGCTCTACCCACAAAATCAGATATCGTCTGTAAGCTACGTTCATTATGACCAGCCGGAGCTACCCTTGCTGAAGTCCCATCATTTAATTCAACTAAGGTCGGAGTTTTAGAATTAGCCAGCTTACCCAGTTGTCCTGTATTTATCATTGCCATGAGCAACAAAAGGGCTAACAAAACTGTGTTACTAATTATTAAAATGGGAGTGAAATTTAATTCTTTTTTATCAAGTAGCTGCATAATAACTTGTCGTCTATTTAATTAGTGTGATGGCAGCAAGTTTGGGAAAAGGTTAAAGGGAAAAGGGGAAAAGTTTGATTATTTTGGTGATTGATTTATAGCTTGAATTTGATTAGACAGCATACGACTCAACTCCATTGCTTGACTAGAAAGTTGAACATAGGTTTGTTGTTCTAGGTAGCTTACTTCTAATGCAACTCTTAAAAGGCTGCGAACTTCTCCAGCAGAACCTTTAGCAATATTCAAAAAATTCAAATATTCTTTACGAGAATATCTTTCAAATCCTTCTGCAATATTCGTAGGAATTGATACTGATGCACGCCTTAATTGGTCTCGCAAACCAAAATCTCTACTAAATTCTCCTTCTTTAGTTATTAAGTATATTACTTTAACCAAGTCAATACATTTTTGCCATACTTTTAAATCCTCAAAAGTTTCAATTCTTTTCTTTTCCATACCTTTAACCCTTTCCCCTTTATCTTTACCTTCTGAACATAAGTTTTGCTGAACTACTAAAGCTGGAGAATAGAGCCATCCCTCCACCTGTTCCAATTGCAACAGCTAGCAAGGGTGAAAGTATTGCCTGTACTAATTGCAGGAATAGAGGATTAGTTGAAGGGGCGTTCACAATTGAACTAGCAGCTATGCCCACAATAATTGAATAAGATATCAACACTAATGTTAAAGCTAGCCAACCGGATAACCAAGCATAAATTGGTTTGGCACCGACAGGAAGTAATGACAATACTAAAAATATGGGGGCAATGTAGGCATTCAGTAGGAATGATATTTGAACTACATATTGAAATGCTGCTTGTAATCCACTAAAAATTATATATGAAAGACCCTGTACAACTGAATTGATTGTCTCTCCTGCTATATCTAAAGGATTCCAGCTATTTTGGGAAGTAGGTAAGCCATTGTCTCTCCTGTATTTGTCGGCAGCTTGTTTGGCTTCTTGGGTCTTTTTATCAATACATTCCTTACGAGGTTGAGTTTCATTTCCCTGATCATCAACACCCTTAACAGGCTTTTTTTGACATTCTGCTATTTGTGCTTTTGCGGCTAGAATGAAAGCCTGATCCATATTAGTATTCCGAATAGCCTCTCGGAAAGTTATACCGTTTCTCGTAATATCTAATACTCGGTCATTCAAAGAGATGGATATACTTCTAAACAATAAAGAAGTATCTGCAAGTAAAGCACCATTATTCATCCCTAACATCAAAGCGACAATCAAGGGATAAATAATTTCATTAATCATATCAGTGGAAAAACCATTATTAGCTATTTCTGAATACCAACCCACTGACCAAAAGCTAATTAAAATCACAGCTACTAGTAGAGATACTGCGACAACAGCTTTATAGATTTCACTGTTTCCATTAACTAAATCTTGCCAGTCTTGGTTAAATGTAGAAACAACCATTCTAGAACCGTTTAGCGCACCTTCAACAATTTGGCTAGCATCACTAGTTCCGACATCCTGTCCTGGCTGCTGTCCACTCGCCTGAGCAAGAACAAAAAATCCCCAATTAAAAAGCATATAACCCCTCAAATTGTTATTTTTTCTTCTCCCAGAAGCCATCATTAAAAGCAGCAGCTTCTATTATTTGTTTTGCAGCGCCTCTATTTTCAGCTTCTTCTTTACGTGCTTGCTCTGTCATTCGCCCAGACATATCGGCTAGGTTAATATTTGCAGCTGCTAAAGCACGAGTTTGCTTTTGGGCTTCTCCCTGAATTGACTTAGTAATGACTACTCCTTGTAAGTTTTGAATAGCCATCTTTTTTAAAATGTCTTGGGTAACAATGTCAGATTGGGCAGTATTGGCATAGTCAGAAGATGTAGCTAGAGCATTATTCGTCATCTCTGCCTCTTGTGCCTGCACTTTCTGCCCTTCTACTCCTAAAGTTGATTGAGATTGACCCAACGTATATTGTTGATGCCATTCATGTTGAGCATCTTGCCCTTGAATTTCTGGGTCTGTAGTAACTAAATCTGATTCCTGCTTGCCAATAACTTCCCTGATTTTATCTCCTGCTTTTAATGGGTCTGGGATACCTAAATCACCTATTGAGGATTCAATAGCTTTCTTCAAGTCACCGTTGAGTTCACCCCATCGATGACTAAATTCATTGCTGTACTGATTAATGTAAGTCTTCAGGCTATTGAATACTTGTTCAAACTGTTGGAGGAATGATTGTTCATGTCTGTCTTGTGTATCTGCTTTAACTGGTGATGATGACATGATTAGTAGAAGCAGATTAAAACATACTAAAGGAGGGAGTGAAATCAAAATCGCTTTTTTGAGAAATTTCATACAAGTTATCCAGAGATACAGTAAATGGTTTTGGAGAACAAGAAGTAGTAACTGTTGCTTGATTTGGTTGGAAAGACTTCGCTACTACCATTAGAGGTTGAGGGCTATATTTCAAAGTTTTTTTGGAAAGACTTTCAAAAAACTTTCCGTCATAACGTGGATGGCTGGGAATCAAAGCTGCTGGAGTATTGTAAATCAGAATATAACTTGCTCCTGGCTCAAAAGGAGAATTATTACCAGGTCTTTCTATCTCTTTATTAAACTTGCCCTGATGCAAAACATCAGCGTTGTAAACCGAATAAAGAGTTTTACTATTATTTACATAATCTTCAGCAATATCTAAATCTTGCTGGCACGCTTTCTGTTGTTCAGCCAAAAATTTTTCATGCTGTTCTTGGTTCCATTTCCAGACTTGAAAACTAGCTATTGATGACACTACACCTAGAATTGCTAAAAGGATTTTGTAATGAGCCACACCAACAAAAACATTTTTCATAATGTTTTCCCTTGCTTAATGCACTCTACATAATATTTAGAAAACTCAGAAACCCATTCAAACTTGTCTGAATACATTGCTTTAAATCGGTCACGGGCAGCTTGTTCTTCCCTACTATTGGCAACCAAAGCCAACATTGGATAGGAGGGATAGTAACGACACCGAATATATTTATTGTTATAATCCAGTAACCAGAGCGTATACAGTTGCTTGATATTCGGGCGGAATGATTCGTTTTTCTCAATAACTTCTCTAGGGATACCAAGGATATCAGAAACACTCGCAGCCGCACCTGGAACTATGCGCCCAATCATTCGACAAGGCATATTTTGTAATATTTGTTCTCCTGCTTCAGACTTGGCAATGGAAAGAACATCTTGACCAGCAAGTATAACGCGACACCCGGATTTCCGAGCGGTGGCACATTTGCGTCCCACCAACCGAGATAAGGCTGAAAACCGCAGCAGCACACTGGACTCATCCATGAAAAAGGCACTATTAGGAGAAGAGAGTGATTGTCTGGAGGCGGCAATATATGCACTCATCCCGAACACCTCTGCATCTTTACCAGATTGCAAATTAGTCAGAGCAAAGGTAATTAATTTGGCATCGGTTTCAAAAGTTGATGGTTTACAGATTGCATCGCCAATGGAGCTAGCTTTCCAATACTGAAGACGCAAGCGGATATAGTTTAACGCCCTATCTACATTTTCATCTTCGTAACCTAAATCAATATATTCTTTGGAGAAAAAAGCCTCCATATCAACCAAAGTTGGAGTATTTGCCCAAGCCGCAGACCCCAGTCCTTCTCTTTTAGCCGACTCAAATCGCTGTTGAATTAGAGGGTCTTCGTAAAATGCCTTGGTTCCTAATGGAATGAGAGATTCGATTGTTTGGGCTAAGAAACCATCAAATGATTGTGAACCTAAAACCAACTGAAGGACTATTAAATTGACATCGTTTCTATGGGCTTTGGTTCGCTCTGACCTTTGTTCTGCTGGAATCTTAGTTAAATCCAGCGGTTGCACCAAATTGTTAGATTCTTTGGCAATGTCGAAATAAAAGCCATTGTGGTATGGCGTATAGTCTCCAAATGTACCTGTACCGTCATCGTTGGGGAGGTCAATCATCAAGATGTGCATTCCTTGTGCTTGACACTCTGCAATGATGGAGGAAACTAATACTGATTTACCTGAACCAGTTGTCCCAACTACCAAAATATTCTTGGTCTTCGATAGGTCGATTTTTACTGGCGAGTCTCCCTCATCTGCTATTAGCTCAAAACCTTGTTCGTCAGCAGCAGATGTTTGGATAACGTTAGTTAAACCTAAAATTTCACTGGCGAAAAAGGTCAGCCGGCGATTGTATGGACGCAACAGTATTGGTTCTTGCCGTACTAGTAATGTTTGCAACCAAATCAACCAAGCATATTCAGCTTCACGAGTTAACTCAGTCGGTTGATTAATGTAACCAGATATCAATCTGCAAGCATCGTCCACTTGAAGAGGTGTGTCTCTGTACACCAACACCACTAGACTTAAATTTTCTGGGACATCGCCCGTGTAAAGCTTTTGTTGAGCATCTACAGAGCGTTCAACATTAATCTGAGCAGATACATCAATGGATTTGCGCTGTTGAACGTTTAAATCTAGTGTCCTAGACCGGCGTGTAATCATCTGTTGAGCCGAGCGAGTCAGCCCCCGGTCTGCGGGACTAATTTCGGTGATGATCTCAACATCAAAAATACTATCGCGTGAAAATACTTCCCACAAAAATCGGGCTTGCCCCTTGATAGAACTAAAGACTTCAGGCTTTCTGGACAGAACCATCACCCCAACATATTTTTTACCGTTCTTTTGAGTAGGCAGACACACCCAACGCCGATCTGCAAAGGGGACACCATTATTTAGCAGAACTGACGTGAGATGAGGTTCATCAATTATTTGTAAGGGTTTTTCAATTAAGGCATTCTCATTAATCTCTTCCCTAATTCCCTGCTCATCAAAGACTAGAGTATGAGGGATTTTTACAACTTTTGCTCCCACATTCTGACAAAGTTCCTGCCATAACTGTTGTTCGGTCTTCGGTTGGGGCATAAATCCCATTTCTGATAGAATCTGCTGATGCCTAATTGATACATCAATTGCTTTATTCAGAATTTGGCTGAGATGTTTTTTAGTAAGTTCGCTACCTCCGGTACTGGTAAACCGCTTTTGGAGGAAATTACTCAACTTGACTAAGGCTTTGTCTATATGGTCTAATGCTTCTGTTCCATGCGGCGAAATTGTAAATGTCGTATAAATGTTGAGACAAATATTCTTTCGGGACTGCTCACGAGTTAATTGTTGAGTACGTGCCAATTGTCCCCAGTCCAAAAACTCACTTTCTCTTGAGACTGGATTCTGCAAGCGGCTCATTAAATAGTCTTTACTATCGCTGTAGTCACAGAATGAACTCCAACGGAAAGTAAACTTCTCACCTTGAGGAATCTCTTTGCACCCATTCTCAAATGCAAGAGCGATCGCTTCTAATTGCTCTGATGAATTGAATAGGGGATGAATACCTGTACAGCTATAGCCAAAAACTAGTTGTAAAGTATTATTGTTCTCGCTAAGGAGCTTGCGACTGAGTAAATAAGCTCCCACTATATAGGAATCTCTTTTTAAGCGTACTAGGGTTGTTAAATCCAGCCAATCTTCAAAAGGATTCAGTTTTTTGGGCTTTGATGAACGACTGACTTTAACCTTTTTAGCTCCTACCTTCTTTTTTGCTTGGGGCGAGGAATATTTAGCATAACCTCGTGTCCAAGCCGGAACAATGGGGTACACTTTCGACCAAAATAGATGGGGTTTTTCTCCTGAGAGAACAGCAACGGTAATACTAGCCCAACAAGCAAAAGCTATGCTCCAAAAGATATTTACACCAATAATTAAACCCAACAATCCAAAGACAACGCAAAATACTGCGGCACTTACTGCAAACTGTGTACCTGAGAAAGGGCCAAACCTTGGACTCTCTCCCAGTGATTGATTAACCTGTTTTATTTCTTGCTTGGCTGATTTCACCATATATGTTATGGGAATTTCACAAAGTTGCAGAAGAAAGAAATATTGTGTGATAAAAGCCTGCTGATAAACCACAGGGATAAAGGAAAGGGTAAAGGGCAAAGGGATGAATTAGGTCGCCCACCATACCAAAAAGCTTTTTACCTTTTCCCCCTTCCCTTCTTCATAAATAGTGTTAATTAGAGGCTTTTATCAAACATAAGTACTAGTAGTCTGTCTGCCAAGTTTCCTTAGCTATTTAAAGAGTAAGGGCTAAAGGGGTGTATTAATACGTTTCGGATAAGCACTCTTCACAATTGAGTGCGGTCTCTTAACTGGTTTTGGGGTAAAGGGTAAAGCATATATTCAAAACCTTTCCCCTTTAACCTTTCCCCTTTACCCAAACTGTATTGAGACTATTGGGTGCAGCCAGCATTATTGGCTCCAAACAGTAGAGATTGAAACACGAAAATAATGATTACAAACACAAAGGTAAATAATGGTTGTTGAACAACATGTGTCACCTCTTCACCTCTACCGTAAGCTGATACTGATTGCACAACGGTATAAATGAAATAACCAAAAATTACTAGTGTGAGAGAAGTAAACAATATAGAAGGTAATGCCTGAAATAATGCATTGGTAACGCCACCTTGAGAAGCGCTAGTAACAATACATGTCATCGCACTTTGAGCGCCAGAAAATATTGATTGAGCTTTGGCAGATGATGATTGAAATATTGTGAAAAGGGTACAAGTAGTAGCAACGATTTGCTGGCGATATTTGAAAGCTAACCGCCCTACTAATTGTCGAGTTAGTTCAATTTTCTTATTTCCGTCAACTTCCGCATTGTCAGATAAGACAATTCTATCGTATTTCATAAGTAAATACGTAAGTTAAGTAGATGTGTGATTATCTATCAGCAGAATCCAACAAACATACATTTCAAATACTTGAATAACTCTTTGCCAAAAATTGGCAGAAGTTAGTTGATGACTTGAAAAATAGTTTACAGCTATTCAAGTATTCATTAGCAGTTTATTAATCTCATAAAAACTTTAATTCAATATTTTGCCTTGAGAGTATTATGCAAATATAACTTTAAGTCTCTACATATTTAGTTACAA
Organism: Nostoc flagelliforme FACHB-838; assembly: GCF_014698065.1. Classification (GTDB taxonomy): domain Bacteria; phylum Cyanobacteriota; class Cyanobacteriia; order Cyanobacteriales; family Nostocaceae; genus Nostoc; species Nostoc flagelliforme_B. The sequence continues at coordinate 41,645 of NZ_JACJSI010000044.1, forward strand.
CTCCTGTTGAATTTGGCATATTTTCTCCCAGTACAGAGATGACAATATTAGAGTTTTATGCATTATTAAGAACGCTGACTTTCTAAGGTATCAATGTTAGCAGCCAAAACTTAATCCGTAATTCCCAAGCCTTAATCCAGACTTGGTGATTTTTCAGTCCCCCTAACTGCACCCAAACTGAAGAATGATGAACTGAAGCGGGATCGATACTTCTACCGTAGTAATTATTGTGACAGCGATAGCAGACATTAATGCAATCCCAGCCCGGAATTTCGTAGCCAGACACAGAAGCACTGGGGAAGTGCAGCAGACAGATTCCCAAGATACGGCGCAATAGCGAGCGCCGATAATGCAAGTGATGTACCACCGTCGCCCGTCCATGCAGAGGATTGTTGCTACATCGCGGCTGTAACTTGTAGACCTGGCGGCAGATCCTTGACCAATTTGAGGCGTACTCAAACTTGGTAACGGACTTACGCATAATTGTGTATCCTGTTTAATTTAAAACTGAGTAACCTGTTTCTTCATTCCCCTCAACCAGTTCAAACCGGATCAACTCCAGTAGCGCTTCTCTGAGTTGATTACGTCCTGGTGTTGATTCACTCCAGCGTCGGGATTTACGAATACTTTCAAAACTGACAGGCTGTGTACCAACTCTAGATGCAACAGGCGATCGCTAAGAAGAATTTTAAGTGCAAGGACATACTTACCTCAACTCCCAATATGGTTCGCTTAAGAGGGAAAGGGAAAATTCAAACCTTTCTCCTTTTCTCCTTACCCTTTTCCCTGATCACACTTGATTGCCAAGAGTGCTTATCCGAACCGTATTGCCTCGACTCTGTACAGTAAAACACCTTAGTAGTCTGCCAACCCAAAAATGCTGGGTGAGGGCTGGGTAAAGGGGAAGGGGTAAGGGGTAAGGGATTTAAAACCTTTCCCTCTTCCCCTTTACCCTTTACCCCGCCAAGTGAACTTGGCGAACTACTAGTGGATGGCTGTACTTCGCTTGGTTGTTGCCCTGCTGCAAATAACATTGCAGCAACTGCAATCGTCATCATGGCACTCAAACTACAAACACTAGTGACTAATGTGACTTCTAACTTTTCGGGTGATGGTCGTCTAGAAGAAGGTTTAATCGCAGGAGTAGGCTGCATCAGAACCTCCGAGTATTATCCACTACCAAGTAAAGATGCCGTGGTTCTTCGTATTGTTGGTTAATTTCCCGGATCATGGCAATGCTCATCCCTCCCACTACTACGCCCAACAGGATTAAAGCTGGATGAAAAGCCAATGCTACACCAACTCCCATCACCTGACCTACTATTCCTGAAACTCCTACATTCATCAAAGCTCCGCCTACAGCATTGCTCAAAAAATTAAAAGCGTGCATTTTTCTCCTCCCTAACTTTTTTATTGATGAAGTAACAAGCTAAAAATCCTCCTAATATTGCCCCCATTGCACACCAACCCACAATTGATAAAAGGCTGGTTTGGGGCTTGGGGATATTAACAGTTGGTGGTTGTGCTATCCACGCTCCAGTGATAGCTCCACCAACTGCCCCTAATCCTGTGAGCGTAATCCCCCAATTTGCCGCATTTTTTACAGTGTCTACTGCTGCGTCTCGTTCTGTAAGAAATTTGAGAGCGGTATCTCTGGCGGCGATGTTGATTGTTTGATAGTAGTCTCTTCCTGCCTCGCTGATGAGTTTGCAGTCAATAGCATTGTTGTTCTCTGTTGCGGTAGCACATAACCGCTCAGTTCCTCGAAAGGGGCATTAAAATCCCACATACTATCCAGCCCCGTCTCAAATTTCTCTGTATCCTTTATCTCTTGTTCAGCTAACACCATCGCAGTCGGCATCGCTGTTAAACGCATCAACTCTTCGCGTAAGAATCTTCCTCCTTTCACGCGCATATTTACAGCAATTTTAGTTAACTGTTGGCGATATTCACCACCTACTTCTGTGTACAGATTACCAACAATTTTCTCAGCTTCGGGATTGTGATTACGCTGAAAAAATTGTTGGAGTTTTGGGTCGCTTTCTTCGAGGAGTTCATTCCCGTTCTTTGCACCTAAAAAGTCAATCAGTTGTTTGAGTTCAACTGCATATTGTGTTGCTAATTGCCGAAGAGTTTTTTTCGCCATTTATTTTGTCTCAATTCCAAAAAGTGTTCGTAGCTAATTTGGTAATTAATTTCGAGAAAATCGGGAAATCTTAACCCTGCATCTAGAATCAATTCTCCATACTTTGTCCGTCCCATCCTTAGCCCCCAATGCACTTTCCCATGCTTAGGGACATAGCATCCAGCGAAGTAATAATCCAATTCTTGAATTTCTTGGGGTGAGTAGTAATGTTGGTGTCTTTCATCCGTTCTGTACCCTAAGAACTTCCGCCACTCATAAATCGCATTGCGAGATACCCCGTATCTTTGCTCCAAAAATGGTAACGAATTCTCTAACGTTATAATCTGCGCTTCATTCACCGTTTTACATAACACAAGCACAACTCATAGTTAACCCTTACATTAGTCATTCTTCAGTTTTGTAAACCTTAGTTATTTGTTAAGTAACGCTTTAAATTTACGATAAAATCTGGCTTGAAGAAAGTCAAGCTTAAAATGGTGTACTTTTAAACCAGTTTTTTTCAAGTGGTGTACATAGTACACTCTTTTTAGCAATTCTTTACAAAGCCCTTTCTTCTTCTAGTGATGCCAATACTTTTCGGGTTTTTGGGGAAAGGGAAAAGGGGAAGGGTTTCATATTTACCTTTACCACTTCCCCTTTAACCTTTGGCCAAAAGAGAGATTGTTGGATTTATCCGAAAAGTATTGATAGGATGCTAGTTATAAAATTGGTGAAAACGAATTAATCGCATTTAATCGTATAGAGATAAAATCGCTCAAAAAACCAGGAACATTTGGGAACGCTCCTGGGAACAAGCCTAGAACTAGAAAAACTACAGGGATATTTTGGGAACAGTCTGGGAATGCTAAAAGCCTTGCTTTATCTAGACTTTAGGTTTTAGGGAACGTCGGGAATCCTGGGAATGTGTTCCCGAAATCAGCTCTAAATGCAGTTTTGCTAGTTCTCTTTTTGTGCGTTCAGTTTGTGTTCGTCGTCCACACCCCCATGATTTGACTGTATTTATATCTACCCCCAATCTATGAGCTATCTTTGCATAACTCATTTTGGGATGTTTGAGACGAAAAGTTTGTAAGTCTAATCCTTCTAATTCTCTTTGAGATGCTTTTGTGGAGTCAATTATTGGTATCATGTTCAAAACCTTCTCTAGCTTATTCTGAGGTGAGAGAATAGAAGAAATACAGTCTTTTAGGGCAAGCAATAACTTTTTTTTGGCACTAGCAAATAATCTATTCACGCATACTGCAAGTGAACACAAATTCATCACGGTATGCGAGTAATTGGAAGAGATATGCAGGGTTTACTGCTATCATCTACACCTAGTAGTTCGCTTTCGTGACTTGGCGGGGTAAAGGGTAAAGGGGAAGGGGGAAAGGGTTTAAATCCCTTAACCTTTCCCCTTTCCCCTTTCCCCAGTCCTCACTTAGCATTTTTGGGTTGGCAGACTACTAGTTATATAGGTCATGTTTACTTAAGAGCTACGGTGACTTTTTGTTCAAGTACTTGTTGGATCCATGTTTGAATTGCTGCTGCTTCATCTGAGCCATCAGCTACTGCATTAACTACGTACTTTGTGTAAGAGTTAGCAGCATGATTCGGGTGGACAAACTTATCACCTGCCCAAGCCAAGCACATAGTCTTCACTAATTCATCAATATTGGTAGAGTCAAGCTCACTCGGACTAGTAACATTTCGAGAATGCAGCCATTCTTTGACTAAATCCAATGGATAATTTAAAAGTGTGCGAATTTCTTTGACTCGCAAATCTTTTGGATTGATTGATGGTGGAGTTACAGCTTGTTTTGTTGGCTGAACTAAAGAATGTTGATTGTCTTTGCGGGGTCTAATATTATTCTGCGCCTGTTCAATCTTTTTAGGAGTAGCTGCACCTTCAGCATCATCATCTTCATCTGCTGTTACCGATAAAATTGCACAGACAGCATAACGACGCGCGTAGGTCAAAGCTGCACCTAATTTCTGAGAATCACTTATTTCAGGTAAGGGATAGGTACTGGTGATACTCTCTCCAGATTCATGAAAAATATGAGTCCGTAGTACGGTTTTACCTTCACAGATTTCAGTAGTTTGAATTATTACTAATCCATGTTTACCCAATGCAGGAGTGACAGCATCTAATACAGCATCTAGTGTTGCGTATTTATGTTTGTAATGAGGATTAGTGCGGTCTTTTTGAATTGGATTAAACTCTGCCTTTGCTTTAATTAGAGCTTTGATTAATTCTTGCATTGTCCGGCTCCAAATTTTTACCAATCAGTTTCGTTAACATTGCTCGACACTTTTTTGCTAGATTTAGCTTTATTTATCTGAAACTCTGAAGCTTTCAATACAGGCATTGCAGCAAGTTTTACTGAAGTTTTAGCTTGTTGATAGAGAAATTGTGTTATTCCATCAGCGTCTTCCCCATCCTCTATTTGCGCCCATAGAGAGCAGCCTACTTCCAGTGATTCGTAGTCGCCAAGATTGAATTTTTTAGAGTAGCTAACAGAGACAGTAGTGAATTTCATAAGATGTTGGATTTGCTAAATATTGGTTTTCAATTTTCTTCGTTAGTATCAACCATCTCAATGCTGAGTCTTTGACATAAATCACTAGCTTTTACACCAACAAGACCTAGTTCAATTTCAGTAGATAATTCTTCTATGATTGAGTGAAAGCCAGGGTCTTCATCATTGATTTCCACCTCAATCAAACCTGCTTCATTTGATATAACAGTTGCCCAACTTGGCAAAAATTGAGGAATACTCGTTGCATAGAGTTTCATACTTCTGCCTCCTGATTAAATTTGACCTCAACGATTTCTTCCACGCACCCCATTGCCTCACTCAAGTAGTGCAGAACATCGCCCAAATGAGTTGCTGCTTCTGGGTCAATCTTTTTATCAGCAATTAACAAAAGCCAATTTTCATCTTGGGCAATTGTCTGAATCTTTACGTAGCATGAGTTAAATTCTTGTAGGATTTCTATGGGTGAGATTACTACATTCACTTTCATCGCGTTGTTTTATTTTGATAAAATTTAGCTTGGCTCCTCGCCATACAGGTGGGTCTTCCTGCCCACCCGTTTCCTTACGCTGCAACCAAATCTTTCGCTTGTGGAACGTACCTCCTCAACCGCTCCCAATCCTCACTCGTGAGTGAATCGAATTCTTTATTCAATAATTCTTCTTCTGTGAGCGGTTGCTCTGTAGTTGCTTTTGATACCCTTGCCACGTTCAAAAATTTATCCAGCCCAACTGCTGCATCAACCGACTCTGAATATCGAAGAGAATCCACTCCGTTAGACCAGTGGGTGATGTGTTGAAATATCACCCCAATCATTGAATCAGCTTTGTAAACACGATAATTTCTGGGGCAAGCTCCATTGACATACACGAGTTTGTATCCAGGGATTTCCATGACCTCTGCATTGGGATCTGTTGGAAGCAGCAGAATTTTCTGTTGGCAGTCATCTAAACCCGGCTCTGAAAGTGTGAGGTTACTTGCTGCACTTTGTGTCATGATTGTATTTATCTATCTGTACTTTTATATTTCAGGCGATTGCAGTTGTCTTGGACTGCGATCGCCTTTCTCACTTTCAGCAACTAAACCACTACTGTCGCCCTGACTCCCAACGACGCAATCACTTGTTCAGCACTCGGAGCCACACGATTGAGTCCGTACTGTCTGGGTCTTGCGTACCAACCCTCTTCATCCCAACCAACGAACCCAACGAACTTGCCCTGGTGATAGACTTTCGTACTGAATACTAGATAGTCAATCTCACCGTGGTACAAACCAAAAATAGTGCAAGCTTCTTTTAACTCGGACTCCAAGCGCTGATTCCGTTCCCGTGGTGTTTCTGGTAGAGTCGCTTTAACTTCTGCCACTCTTGTAGCGAACCAGTTGCGGTCAAAGGGTAGCCGTCCGCCATCCACAAACTGCACCCATACTGTGATTCCACCTTCTATCCAGATGGTACGGACTGATTCGGGTTGGACTTCGATAATCTCGCCAATGATGCGACGGTCACGAGATGTCAGGGGGTCTTGGGTTGGGGCTACAACTTCGGCTTGGGTTTCGATGTGGCTGTATAGTTCTGCTTGGGCTAGGGCTTGTTCATCTTTGGAAGGAGCATTGGCAACTGTGGTTATTTGATTAAGCTTAAAGCTTGAAGGTGCTTGATGTGTGCAAACGAATTGCGTCATAATAAGGATCTCCTGCCTCTACATGGGGTTAGGTTTTCACAAAAGGCGATCGCGTAAGTTTCTCAGGCTAGAGCGGTCGTCTTTTGTTTTGCTATCTTTAGTATAGGCTAAAAGATTTCCTTTATCAAACATTAATATAGGCTAAAGTATAGGCAAAACGGGTAAAAGTCCTATTTTATAGGCAATAACTAGGCTGACGAGTAGAATTAGGTATAGGCTAAAAGCTATGATTGAGCAGAAAAGGACATACTATGCCAAGAAATCTTGCGGAAGGGGAAACCCAAATGAACTTTCGCATCCCAGAAGAAAAGAAAATTGCTTTCTTAAAAAAGGCCAAAGCGAGTGGGACTTCTGCTAGTAGACTTCTACTAGAGTTCATCGACGGTTATTTAGGAATATCGTCAAGTAGTGACGACGAAATTGACAACATCAAGAAGAAAGTAGCAGAGCTTGAGGAGTTTAAGGAACGTGCTGAGAAAATCCTGGGGGAATTAGCAGCCTGAGAAGCGCCTCGGAGCAACTCAGGCTATCACGCGAACGGATTCGCCAGTTTTTAGAATTTGAAGATGAAGAAAAACCCCCTGAAACATAGCTTCGGGGGTTTTGCAGTTAATGAGACCCCTGCCAAACAAAGGCAGGATTTATCACTATAGGCTAGCCTAGCAACTAGCCTATAAAAATTATATACTAGCTATTGATTTAATGATTTCCCTTGTATAGGCTAAAATGAACCTATATCTAGAAGCTAGGTAAAAAATGAAATGAGAAACTTAAAAACGGATGTTACTCGACTACAAAATTTTCAGCGAACAATTAGTGCTGCGCTTGACCGTATTAGTCCAGTGTTGGATTACCTTGTGAGGCAGTCCGACAATAGAGCAGGAAACGATCAACCTGAGTAATTATTACCCCTGCTCCTTAGTAAAAGCGATCGCCGCCGACCAAAGCAATGCGATCGCCCGTTCAATTCATTCACCACAAAGTGAACTAACTATAATGCTGACACATTTTTGGAAAAATCCATCTTACAGCTACCCTGTTCACTTTGGTTAAACTGCAACACACCAACTTTCAAGCATTTACCATAGTGAGCAAGAAATATGCTGACACTAGACAGAGAACAGACAACAGCACTCGATTACAGTGTTGTCAACACCAGCATTCAGGAAACCTTCACTGCCATCGACAGATTTGAGTGGCAAGCATCTGATGAACTGCGGCTGATGCGAGACAAAGGCTATTACCAAGATGGTGGACACCTTAGCTTTGAGGATTATTGCGAAAGCGAGTTGACCAAACACGGAGGATATCGCCGAGTCAGAGATTTGCTGTCTGCGAAGAAAGTAGTTGATACCCTGCCAGAGGAACTCAGGGAAAAGATTACTAAACCATCCCAGACACGCTCCTTACTCCGGTTGGTCAAAACTCCTGACAAGTTAGAGCAAGCTGTTGTGATCGCAGCTAAAGAAAAACCCTTCCCCACTGCCGCCGATTTCGCCAAAGCAGTGCAGCAAGTTGCACCAACAATTAAACGCTCCACAAAAAGCGAAAACCCTAAAACGCAATTGTGTAATTCTGTCACTGTTTCACAACAGTCACACCCTCATTATGGTGAATCAGGAGTGATTGAGGCAGATGCACCGAATCATTGGCAGCAGATTGTGACCTTTGCTGATGGCGAAAGGATGTTGGTCAACAATGCTGATTTAAATGCCGCTAGCGTTCCATTCCCCAGAGAACGCACTTACCCCGCAGAATATACGGAAGCGATCGCTGCTATTGAAGAACGCCATAAACAGGAGTTAGAGCGCTTACAGCAGGAATTGAGAATTGGACTACAGTCAGAAGCCACCGCCAGAGCCGAAGAACAAGTAAGTGAGCAAATCCAATCCTTGCAAAATCTGTACAAGCAGCAGAAGGAGCAGAATATCCAGTTACAGCAACGGCTGGATGAAATGGAATCGCTACGGCAGTTGGAGATTGAAAACCAACAGCTTAAGCAGCGCATTCAGGATTTGGAAAACGCTGTAGAGCAACGTCCCTCGCAACAGTGGGGAAATACCATGACCCAGCAAGCGACCAAAGTTTTAAACAAGCAAGTGAAGCAAGCCTTAGAGAAAACCATTGATTTGCGATCGCTAGCTGTTGAACCCCCAAAAGAGAATGCCCAAGAATGTCTCCGACTGATGGGTATGGCATTGAAGAATCTCGCCAGTGCCATGAACAACACCCAAGCACTCGAAGCCGCAGCAATAATTCTGGGAAGTGAACCAACACCACAGGCGATCGCATATCGAGCCGAGCAATTAGAAATGTTGCCCCAGGCGGTTAGTGATATTAGGCAGGTACTGTCAAAGCCTGGGTGTACTTGGCAAGAGTTTTGGAATGTTGCCCAAGAGTACGAGGTAATTAAATTGGATTACCGGGCTGAACTTTCCATCCAAGAAACAGAACTAATTACTGCTCTCCAAAACGCATCCTCTCAACCGGACACTATTGGCGTTGGTTCTATTGTGTCTCATGCTGACCCATACCGTACTTTGTATGTCGAGAGGGGCGAGGTGGTGCAAGATTTGGGCGAGGAAGTGGTGGTTGCCTGGGATTGCTGGAAGGAGCAATCGAAAAAAGCTGATAGCTATTTCCGAGATGAATTGCGGTTTTGGCAGGACGAGAACCAGTAGATAAAAACTCGCTTTGAGAATAGCTAAAAAACTTAAACGCGGCATGGGTGCAATGTCGCCCACATTGTCATGGTCAAATTTAGGAGGGGAATATGACTACAGCGTTAAAAGCAATCAATGGTGGCAGCAAACAGCGTAATGACCGCAAACAAGCAGATGCAGACAAATCGATTAGACCACATTGCAAAGTATCGATTGAGGATATCAACTGGGTTCGTCAGCAGCCTCCATCTGTGCAGCAGCTTTGGTTAGATAGCGTGGCGGCTGAACAGTTTGGTGGTTCTGCCCATAAACTCGATACTAACCTCACCTACAAATCTTTGCAAAAAGCAGGGGCAGCGTTAACTGCCCAAGGATTGTTTCAGTTTGAGGAAGTATTTGGTCGCTTGCCTTCCGGCAGACCTGGGTTGATTAGCTACCGTGTCCGTAACCTTCATGGTTATTACAATCGCTTTTACTGGGAATCGTCCACGTCTGCGGAAACCAATTCTTGTGACGAAAAAGCCGTCCACGCCGGGGATAAAGTAAACCTGCCCGGACGGAATGAAAATCACCCCAAAGTGGAACAAATCCAGCCTGATTTGGAATCATTCCAAAAGAATGGTCAAAAAAGTGAGGTATGCTGCGGGTTTCAAAAACCTAACAACGTTTTTAACAACCCGTTAACTACCTACCAACAACCAACTAAGGTTGTTGGGATGGTAGTTGGTTCTGACGCGCCAACTAAAAATCTGCGTGTTGAGGAAACGGCTCATGCGCCCTTGGGGGGCGCGTCGCCTTCACATATCGAAAGCGCGTCAGAACTTGAAGAATTGCCTACGGCAATGGACTGTACATCGCTGGCGCTTGTGGATGCTGCACAAAGTAATGCTGCTTCGTTGTTAGCTGAAAACCAGAATTGTGGTGTTGAGCCGGAAGATTATCATGAAGATACTTCTCCCGCCGCGCCCGTCGCTAAAAATGAATTTTCTTCCAAGGAAGCGATCGCTAATCAAACACGGAGGCAAGCAGAACAAAGTAATTCCGCTTTATTGTCAAGAGAAAATCAAGTCTCTGGTTTTGAGCCGAAAGACTGTGATGAAGGTGCTTGTTCCGCCGCGCCCGTGTCATTAAGTCAAAGTGAGATATTTGAATGGTTGGATAGAGCAAACCTTGGAGAATGCCCCCCATTGTGGGTAATTCAATATTTGCTAGACAGCAAGTATTACGCCAGCATGAGGGCAACAATCAGCAAGTTTGAGAAGCAGTGGAATTTATCTGTAGTCAATTACCAAGTGCAAAAATCTAGTGAGGCGTTGTTTACCGCCGTTCGCGGAGCGTCTCGTAGAGAAGGCATCACCATTAGATCCAAAGTTAGACTATTGCGAATGGAGAAACTGAAGATGGCTTCTCTGGTTGGAGAAAATCCTGGTTTTGACTTCCTCCAGCAATGCTGTAATGATGACCCTGCTTTGCAGATTTTGATCAAGAAATTACTGGTGAAGTTTCCGCAGTGGGGGGTTGCGGTTGTGGATGGGGAATTGATTCGGTGGGAAGGGTAGCGTGAGCGATAGCTTAAGAACTTTATAAAGTAAAGTTTTGTAAAGTTTTCAAGTTCTTGCGAAAAACCGGAGTTTTCAGGTGAAAACCTAGTAGCCTAATTAATAGCTAGTAACTTGATTCATGCTTAACCTTGGTTCTGCATTTATATTATGCCTAGCCGATTAGCTTAGAGCCTGTCAAGAAACAACTTTTACAATTTGCAACCTAAAGAGCTTACTGAGAAAACATTTCTAAGTAAAAAGAAGGAAGGTTGTTTCGTGACAAGCTCTAAGTAAAAACTGAAGCTATTAACAAAATCGATTGAGTTAGGTAAAGGTTATGGCAAATATCATTGGAACCAACGGTAATGATACGCTAATAGGCAGCGAGTTAGCAGACACGATTAATGGTCTTGCAGGTAACGATAACATCACAGGGAACGAGGGCGACGACGTTCTAACTGGTGGTGGTGGCAAGGATCAATTTGTTTACAGCTACTATGGCGGCACTGATACTATCACTGATTTCGCTGGTGTCGGTAAAGGAACAAACCCGACAGCAGTAGTTATTGCGGAAGTAGACACCCTGCAATTCCAGGGTGATGGCTTTACTGCCCAGAATTTGCTGCTGACCCAGAATGGCAAAAATCTAGAAATCAGCTTTGAAGGGGATGCTTATGAAACGAGGTTTTTCGGTCCCAAAGTCATTCTACAAAACTTCAAATTAGAAAACTTGGAGAATCTGAAAGCTTCGGGAGCAAAACCAGCTGTTGGTAATATCCTGTTTGACGGGCAAAATAGCATCACCGACAGCTTTAATGTCCTCGATTCCAACTCTACTGATACTAGTTTGGGCATCAAGAACATAGTAACTTTCCTTAATGACCTTAACAATAACATTACGGGGTTAGAGGACTCAAATGATGTAGTTAATGGTCAAGGCGGGAACGACAAAATCGATGGCTTGAGTGGGAACGACTTATTAAGAGGTGGTGCGGGCAATGACTCCCTTGTTGGTGGCGCGGGGAATGATACTCTCGTTGGTGGTGTAGGCAATGAATCCCTGGTTGGGGGCAATGACTCCCTCATTGGTGGTACTGGTAATGATTTTTTGAGGGTTGAATTTTCAACAGGGGATAACACCCTCAACGGTGGTGCTGGTGACGATACCTTAAATGCTGGAGCAACATCTGGCGATAACTTACTCTTGGGGGGTGATGGTAATGATTTTCTCTTCACCTCTGGTATTTCTTCTCAGTTTTACAAGTATTTCCCCTCTTCAGGTAATAACATCCTCAACGGTGGCACTGGTGATGATACCTTAAATGCTCAGTCTCCATCAGGCGATAACTTACTCTCTGGGGGCGATGGCAATGATTTTCTCACCGTATCTGGCATTACTACTTCTCAAGGGGAGCCTAATTTTAACTCATTTGGCAATAACACCCTTAACGGTGGTGCTGGTAACGATACCTTAAATGCTGGGGAATCATCCGGCAATAACCTACTCTCTGGAGGCGATGGCAATGATTTTCTCACCATATCTGGCGTTTTCTTCGGGGACAAAACTGGGGGTGATGGAGAATTTTCCATTCCTTCTTCAGGCAATAACACCCTCAATGGTGGCACTGGTGATGATACTTTGCGTGCTGAGTATGTAACAGGCAATAACTTATTCTTTGGGGGCGATGGCAATGATTCCTTCTATCTGAGCACCACATTGCCAGAGAGTGCTCCCTCTTATTTCGTAACTCAAACGGTAGATGGGGGTAAGGGGAACGATGTGTTGTCTACCGATTACAGGAATGCTACGGGAGGGATAACAACGACATTCAATCCTACTACTAACATTGGCTCAATTACAGCGGGCACGTATCAAGTCAGTTACAAGAATATCGAACGATTAGATATCACAGGTACACAGTACGATGACTTGATTGTGGGGAGCAATGGAAATGATACCCTCAAGGGTGGTTTAGGCAATGATATCCTCACAGGTGGCAAAGGTAATGATAGCCTAATTGGAGAAGCTGGTACTGACACCTTTGCTTTCAATAATTTCAACGAAGGTGTTGATAGTATTGATGACTTCAACACGACTAATGAATTGATTCGGGTATCGTCCGCTGGTTTTGGTGGCGGATTATCATCTGGTACACTCGAGGCAAATAAGTTTACCATCGGAGCATCTGCAACTACAAGCAATCAACGGTTTATCTACAACAGCGCTACAGGTGGATTGTTCTTTGACCTTGATGGAAGTGGATCTGGGTCTACTCAGGTACAATTTGCACAATTATCTGGTGGATTGTCAGTAACTGAGAAGAATTTTGTGGTTGTTTAATCGGAATTAGCACTCGGACATTACCAAGTGCGACGGTTTGCGAAATGCTATTTTTAGCATCTCGCATTCAATTGCTCAATGCAAGTCATTTTGGTAAGCGATAGCGATTTTTATGCAGATATTAAGATATTGCCATACGATTATATAATTTAAATCTCAAGCAATGTTGAATAGCTTAAGCAATAAATCGCCCCCAAACAATCGCCACATTCTTGCGAAAATTTTGATTTTTGAATAGTGGCTTTGATATCTTTACAGATGCACAAGGCAAAAATACTGCCTATGCACTGTCTGGTTCAGTTCTTTACAGTATTGATTTATCTACTGGCGTTGCATCTGAAATCGCCGATGTCCCTAAAGGTACATTCATTGGTTTAGCCGTTACATCTAAGTAGCTATCCCCAAGCCCGACTGGTGAAAAGCTCAAACGCATCTGCTCTGCACTTGATGATTAAAATATTAATCGAAAGCAGAGCAAGCGTCTGAGAAACAAATCCTGAAAAACGGTCGCATGATGCGATGGTAGCCAATACGGTTTGGTTAAAGGGGAAAGGGAAAAGGTATTGGTTTTGAATACATCCTTTACCCTTTTCCCGCAAACCCATTCCCCAGACCACAAGGAAAGTGAAAAATGCTTATCCGAACCGTATTGCTTACACCCCTATACTCTTACCCTCCTTACACCCAATCTCGTCATTTATACCCTGCCACAGGTTTCCATTGGTCTTACATTACTCATTTTCAATCAATCTTAGCGATCGCAATACCTGCTCAGTTTCTCATGTTTCATATCTAGCAAACTTTTTGGCGTTTTCCAACCGTCGAACTCACGTAACTAGTAGTCTGCCGACCCAAAAATGCGCTTGTGAGGACTGGGGAAAGGGGAAAGGGTACTGGGTTTGGGATTTAAACCCTTTACCCTTTACCCCGCTTTCGTCACGAAAGCGAACTACTAGAAGCACTGACAAATGTTTGAGTAACTTCTAGGAAGATATCAAGCTCAAAAAATAGTTACCACTGAGTATTGGTGGCAATTAATGCTGTCGCCGCTAAACTATCCAATGGTTCAGAGAAAAAATATCCTTGGGCAGATTCACACTTCAACTTTCTCAAAAGTGCTAGTTGCTGTTGTGTCTCCACACCTTCAACACTGGGCGAAATACCAAGTTTGTTTGCCAATGTAATGATGATTTCACAAACTTCTAAATTTCTGCTGTTTGCGTTCATCAAGGTGATAAAAGAGCGATCAATTTTCAATATATCAATCGGAAAGCTAGAAAGACGACTTAATGAAGAGTAGCCGCTCCCAAAATCATCAATTGATAATGCAATGCCCATCTGCTTGAGTTTTAAGAGGTTAGCACTGGTTTGATCAACGTTTTCCATAATTATGTTTTCCGTGATTTCTAGCACGAGACATTTGGGAGCAAGACCAGTAGAGTGCAAAATTTTTTCAATCTGCTCAATCAAATCCGGCTGAGAAAATTGCTTAAGGGAGAGATTGACATAAATTTTTTCGGGCAAGTTGGTACCCTGGCTCACCCGCCAAGCTTGCATCTGGCGACAGCACTCATGCAACGCCCAGTTGCCAATAGAGACAATTAGTCCAGTTTCTTCTGCTAGGGGGATAAAACTTGCTGGAGGCAGCAAACCACGTTCTGGATGCTGCCAACGCAATAGTGCTTCAAAACCTAAAATAAAGCCAGTAGTAAGCGAAACAATCGGTTGGTAAAAAACGCGAAATTCTTCGCGTTCAACTGC
>NZ_JACJSI010000440.1 GCF_014698065.1 Nostoc flagelliforme FACHB-838
CCAAGTCATTGAGGAGCCGGATGAGGTGAAAGTCTCACGTCCGGTTCTGAAGACGAGCGGGACTCGTGAGAGTTTCGCTTAGTTTAATGGTTTGGGGGATTCCTGGGGTTTGCTCTTGCTGGGTGGATGCTGCGGCACTGCCAATCGGAAGAGAAGCAGAAAGCCGTATTTGAAGACATCGCCCAAAAGCGGGATGCAGCAAAAGCTGAGATGTCCGCACGTTCCGAGTTGTTGGACAGCTACCGAGATGTTGCGATCGCAGAAGTCCAACTACAAGCCGACTTGGATCTAGTCGCCAACGATCGCACTGTGGATATCCAAAAAGCCGAGATTTACGCCCACACGGAAATTGAAGTTACCCAAATGGAGGCAACTGATGCAATCTTTGAAGCGCAAACGGCGGGGATGAGTGAAGAACAGAAGGCGGAGTACATCAAGCAGCTTCGTGAGATGAAAACGCCCTATCTGCAAGGTAGCCAGACTTTACAGGGGACGATTGACCCGAACGACAAGGTTACTGGATCTGAGCCAGGAGCGATCGCTCCCACTGACAAATATCGCTGGATCAACAACACCATCGGCTACCCCACTCTGATATTTGGTGGCATGGGTGCAGGTAAATCATGGACTACCAGAGAGATTATCTGGAAGAAAGTACAAGCTGGGTGGAACATCGTAGCGCTTGACCCTCACGGCACTATTGTCGAGTGGAAAGGCGTAAGGCTGATTACCGGCTACAAAGAAATAGCCGAATTCATGCAATGGTACATGAATGAAATGCGCCAGCGCTATGAAGATTACCGCAAGAGTGGATTAACGGAGGAGCAATGGACGGAGAACCTAAGAGCATCGGGCAAGATGCTATCAGTTATCTGTGAAGAATTTACGACATGGACAGATAACATTGTTGAGCCAATGCCAGATGATTGTGAGGATGAAAAATGGAAGCCCGACCCGGATTTTGTTGGCAAGTGGTTTCGCTGTGCCATGACTGAATCTCGCAAGCAATTAATGATTCCTTTGTTCGTAGCTCACGACCGCACAATGGAGATTTTAGCCAAAGCCAAAGGACTATCAAAACTTCGAGATGCGGCACTGTTAGAAGTAGAACTAATCGCAACTATTGACCCAATCACCACAGAAGCTAAAGCTAGTGGTAAAGGAGCAATTAAATTACCTGGGCATGGTCAATGGATTGATATTGAACTGCCTAAGCTTGACCGCAAACGAATTGATTTTCGGCTTGATGAATCTAGAACAGTTAATGAACCGCCAACCATCGATAAAGCCACTTTAGAGCGGATTTATGAACTGGAATTCAATCTTGGTAACAAAGCAGGTGACACCCAAGATAAACCGAATAAATTATCACCAATGGCGCAAAAGCTATATGAATATCTCACCAGAACTGAACGAATTGAAGCTGATGTAAGAGAGTTCAAGGGCAATTTTAAAGTGAACGGTGAGAGATTCACTGTAGAGCAAATCAAGGGCTGGATGTATGAAATTGTGGGGGCAGGATTGGCGGACTGGATAGGCGAGGGTGTTATCAAGCTTAATCAAATTTGACTGCCATCGGTGTCTAGTGTCTCGCCCCAAAAACGCCCTTTTTTCGCGGACACTGGACACCGGACACCACAGACACCAAAGCTCAAAACCCTTATCCTGTGCAGACACCAGCAGACACTACCCCAGACACCGCCCAGACACCAAGTGTCTAATACGTGTCCGCTAGACACCAATAAGAAATAACCGAATAAACAGCCATTTATTATTAGAGGATTATCAACATCATGCTGAGAATAGTAATTGTTGAACCAGAAATATTCACGCTCTTAGGCATCAAAGGTGCTATTTCACAATCCCCAGATATAGAAGTAACTGGTGATGCCACTTCTGGAAAGCTAGGGTTTCAGTTAATTGAACAGACCAATCCTGATGTTGTGTTAGTTGATTTACTATTGCCCGATATGAGTGGTCTAGAACTTACTCGTTCAATTAAAAGCAAAACTAATAGTAAAGTGGTGATTTTTACTAATCAGACTCATGAAGACTTTATTAACTCGGCTTTCCGTCATGGTGCTGATTCTTATATGCTCAAAAGTGCTGAGATAGAATTGATTGAACTAGCCATCAAGAGAGCTTACTTTAATGAATGTCTACTTGACCCGAAGCTGGCTAAAAAACTGTTAGAAAGCCTTTATCAAAACAGATATATTGACCCTAGAATGCTTGACAAAAACTTGCTTGACTCTCCCACCGAGCGGCAAATACAAGTTCTGCGATTACTGGCTCAGGGTTTAGTTTTTGAACAGATTGCCAGAGAAATGTTTCTCTCTGTTAGTACAGTCAAACATTATGCCAGCGATTTGTACAGTAAATGGCACGTCAAGAACCGTTATGAGGCGATAAAAAGAGGGGCGATGCTTGGTTATATTGACTATAACTTGATTGTCTCATAGTCGCTTATGCAGTGCTTGAGCCATATCAACCGCTACAATTACTGGGGATGAAAGTGTGGAGCAATACCAACACTATTAGTCGTGAGGTATCGAAGGGAAAGTTCAATTTATTCCACCGAGGATGCTATGCACAACATTGCCAATGCTGAAGAAGTAAAAGTAATTGAGGATGGACAAGCGCCACCTACTGGCACTACCACTCCACCAAGAAAGCCAAAGTGGTATGACACATTTAGCTACATTGCGAATCCAGATCGATTCTGTCGCCAAAATTTGCAAAAGTATGGCCCTATTTTTAACACAGGAGTCTTTGGTCGCACTACCATCTTTGTAGGCTCTGCTAAAGCTATTCAAATGGCATTTAATGGAGATTTGAAATATACAGAGATTGCACTGCCAGCAACCACAATGGATATGTTCGGTGAGTACAGTCTGTTTCAAAGACCCGATTTGCATCGTCAGCGTAAAAATGCACTCGCCCCCGGACTGACTGGCCGTGTACTTGATGGCTATACACCGCTAATCAATGACGTGATTGTGCGTGGGATTAATAGCTGGACTACTCCCAGTACCATAGCCGTATCCCCGGCGGTGGAGAAGATTTGCTTTGATGTACTTACCCCTGTGCTGTTGGGAATCAGTTTAGATGACTCTGCTCCTGAAACTTTCAAGGGACTACCAATTACGTCCAAAGCCGAGTTAAAAGCTTTGTACAAGACATACTTTCATGGTTTTTATGGTTTGTCTCAATGGAAGTCTCCCTTGACAAAATACGGGCGTGGGTTTCTGGCACGTACCAAACTCTTAGAATTTATGCGTGCTGTGGTGCAAAGGCGGCGAGGTGAGGGTAAAGTCATCAAGCCCACGGCTGATTTCCTCTCAATGATGCTAGACAGCCAACAAGAACATCCCGATGGAGTATTTAGTGAGCAGTTAATAGAGAATCAGTGTCTACTGCAATTATGGGCATCGGATTATGAGGTATCCGGGCTGATATCTTCGCTCATGTACCAAATTGCCCGCCATCCGCAAGTTATTTCACGACTGCGACTTGAGCAAGCCACTCTTACAGGTGGAAACAGTCAAGTCACTATGTTCTCACCCGAACAGTTAAAGCAAATGGTATATTTAGAGGCAACAATTAAGGAAACACTACGTACTCTACCACCCAGTTCTACAGCCAGTCGTCTGCTCACCAAGTCTGTGGTACTTGATGGCGTACTCTATAATAAAGGCTGTGTAATTATTGCAGAACCACGAATCGCACACATTACACCAGAGTACTTTCCCGAACCAGAAGTATTTGCACCAGAGCGTTTTCTGCCGTCACGTAGCGAAGACAAGATGTATCAATTTATTCCCTTTGGTGGCGGTGTCCATGCTTGCCTGGGAGCGCAGATGGCGATCGCAATTACAAAAGTGTTCGCCTCTCATTTGCTACAAATGTTTAACTGGGAAGCAACAGGCGAGGCGAAGTTTGTCCAGTTTCCTCTAAAAAAGCTCAGGGATGATTACCAAATGAAGTTTACACGCCGAGTTTGACTTTCTCTTTTGGCTGATAGCTTACATAAAAGCCCCCGACGGTCATCTAAGGGGTTTTTTATTGACACTTACTTGTGCAACCCCCTACCAGATCGCCACTAACAGGTTGATATCACTCACCTCTTGCAAGGATTTATCAACTCTTGGTATAGAAGCGAGTATAGACAGTTGAGACAGCCGCAAGATGAGCATATCCTATTGGTGCGGATCATACCCCTACTTGGTAATAGCCTAGCAAACATAAGCTAATTTTATCAGCCAACGCCAGAATCGGGGTTGTAGCGATTGCGATTGATAAGTTGGAATTGATGTCTTGAGTGAGCTTTCGTGTCGCTAACGGAGTTACAATACTTTGGGTCATCAATTACACGTTTTCATTGAAACGTGTAATCCCCTAGAAAGTAGAATATATGAAGGTTAGCGGCAACGGACAAGGCAAAATACTAAGCCAAGAGGAATTAAGGCGATTATTCACCGAGGGATTTCTCAGCCCACGCGATCGCGCTCTGTTTGGCATCTGCCTGTTTACTGGTTGTCGCGTATCAGAAGCGTTGGCCCTTAAAAAGACTGATATCA
>NZ_JACJSI010000441.1 GCF_014698065.1 Nostoc flagelliforme FACHB-838
GACATGGATATTTTCGCACTCCAATTGCTATTGCTACTAAACTTTGGGCTTTAGGTTATTCTACAAGCCCCTTTCTCGATAACTATAGTAGTGCTGAAATCGCCCGTGTTCTGTGTGTGCATTCTACTACGGTTTCTGGTTGGGTACGCCGTGGTTGGCTGAAAACTAGCCGCCGTTCTTCCAAGCGTTATCAAGTTCGGAGATGGCATCTTAAAAGCTTTTTTGAAAATCCCCCACAACATTTAAAAAAGCGTATTGCCTCTATTGACTCCGAAGCCATTAATTACTTATTGGGGAGAAAAGCATGATTGACCACATTAACGCACTGAAAACTAGCTGGTATCTCTCCCCACCTTGGGGTCAAACAATTCCATCCGTTGAGGTGAATTTACTGGAGAGAGTATACCTCAGAACTACGAGAACATTTGGTTACTGCTGCGGTATGCAATGGAAGCCTGAAACTTGGCTTTATTCAATTGATTGCCGTAATGAAATACTTCACGCTACACAAAACCAAATCATCGCAACTGGAGAGTTAAAAGCTATCAAAGTGCAAAAACCTGCTTTTGTTCTAGGCGAAAGAGTGATGCTCTGTTCTCACGATAATGGAACAAAACAACGGCTGATTTTGGGGATTGGGCTGGTGAATAATTCTTGGTTTTATGTTGTTGAATTGGTATCGCCAACCTTAACTCAATCACGGACTATATCTAATCGTTTCTCACTGGTTGGTGAAAAAAGTTTAGTGCGCGTAAATGTTTAATTCTTTCTAATCACACAACAGAAAATTATCACCCAATTAAATTTATGTCACAAATTGAAGTCGCACAAATCATCGAACAAATAAAACAAGAGATTGAAGTTGACGCTAATGGTCAGGGCAAGGCCAGTGTTCGGGCAGCAGCAAGACTGGCTGGAGTTGATGAAAAAGCAATTCGTAACTCCTTAGACAGTGCGGAACTGAAGCTTTCAAGATTAGCTACAATCCTTACAGAGCATGGTTTTCACCCTGCGGAACTCCGAGAATGGAAAACCAAAGGTATCCCCGATATTGCAATCGCTATTATCTTAGACTACTACGCTCACGAAGCAGGGCGATACTGTACTAAACAAGCCAGATTAGTTTGCAAAGCATTTAATACCATTGGCGTTAGAGCATGGATTCAAGATGTTTTAGGGTGGGTGAAACCGCCAACTGTTCAACAGCCACAATCACCAATAGAAATCATTCTTCAAAATGCACAGAATCTAGTTGCTATTGCCCAACAACTTTTTGAGCAAGACTGCCGTCAGCGTGAACTAGAGCAAGCTATTCTTGCTCAACAAAATTTCAATCAACAACTTCAACACCGACTAAAAGCCGTTGAAGTTGAGCAAGACAGAGTGAATACCCCATGCGGTCACAAATATAGTGTTGTTGGTTTCGCTAATCTTCAAGGTTTAGAAATATCTGTAAAAGAAGCAGGTGCTAAAGGTAAGAAAGCCAGTGCTTTGTGTCGGAATGTTGGAATAGAAATAGAACGCATTCATGACCCACGCTTTGGAAAAGTCGGTTTGTATCCAGAAAGTATTTTGGTTGAGGTTTTTAAAGCCGAACAGAACTAACAGCAGTTTCAAAATTTGAGAAAACTACCATGCAACAACTCAATTTATTTGCTGAATTAGCCCCAGTTTTACCAGTCACTTATTATCCCGATTTCTTAAGCCTTGAACAAGCCAACTCGCTTTACCAAGACTGCCTAAAACTGGAGTGGCAGCAAAATCAAATCAGGATCGCGGGTAAAACAATGCCCGTTCCCCGCCTTGAATGTATTTACGGTGATGCCGGATGTGATTACCTCTACTCGAATAGCGTGTTTTTGAAACCCCTGACTTGGACAGATGCTCTGTCTAAGTTACGAGATAGGATCACCGCCTTAACTGGCTATAAGTTCCGCATAGTTATCGGAAATCAGTACCGCAGTGGACAGGATTCGATTGGTTGACACGCTGACAACGAACCATCAATGGGATCTAACTCTGCAATCGTATCAGTCAGCTTAGGTTCATGTCGCAAATTCCAAATCAAACCGAGAAATGGCAAAGCAACAGACTTCTGGCTGGAACACGGAAGCTTGCTTGTAATGCACCCAGGTTGTCAGTCTACACATCTGCACCAAGTTCCCAAGACCAACAAAGTGGTTAGGACACGTATTAATCTCACATTTCGACCACATACAGCCAAAAGCAGATAATTCTGATTTTTTCAATCTGAGCAGATAAACAACAGCACTTCAAAGAAGCTGTCAACCCTGATTCTATATCAGATTCACTGGCTGACAGCATCAATTTTCGTGCAATTGATTTTTCTAAGTCATCTACAATCACAACTTCTTAGTTTGTTTGTACTATCTTATTCCCTCAAAAAGGAGTCAAATCATGGGAGAAGCAAAACGTCGTCGGTTATTAGATCCTAATTATGGCTTACCTAAAATACCCAATACTTCTGAACCAACCTCAAAAGAAGTTTTCAAAAAACAAACTGATTTCAAAACTGTACCTAAAAATCACTTCATTAATTCTCATTATGAATTACCAAAGCATTATCTAAATTTACGTGACTCCTCGAACCAAAATGATGCTGTTCATTTGAGCCACACAATTGATACACATCAGAATCCAAACAGTGAATTAACTCCCAACCACTGGCATGAATGGGTGGTCAATTCCGCCGTTGACCCCAAACTCACTGCCCTAAATGTCCGATCTTTAAGTGGTTCGGAAGTATACGAATACCTTTTATACGCTCTCCCCCAAACTGCCAGACGCAACGATGGGCGACTGCGCGATGGCTACTTGAAAAGATATGCCCATGTAGAGTCGGGTGCATGGTGGCTTAGTGGACTCGACCCGCTCAATAATTGGCTACCGATGGACTGGGGACGCATGAAACCTGATTACCCAAGGCTCGAATGGGACAAGACAACCCAAGAGCAAACTCAAAAGCCTGTCAAATACGAGTCACCCCCCAAAACTCCCAACCGAGTCACGTATCTAAGAGTCCCTCTGCACATTTGGCGCTTGATAGCCCTGCGGTATGACGTACCGATGCCAGAACTAATCACCGTTACAGAAGTTGGTGAAGCACTGGGCTTTTGGACTTGGGTCATGGCACACCCCTCCATCCCAGTATGCCTTACGGAGGGCGAGAAGAAGGCTGCTTGTCTTCTGACTTTGGGATATGTAGCCATCGCACTTCCTGGAATCTGGAACGGTCGCGTGGGCAAGGAAGATTTAGAATACCTGCACCCTGATTTAGTCCCAATGGCGCAAAAGGGTCGTAAATTCGTTATCCTCTTCGACTACGAAACCAAACCCAAAACCAAACAGCAGGTTTTTGCTGCTACTCGCCGCACCTGTCAAGTAATTCTCCAACTTGCCTGTCAATGCGAAGTAGCAGTTTTGCCTGGGCCCGAAAAAGGAATTGACGATTGGGTTGTGGCACTGGGGAAAAAAGCTGATAAAGCAGTTAGCACAATGATTGCTGATGCCTTGAGAATCAGCGAGTTAAACCAAAGATTTTTCGTGAATCGCGTCAGGGGACTTCACAAATTCAAACCTAATATTGTCGTGAATACTCGCTATCTCTCCACAGTCATCCGCTCTCTGCCTCAATCTGGGTTAGTGGGTTTGGCTTCTGACATGGGGACAGGCAAAACTGAAATCTTAGCGATGATTAGAAGAGATAACCCAGACTTGAGCTTTTTGAACAACGGGCATCGGGTTACTTTGCTCAAGAATCTCAGCGATCGCTTGCAAACTGCCATGTACTCTGCGATTTCTTGCGGTGACTGGGCTAAAGCCAAAGCACTGAGTATCACTGTAGACTCGCTGTATAAGATGGCGAATGATTTACAGGCTTATGACATTCTATTTATTGATGAAGCCTGCCAGTATCTCGCTCACTTGCTCAAATCAAAGACCTGCAAAGAACACCGGGGGGCTATTCTGGAAGTGTTGGAGTATCTGGTTTACAATGCCAAATTGGTAGTGTTGGCAGATGCTCACCTCGATGACTTGACCATTGAGTTTTTTATGCGAATGCGACCGGCTGGTGCCCTACATCATCAAAAATGAGTATCGCTCTGGGGGTCGTCAGGTTTATTGGTACGAGGGGAAAAACAGTAGCGCGATCGTTGCCGAGTTCCATGCTCAGTTGATGCTTGGTAAAAAACTGATGATGGTCAGCGACAGCAAGCGGTTTATCAAAAAGCTGGAACGAGCGCTCAATGATGGTTCAGCAATTGATGATGCTTATGATACACCCGAATCAGCCGAAGACCGCAAGTTACGGGTGTGGGCTATTCACTCCGAGAACAGTGGTAGTGAGGAAAATGTGATTTTCATCAGGGAGATTAACATTGCCATTAAGGATATTGACGCTTTTTTAATCAGGACTTACGCAACTGGCACAATGCGATCGCCAATTACTAGTACATAAGTATTATTTGAATCTGATTCCGAATGCCTTGTATTTGTAATAAAAGCTGGTGTATTGGAAGCAAAGCATGAAATATTCATGAGAAAATAGGTA